>CAVRLA010000014.1:0-281791 GCA_963722055.1 uncultured Actinomycetes bacterium | reverse complement strand
CAGACGATGCTCATGAACGAGCGCACCGCCGGTCGGGCAGGGCGCAGCGTTGCCCGGAACAGTCTCCGGGCGGTCGGTGAGCGGCGTCATCGCCCATCACACGCCGGTGAGCGACCCAGAACTGCGTCGCAGGCTCGCCCAGATGTGGATTGAGGACCAGCTCATTCAGCTGACTAACAAGCGCATCATCAGCCGTCGGCGGGCGGGCCAGCCCACCGGGCCCGAGGGCTGGATCATGAAGCTGTACTCCAGCGAGCACACGCAGCGCATGCACGACCTAGCCATCGATCTGGAGGGCCTGAACGGGGTAGCGTGGCCCGAGGACGACCGATGGCTCAAGAACACCGCTTGGTCGTTCCTGCGAGTCCGGTCCAAGACCATCGCCGGCGGAACCAGCGAGATTCAGCGCAACATTCTCGGCGAGCGTGTCCTCGGTCTCCCACGAGAACCCGGACTGCCCAAGTCCACTCCCTGGAAAGAGATACCCCGGTCATGAGACCGTTCCCGCCGGGAGTCAGGCCATAAGGGCTGCTGCTCAGCGGTGAAGTCAGGGTTTATGACCTGACTTCGTCAGCCGGACGCGCGGACCCTGACCCGATCACACCGCAGCGGCGCGAGCAAAATGTGATCGATCTGACATGAATTTGAGCTGAAGGGCTGCTGCGCCCCCTTGCGCATGTCAAGGGATGTTGAAAGGCTTACCGTGATGTCGGCGCGGGGGCGTCTCGCACGTGTCATCAGCCCAGATGGCCTTGGGTTTGACGGCATTGCGCCGCCTTCGGGGGCATGCCCGGGCCGCGGCCCGGGCGCGTTCCTGCCCGGCATCATAACGGTTCGGGGAAACCCGGACCGCGTGACAGTACGGACACGCTCGTGAAAAGCTTCACAAGCTAGATCGAGATGCTCGCCCGGCCGCACTCGCGCGCGGCCGGACCCGTTCCGCCAGAAGGAGTGGACATCATGGACTGGCGTCACGAGGCCGCCTGCCGTGAGGTAGATCCCGAGCTGTTCTTCCCCATCGGGAATACCGGTCCCGCGCTCCTGCAGATCGATGAAGCCAAGCAGGTCTGCCGCCGGTGCTCGGTCATGGACCAGTGCCTGCACTGGGCCATCGACAGCGGCCAGGACGCCGGCGTCTGGGGCGGCATGAGCGAAGACGAACGGCGAGCACTCAAACGCCGCACCATCCGGCTCCGCGCCCGCGCGCACGTCTGACCGGCCCGCGTCACCGCCTCGTATTACCGCTCTGTATCACTGCTCGGGCGGGGGATCCAGGGCCTGGCCACGACCTTGACGGAACGTGCCTGAACGCCCCTGCCACGGTGCTCGCCTTCACCAGATGGAAGCAGGCGGTCCTGGTGTCGGCCTGGTTCGTGGAGCCCACGACTCCATGTGATCGACGTCACACAGATGTGCTAACCGAACGGTTAGCGAAAACTCCGGACTCCTGCCAAACCCGCAGGTCACCGGCTATGCACGATGGGGTGAGCGAGGGGACTCGAACCCCCGACACCCAGGACCACAAATTGGCCCAGTCTCGATACTCTTTGTTATGATGAAGGACAAAAGGCCAGGTAAATCGTGGTTTCTTGGTGAGTAGTGGAGTCCAGTGGAGAGTCCTGGCGACTGCTCTCGCTAACAGATTTCCTAACAGAAACGGCCTCGTCGGCAAGGGGCCAAAGAAGGCGGGCGAGATGGCGTACGTCATGCCGCGGGTCCTGAAGCGCGGGGTCCGCTACACCGCGATCTATGCGGACGAGAACGGCCGGTACAAGAGCGCCGGGGCCTACGACAGTAGGGAGCGCGCACAGCAGGTCGCCGACGAGCATGAGCGCCATGTGCGGCTCCGGCTCGCCGAGACCAGCCCGGCTGACAAGGCGACGATCACGATCCGGGACTTCGGCGTGAAGTTCCTGCGTGAGCACGCGGTCGAGCCGAACAGCAAGATGACCTACGCCCAACTGCTCAACTCGCACATCTACCCGTTCATCGGAAAGCGGCGTGTCGCGGAGATCGGCAGGGAGACGATTCACCGGCTGCTCACCGTCGTATTGCCCGAGGAAGGCGCCAGCCAGAACACGATCGTCAACGTCCGGACATGCCTGTCAGCCATGCTGCAGATGGCCTGGGATCATGGCTACCGCGGGGACAACCCGGTCAAGGGGATCAGGCTCAAGCATCCGCCGTCCGGACCGATCGTGGTCGCGACCGTCCCGCAGTTCCAGCGCGTCTACGCGGCGCTGCCACACCAGCCGGTCAAGGTCTTCGCCCGGCTCGGAGTGTCGACCGGGGCGCGGTACTGCGAGTTGATCTCATTCATCCCGGAAGACTTCGATTTCGACGGATGCATGCTCACCGTCAGCAAGTCGACGGTCGAGGTGACCGCGGAGTTCCACCCAGATGGGAACCGGTTCCTGACCCGGCAGTACACCAAGAACGGCGAGCACCGCCGAATGAAGATCGACGCCGACGTCGCGAACATGGTGCGGGAGCACATCGCCGTAAACGGCATCGGGCCGGGCCAGCTCATCTTCCCGGTTCGGTTGTTCGCGGCCCGTACGGTGGCCGCCCGCCGTGAACGGATGAGCGAAGAGGAAATGCAGGCGCTCGGGTACACCGACCCGCTTCCGAACGGCAAGCAGTACCAGCACGGCACGCTGGGCGCCTACGTCACCGCGAAGTGCCGGTGCGCTGGATGCATGCAGTGGAGCGCCGACTACGGCCGCTCGCGAAAGCGCCAGAAAACCGGCCGCACGGAACGGGAGTGGTCGGCGGGTTTGCGCCGCGACCCGACCGAATACATGGGCAAGCACACCTGGTACCGCCTCTGGAACTCCGCCGTTGAGGAGGCCAGCCTCCCATTCCGCTTCACGCCCTACCAGGTCCGGCACACGCATGCCTCGTGGCTAATCGACCAAGGCGTCGACCTAGCGCGGGTGCGGCACCGGCTCGGCCACGGCGACCTCACTACCACGACACGGTACGTGAAGATCCTGGATGAGGAGGACTCCACTGCTGCCGATGTCATGAGCGAACTTCTGAAGGCCGTGTAAACGGCCCGCGCCCGAGATCGTCATCGCTAGCAAGATAACTCAGCCCAGCTCACCCGCATCTTTGCTGGTCACTGGACTTGTACGTGCATCGCAGCAGTCGTGCCACCCTGTACCAGGTAGTTCCGTCTTGTTCGTGTTATCGGCGTGTTGATCTTCGCCAATGCCCGGACTTGTGTTGCTTCTGTGTGTGCGCCGCGAGGCGCTGTTTGACCATATGGAGGTGAGAGACCGTCCATCGGCTTGCTGTCGCAGCAGCGGGCTGGAGCTGGAGGCAGCCTGATCCGGGGATCGCCGGGGAGGGCGGGAGCAGCCTCGACGAAGTCGTGTCGGCCTGGGACTGCCGGATGGGCCGGGCGCGGTGAGCGAGACGGGAAGGTATACGCGAGGAACCGGTGTCGTTACGCCTCTTGAAGCAACGCCAGCTCAAACCCGGTGGATATGGGCTGGTTCGCGGCGCGTACCCGCCCTGTCAGGGCGGGGAACTCCTGTCCGGGTCTACACAGCCTGGGGTGGGAGGCCACGGTGAATGCCTGCGGCGTAGCCGTGGCGATGCCGCAGGGGTAAAGCCGGGTGCCTAGCCCGTCAAGTGGTCAGCAGTGAACGCGGGAACCGTCCGTGACACGTTCCGGGTCCTCTCCCCGGCCAGGGGTGAAGGGGCCGGATAGGCGCGATGCCTGCCGAAGGCGCGGACGGGACGGAGCCGCCGTAGTACTCCGGGGCCGGGAAAGCCGGTCACATGGGGAAGGGCGGCAGCGTGTCAGTCAGGGAAGGAGCTGTAATGCCCGAAGACGCACCGGGGAATCCCGGTGCCGTGCGGACAGATGCGCAGCCCGCCGGGAGGCAGGCGGCGCAGTACCGCAAGGTACGGGAGATGCAGGCCAAGTTGCACCGCTGGGCGGGAGAAGATCGCTCCCGCCGGTTCGGTGATCTGTTCAACCTCGTTAGCGACCTGGAGTTCCTGGCTGAGGGATGGCTGCGCGTCAAAGCCAACGCCGGGTCAAAGACGCCGGGGATCGACAAGGCCACGGTGGCTGACATCGAGAACCGGATCGGGGTGGGGGTGTTCCTGGACCGGATCCGGGACTCGCTGAAGTCCGGCGAGTTCCGGCCGGTGCCGGTGCGGCAGGTGATGATCCCGAAGAAGAGCGGCAAGCTCCGCAAGCTCGGGATACCGACCGTGACCGACCGGGTGGTCCAGGCTGCCCTCAAGCTCGTGCTCGAACCTCTCTTTGAGGCGGACTTCCAGCCGTGCTCATACGGGTTCCGCCCGAACCGCCGCGCGCACGACGCGATAGCCGAGATCCACTACCTCGCCTCACGTCCGAGGAACTACGAGTGGGTCCTGGAGGCCGACATCAGGGCATGCTTCGACGAAATCGGGCATGTCCCCCTCATGGACCGGCTCCGGGCAAGGATCACGGACAAGCGGGTGCTCGCGCTGGTCAAGGCGTTCCTCAAGGCCGGGATCATGACGGCCGACGGTGACCGGGAAGAGACATACACGGGCACCCCCGCCGGCGGGATCCTCTCCCCGCTGCTGGCCAACATCGCGCTGTCCGCGCTGGATGATCACTTCACCCGGCAGTGGCAGACGCAGATGGGCACCAAATGGCAGCGGGCCAAGCGCAGGCAGCAAGGGCTGGGCACGTGGCGGCTGGTCCGCTTCGCCGACGACTTCGTCATTATGGTCAACGGCACCCGCGCCCACGCCGAGGCGCTGCGCGAGGAAGCAGCAGCCGTGCTTGCCCCGATGGGGTTGCGGCTGGCTGAGGAGAAAACCCGCGTGGTCCACATCGACGAGGGCTTCGACTTCTTGTCCTTCACGATCCGCCGGATGCGGAAACGGGGCACGTCGAAGCAGTACGTCTACACGTTCCCGTCCCGGAAGGCCATCCAGGCCATCAAGGACAAGATCTCAGCCAAGACGTACAGGTCAACCCGGAACCTGGACCCGGATGTGCTCATCCAGAGCATCAACCGGACCCTGGCCGGGTGGGCGAACTACCACCGGCACGGAGTCTCCAAGGCCGTGTTCAGCGCGATCGACCATCATGCATGGGGCCGGATCATGCGCTGGCTAAGGCAGAAATACAAACAAGGGAACTCCCGCCTCGGAATGCCAGCACTGCGCCGCCGCTTCTGCGTGCGCGGGACCTGGCAGTTCGCAGCCAACGGAGTCAGGTTCACCGGCGCGTCAGTCGTGCCGGTCACCCGCTACCGCTACCGCGGCAGCAGCATACCGGCCCCGTGGGCACCCCAGCCGGTCCCGGCAACCAGCTGACCCCAGCGGGAAAGACACGTGGAGCGCCCGGTGCGGTGAGAGTCGCACGCCGGGTGCGGCGGGCGGGCCGGGGAAACCCACCAGGAGCAATCCTGGCAGGGCGCCCCGGTCCGACCCAACTGAAAGAATCAGCCGACACATGGAGGCTGAACTACACGAAGTGCTCTGTGGTGCACCATGTCGGTGTTCTGGTCAGGATGCCCGGCGTCAGCCGGGCAAGACAGCCGACCGGCGGGGCCGCCAGCCTGTGCCCTGGGCAGTCGGCTATCTGAGCGATCCCGTATGCTCCCCGGTTCCGTTCTGGTGTTATCGTTCAGCCGTGCTTATTGTCACGGGCAGTGTGCAGGCTCGGCCGGACAGCATTGACCACGTCCTTGCGCTCAGCATTGCCCACGTACGCCGCTCCCGGCACGAACCGGGGTGCCTGGCGCATGCCGTTCACCGCGATTGTGAAGATGCGCTGCGGCTTGTGTTTGTCGAGCACTGGGCCGACGCTGACGCGCTGCGGGCACATTTCCGGGTGCCTGCATCGGGCGCGTTCGTGCAGGAGGTCTCGGCCCTCGCCGCTGGCCCGCCCGAGATTTCGATCTACGAGGCGCGTGCCTTGTCCGTGTAAGGGGCGGACGGCCCACACGGCGTCACTGCACCGCTGGCAGGGCCGGTCCGGCGCACGCACCCGTACGTTTCGGAAAGGGCCCGCAGCCAGGGCATAGCGAGGCACTTGGCCGACGCCATCAGCGAGGAACACGCCGATCGTCCAGGCGCGATGATGACAGCCAGGCCGGGGACTAGTGCCGTATCAAGCAACGTAGCCCAGTGGGTGATGCGGCGTAGCCGTTCGTTACAGCTTGCCCTGGCCCAGCTCGCGGGGGCGAACAGGTGCCGGGCCGCATCTACAACACGTCTGCCGCCGCTGGCCCGCGCGGAAGTCGCTAAGTATCCGGCCGTTTGCACCGAGCGACAACTTCACGCCAGCCTTGACCTCTGCGTTTACCTGGGTAGACGATGATCTGGTCTTTGCAGGCACCCAAGGGGGTTACAAGCATGCCGACCTACGTATCCCTGATCCACTGGACCGACCAGGGCATCAAGAACTACAAGGACTCGACCAGTCGCGCGGCGGATTTCACTAAGCTCGCCGAAAGCTCCGGCGGCCGGGTACGCGAACTGCTCTGGACGGTCGGCGAGTACGACCTCGTCACCGTCGTCGACTTCCCCGACGATGAAACGGCGACGGCGGCCCTGCTCCGGGTAGGGTCTCTCGGCAGCATCCGCTCGAACACGATGCGGGCCTTCAGCGCCGATGAGATAACCACCATCATCGGGAAGACAGGCTAAGCGCGCCTCCGTCACATTCCAGGCTCCGGCACCCGGCTCGCGGTCCATGGCGGCCTTGGCCCCCACCTCGGCGGTCCGTAGTCCCCTGAAGGAGGACTTAGTGAAATACATGATCGAATATCAGATTCGCAACGCTGGCCTCAGCCACGATCAGAACCTCACCAACCAGGAGGCGTTGATCAAGGCGTTTGGCAAGTGGGAGCCCGGAGAAGGCCTCACGGTCCACGCGTTCGTATCCAACTTGGCCAACGGCGGCTACGTACTCGTCGAGGCAGCCGAGCCTGGCGTCGTCCTTTCGTTCGTCTCGAAATTCATCTACTGGAACGATGTCGAAGTCGTTCCCGTGGTGGACGTCGCGGAGGCGGTCACGACCAGCATTGAGTCACTTGCGTGGGCCCGCGCCGCGTCGAGCGGCTGAGACATTTCGCTACCCTCGGCGAGCGCACATCCGGGGATGAGCTGCCGTGCCAGCGGCGCCCCGCTTCGGCGCTTCGTCAACTGCCTGTACCGCTTCAAAACTAGTCGTATGGCGTCTGACCTGGTGTTCATGAGATCAGCTACGCCGCGTGGAAGTACTCGTTTATCATGCCGCCGAGCACCTTCCGCCGCTGGACCGGCAGGCTCGGCGGCGGGCTCGCCTGGCCGTCGTGGCCGGGTGGTCGTTGCTGACGGGACTGGTGCGGGCGGTAGCCGTTGTAATGTCCGGCGTACTGACCCGGTACCGATCGCAGGTGCCGTTCGCTGAAGATGAGCATCCGGTCGGTGCACTCTGCTCGTGCGGTGCGTACCCGTCTCTCGGCATAACAGTTCGCGCGAGGGGTCCGCGGCGGGGTCGTCACTACGGTCACGCCCTGGTCGGCGAAGATCGCGTCGAACGACGCGCTGAACTGCCCGGCCCGGTCACGGATCAGGAACCGGAAGCCGGCGGCGCGTTCACCGAGATCCATCAGCAGATTGCGGATCTGCTGCGCAGTCCACGGCCCGTCCGGGGTGGCGGTAACGCCGAGGATGTGAACAGACCGGGAGCCGGCCTCCATCACGAACATGCAGTACAGGCGCTGGAGGGTCACCGCGCAGTCCACGTGGAAGAAGTCGGTGGCGAGCATCGTCGTGGCCTGGGTGTGCAGGAACTGCCGCCACGTCATGTCGGTGTGCCGCTTCGGCGCTGGCGGGATCTTCAGTGTCCTGAGGACCCGGCGGATCGTGGACGCGCTGACCCGGTGGCCGAGCTTGAGCAGCTCACCTTGGATCCGCTGGTATCCCCAGCGCGGGAAATGTTTGAGCTCAACATTTCCCGCGTTATGTGGACCCGGGGATTATGTGAACGCGCGCGATGGCCCTCCTGGTCGTGGTGTTTGTGAGTCGGCGGTCAGCGGGGGTCAGCAGGATCGGGGGCTGCACCGAGCTCAACATAACTTTCGGTGGTTCAGAGGTCTTCGAGCCATTGGATGATGTCTTTGCTGGCGTGCCAGCGGCTTTCACCTTCCGGGCCGGGAGCGGATCCCGGCACGTCCGCTCGGCATAGCCGCGCTCGCGCAGCCTCTGGACCAGCGAATGGCCTCCGGTCCGAGCGGGGCCTCCTCCCAGCGCACGTCGAACAGCCCATTCCAGAACGCTTCGTGGATCGCCCACCTCCATTACTTGTGTTTGAGGTGAAGCGTCGCGGGGCGCAGAACTTATGTGAAGCGCTGGCGCACACCAGACCGTGAAGTCACCTAATCAGCCGCCAGACTCCACATAATCCCCAGGTTCACATAACCGTGGTTCTCGGTGGCGAGGCGCTCGATAAGCGCGGTGATCTCGGCGCTGACTGGCGGTCGGCCCGTCCGTTGCGGATACGTCCATTTCCTGCTGACCAGGCGATTATGCCACCGCAGGACGGTCCCAGGGGTGACCAGCCGGTATGCCGGCAGCTTCCCGGGCAGGACCCTGATCAGCGCGGCCATGACGGCTCGATCGGCCCAGTCGAGCCGGGGTCTGGGCTTGGTGCGGCGCAGCACGGCGACCTCGTGCCGCAGCACCAGCAGTTCCGCGTTCACGGACGCTGATGAGCGGCCGAGCAGGACCAGCCAGCCGCAGAGCCGAACGAAGATCAGGTAGAGCAAGCGAAGGGACACGGCCGATCATCATGTCCTACGGGCTGACCTTGGCGCATCGGGCCAGCTCACAGGCACAGCAGACTTTTGGCACCTCACAGGCAGATCATGCGGCTGCGCTCCCCAGCTAGGGGCGCCATGCCGAGCACTCGCGTGCGACTGTTGAGCCGGTAGCTGGCGGCAGGTTCCCGGCGCGCGACGGGAACCGATTCTCGCGTCCTTGACCGGCCGGCGACGGCGGAGCCGCCTGCACGGGCGGTAGCGACCCTGCTCGTCAGGATTGCCGCGAATCCTTTTGGCGTGGATCGGGCTCGTACTTCACGGCGGCGCGCTGACGGGGGAGGATGCCGTGGTGGACGGAAGAGTGCGACGTGCCGGCTCCGTGTCCTCGAACGAGGACGGCCTGGACGTGTGGTTCGCGCGGGCGCAGCGGGGCGAGCCGGCCGCGCTGGACGGCCTGCTGCGGGCGGTGTTTCCCACCGCGCAGCGGTTCGCCGCCCGGAGTTGCCCGAGCCGTGAGGATGCCGAGGACGCGGTGCAGGACGCGCTGACGGCCCTGGTCCGGCGAGTCGGGGCGCTGCGGGCCGCGGAGACGGTGACGAGCTGGCTGTTCGTAACCATCCGCAATGCCTGCCTGCGCCGGGTGCCGGGGGTGATCCTGGTTCCGCTCGATGCCGTCCCGGAGACTGCCCGGCCAGACATCGCCAGTGCGGTGGTGAACCGCCTTGTTGTGGCGGACGCCCTTGCGGCGCTGCCGGCCGCGCAGCGCGACGTAGTCGTGCTCGTGGACTTGCTGGGCCTGCCGGCTGAACGGACCGCGCAGCGGCTGGGCATCGGTGTCCGCGCGACAAAGAGCCGTCTGCACCGGGCACGGCGCGCGCTCGCGGCATCAATCAGCGAACCGAAGGCACGGACAAGCGCATGAGCGCGCCGGACGACCACCAGAGCACCCAGGCGGCGGCTGCTCTGACCGATGACGTCACCGGCACCGGGGTCTTCCAGATAGTCCTGGACGGGTACGACGCCATCTACGACGCGCTGCCCCGGGGCGAGACCTTCAATCGCTTGTGGCGGACGAACGCGTACGACGCGGACTTTCCCGGGGAGTTCGCGCATATCGGCTTCCTGACGGTCACCGAGGCGCGGCGCATGCGCGAGTTGCTCCAGGTCGGGCCCGGCGACGTATTCGCCGATCTCGCCTGCGGCTCGGGAGGCCCGGGCTTGTGGATGGCGGAACAGTCCGGTGCGTCCTTGATCGGAGCCGATCCATCCGCGGCCGGGCTCGCCGCAGCCCGGACACGAGCGCGTGCCGCTGGCCTGGCGGACCGCTCCCGTTTCCAGCAGGGCACCTTCGAGCAGACGAACCTTCCCGACGGCGCGGTCGACGCGGTGATGAGCGTCGACGCCTTCCAGTACGCACCCGACAAGCGCGCGGCGCTCGCCGAGTTCTTCCGCATCCTGCGGCCCGGCGGCCGGGTGTCGATCATCGCGTTCGAGGTAGATCCTGCGAAGGTGGCGGGGGTGCCGGTGATCGGCGCTGATCCGGTCCCCGACTACGTGCCGCTGCTCGAAGCGGCCGGTTTCGACGTCGAGGCGTACGAGGAAACGCCGGGATGGCGCGAGCGAGTGAACGCGGCGTTTGGCGCCATCGTGGACGCGAGCGACATGCTCACCGCGGAGATGGGCGAACGCGCCGCCGCCGGCGCGGTCGCCGAAGCGATGCTCACGGTCCAGATGCAGCCTTATCCCAGGCGGGTGCTGGCGGCGGCCCGGCGCCCGGGCTGAGAGGTAGTGACCGGTGGACGGCGAGATCATTGATCACGAGGCCCTGCGTCGCGAGATTCGCGGAAAGTACCGCGACGTCGCGGTCGACCCGGAGCGCAGTTTCGACTTCTGCACCGGCCGCCCGCTCGCGCAGCGGCTCGGCTACCCGCACTCCATCGTTGATGCGCTTCCCGGGGGGCAGACCAAGTACACCGGAAAGCGGTAATGGGCTGGTCAGCGGCCTGTTAGTCGCTGAAGACTCGTTCGATGACTTCGGCCTTCTCAGCTGACCCGGCTCTGAAGTACCTGGCTGCGGTGTCGATTGAGGCATGCCCGAGCAAGGCCTGGACCTGGGCGGGGTCGGCCCCGCCCTGGCGGAGTCGGGTGGCGAAAGTGTGCCGGGCGCGATGGGGGCGTAGACCGGGGATGCCGGCGTCGTCGCCGGTGGCGAGCACGACCTGGGTGATGCCGGAGATGGTGAGCGGGCCGCGCTGCCCGGTCCAGATGGGTCCGGGGTGGCGGCCGCGCACGTCCAGCCACACTGAGACCAGTTCCCGGGCGCGTCTGGCCAGCGGGACGGAGCGGACCTCGTCGCCCTTGCCGTGCAGCCGGATCTCACCGGTGCGGGCGGTGATCGCGAAGTCCCCGGCGTCGAGCCGGGCGCACTCCTCGACCCGCGCGCCGGTGTCCAGCAGCACCGCGATGACCGCGGCGTCGCGGGGACCACGCCGGGCGGCCGCGCGGCGGAGCGCGGCCTCCTGCTGGCGGGTGAGCGTGTCGGGCTCGCCGGGCCTGGGAATGCGGACTCGCTTCACGACGATCCGGAGGCCGGCCTGCTCGTACATCAGCGTGACGGCGGCTAGCGCCTGGTTGACCGTCGATGCGCTGGCCCGGGCGCTGAGCATGTCCCGCTTCCAGGCGGTGACGGCGCCCTCGGCGCCGACCAGGTCGGCCAGCGCGTCGCCGTGGGCGCCGGCGGTCTCGGCCAGCCAGCCGACGTACGCGGCGGCCTGCCGCTTGTAGGCCCTGATGGTGCGGGCCGCCAGCTTGCACCGGTCGAGGTGCCGGCTCAACACGGCGAGAGCCTCTGCGGCGGCGGCCGCGCCGTCACCGGCGGGCCGCAGCGGCACGACGGGCGCGGTCACCGCGGGATGGCCTGCCGGGCGCCGACGCCGCTGGCCCCGTGGAAGGTCACGGCCTCGCGGCGGGGCCCGGCGTGCGAGCCGGCGTGGTTTCCTGAGCACCAGGGCGGGCGGGGGGCCGGGCCGTGGATCCCGGGCTCGGCGTAGGTCTTGTCACCGCCCAGGGCAGCTCTCCTTGTTATCCGCTGAGTTCCGCTCCGGCGTCCGTGCCGTCGGAAATGTCGTTATCCACTGAGACCATAGCCCAGCTTAGCGGATAATACTAGTTATCCGCTAAGCTGTGCAAGAGCTCGGCACGGGCCGATCCCGGGTAGCCCGAGAGCGCGACGGCGGACCGGCCAGATAGCTCCGAGGATTCCTCTCGGCGCCTGGGCCTTGCGCCGGAAGGGACTAGCTGGCCGGGCGGTTCGCACTGGACCGCTGTTGCGGGTCGAGCCCCGCGGGGCTCGACCCGGAGGGGCGGTCCCTTCGCACCGATCAGATAAGGAACACATCATGCGCAAGTCCATCAAGAGCGGCATCGTTGCCGCCGCAGTAGCCGCCTCGGCACTCGGGGCGGGTGCGGGCATCGCCGCCTCCGCTGCTGGCCCTGCCAGCGCGGCCACCACGGCTGCCGTCGTAACCCAGGCCCCCGTGCTGAACAACTGGCACCAGATGACCCTGGTCGCCAGCGGCACCACCTACACCGGCTACTGGCTGCTGCTCCAGACGCACCGGGGCGGCCTGCTGACCGGCTGGCTGTACGACCCGAACCTGCCCGTTGGTTCTCGCTACCTGGCGGTCCACGGCTCCGTGTCCGGCTCCGTCGTGGTGTTCGGGGTCACTTACGGCGGCGTCCAGGGATCGCGGGGCTTCATCGGCACCATCAGCGGCGGCACCATCTCCGGTAACTGGACCGAGACCGGCACCGAGGCGCTTTCCGGCACCTTCACCGCCTAGCCAGCCCGGTCAGCAACGGCCCGTCAACCTCAAGCAGGCGGGCTGTTCGCTGCCCTCGGGCTCTTCCTCTTCCGGCGGCTCGGGGACCGGCGGTTTCCTGGGCGGCCTCGGGCCGGGTACGGCTGGTTGCGTATCCGCCTGTCATCTCAGTGAACCTGGCCCCCCGGTAAGAGAGTTCTTACCAGCGCGAACTCCGCAAGTTCAGCCGGGCTGTGAGGTTCAGGCGGCTAGACCGGGCGCAGTGAAGTCGACTTCCTTGAGGACCGGGTTGAAGGCCTCCGGCGGGCGGGCGAGGTCGTCGGTGGCGTAGGCACCGAACCGGCTGATATGGCCGCGCAGGTACGGCGACATCGCGCCGAGCTGGCCGGCGGTGATGAGCCACCCCTCGGCGACCAGGCCGCCGACCACATCCATGATGTCCAGGGCGTTGTGGAAGATGACCAGGTTGGCCAGCAGGGTGTTGAACTTGATCAGCTTTTCCTGCTCGGCGGGGTCGTTGTCGGCCAGCACGCCGTTGTTGCCGAAAGACAGCCACTGGGCGAAGCCGTGGTAGGACTCGACCTTGTTGGTGGCGGCGGTGATGCGCGCCCGCAACTGGGGGTCGGCCAGGTAGCGGAGCAGCGCGACCGTGCGGACGCTGCGGCCGACCTCGCGGAAGACCTTGTAGATGCGGTTCTTGCGGGAGTTGGACCGCAGCCGCCGCATCAGGGTGGCCGAGCTGAGGCGGCCCTGGCTGATGGAGATCGCCACCTGCATCAGGTCCCGCCAGTGGCGTTCTATGAGCCGCCAGTCGATGACGTTGCGGCCGCACTCGCCGAACAGCGTGTCGATGTGCGGGTAGATGAGGTGCTCGCCGGGCCGGAAGAAGATCAGGTCCTTGAAGTTGCGGATGCGGGGCATCAGGTCGAACCCGAACAAGGTGGCCAGGGTGAACACCGGCGCCGACTGGCCCTGCGTGTCCGCGTGCACGGTGGACGGCTGGATGTCGGAGGTGTCGGCCAGCAGGCCCTCGATCAGGTGCACCGCCTCCCACACGCCACAGGGGATGAACCTGGAGAAGAGCGCCACGTAAGTGTCCGATATGTAGTGATACGCGATGCCGAGCTGTCGCCAGCCTGGACCGACCTGGACTTCGACCCCTCGGTGCCGTGTGTCTACTACGCGCGGATCCTGGAGATCCCGACCCCCCGCTGGTCGACCTACGACGCGGTCCGGCACCGGGCGCCCCTCAACACTTCGGTGCCCGCCGCGGTGCAGCAGCGGGCCTGGGCCTCGCCGGTCTGGTACACCCCGGCCGAGCAGGACCGCGGCGCCGGACCCGAGCCGGCGGAAGAGATCTTCACCGTCGCCCGGCTCGCCGAGCGCGGGATCTTGCCGATGGGTGATGAGCAGATCCGCGAGGTGACCGTCGGCCGGACCGTGCGGACCGTGAACCTGGTGACCGGCCAGTCCGCCACCTTGCATTACAGCAGGGACGGCAAGCGGACCCTCGCCGGGCTCAGCGACCGCCCGCTGGTCACTCCGTATGTGATCCAGGACAGCCGGCGCATCGAGACCACCGTCCTGGGCGATCAGATCTCCGTCGCGCTGTTCTCGGTCGATGGCCGGACCCTCGGTGCCCGCGACGACGAGGCCGGATACGTCAACTGGGAGGTCATCCCGCGCTAGCGAACCAGCAGGCGCGGGCAGGAGGACCCAAGCATGGCGAGCGCTCCTGCCGTGAGCTATGACGTCGAGCCCTCGCCGCGGCCTTGTGGGCATACCTGGGCACGGCCATCATCGTGCCCGTCTCCATGTGCTGAAACAGGCGGTCCTTCGTGCCGGACTGGTTCGTGGCGTCGGGGGTCAACTCTCGGCAACGCGCCCGGGTAAGCGGCTTGGACACTGCACAACGCAGTACGGCACCACACGCCACGAGACTCCATGTGATCGAGGTCACACAGATGTCCTAACAAAAATCCTAACAACTTGGTTAGAAAAAACTTCGGGCTCCTGCCAAACCCGCAGGTCACCGGCTATACACGATGGGGTGAGCGAGGGGACTCGAACCCCCGACACCCAGGACCACAACCTGGTGCTCTAACCAACTGAGCTACGCCCACCATCGTCGCTGCGTCATCCCGCAGCGACAACAGAACGCGCGCTGCCCCGAGGGACATCGCGCGGCCTGGGAAGAAGTATAGCGGTCCCGGGCCCTCGTGTGTCAGGTGCTGGCGCCGTCCGCCGCGCCGACGCTATCCGCCGCACCGGGCTCGGTATACCGGGCCGCGATCTCGCGCGCGGTCATCGAATCCGGTCCTGGCCGCGGGACGAACACCGTCTCCCGGTAGTACCGCAGTTCCTGCACGCTCTCCGTGATGTCGGCCAGGGCCCGGTGACCGCCGTGCTTAAGCGGCGAGGCGAAGTACGTCCTCGGGTACCAGCGTCGGGCCAGTTCCTTGATGCTGGACACGTCGACCATCCGGTAGTGCAGGTAAGCGTCGAGTTCCGGCATGTCGCGGGCGATGAACCAGCGGTCCGTGGCGATGGAGTTGCCGCACAGTGGCGCCTTCTTGGGCTCGCCGACGTGCCCGCGCACGTAGCCGAGCACGATGTCCTGCGCCTCGGCGACGGTGACTCCGCTTTGCAGCTCGGCCAGCAGCCCGGAGGCGGTGTGCATCTCGCGGACCACCTCGGGCATGCCGGCCAGCGCCTCTGCCGGGGGCTTGATGATCACGTCCACG
Organism: uncultured Actinomycetes bacterium; assembly: GCA_963722055.1. Lineage (GTDB taxonomy): Bacteria > Actinomycetota > Actinomycetes > Streptosporangiales > Streptosporangiaceae > Palsa-504. Next base: position 266,455 of record CAVRLA010000014.1, on the reverse strand, counting down.
CCCTCGTCGAGCAGGGTGAGCTCGGCGTCGGTTACCAGGCAGGCGATCTCGACGAGGGCGTCCCGCTCGATGTCGAGCCCCGTCATCTCGCAGTCGATCCACACGAGCCGGTCGTTCACCCTCACAGCCTATGGCCTCGCCTGCTGTGCGTGGCCAACCGAGCGGCAGGAGCCGAGCGGCAGGAGCCGACCTGACTTAACTCGCCCCGCTTGATGATGTGCGGCGGGGCCTCGATCCCCGGCCCCAGGACGGCGTCCGGTTCTGGTGCCCCGAACCCCGTAGTCACCGGGACCACGCCCGCCCAGATGTCCAGCTCGTAATCCTCCGGCTCGTCCGACGGCCCGCCCGCCCGGATCTTCACCGAGGCCTCGGTGAGCGGCAGCGCGAGTGCGGACGTGGCAGCCAGCTCCTTCTTGGTCGGCTGCCGGGCATAGGACCATTGCCCGGGCGCCAGGTGCTCGGTGATGGTGCGCAGGGCCAGGAGCTGTTCCGCGGGCTCAGTGACCAGCCGCGCCACGCCGAAGACCATGGCGCTGCGGTAGTTCATCGAGTGGTTGAATACCGACCGGGCGCAGACCAGCCCGTCCAGGTGCGTGACGGTGACGCACACCTCCTGGCCATAGCCCGCCATGATGCTTGAGTTCGCCGACGATCCGTGCAGGTACAGCAGGTCCCCGAGGCGGCCGTAGCCGGTCGGCAGCACGCGCGGCACGCCGTTGACGATGACCCCGAGATGACAGATCAGCCCGGCGTCCAGCACGGCGTACAGGTCGTCGCGGTCGCTCCGGCCGCGCTCGCGGTGCCGTCCGAGCTCGGTACGCGGGGTGCTGGAGAGGTCAGGCAGGCTCATGGTTCATCACGGTATCTTCCCGTTCGCCTGGCCCGCTGCAATGAGTGTGGCGCTCTACCGGGAAGACACATATGAGTGTGGCGCTCTACCGGGAAGACACATATGAGTGTGGCGCTCTATCGGGAAGAGGGGCGTTGTCTGAATCCCGCATCAGTCCAAGCAGTGAAGCCAGCCCGGCCAGCCAGTCACCGTCGCACGCCTTGGTCGCGGTGCCGCTTACCGTCGCACGCCTTGGTCGCGGTGCCGGTCACCGTCGCACGCCTTGGTCGCGGTGCGGCGGTGGCGAAGCCCCTCGGAACGCAACCGTCAGACGGCGGCCGCGCTGAGCGAGGCGGCGGCCGGGACGGCCGGGATCTCGTGCGTCGCGCGCGGCCCCAGACGGATCGGGGCGGTTCCGGTCAGCGCCGGTTCCGGCAGCTCGCCGGTGATGGTGTCCGCGCCGGCGATCTGATCGATGTCGATGCCGCCGGGACCGATGCTCTCGCAGTCAGGTACCTGGGAGGCGCCGAAGTGCCCGCCGAGCGCCCATAGCGCCCGGCTGCGTGCCCTCGCCGCGGCGCGGAACGGCGCCGGCGCCCGGCCGGCCAGCGGCGCGGGATCTGCCACGAGTCGAGCCAGGCCAGGATCGTGCCCAGCCCGATCATCTGGTAGCTGGTGAACGGGTCCCGAGGGGAACCGAGCACCCCGATCTGGACGCAGAGCCGGCCCTCGCGGTTCACGCGGGGCTGGCGGTAGGGGAGCTTGTCCGGCGCGTACTCGATGTTCTCCGGAGTGCCGAGCGCGCATCCGGCCCGCACGATCGGCAGCAGCTGCGCGAGGTCGCCGGTCAGCGGATCCCAGACCAGGTGGCAGGCGCGGTTCTCCTGAACGAGCCGCTGAGCCGCCGAACAAACCGAAATGACCCTCGGATCGGCGTCGAGGGTCAGCCAGACCACCCTCGGCGCGCCTCCCCCTAGTTGTCCCCCGTCGGTCTCTGCCCGAATGCACCTGACGCCTGGCATCCACGCATCCGCCACAGGGTCCCTCCCCAAGCAATCAACGGTCTAGACCTTCTAGCTCCCTTTCACCTGCTTACGTCAGCACCGGTAATTAGTCCAGAGGTGGGACTAGACGATTTTCCGTTCTACGATTCGGTAGATCATGACCGAAACCAGCAGTCCTCCGGGAATCCCCAGCCCTGCGCGCCTGGCCGGCTGGCTCAACGAGCACGTTTCAGGCGGGCCTGTGGAGCTGACCGACATCCAGCTCATCGCGGGCGGCCGCTCGAACCTGACCTACCGCCTGACCGTCTCGGGCCCGGCCGGAAGCCGGCTGCTAGTGCTGCGCAGGCCCCCGCTCGGCCACGTGCTGCCCACCGCCCACGACATGTCGAGGGAGTTCCGCGTCCTGTCCGCGCTCGCGGGTACGCAGGTGCCTGTCGCGCCGCTGGTGGCCGCCTCCACCGACGACGAGGTGATCGGCGCGCCCTTCTACGTGATGGAGTACGTGCCCGGGGTTGTGCTCCGGACCCGTGCGGACACCAAGGAGCTGACCCAAGCGGAGGCCGCGGACCTGTCGCGGTGCCTGGCCGACATGCTCGCCGCGATCCACGGCATCGACGTGGCGGAGGTGGGGCTCGGTGATCTCGGCCGTGGCGCCGGGTACCTGCGCCGCCAGCTCGACCGCTGGCAGCGGCAGTGGGACCTGTCCGTGACCCGGGAGATGCCCGGGTACGCGGAGCTGGTGCAAAGGCTGACCGCCGCGCTGCCCGCCGAAGGCGAAACCACGCTGGTGCACGGGGACTTCCGGCTGGACAACGCGCTGGTCACGCTGTCGCCGCGGCCGCGGATCGCGGCCGTCGTGGACTGGGAGATGGCGACCCTGGGCGATCCGCTGGCGGACCTGGGCCTGACCCTCGTCTACTGGACCGAGGAGGGCGAGAAGGGCTGGCTCACCTCGGCCGGCATACCGGCCGACGCTCCCGGTTTGTCGACGGATGCCACGACCACTCCAGGGTTCTGGACCCGGGCCGAGTTCACGGCCGAATACGCCCGGCTGACCGGGCGGGACGTGTCCCAGATCGGGTACTACATGGCGTTCGGCTACTTCAAGCTCGCCGTGGTGCTGGAGGGCATCCACGCGCGGTACCTGCAGCACCAGACGGTGGGTGAAGGCTTCGAACGAGAAGGCGTGGCCGTGCCGCTGCTCATTTCCCGGGCACACCAGGTGCTCGACCAACGGTCGAGCACCTGATCAGACCCGGCGCCCCGCTCACACCGGCCACATGTCCGGTGCCCCGCTCTCGCCGGGCCTGCTGCCCGGCACCCGCACGATTACCGAGCCAATTTGAGGACCGGCGCCCCGCTTTCGCCGGACCTCTGAATACTGGACGCGTGACCCGGGCCCCTGGTTCACAGCAGAACGGAATAACAGCGCGGCGACCTCGGCGGCGATCGCCGCCGATAGCGAAGCATCCGGGGGATCGACCGTCATCCGGGCCGTGGTGCCACCCAGGCCGCGCAGCGCCAGCGCGTGCTTGAGGCGGCCGATGCTCGCCCCGAGGCCGACGATCCGGTCCAAAGTCAGCTGGTGCCGGACCACCGCCTCCTCGTCATGGGAGTCACCGGGATCGCCGGGATCGCCGGAGTCGCCGGATCCCAGCGCGGCCACCAGCGCCGCGTAGATCTCCGGGTAGGCACTGCTGCGCCCGGAGATCACCCCGGCTCCGCCCGCCCGCATCGTGGCCGCCGGGTTGGAGTCGTCGCCGGAGAACATCCGCAGGCCCGGAGCCGCCGCGACGTAGCCGGCCAGCTCCCCGGCCGCCGATCCGCTGAGCTTGCCGCCGGCCAGGCCGGCCGCCTCCGCCACCGCGGCGAATAGGGGAGGGGGGACACGCAGGCCGGTCCGTTCAGGAAAAATATAGGCGTACAGTTCCGCGCTGGCCGCGGCGTCGCGGATCCGGCGGTAGTGATCGCAAACCTCGTCAGGGCGCGCGGGCAGGTAGAAGGGCGTGATGGCCGCGAGCCGCGTCGCCCCCAGCGCGGCGGCGGCCCGGGCCAGCCGGGCGGAGTGCCGGGCGTCCGGCGTGCCGACATGCGCGATGACGCGGTCCGGGCCCGCTTCGCCCAGCGCGAGCTCGATCAGCGACAGCCGTTCGGCGTCGTCCAGGGCCGGGAACTCGCCCGTGGTCCCGGCCACGAACAGCCCGTCCAGCAGCCCGGCCAGGTGCTTGTACAGGGCGCGGTTGGCGCCGGTGTCCACGTCGCCATCGCTGCTGAACAGCGTGGGTACGGCCGAGAAGACGACAGCGGCCGGGCTCACCTGTCTTCCGTCTTGAAGAACGCGGTGGACTCGGGGCGCCACAGCAGCCATATCGCGCCCAGGCCGGCCAGCCAGGTCAGAACCGGGAAGACCAGGTCGACGACCGTCTTCGGCCCGCGCAGGGCCGCGAGCACGCTGAGCGTCTCGATGACGAAGAGTACCGTCGAGACGGTGCGGGCCCAGTTCCGGCCCTGGCCGTTCGCCCGCGCCATCAAGATCCACAGGCCGATTCCGATGCCGGCCGAGACGAGCGCGAGGACCAGGAAGCCACTGAACGCATGGTTGATCTGACTCGCCGTATAGTGCGGGAACTCGGACCTGAGCGCGGGCTTGATGGCGCCGATGTCGGCCAGCGAGGCGATCAGGCTGGCCGTGCTGATGGCCGCGCCCAGGTACATGAGCTTGACCGCGTTCAGCACCGACTGGGGAGCAGGAGGCCGCTGCGGCTTAACCGGAATGCCGCTAGACGGGTAACGCTGGACCATGATGACCTCTGCTCAGTGAACGTGCCGAACGGGCGCGGTCCGGGTAATGACCATCTGAGTTTAGTAGCTCGCCCGGCCACGCCGGGCAACGCATCGGCCTAGCCGGGCAACGCATCGGCCTAGCCGGGCGATACTGAATAGCCATGGCTGACGAGACCTCGACGAGCGCGCGGGCGGACACGGCCGCTCCAGCGGTCCCTGCCCCCGGCATTGGCTTGCCGCCGCCGCGCCTGCTGCGCTGGGAGATCGTCACCGTCTTCGCCGTCTCGCTCGGCGCCAGCGGCGTCTACGCCCTGGTCCAGTACATCGGCTCACTGACCGCGCAGCAGGCGGTCAGCAAGCAGGCCGTGATCGTGCACGGCACGCTTGCCCCCGGCCGCCCGTTGCTCGACCTGTTCCTGCAGATCACCGACATCACCCTGGCGCTGGCCCCGGTGCTGCTGGTGTTCTACCTGCTGGCCCGGTCCGGGGAGGGGCCGTCGGCGATCGGCGTGGACTTCAAACAGCCGGGTAAGGATCTGGCCTGGGGCGCCGGGCTGGCCGCGCTGATCGGCGGCGCGGGCCTGGGGCTTTACCTGATCGCGTATCACGCCGGCGTCGAGCTGAACGTCGTCGCCGAGAACCTGCCCGCCGTCTGGTGGCGCTTCCCGATCCTGGTCCTGTCGGCCGCGCAGAACGGCATCCTGGAAGAGGTCCTCGTCGTCGGGTACCTGCTGAGCCGGCTGGACAAGCTCGGCGTGCGGCCCGTCCAGGCCATTGCCATCAGCGCGGTGATCCGCGGCTCCTACCACCTGTACCAGGGCATCGGCGCGTTCTTCGGCAACGCCGCGATGGGCGTCATCTTCGGCATCTTCTACCGCAAGTACGGCCGGGTCATGCCGCTGATCATTGCGCATACGCTGATCGACGCCGTGACCTTCATCGGCTACGCCCTGCTGGCCGGCCACGTCTCCTGGCTGCCGGCCCCGTGAGGCGAGCAGGACCCGTGAGGCGAGCGGGATGAGCGTCCTGGACCGACTCTGGGAACGGATCTCGAGCGTCCAGCCCCTGCCGCCCGCCTGGGTGGTGGGCGTCACCGGCCTGGCCGCTGTGCTCGTCGTGCTGAACGCCGGATCCTGGCGGCTGACCGGCAAGGTGATCACGATCGCGCACGAGGGCGGCCATGCGCTGGTCTCGGTGCTGTCCGGACGGCGGCTGGAGGGGGTCAGGCTGCACGCGGACAGTTCGGGGGTGACCTACTCGCGCGGTCGGCGGCGCGGTCCCGGCCTGGTCCTCACCTCGTCCGCGGGCTACGTGACCCCGTCGCTGCTCGGCGTCGGCGCGGCCGCCCTGCTCGCAACGCGGCACCAGGCCGCGCTGCTGTGGCTGGCCCTGCTGCTGCTGGCCGCGACGTTCCTGGCCGTCCGCAACGCGTTCGGCGCGCTGGCCGTGCTGGCCACGGCGGCCGGGGTGTTCGTGGTCAGTTATGTCGCCTCGGCCGCGGTGCAAGCCGGGTTCGCCTACCTGGCCGCGTGGTTCCTGCTGCTCGGCGGGATGCGTCCGGTGCTCGAGCTGACCCACCGCCGGCGCCGCTCACCGCGGGCCGGCCTCTCGGACGCCGACCAGCTGGCCCGGCTGACCGGAGTCTCCCGCAACGTATGGGTAGCGGCATTCCTCCTGGTCTGCACCGTCGCCCTCGCCCTCGGCGCCCGCCTGCTCATCCCTTGAGGAATCCTTTGAGGCATCCCTTAAGGCTCGCTTACGCCGCTCCGGCGCGATAACCGCTCCCGCTACCCTTGTTATTTCGCAGTTATTACGCACTAATTTTGGTCGACGCGTTGACGGTATACATAAGCGCCGTTATCATCCCACGATAGTCACATTCTAATTCCCCGAGAAGGGTGACGATGGCCAGGGCCACGGCAGTCAAAATGCCACCAGAAGCGAGTGCCGTGCACGGATGCGAGGGAGCGCGCCGCGTCCTCGCCCTGATGCTCGCCTTCTCGGCGGACAAGAACACCCTGACCGCGCGCGACCTGGCCGCCGCCACCGGCATCGCGTTGCCCAGCGTCTACCGGTACATCACGCTGCTGCGCGAGACCGGGCTGCTGGCCGGCGACGAGCGCGGCAGCTACCGGCTCTCCGTCCGGCTGATCGGGTTGGCCCGGGCGGCCGAAGCCGCGGAATCCATCATCGACTTCGCCGACCCGATCATGCGCGACCTGGCGGCCGAGACCGGTGAGACGGTCATCCTGGTCCGGCTGATCGGCCGGTCCGCGGTGTGCGTGCACCGGGTCCAGTCGGCGCAGCGGCTGCGCATCTCCTTCGAGCCGGGCCAGCCGCTGCCGCTGGACCGCGGCGCGAGCGCCCGGCTGCTGCTGTCCGGCCTGCCCCCCGACCTCCGCCGGGAGTACCTGGCCCCGCTGGCCGAACGCGACCCCGAGGCCGCCGCCCGCCTGGAGCACAAAGCCGCCCTGGCCGGCCGGCAAGGGTATGCCGTCTCCGAGGAGGAATTCGAGAAGGGCGTCTTCGCCGTCTCCGCGCCAGTGTTCCAGGGCAAGCGAATGATCGCGGTGATCACCGTGCCCTCGCCGCTCTTCCGGGCGCCCACGCCGCTACAGGAAAAGCTGCTCCGCCAGGTCTGCGACGCCGCCCAGGCCCTCAACGAGGCCCTGCGCGTGACGCGGCGGTGACCCATCCTGCGCCTCTGGCTCGGCCCCCGATCGCACGGTTAAGCTTCCGTGCATGCCGGACTTCCGTGATGTGATCCCGGGTACGCGCGTGAGCGCAGGACAGGCCTCACTGGCCGAGCTGCAGGCCGCGATGGCCTCCGGCGAACTGAGCTCCGCCGGGCTGACCGGCTTCTACCTGCAGCGTATCGACCGCCTGAACCCCGCGCTGCACGCGGTCATCACGGTCAACCTCAACGCCGGGGCCGAGGCGCTGGCCAGCGACGCGGTACGCGCCGCCAACGGGCCGCGCGGGCCGCTCGAGGGCATCCCCGTGCTGGTCAAGGACAACGTCCAGGTCGCCGGGATGCCGACCACCGCAGGCTCGCCCGCGTTGCTGTCCGCCGAGCCGGACGACGCGTTCCTGGTCTCGCGGCTGCGCGAGGCCGGCGCGGTCATCGTCGGCAAGGCGAACCTGTCCGAATGGGCGAACTTCCGGTCGACGCACTCGACCAGCGGCTGGTCCACCCTGGGCGGCCAGACCGCCAACCCGTACGCGCTCGACCGCAACCCATCCGGGTCGAGCTCGGGGTCGGCCGCGGGTGTGGCGGCCGGGCTGGCCCCGGTCGCGGTGGGCACCGAGACCGACGGCTCGATCGTCTGCCCGGCCAGCTACTGCGGCATCGTCGGCCTTAAGCCCACCAACGGCCTGGTCAGCCGTCGCGGTATCGTGCCCATCTCGCCGGTCCAGGACACCGCGGGCCCGATGACGGCCCGGGTCGCCGACGCCGCGGCGCTGCTGTCCGTGCTGGCCGCCGCCGACCCGCTGGATCCCGTCGCTTTCGACGACGCTGATTCGGCTGAACGGGCCATGGTCATGACCGGCCCGTACTCCTTCACCGATGCCCTGGATCCCGCGGCCCTGGATGGCGCGCGGCTGGGCATCTGGCGTGATCCGTCGGCCCCGGCGGGCGCCGCCACCGGCGCCGTGCTGGACATGGCGGTGGCCAAGCTGCGCGCGCTGGGCGCCGTAGTGGTCGACCCGGTGACGCTGCCCGACACCAGCAAGATCAACAAGCCGGAGTTCGTCGCGCTGCAGTACGAGTTCAAGTACGGGATCAACGCCTACCTGGGCTATCTCGCCGATTTCGGCTTCGACGGCGCGCTGCCCCAGACCTTGGCCGAGCTGATCGACTTCAACAAGCGGAACGCGGACCTGGTCCTGTTCCGGTTCGGCCAGGAGACCTTCGAGCACGCCGAGGCGACCAGCGGTGTCCTGACCGACCACGAGTACCTGGCCGCCCGCCGCGAGGCCACCCGGCTGGCCCGGACCGCCATCGCCGCGCCGCTGGCCCAGCACGAGGTCGAGGCCATCGTGGCCCTGACCGCCAATCCGGCCTGCCTGACCGACTACGTGCTCGGCGATCACGACGTGTTCCACACGTCGGGCCCGGCTGCGGTGGCCGGCTGCCCGTCGATCACGGTACCGGCCGGGTACGTGTCCGGCCTGCCGGTCGGCGTGTCGTTCTTCGGCCCGCGCTGGACCGAGCCCCGGCTGATCGCCCTGGCCTATGCCTTCGAGCAGGCCACCGCCGTCCGCCAGATCCCTACCCTGGCCCGCAGTCTGTGCTAGCCCAGGGGGGACGGTGTTAGCCCGGGGGGACGACCCCCCTGGAACCCCCCGCCGACCCGCTGCGGTCCTCGCCGTAGTATCGCGCGGTCGGGAGGCTCTACTCGCCCCCACGAGCCCACCCCGAACCCCCGCGAGCCGCGCGATGTTCGGGCCCCCGCGAGCCGCGCGATGTTCGGGCCCCCGCGAGCCGCGCGATAACCTGCTGAGCATGGATTCCTGGCGCCGTGTCGATGTTCCCGTGCTTCCCGGGAGCGGCCCGGCGCCCCGGCTGTACGATACGGCGTCCGGTGAGCTGGTCCTGGCTGCGGCCGGCCCGGTGGCCACGCTGTACGCATGCGGCATCACGCCGTACGATGCCACGCACATCGGGCACGCTGCCACCTACACCGCCTGGGACCTGCTGGTCCGCGCCTGGCTCGACGCGATGCCCGAGGTCGCCGACGCCGCGCTGGCCCCGGATGCCCCGCCGCCCGCCCGGTACATCGTCATCTACGTGCAGAACGTGACGGACGTGGACGACCCGCTGCTGGAACGGGCCGCGCGCGACGGTGAGGACTGGCGTGAGCTGGCCCGCCGCGAGATCCAGCGGTACCGCGCGGACATGGAGGCGCTGCGCATCCTGCCGCCCACCCACCTGGTCGGGGCGGTGGAGGCGCTGCCGGTCATCGAGCGGTTCACGGCCCGGCTGGCCGACCGCGGCGCCGTGTACGACGTGGACGAGGATCTTTACTTCGCCAAGTCGGCCGACCCGGAGTTCGGCGCGCTGTCCGGGCCGGGTACTCCCTCCGGGTACGACCCGGCGGAGATGGCCGAGCTTTCCGCCGAGCGAGGCGGCGACCCGGGGCGGCCGGGGAAGAAGGACCCGCTGGATGCCCTGGTCTGGCGCGCCGAACGGCCGGGCGAGCCGTCCTGGGACTCGCGGTTCGGCCGCGGCCGGCCCGGCTGGCACGTCGAGTGCGCCGCCATCGCCACCGAGTACCTCGGCTCGGTCTTCGACGTGCAAGCCGGCGGATCGGACCTGGTGTTCCCGCACCATGAGCTGAGCGCGTCCCACGCCCGGGTGGCCTTCGCGCCGGCCGAGGGCGTCTTCGCGCGGGTATACGCCCACGCCGGGATGGTCAGCTACCAAGGTCACAAGATGTCCAAGTCGCTGGGCAACCTGGTCTTCGTGAACGCGCTGCTGGCCGACGGCGTGGACCCGATGGCGATCCGGACGGCGCTACTGGCCCATCACTACCGGTCCGACTGGGAGTGGACCGACGCCGTGCTGGGCGACGCCGACGCGCGGCTGGCCCGCTGGCGGGCCGCGCTAGCCCATACCGAGGCGGCCGCCTCCGCGGGCCCCGAGGTCGCCCCGTCCGCGGCGGCGGCCGAGACGGTCGCCGGGATCCGCGCGCGCATGCGCGACGACCTGGACGCTCCCGGCGCGCTCGGCCTTGTCGACCGCTGGGCCGACCGGTTGTTGGCCGACGCGCCGACCCGGATCACGCCCGCCGACGTGGCCGGAGCACGGTTGGTCCGGGACGCTGCCGACGCCCTGCTCGGGATAAGCCTCTAGCGTCCCTGGCCGGTAGTGTCCTCGGTCGGTAGTGTCCCTGGCCGGTAGTGTCCCTGGCCGGTAGTGTCCCCGGCCGGCTTAGTGCCGCCGCCCCCGCACCCTTGTCAAGGCGCACCGCCAGCCTGTGGATAACCTCCGAAGTTATCCACAGGCCCGAGATTTTGCCCTGGGCCGACCGGTAAGCCGAATCTCACGCTGGCCCCATGAGACAAACCCTTACCGCAGGTGATGACCTCCCGCAGACCCCGGATGACCAGGAGCCGAGCCTCGTCGTCCGGGCCAGTTCGCCTGCCGCCCTGCTCACGCTCGTCCCGCATCTGATCGGCTTCGTCCCCGAGACGAGCCTTATCGTGATCGGGGTCACGCCGCCCCGGGACCGCATCCGGGTCACGCTCCGCTATGACCTGCCCGATCCGCCCGAGACCGACCTGGTCACGGACCTGGCCGCGCACGCGGTCGGCGTGCTCACCGCACAGCAGCTCTCCGCGGCGGTGGCAGTCGGATACGGTCCTGAGGACCTGGTGACCCCGGTCGCGCGCGAACTGCGGGAGGCAGCCTGGCAGGCCGGGATCGACCTGCGCGAGTTCCTCCGGGTGCAGGACGCCCGCTACTGGTCCTACGTCTGCGACAACGAGGCATGCTGCCCGGCCGCCGGGGTGCCGTTCGACGTCGCCGACCTGGCTGCTGCCGCTGACCCTGCGGCCGCTGACTCGGCTGCCGCTGATCCGGCCGCGGCCGCCGCCCTGGCCCGCCTCGGGCCCCCGGTACTGCCCAACCGGGCTGCCGTGGCCGCCCGCGTCGCACCCCTCGGCGGCATCGCCGCTGAGTCGATGCGCCAGGCCACCCGCCGGGCCGAACAGCACATCGCCCGGCTGCTGGCCAAGGTGCGCAAGTCCGCCCGGCTGGGCGCGGCCCGGCACATGATCGCCGCCGAGGGCCTGGCCGCGGTCGGCGCCATGATCGCGCGGTACCGCGACGGCGGGCGGTTCACCTCCGACTACGAGATCGCGCGGATCACCGTGGCACTGCGGGACCTGAGGGTCAGGGATGACGCCTGGGCCCGGATGGATCCGGCGCACGCGGACCAGCACCTGCGGCTGTGGATTGACGTGGTGCGGCGCGCGCAGCCCGGCTACGTGGCCGCGCCGGCCGCCCTGCTCGCCTTCATCGCCTGGCAGTCCGGGGACGGCGCGCTCGCGAACGTGGCGCTCGACCGGGCGCTGGCCGACGACCCTTGGTACTCGATGGCCCTGCTGCTCCGGCAGGTGATCACCGCCGGAGCGCCGCCCTCGCTCGCCCGGCTGCCGATGACCCCCGAGGAGGTCGCGGCCAGCTACGACGATGCCGACGACGGCCACGAAGACCCTGACCACGAACTGGACATGGACGACCACGACCTGGACATGGATGATAAAGACTGAGGTCACGACCAGGTCACCGATCTGAGTACGGATACACTGCCTGAAATGTCCGTCCAGCTCACCGGGAGGATGCCTGCATGACCGCGGACACGCACGAGGTCGCGGTGGCCAGGTTGCGCGAGGCGTACTCGGCGGTACCGCCCGGGACGGCGGTCCGGCTGGCCAAGCACACCTCGAACCTGTTCCGTTTCCGCGACGCTGGCCCGACGACACAGCTGGACGTCTCCGCGTTCGGCCACGTGCTGCGCGTCGATCCCGTCCGCCGGACGGCCTGGGTCGGCGGCATGACCACCTACGAGGACCTGGTTGACGCCACCCTCGGGTATGGGCTGATGCCGAAGGTGGTGCCGCAGCTCAAGACCATCACCTTGGGTGGTGCGGTCACCGGCCTGGGCATCGAGTCCACCTCGCTCCGCAGCGGCCTGCCGCACGAGTCGGTCACCGAGATGGAGATCCTGACCGGCGACGGCCGCGTGCTGCGCGCCACTGCCGACAATGACCACGCCGACCTGTTCCGCGGGTTCCCGAACTCCTACGGGACCCTGGGCTACGCGCTCTCGCTCACCATCGAGCTGGAGCCGGTGCAGCCGTTCGTGCATCTGTGCCACTTCCCGTTCGGCAGCGCGGACGCCTGCATGGACGCCATCGGCCAGATCGCCGCCGAGGGCAGCTTCCGCGGCCACCGGGCCGACTTCGTCGACGGGACCGCGTTCGCGCCCGACGAGCTGTACCTCACCGTCGGCGCGTTCAGCGACGTCGCGCCGTGGCGCAGCGACTACACCGGCCAGCAGATCTACTACGAGTCGATCAGGCGGGACAAGGAGGACTTCCTCACCATCCGCGACTACCTATGGCGCTGGGATACCGACTGGTTCTGGTGCTCCCGCGCCTTTGGCGTCCAGCGGCCGATGGTCCGCAGGATGTGGCCGCGCCGGTACCGGCGCTCGGACGTGTACCGCAAGCTCGTCGCCCTCGACCAGCGTTACGGCCTCACCGGCGCGATGAACTCCCGGCGGCAGCTGCCGTCCCGCGAGTTCGTCACCCAGGACGTGGAGATCCCGCTCGAGCACGGGGCCGACTTCCTGCGGTTCTTCGCCGCCAGCGTGAGGATGACCCCGGTCTGGATGTGCCCGCTGCGCGATCAGCAGGCCTGGCCGCTGTACCCGCTCAAGCCCGGCGAGGTCTACGTGAACTTCGGGTTCTGGGGCACGGTGGCCCTGCCCGAGGGGCAGTCGGACGGCTACTACAACCGCCTGATCGAGGACGAGGTGGCCAAGCTGGACGGGCACAAGTCCCTGTACTCCTCGGCCTTCTATTCCGAGGACGAGTTCTACCAGCGCTACAACGGCGAGGCGTACCGGTCCCTCAAGCGCGCCTACGACGGCGAGGGGCGCCTGCTCGGCCTGTACGAGAAGTGTGTCAGGGGCAGCTGAGGCAGCCCGCCCACGGAAGGAACATGCAGGATGGCACTTGCCGAGGTCTTCGAGGCATTCGCGGGGCCCAGCGCCCCGGTGGAGTTCACGGCCTACGACGGCAGTCACGCCGGCGCGGCCGGATCTCCGGTGAAGATCACGGTCCGCTCACCGGTGGCCGTGGCCTACCTGGCCCAGGCCCCCGGGGCGCTCGGGCTGGCCCGCGCCTACGTGGCCGGCCACCTGGACGTCGACGGCGACATGTACGAGACCTTGGCCCGGATGACCAAGGCCCAGTCCATCGACATGACGATGGCGGAGAAGCTGCGGCTGCTGCAAGCCCTCGGTGGGCCGAAGCTCCTCTTGCACCGAATGCCGCCGCCGCCGCAGGAAGTCCGGGTGCACCGCCGCTGGCTGACCGGCCGGCGACACTCCAAAGGCCGCGACGCCAACGCGATCTCCCACCACTACGACGTGTCCAACCGGTTCTACGAATGGGTGCTCGGGCCGAGTATGGCCTACACGTGTGCCTGCTACCCGCGCGAGGACGCCACCCTGGAAGAGGCGCAGGCGAACAAGTTCGACCTGGTCGCCCGCAAGGTGGGGCTGCACGAGGGCATGCGGCTGCTGGACGTGGGCTGCGGCTGGGGCGGCATGGTGATGCACGCCGCGCGGGAGTACGGCGTCAAGGCGCTCGGCGTCACGCTGTCCGCCCAGCAGGCCGCCTGGGCCCAGGCCGCGATCGAGCGGGAAGGACTGTCCGGGCTGGCCGAGGTGCGGCACCTGGACTACCGGGACGTGCCGGAGGCGGGCTTCGACGCGGTCAGCTCGATCGGGCTGACCGAGCACATCGGCAAGCAGAATCTCCCCGCCTACTTCTCGTTCCTGCTCGGCAAGCTGAAGCCCGGCGGGCGGCTGCTGAACCACTGCATCACCCGGCCGGACAACATCGAGCCAGCCGTCCGCATGCGCGGGTTCATCAACCGGTACGTCTTCCCCGACGGCGAACTCGAGGGACCCGGCCACCTGATCTCGCTCATGCACGACACCGGCTTCGAGGTGCGACACGAGGAGAACCTGCGCGAGCACTACTCCAAGACGCTGGCCGCCTGGTGCGCCAACCTGGACGCGCACTGGGACGAGGCCGTCGCGGAGGTCGGCCAGGGCACGGCCCGGGTGTGGCGCCTGTACATGGCCGGCTCGCGGCTCGGCTTCGACCGCAACCACATCGAGCTGCATCAGGTGCTGGGCGTGAAGCTCCAGCCGGACGGCAGGTCCGGCATGCCGCTGCGCCCCGAATGGGAGATCCCGCGCGTCCTAGCCGCTGATTAACGCCAACGAAACCGCGGCCCGCGTCCGCTGCGGCCCTGCGTCGAGCGTGCGCTATCCTGTGCGCATGCGTGCCGTCCGGCTGCTTCTTACCTAGCCGCGCCGACCTACCGTCGTTGGCGCGGCTGCCCCTCGTCTCGAGGGGCGTTTTCATTGCAGGAGCTCAATCACCCCGAAGGGTCTACCGGGCCGGGCCGGACCGATTCGATGGCGAGGAAACAATGACAGCGGCCGAGAGCACCGAACTGGCACAGCGTTACGACCCCCGTGACGTCCAGGAGAAATGGCAGGCGCGCTGGGCGGAGCTGGACCCGTTCCGCGCTGGCGAGGATCCCGCCGACCCCCGCGAGCGCTTCTACCTGGTGGACATGTTCCCGTACCCGTCGGGCGACCTGCACATGGGCCACGCCGAGGCGTACGCCATCGGGGACGCGCTGGCGCGCTACCACTTTCTGCGCGGCCGCAACGTGCTGCACCCGATCGGCTGGGACGCCTTCGGGCTGCCCGCGGAGAACGCCGCCATCAGGAACAACTCCCACCCGGCCGACTGGACCTACGCCAACATCGAAACCCAGGCCGCCTCGTTCCGCCGGTACGCGACCTCCTTCGACTGGAGCCGCCGGCTGGCGACCTGTGACCCGGCCTACTACCACTGGAACCAGTGGCTGTTCCTGCGCTTCTACGAGCGCGGCCTGGCCTACCGCCGGGACGGGTACGTGAACTGGTGCCCGGTCGACCAGACCGTGCTGGCCAACGAGCAGGTCATCGCCGGCAAGTGCGAACGCTGCGGTGCCGACGTGGCGCGGCGGATGCTGAACCAGTGGTACTTCAAGATCACTGAGTACGCCGACCGGCTGCTCGCCGACGCCAGGCAGCTGGAGGGCTGCTGGCCCGACCGCGTACTGCTGATGCAGCGCAACTGGATCGGCCGATCGGAGGGAGCCGAGGTCCGCTTCCCGGTGGAGGGCCGGGACGAGCCGGTCACGGTATTCACCACCCGGCCGGACACCCTGTATGGGGCCACGTTCTTTGTCGTGGCGGCGGACTCTCCGCTGGCCGAGGAGGTGTGCGCCCCCGACCGCCTGCCCGAGCTGCGGGCCTACGTGGAGCAGGTCCGCAAGCTGACCGATATCGAGCGCCAGTCCACCGACCGGGAGAAGACCGGCGTGTTCCTGGGCCGGCATGCCATCAACCCGGTGAACGGCGAGCGGATCCCGGTCTGGGCCGCCGACTACGTGCTGCCCGACTACGGCACCGGGGCCATCATGGCCGTGCCCGCGCACGACCAGCGCGACCTGGACTTCGCCCGGGCCTACGGGCTGGACGTCCGGGTGGTGGTCGATACCGGGCTGCCCGATCCCGCGCAGACCGGGGTCGCGACCCCCGGTGACGGCACGCTGGTGAACTCCGGCCCGATCGACGGGCTGCCCAAGGCGGAGGCCATCGCCGCGATTACCGCCGTCCTGGCCGACCAGGGCCAGGGCCGGGCCGCGGTCAACTACCGGCTGCGGGACTGGCTGCTGTCCCGGCAGCGGTTCTGGGGCACCCCGATCCCGATCGTGCACTGCCCGGCCTGTGGTGAGGTACCGGTACCAGACGACCAGCTGCCGGTAGTCCTGCCCGACCTGCGCGGCCAGGACCTGGTGCCCAGGGGGGTGTCGCCGCTGGCCGCGGCCGAGGACTGGGTGAACGTCGACTGCCCTCGCTGCGGCGGCCCGGCCAAGCGCGACACCGACACCATGGACACGTTCGTGGACTCGTCCTGGTACATGTTCCGGTACTGCTCGCCGGACTACACCGACGGCCCGTTCGATCCAGCCGAGGTCCGCCGGTGGGCGCCGGTGGACATGTACGTGGGCGGCGTCGAGCACGCCATCCTGCACCTGCTGTACAGCAGGTTCTTCACCAAGGTCCTGTTCGACATGGGCCTGCTGGACTTCACCGAGCCGTTCACCCGGCTGATCAACCAGGGCCAGGTGATCAACCACGGCAAGGCGATGTCGAAGTCACTCGGCAACGGAGTCGACCTCGGCGAGCAGATCGAGCGCTTCGGGGTGGACACCATCCGGCTGACCATGATCTTCGCGAGCCCGCCCGAGGACGACATCGACTGGGCGGACATGAACCCCGATGCGATGGTCAAGTTCCTCGGCCGGGTCTGGCGGATCGCCACCGACGTCGACCCCAGAACCGCTACGGACCCGCGGAGCGGACCTGGGGATACCGAGCTGCGTAAGGTCACGCACCGGACCATCGACGAGGTCACCCGCCAGGTCGAGTCGTATCACCTCAACGTGGCCGTGGCCCGGCTGATGGAACTGGTCAGCGCGACCCGGAAGGCCATCGATTCCGGGCCCGGGGGAGCGTCCGACCCCGCGGTGCGTGAGGCCGCCGAGGTACTAACCGTGCTGTTGTCCCTGTTCGCGCCCTACACCGCCGAGGAGTGCTGGGAACTGCTCGGCAACCAGCCCTCGGTGGCCCGGGCGCCCTGGCCCGCCGCTGACCCGGACCTCATCGCTCAGGACACGGTCATATGCGTGGTGCAGGTCAACGGCAAGGTGCGAGACCGGCTGGAGGTCGCGCCGACCATCGCCGAGGACGAGCTGCGCGAGCTCGCGCTGGCGGCGCCCGGGGTCGTTCGCACGCTGGGCGGCCAGCCGGTCAGCCGGGTCATTGTGCGGGCACCGAAGCTGGTCAGCATCGTCGCCGCGTAAGCCCGACCGCCCTGGGCCGTTAGGACCACCTGGGGTGGGGTCAGTGCCGGCAGATAGAGCGGGCCCGCGGGTTAGTAAAGCGGCCCGCGGGGACCAACCGAGCGCTCACCGCCTGCTTAGACGCGCCGGAGCACCGCCACGACGCGGCCCAGGACGCTCGCCTCGTCGCCGAGGATCGGGGTGTAGGCCGGGTTGTGCGGGATCAGCCAGACGTGGTTGTCGCTGCGCTTGAAGGTCTTCACCGTCGCCTCGCCGTCGAGCATGGCGGCCACGATGTCCCCGTTCTGCGCGTCCTCCTGCTGCCGGACCACGACCCAGTCCCCGTCCGCGATCGCGGCGTTGACCATGGAGTCGCCGACCACCTTGAGCAGGAACAGCGTGCCCTCGCCGACCAACTGCCGGGGCAGCGGGAAGATGTCCTCGACGTACTGCTCGGCCAGGATCGGCCCGCCCGCGGCGATCCGCCCGATCAGCGGTACGTAGGCCGCTTCCTGCGACGGGATGTCGATGCCGGCAATGTCGGACGGCACTTCCTCGTCACGCTCGCGGCCCGGCTCGGGGCGCACGGCTGGGTGGCCAGGCAGTCGCACCTCGACGGTCCGCGGCCGACCCACGTCCCGGTGCAGGTACCCCTTCTTCTGCAGGGTGCTGAGCTGGTACGAGACACTCGACGTACTGGTCAGGCCGACCGCCTCGCCGATCTCCCGCATGGACGGCGGGTAGCCGCGCTTCTGCACGGATTCCCGGATCACCTGGAGCACCTTGCGCTGCCGCCAGGTCAGCACGTGGTCGGGATCGGGCTTGTCCGGCGTCTCCGGGACAACTACGGGCACGCTGCCCTTCGGCTTTCGTCCCGGCCGCCCCTTGGGTCTGGGCGCCTCGGTGCTGGAAGTGCCCGTTGTGGTACTTCCCATGGCGGTTTCCTCCATCTGATGACCTTCCGGTATCCGGATTCTTGCGTGCTGCCTAGAGACTAACGTTTCTCGCTTCGCATCCCAAACATCTGTTCGGACGTGTCGCGAAAATGTCAGACCCTCGCGATACAACGATGTAAAGATGTGGTGGCCCTTCCGATCGAACAGGCGTACGATCGAGCGGAGATCCGATCGAACAGGCTTAGCTACGAGTATAGCTCGAATGAAGGTTTGAGTGTTGGAGGGCGTCATGAGCGCAATGGGCGCGGCGGAGCTGCCGGAGGTACCAGCGGCATTGCCGCAGGACAGCCCGCGGAACCGGGCGGCCGCCCGCTGGGCCGGAGCCGCGGAGCTGGCCCCGGCCGCGCGCCCCGAGCTGCTCCCTGTCCCGGCTGCGCGCCCCGAGCTGCTCCCCGTCCCAGCCGCGCGCCCTGAGCGCCTCCCCGTCCCGGCCGCGCGCCCTGAGCGCCTCCCCGTCCCGGCCGCGCGCCCCGAGCCGCCCTACGGCCTGGCCCCGCGGCCCCGGCTGGCCCCCGACCAGGCGGCCCGCAATCAGGCGGCCCGCAACCAGGCGGCCCGCGTGCCGCTCCGGCTGACCCGGCGCGGGCGCGTCGTGGTCGCGGTCGCCACCGCGCTGCTGCTGGCCGTGCTGTCCTTGGTCATCGCCGCATCGGCGCAGGCCACGAGCCACCCGGCGCCGTCCGGCGCGGCGCAGCGGAACCTGGCCCAGGTCACCGTCCGCCCCGGCCAGAGCCTATGGTCGGTCGCGGAGAACGCCGATCCCGACGCCGACACCCGGGTGGTCGTGCAGCAGATCATCGAGCTCAACGGACTGACCGGGAACGTCGTCTTCGCCGGCCAGCGGCTGTGGGTCCCCCGCGGCTGAGCCCAGGCCGCCACACCCGGCCAGCCACCGCGACACGCCGGCGCGCGGGCTCGCCTATCACCGCGACACGCCGGCCAGCGCCCGCGACACGCCGGCCCGCCAGCCAGATCGGCCCGGTAGGCACAGATTCCAGATCGAAGGCTCGCGCCGCTTGCCTCCAGCCGCCCTCGTGGTCTACCGTAACCACAACATCTAGTAGTTACATCGCTGTGGTTTTTCCACAAGTTGTGTTATCGGGTAGAATTACTATTACTAGCCACCCCCGGGAGGTGATCGCATGCACTGCCCGTTCTGCCGCCATCCTGACAGCCGGGTGATCGACAGCCGGACCGCTGACGACGGTGCCGCGATCCGCCGCCGGAGGTCATGCCCCGAGTGCGGGCGCCGGTTCACCACGCAGGAGACGGTCATCTTGATGGTGGCCAAGCGCAGCGGCGTGACCGAGCCGTTCACCCGGGACAAGATCATCCGCGGGGTGCAGCGCGCCTGCCAGGGACGGCCGGTCAGCGAGGACAAGCTGGCCATCCTGGCCCAGCAGGTCGAGGAAACGATCAGGGCCCGGGGCCTGGCCGAAGTCCCCTCGCACGAGGTAGGACTGGCCATCCTGGGCCCGCTCAGGGAACTGGACGAGGTGGCCTACCTCAGGTTCGCCTCGGTTTACCGCGGTTTCGAGTCGCTCACCGACTTCGAGGACGAGATCGCCGTCTTGCGCCAGGGCCGCCGCGCCATGGCGCGGACCCCGGCGGGCCCGGACCCGGCGCCGTAGGCGGCATGCAGTTGTCATCGTTGCGTCATGGCCGCACGCGGCCTGGGAGGGATCCGGAAGGATCCCGGAAGGGGGAAGTTATGACCGAGACGGCAAGCAGCGCGGCCCGCAAGGGAAAGAGCGCCGAGCAGTCCCCGGACCAGCCACGCAGACGCGGCCTTACGATGACGCGCATCTACACCACGCCCGGCGTGCATCCCTACGATCAGGTCAGCTGGGAGCGCCGCGACGTGGTGATGACCAACTGGCGGGACGGCTCGGTCAACTTCGAGCAGCACGGGGTGGAGTTCCCCGACTTCTGGTCGGTGAACGCGGCCAACATCGTGACCACCAAGTACTTCCGCGGCGCGGTCGGCTCACCGCAGCGCGAGTGGAGCCTCAAGCAGCTGGTCGACCGCGTGGTCGGCGTGTACACCGAGACCGGCCGCAAGCACGGCTATTTCGGGACCGAGGAAGACGCCCAGATCTTCGATCACGAGCTCAAGTACGCCCTGGTCCACCAGGTCTTCAGCTTCAACTCCCCGGTCTGGTTCAACGTCGGCACCGCCTCTCCCCAACAGGTGTCCGCGTGCCAGCCCTACAACGCTCTGGTCAGCACGCCAGCCGGCCTGATCCCCATCGGCAAGCTCGTCGAAGACAACGCCGTGGGCACCAAGGTCTACGACGCCTACGGTGCGACCGGGATCGTAGCCACGAAGGCCAACGGCGCGAAGCAGGTAATCCGCCTGCACACCAAGGCCGGTTACGCGCTCGACGTGACAGCGGATCACCTCGTCTGGCGGTCGTCCGCGTCCGACACCGGCCGCTTCGTGCCAGCCGGGAGCCTTAAGCCAGGCGACAAGCTTGAATGGCACCGCAGGGACAGCCACGGCGAGGATGAGATCAGCCGCTACGACATCGCTGAGGCCGCGCTGGCGGGTTGGCTGCAATCGGACGGTTTCGTCGGTCAGTACGAGGGCACGAACCGATCCCTCACCATCGAAGCTATGACGGTCACCGACGCCGAACTGGCCTGGGTGACGGAACAGCTGGACCTGCTCTTCTCCGGCGTACACCGTCATGAGCGGCAGGTCGTAACGCGGGATGAGCGCCTCGACTGCCGGAGGACGCGGTTGTATGGCGAGGTTCTGCGGGACTTCGTCGACCGCTGGAACCTACTGGCCCGTGGTACAGAGATGACCGTCCCGCGCCAGCTATTCACTGCGCCGCTGCCCGTCGTGGGCGCCTATCTGAGGAGCGTCTTCCAAGCCGAAGGATTCATATCGGCCCGCCAAGCCTCGACCGTGGTAGAGGTCGACATGATCTCCGAGCAACTCATCAGGGGTATGCAGCGGCTCCTGCTCCGCTTCGGCATCTATTCACGGGTGGGCTGCAAGCGGGATCCTCGCGCGGACCGTCACGATTGCTGGACTCTGCGTATCCAGTCAGCCGGCGACAGGCGCATCTTCGCTGACGAAATTGGCTTCATCGATCCGGTCAAGGCGGCCAAGCTAGAACGGAGCTTTGACATCCCGGGTCTCGCGGCGACCGCGACGAAGCGCTTGGAGATCGGCCGGATCGAGAATCTGGGCCTCATGGAGGTCTATGACATCCAGACCGAAAGCGGCGAGTACCTGTCCGGCAACCTTCGCGTCCACAACTGCTTCATCCTCGCCGTCGACGACACCATGGACGCCATCCTGGAGTGGTACCGGGAGGAGGGCCTGATCTTCAAGGGCGGCTCCGGCGCCGGCGTCAACCTGTCCAAGATCCGGTCCAGCAAGGAGCTGCTGTCCTCCGGCGGTACCGCCAGCGGCCCGGTGTCCTTCATGCGCGGCGCCGACGCCTCCGCGGGCACGATCAAGTCCGGCGGCGCCACCCGGCGCGCGGCCAAGATGGTCGTGCTCGACGTGGACCACCCCGACGTGGCCGAGTTCATCGTGACCAAGGCCCGCGAGGAGGACAAGGTCCGCGCCCTGCGCGACGCCGGGTTCGACATGGACCTCGGCGGCAAGGACATCGTCAGCGTCCAGTACCAGAACGCCAACAACTCCGTCCGCGTCTCCGACGAGTTCATGCACGCCGTCGAGGAGGGCAAGCAGTTCGACCTGCTGGCCCGCCGTACCGGCGAGGTCGTTGAGCAAGTCGACGCGCGGAACCTGCTGCGCAGCATGGCCCAGGCCGCGTGGGACTGCGCCGATCCCGGCATCCAGTATGACGGCACGATCAACGACTGGCACACCAACCCCGAATCGGGCCGGATCACCGCGAGTAACCCGTGCTCGGAGTACATGAGCCTGGACAACTCCTCCTGCAACCTGGCCAGCATCAACCTGCTCAAGTTCCTCCGCGATGACGACACCTTCGACGCCGAACGGTTCCGGAAGATCACCGAGCTGATCATCACCGCGATGGACATCTCGATCTGCTTCGCCGACTTCCCGACCGAGAAGATCGCCGTCACCACCCGCGCCTTCCGGCAGCTCGGTATCGGCTACGCCAACCTGGGCGCGCTGCTGATGGCCACCGGCCACGCCTACGACTCCGAAAGCGGCCAGGCCATCGCCGCCGCCATCACCTCGCTGATGACCGGCACCGCCTACAAGACCTCCACCAAGCTGGCCGCCGCGGTCGGCCCCTACGACGGCTACGCCCGCAACGCCAAGCCGCACAAGCGCGTCATCCGCAAGCACGCCGAGGCCAGCGACCACATCCGCACGGTCGGCACCATGGACCGGGACATCCTCGACCTAGCCAACCAGACCTGGCAGGAGTGCATCGAGCTCGGCGAGACAAATGGGTACAGAAACGCCCAATCCTCACTACTCGCGCCTACCGGGACCATAGGCCTCATGATGGATTGTGACACCACCGGCATCGAGCCCGACCTGGCCCTGGTCAAGTTCAAGAAGCTCGTCGGCGGCGGCTCCATGCAGATCGTCAACCAGACCGTGCCGCGGGCGCTGCGCAACCTCGGCTACCCGCACGAGCAGGTCGAGGCGATCACCGAGTACATCGCCGAGCACGGCCACGTGGTGAACGCCCCGGGCCTGCGGCCCGAGCACTACGAGGTGTTCGACTGCGCCATGGGCGAGCGCGCGATCAGCCCGATGGGCCACGTCCGGATGATGGCCGCGGTCCAGCCGCACCTGTCCGGCGCCATCTCCAAGACGGTCAACATGCCCGAATCAGCTACCGTCGAGGACATCGAGCGGATCTACTTCGAGGGCTGGAAGCTGGGCCTGAAGGCCCTGGCCATCTACCGCGACAACTGCAAGGTCGGCCAGCCGCTGTCGGACGCCAGGAAGAAGCCGGCCGAGGCCGAGGCCGAGGCCGAGGCCGAGGCGCCGGCCCCCGCGGCGCAAGCGGCCGCCCCGGTGGTGGGCACCGCGCAGCCGCGCGACCATCGCCCGGTCCGCAGGCGGCTGCCCCGGCAGCGGCCGGCCACCGTGACCAGGTTCTCCGTGGCCGGCGCCGAGGGCTACATGACGGCCTCCAGCTACCCGGACGACGGCATCGGCGAGGTGTTCCTCAAGCTCGGCAAGCAGGGCTCCACGCTGGCCGGCGTGATGGACGCCTTCTCCATTGCTATCTCGGTGGGCCTGCAGTACGGCATCCCGCTGGATTCCTACGTGGCCAAGTTCACCAATATGCGGTTCGAGCCGGCCGGCCTGACCGATGACCCGGACATCAGGATCGCCAGCTCGGTGATGGACTACATCTTCCGCCGCCTGGCCCTGGACCACCTGGCCTACGAGGACCGCGCCGCGCTCGGCATCCTGTCCGCCGCCGAGCGGGCCGCCGAGGTGGCCGGGCACGACCCCGCCGGGCTGAGCGACGACCCGGATCCCGAGGAACTGGCCCAGTCGGCCGCCGTAGAGCAGCCTCTTTATACGGAACGGGCCACCGTCCAGCCCCCGGCCCCCGTTCCCGCCCTCCCGGCGGAGGCGAGCCCTTCGGTTCCCGCGGCCCCGCACAGCTCGACCGAGCTGATCGAAGCCCAGCAGGGCCGCACCGCCGACGCCCCGCTGTGCCTGACCTGCGGCACCAAGATGCGCCCGGCCGGCAGTTGCTACGTCTGCGAAGGCTGCGGCTCCACCAGCGGCTGCAGTTAGAACCGTACCGCCCGCGAGAAGAACCTGCCTGGTCAGGTGGGGTGCAGACGAACCTCTTGCACCCCACCTGATGCGCATCATCGCCGGCTTTGTTGCATTTGATGCAACGCTTCCTGTCCATGCCCGACGCCGACGAGATCCTGCAGGCCCTTGACGCGTCCGCGGCGGACATCTCCGACCCGGAGCTAGCTACCCAGGCCGCTGCGAGCTTTACTGGAACAACTCGCTGACCCGGCTATGGCGGGAGGAGCAGTGCAAATCGCAATTCTGGGAGCCGGCCAAGTCGGCTCGACACTAGGCCGGCTCTGGCACGCCGCTGGCCACGACGTCACATTCGCGGCGCGGGACGCTGCCCGGCCGCGGGCACTGGCGGCCGAACTCGGGGAGCGCGCCGGTGCGGCCTCGGTGGCCGACGCCGTGGCGGGCGCAGAAGTGGTGCTGGTGGCCGTCCCGGGCCCCGCCGTGACCGAGGTGCTGCAGGCGGCCGGCCCGCTCGACGGCCGCGTCATGATCGACGCGGCCAACTCCTTCGGTCCGCGACAGGTGACATTGCGGTCGCTCGCCGGCGCGTTCCCGCGGGCACGCTGGGTGCGCGCCTTCAACTCGCTCTCGGTGAGCATCATGGCGGACGACAACCACCGCACGCCGCCGTGGGTCATGTTTCTGTCCGGCGATGAGGAAGCCAAGCCGGTCGTCGCCCAGTTGATCCGGGACGCCGGATTCGACCCGGTCGACCTGGGCGGCATCGACGACAGCACGCTGCAGGACCCCGGCGGCGCGCTGTCATTCACCATCCTCACCCACGACGAGGCGACCGCGCTGGTCGCGCGGGTCAAGTCCGGGGACACGGCCGCGGCCGATCAGACGGCGCAGCGGACGCGGGTGCGCGAGCTGACCGTGCCGTTCGAGAAGCTCCGCGACCACGCACCGGATGATCCCGCGTTCTTCCTGGAGCACCTGTCGCGGTCGGTTTTCGAGGCCGGGATCAGCTGGCGCGTCGTCGAGGCCAAGTGGGACGGCATCCGGGAGGCGTTCCACGGCTTCGACCCGACGCAGGTCGCCGCGATGCCGCCCGCCGAGATCGCGGCAGTAGAAGACGACAGCCGCGTGATCCGCAACAAGGCCAAGATCCGGGCAACCGTGGCGAACGCGCGGGAAGTCCTGGCCATCCTCGGCGAGTACGCCAGTATCCGGGGCTATCTCGTATCCTTCCCGGACGCGGGCGCGGCGGCCGCGGACATGCGGAGGCGCTTCAAGTTCCTCGGCGACACCGGCGTGTGGCGGCTCCTGACCAGCGCGTCCCGCGACATCGGGTAACCCAGGTGTACAGCCGCTGACAGGCCGCGGCCTGGTTTCGCCGCTGAACTCGTATTCGGCCCTTAAGGGCGGCGACCACGTCTGCCCGAGTGCCGGCAGGTCCCGGGCGCCCAGCTCACCTGGCACCCCGAAGTCCCCGTCCGCTCCCGGGCGCCCATGGATCGGGCCGTCGGTTTTCCGGGACGTTGATCGCCGAGCGCAGCCAGCGGTCAGACAGCGGCTCGTCGTCGAATCGTGGAATGACGTGCATGTGGGGATGCAGGACACCGCCCTGGTTCCAGCCCAGCAAATAGCCGTCCGGGGCTAGCAGATCGTGGAGTGCCATCCTGGCCTGGAGCAATAGATCCCGCGTGTCGGCCCACTCCGCAGGGGTCAGCTCGAAGACCGAAGTCCGGTGGGCGATGGGCACGATTGCCCCGGAGCCGGGCAGGACACCATCCGGCAGTCCGGCCCGGGCCCGAATGTCCGGGTCCCGGGTTGAGGCGAATATGCAGTGAGGGGTCTCGATGAAGATCTCCGCTGCCCTCATCCAGCTTTGATCACAGAACACGCAGCCTTCGCTCATGGAGTGCCTCCTCCTCGTTGCATCTGGGGTAATACCGTCCCCTCCCGATGAGTACGCCGTCCCGGTACCTTTAGGATCGGCTGATCGGCATGGCGGGTACGCCGTCCATCGCTCGCCGTGGCCGGGAAACGGGGCGCTGATGGCAAGGCACGACTTCAATACCCTGATGGCCGCGCTGGACAGCGCGCTGATCGTCGTTACCACGGCCGATGAGCGGGAGCGAGCGGGCTGCCTGGTTGAGTTCCACGGCCCGTCCAGCATCGAGCCGCAGCGGTACTGCGTGTGGCTGTCCAAGGCCAACTACACCTACCGGGTGGCGCTGTACGCCAGCCACCTGGTCATTCACTTCCTGACCGCTGACGATCTGCCGCTCGCCGAGCTGTTCGGCACCCAGACGGGGGATACCGTCGACAAGTTCGCCGGCCTCCTGGTCGATCCGGGGCCCGGCGGCGCGCCGGTGCTCCGGCAGTGCCCCAACTGGCTGGCGGTACGCCGCATAGCGCTGCTTGACGAGGGCGGCGACCACGTCTGCCTGACCACCGAGCCGGTCGCCGTGCAGACGGCCGGGTCGTTCCGGCCGCTGCGGATATCCCAGGCCGGCCACCTGAAGGCGGGTCACGGTGCCGAGGAACGGCCTGAGCCGCCCACGGAACGAGCGGCTCCAGCCTGACCGCCGACAGACTGGGGTGCCAGCACGCGATACTGAGCTGTGTCCACACCCGCGCTGGCGGCCGCCGAGGCCGCCGGCCTGGCCCACCGCGTGATCCGGCACGGCCCGGTACGCAGCCTGGCCGAGGCGGCCCGGGCCCGTGGCGTGGCACCCGCCGATGTGGTCAAGACGCTAGTGGTACGCCGCGCAGAGGATGACTTCCTGTTCGTCCTCGTGCCCGGCGACCGCGTTATCTCCTGGCCGAAGCTACGGGCCCTGCTGGGCGCCAGCCGCCTGTCCATGCCCGATGCCGAGGTGGCCAGGCAGGTAACCGGATACGAACGCGGCACGATCACGCCACTCGGATCGGTCAGGCGCTGGCCGGTGATCGCGGATGAACGCATGCGCGGACGCGAGATCACCCTCGGGGCGGGCGAGCACGGTCTCGCCCTTGCGGTTGACGCCGACGAGATCCTGCAGGCCCTTGATGCGTCAGTGGCGGACATCTCCGACCCGGAGCCAGCTACCTAGGCTGCTTCCTTTTGAAGCGATAACTATTTCTATCTAGTCTGTCTAGATAGGGGTGGGCAACGGCACTGGTACATGACTGGACCCTGGTCACCCGCAACATCGACGATGTCGCATCGACCGGAGTGCGTTTCCTAGATCCGTTCGCCGCAGAGGGCAGGCGGGGGAATAGCGCGGGGCAAGCCGATGACCGATAGCGCCGGACCGTGCAGCTGCGGCTGAACTCGCACCCTCTTCGCAGGTACGATCTGGCCGCCATTGGACGCTTGGCCTAATTTCGACATTGTATTTGATACTTGCGGTCAGGCTGGTATCGTATCACCGAACCCACCGCGACGGCCGGAGGTGCGAGGATGCGACGTACGGAGCCATCTGACCCGACCGAGCGGGAGCTAACTCCGCGCCGGCGCAAGATCGTCGAGGTCATCGACGACTCCGTGCGGCGCAACGGCTACCCGCCCAGCATGCGGGAGATCGGCGAGGCCGTGGGCCTGGCCAGCACGTCGAGTGTGGCTTACCAGCTGTCCGTGCTGGAGAAGGCGGGATACCTGAGCCGGGGGCCGCGGCGGCCGCGTACGGCCACCCTCCGGACGCCCGCGGCTCTGGCCACCGGGCCGGGCACGGGGCCAGCCGTAGCCCCGGTGCCGCGGGTCGGGCGGATCGCGGCGGGTGGCCCGATTCTCGCCGACGAGGTGATAGAGGAGGTCATTCCGCTGCCCCGGCAGCTGGTCGGGGAGGGCGAGCTCATCATCCTCACCGTCGTCGGCGACTCGATGATCGACGCCGCGATCGCCGACGGCGACTGGGTCGTCGTCCGCCGGGAATCGGACATCGAGAACGGCGACATCGTCGCGGCCATGATCGAAAGCGAGACGTCAGCTGACCGTGAAGCAACGGTCAAGACGTTCCGGAAGCGCGACGGGCACGTCTGGCTGATCCCGCACAACCCGGCCTACGACCCGATCCCCGGTGATAACGCCACCATCGTCGGCAAGGTGGTGGCCGTGCTGCGCCGGATCTAGTCGGCGTCCACGTTCGCCGACGCTGATCTCGACCTCGAACTCATTGCCGGTCGGTCGGCACGACGACAAAGGCCGTGGCCGATCAGGCCAGAGTTCCCCGGGTTCGCAAGGATGGTGCCTGGCGCCAACCACGGTGGTGGCGACCAGAAGGGAACTGTCATGTCCACTGCGACGGCATGGCCGGATGACCGGCGGATCACCATCCATGACCTCCAAGCGGCCACTGACCGGGGCGAGCGATGGTCCATGCTCACCAGCTACGACACGCTCACGGCCGGGGTGTTCGAGCAGGCCGGGGTGCGCGCGCTGCTGGTCGGCGACACCAGCGCCGAGCTGGTGCTGGGCTACCCCGACACGCTGCCGGTGACCATGGACCAGCTGGTTCCGATGGTCCAGGCGGTGGTGCGCGGGACCAGGACGGCGCTGGTCGTGGCCGACCTGCCGTTCGGCAGCTACCAGGCCGGACCGCAGGCCGCGCTGGCCAGCGCGGTGCGCCACCTCAAGGAGGGCGGCGCACAGGCGGTCAAGCTGGAAGGCGGCCGGCGGGTGCTGCCTCAGGTCGAGGCGCTGACCGGGGCCGGCATCCCGGTGATGGGGCACCTCGGGCTGACCCCGCAGAGCGTCAACGTGCTCGGCGGCACGCGCCGGGTCCAGGGCCGCGGCGACGCCGGGCCGGAACTGCTGGCCGACGCGCAGGCCCTGGAGGGGGCCGGGGCCTTCGCGGTCGTGCTGGAATCGGTGCCGGCCGAACTGGGACGTCAGGTCTCGGCGGCGCTGCGCATCCCCACGGTCGGCATCGGCGCCGGCCCGGACTGCGACGCCCAGATCATGGTCTGGCAGGACATGGCCGGCCTGACGGCCGGCCGCCTGCCGCGGTTCGTCAAGCGCTACGCCGACCTCCGCGGCACCCTGCTCGACGCCGCGCACCGCTACGTCACGGAGGTCGCTGGTCAGCGCTATCCCGACCCGGCACACAGCTACACCTGATCCGCCGGGGAGGCATCGGCGCCCCGGCCCAGGCGCCCGGCCAGGGCCTGCAGGACGGGAATGAGCTCGGGCGGGTCGAGCACCTGGAAGTCGACGCCCTTGAGCCCGACGAACAGGGCCAGCTCGTCCAGGGAGTTCGACCCGGTATGCAGGACGCAGGCGTGCGGGCCGGCGGCTTCCAGCCGGCCCGCGGCCGGGGAGGTGCGGCCCGCGATGTCCGCCAGCGGCGCGCGGAACAAGATGCGGGCCTGGTACCGGTAGGGCGCCGAGGCGATGGACTGCGAGACGTAGGCCGCCACGTCGTCGGCGGGCAGCGGCCGCGGGGTGAAGCGGGCTCCGGGCGGGCCGAGCGGGCCCTGCACGCGGTCGACCCGGAAGGTCCGCCAGTCGCCGCGGCCGAGGTCCCAGGCCACCAGGTACCAGCGCCGCGGGGTGTGCACCAGCCGGTGCGGCTCGACCTCGCGGATGGTCACGCCGTCGCGGCCGGGATACCGGATGCGCAGCCGCCGCTGGTCGCGGCAGGCCGCCGCGAGGGCGGTCAGCAGGTCGGGATCGACCCGGTCCGGACCGGAACCCGGCCCGGCCAGCGCCACCGTCGTGGCGTGGAAGGCGCCAATCCGGTGCCGGAGCCGGGCGGGGAGCATCTGCTGGAGCTTGGTCAGCGCCCGCAGCGAGGTCTCCTCGAGTCCGGCCACGCTCCCGGTCGTGGCGGTGTGCAGGCTGATCGCCACCGCGACCGCCTCCTCGTCGTCCAGCAGCAGCGGCGGCAGCGCGGCACCGATCCCGAGCCGGTAGCCGCCCGCCGTGCCCGGTGTGGCGTCCACCGGATAGCCCAGGTCCCGCAGCCGGTCGATGTCGCGGCGCAGGGTGCGTAGGCCGACGCCGAGCCGGCCGGCCAGCTCGGTGCCGGTCCAGTCCCGCCGGGACTGCAGCAGGGACAGCAGGCGGAGCAGCCGGGCCGAGGTCTCGAGCATGGTCTCAAGTCTGCCGCTTATTGGTGCCAGAAACTGACACCATTGCTGTCTAGCCTCGGATTCATGACCAACAGCGAGATCACCTCAGCACAGCGTCCCAGCCCGGTAGCCGCAACCGCCGCCGGCACTGGGATCCGGCCGTACCGGATCAGCGTCCCGCAGGCAGAGATCGAGGACCTCCGCGAGCGCCTGACCCGGACCCGGTGGACCCGCGACCTGCCCGGCACCGGCTGGGAACGCGGCGTACCAGCTGCCTACCTGCGTGAGCTGGCCACCTACTGGGCCACGGAGTACGACTGGCGGGCACACGAGGCGGCCCTCAACGCCTACCCCCAGTTCCGTACCACCATCGATGGCACGCAGCTGCACTTCCTGCACGTCCGCTCCGCCGAGCCGGAGGCCACGCCACTGCTGCTGCTGCACGGCTGGCCCGGCTCGGTCGTGGAGTTCACCGACCTGATCGGCCCGCTCACCGACCCGGCCTCCTGCGGCGGCGACCCGGCCGACGCCTTTCATCTGGTCATCCCGTCGCTGCCCGGCTACGGCTTCTCCGGGCCGCTGACCGAGACCGGCTGGACGGATGGCCGCGCCGCCGCCGCGCTGGCCGAGCTGATGGACCGGCTCGGCTACCGCCGCTACGGCGTGCAGGGCGGGGACGTGGGCGCCTTCATCGCCCCGCTCATGGGCCGCGCGGCCCCGGACCGGATCATCGGCGTGCACCTCAACGCCCTGGTCACGTTCCCGACCGGCGACCCGGCCGACATGGCCGCGCTGACCGAGGCCGAACGCGCCCGGCTGGCCGCGATGCAGCAATGGCAGCAGCGTTCCGGGGCATACATGCAGATGCAGGGCACCCGGCCGCAGACCATCGCGCACGCGCTGACCGACTCCCCGGCCGGGCTGCTGGCCTGGATCGTGGAGAAGTTCCAGGACTGGACCGACCCATCCGCCCAACTGCCCGAGGATGCCGTGGACCGGGACCGGATCCTCACCGACGTCAGCATCTACTGGTTCACCGGTACGGCCGGCTCGGCGGCGCACACCTACTACGAGCGGTTCAACGACCCGGCCATGTGGGTGCCCAAGGAGCGCGGGACGGTGCCGACCGCGGTGGCCGTGTTCACCACTGACGTGACCGTCCGCCGGTTCGCGGACCAGATCCACCACGTGGTGCGCTGGTCGGAGTTCGACCGCGGCGGCCACTTCGCCGCCCTGGAGGCCCCCGACCTGCTGGGCGCCGACGTCCGGGACTTCTTCCGCTCCCTGAGCTGACCGGACCGATATTCGGCTTGCGCTTCCACCGGCTGGCAGCTGCTCGGCGTCCTGCGCGGCCAGCCGCCGTTCCCGCCTGCCGTGCCGGCCTTCGAGTGGCTCATCGCCGCGCTGCGCGCCCGGCCGTAACAGCGCCCTGGTGGCCATAATGGCGGGGTGGAGGAGCCGGAGATCCGGATCAGGCCCATCGACGAGGGCGACCGGCCGATGCTCGCGTGGCTCGTCGCCGAGCTGTGGGGATCGGAGATCGTGGCGGTCCACGGGACCTGCCTGCGGCCCGCCGCGCTGGGCGGCTTCATCGCCGAACGATCCCGGCGGGTCGTCGGGCTGCTCACCTACCAGCTGGTCGGCACCATGCTGGAGATCGTCACGCTCAACGCCATCGACCGCCGCGCCGGGATCGGGACCATGCTCATCGAGGCCGCCGTGGGGCAGGCGCGGCGGTCCGGCTGCCGTGAGGTCCGGCTCACCACCACCAACGACAACGTTGATGCGCTCCGCTTCTACCAGCGCCGCGGCTTCCGGCTGGCCCAGCTCCGGCCCGGCGCGGTCGACCAGTCCCGGCAGCGCAAACCCGAGATCCCGCGGGTCGGCGACTACGGCATCCCGCTCCGCGACGAGATCGACCTGACCCGGCCGGTCTGAGCCGGGGCCGAGACAGGGTCTTAGGGGTCTAGGCCGCCGCCTCCTTGACCCGGCGGCCCCCGGTCCAGACCCCGGTGATGCGATCCGGGTCGGCGAGCACGCCGATGTCGGCCAGCGGGTCGGCGTCCAGGGTTATCACGTCGGCGTCGTAGCCCTCGGCGAGCCGGCCGCTGCGCGGGGCCTGCGGCCCGAGGGTGAGCGGCCCGGTGGCGGTGGTGGCCTCGATCGCCTCCAGCGGCGTCATACCCAGCTTCACCAGGTAACCCGGCTCCGAGCCGTTCTGCCCCCACGAGGTCGGCCGGTCCGGGCCGGTCAGGCCGATGTCGGTGCCCATGGCGATGGTGACGCCGTGCTCGTAGGCGCGCGTCACGGCCTGCGCGTGGATGTCGGCGATCGCCTCGAGCTTGACCCGCGCGTAGTCCGGCACGTTGCCGGGGTTAGCCAGGATGTCCTCGACGATCGTCCTGGTCGGGACCAGGATCGCGCCGGATTCGCGCATCGCGTCGCAGCCTTCGTCGTCCAGGTAGGTGCCGTGCTCGATGGTGCGCACGCCGGCCCGCAGCGCGGCCATGATCCCGGGCTTGCCGTGGCAGTGCGCGGCGACCACCCGGTCGGCCAGCCCGGCGACCTCCACGATGGCCCGCAGCTCGGCCGCCGTGAACTGCTGGTGGATCGGGTCGTCGACCTCGGAGAGCACGCCGCCCGAGGCGCATACCTTGATCACCTTCGCGTTCTGCCGCAACTGCTCCCGGGTGACCCGGGCGCACTCGTCGGGTCCGTCGGCCAGCCGCATCAGGTTGCCCTGCCGGCCCCAGTCCTGCATCCAGTCCAGGGGGAGGGAATGCAGGTCCGCGTGCCCGCCGGTGGTGGACAAGATCGCGCCCGCGGCGTAGATGGCCGGGCCGTCTAGCACGCCCTCGGCGACGGCGCGGGCCAGGTGCAGGCCGAGACCGCCTACCTCGCGCACCGAGGTAACGCCCGCGTCCAGCGCGGCCCGCAGATCCCGCGCCGAGCGGGCACCGCGCAGGGCCAGGGGGATGAGCGCGAACTCCTCCAGGTCAAAACCCCTGGAGCCGAAGAAGTGCCCGTGGCAGTCCCACATCCCCGGCATGACCGCCGCCGCTCGCGAGACCGGGACGCCGGGCGTCGGCGGGGCCGTCCCGGCCGGACCTGCGTAGCCGATCCGGGGTCCGTCGAGCACGACCACCCCGCCCCGGACGGGCTCGCCGTGTCCCGGAATGAGCAGTTCGGCCTCGATCCTGTGCATGGGCTTCTCCCCGGGTCCGGTTCCACGATGAGGATTTTTCACCGACAGTATCGACGTGTGTGCTGTCGCGATCCTAGGGGATGCGCTATACAAGGACATACGACTGTCCGGCAACCGGGTGCGGGCGCCGCCGATCACGAGGCTGCAGGGTGAGGCTGCGAGGCAGGGACTAGGGACGAAGAATACAGATGCTGCCACACGACCGGGCCCAGCCCGCCGCGCAAGACAAGCTAAGCTGGCCTACCCGGATCATGCAGTGGGTGGGGAAGGCGCCCCTGATCGTCAAGGTCGTCCTGGTCGCCGCCGCCCTCGTCTTGTGGCCGTTCCTGCTCCCGTTCGCCCTGCTGACCTCGGCCGTCGCCGTGGCCCAGAAGCGGCCCGGCCGGGCCGCCGCTTACGCCACCGCCACCTGGGTCATCCCGGTCGCGATTTTCGCCCACGTCTACCGGACGTGGGCGATCCCGCTGCTGATCCTCCCGTTCGCGGTGGCCTGGGTGGCTGGCACCCGGCAGCTGGCCCGGGTGTACGTGCCGTGCCGCAGCACCGCCTGGGCCATGCTCTGGTCGATCCCGACCGGCTTCATCCTGCTGCGGGTCTGGCCGGACCAGCCGCTGATCGGCGTGGTCGCGGCCATCCTCATCGCCCTGGCCATCCTCGGCTGGCGGCTGGCCAAGGTCGTCCAGGACGAGCGGATGTACGGCCCGGACGGCACGGGCCCGGCCCGCAGGTCCGGGCCCGGCCTGGGCACCAGGCACCCCGCCGGGCCGGTCCCCGCGGGCACGTCCGCCCCGGTGCACCCGGGCGGGCGTGCCGGGTACTCGGGTGCGCCGGGCTACAGTGTCCCGGCCCGGGGCGCCGCCCAGCCCTACGCCGAGCACGCCGCCCGCGACTACCCGGTCGGCGCGCCGCGACCCCGGCCGCAGATCACGGTCGAGGAGGCCATGGCCGAGCTGGACGCGATGATCGGGCTGACCCAAGTCAAGGAGCAGGTCAGGTCGATCCACGACTCGATCGAGGCGGCGCGTCGGCGTACCCTGGCCGGCTACAGCACGGACCGGCCGATGCGGCACTTCGTCTTCCTCGGGCCGCCGGGCACCGGCAAGACCACCGTGGCCCGGGTGCTGGCCAAGATCTTCTACGCCTTCGGGCTGCTGGACCGGCCCGAGGTGGTCGAGGCGCACCGGGCCGACCTGGTCGGCGAGTACCTCGGCGCGACCGCGATCAAGACCAACGAGCTGGTCGACTCCGCACGCGGCGGGGTGCTGTTCATCGACGAGGCGTACAGCCTGGTCAACGAGGGTGACGGCCAGGCCGACCGGTTCGGCGCCGAGGCGGTCCAGGCGCTGCTCAAGCGCGCCGAAGACGACCGGGAGTACCTGATCATCATCCTGGCCGGGTACGAGAAGCAGATGGAGGGCTTCCTGGCCTCCAACCCCGGCCTGGCCTCCCGGTTCGCCACCCGGCTGAAGTTCCCGAGCTACTCGCCCGCCGAGATGCTGAAGCTGGCCGAGTACGCCCTGGAGCGGCACGGCGAGAAACTCGACCCGGATGCACGGCCGGTGCTGTACCGCAGGTTCGAGGAGGTGGCCCGCCGCCGGATCGCCGACGAGCTCGGCAACGGCCGGTTCGTCCGCAGCCTGCTGGAGAAGGCGGGCCAGGCCCGCGACGTGCGGGTGATGCGAGCCTCCGGCGACCCCTCGCCGGAGGACCTGATCACGATCCGCGGCGGTGATCTCGAGGAAGCCTACGCCGAGCTGACCTCACGCCTGCGCGGTTATGAGGAAACGCCCACGGTGGAGAGCGCGATCGCCGAGCTCAACGAGCTGGTCGGCCTGGAACCGGTCAAGCAGCAGGTCCGGGCCATCGCCGCCCAGCTTCGCGTGGCCCGGCTGCGGGACACCCGCGGGCTGCTCAGCCAGCCGCCGGCCCGGCACTTCGTGTTCACCGGGCCGCCGGGCACGGGCAAGACCACGGTGGCGCGGATCCTCAGCCGCATCTTCGCGGCCTACGGGCTGCTGGTGCGGCCCGAGGTGGTCGAGGCGCACCGGGCCGACCTGGTGGGCGAGCACCTGGGCTCGACCGCGATCAAGACCAACCGGCTCATCGACTCGGCCATGGGCGGCGTGCTGTTCATCGACGAGGCGTACTCGCTGCACAACGACGGCTACTCCGGCGGCGACGCGTTCGGCGCCGAGGCGGTCCAGACCCTGCTCAAGCGGGCTGAGGACGACCGCGACCGGCTGGTCGTCGTGCTGGCCGGCTACCCGGACGACATGGACCGGTTCGTGCGCAGCAACCCCGGCCTGGCCTCGCGGTTCAGTACCCGGGTCACCTTCCCCAGCTACCAGCCCGACGACCTGGTCCGCATTGCCGTGCTGCTGGCCGAACAGGCCGGCGACGTGTTCGACGCGCAGGCCACCGAGGTGCTGGGTGAGATCTTTGAGCGTGCCTGCGCGGCGGGCCGGATCGACGAGCTCGGCAACGGCCGGTTCGCCCGGTCCCTGTTCGAGCGGGCCTGCGCCAGCCGGGACGTCCGCGTGGTCCGCCTGGGCGAGCAGGCCACCGCCGAAGACCTGACCACGGTGACCGGCGCCGACATGCAGACCGCCTACCGCGATCTGGACCCCTATTCCGGTCCCTGACCAGGGCTGGCTACGCTCGTCCGGTGGACGGACAGTGGGAATTCTGGATCGACCGGGGCGGCACGTTCACCGACATCGTCGCCCGGCGCCCGGACGGGCGCCTGATCGCGCACAAGCTGCTCTCCGATAATCCCCGCGCCTACCGGGACGCCGCGGTGGCCGGCATCAGGCAACTGCTCGAGCTGAGACCCGGCCAGGACATCCCCGCCGACCGCATCAGGCAGGTCCGGCTCGGTACCACGGTGGCCACCAACGCCCTGCTCGAGCGCACGGGCGAACCCACCGTCCTGGTCATCACCCAGGGTTTCGCCGACGCCCTGCGCATCGCCTACCAGAACCGGCCGCGGATCTTCGACCGCCGGATCCTGCTGCCCGAGGTGCTGTACGACCGGGTAATCGAGGCCAGCGAGCGGATCACGGCCAGCGGCGAGGTGCTCACGCCCCTAGACGAGGACGCGATCGGGCAGGCCCTCACGAACGCCCACCACGACGGCTTCCGGTCCGTGGCCGTCGTCTGCATGCACGGCTACCGGTACCCCGATCACGAACGAAGGATCGGCGACCTGGCCCGTGCGGCAGGCTTCACCCAGGTCTCGGAGTCGCACCGCACCAGCCCGCTGATGAAGCTGGTCTCCCGGGGCGACACCACGGTGGTGGACGCCTACCTGTCTCCGATTCTGCAAAGATACGTAGCCGAGGTGGCGGCCGAGCTCAAGCACGTCAGGCTCCTGTTCATGCAGTCCAACGGCGGCCTGACCGACGCGGCCGGCTTCCGCGGCAAGGACTCGATCCTGTCCGGCCCGGCCGGCGGCATCGTCGGTATGGCGCGAACCGCACAGAACGCCGGCTTCACCAAGGTGATCGGGTTCGACATGGGCGGCACGTCGACCGACGTGTCGCACTACGCGGGGAACTTCGAGCGCGAGTACGAGACGCAGGTCGCCGGGGTCCGGATGCGGGCCCCCATGCTGTCCATCCACACCGTGGCCGCGGGCGGCGGCTCGGTGCTGCACTTCGACGGCAGCCGGTACCGGGTCGGCCCGGACTCCGCGGGGGCCGACCCCGGGCCCGCCTGCTACCGCAACGGCGGCCCGCTCACGCTGACCGACGCCAACGTCCTGCTCGGCCGCATCCAGCCCGCCCATTTCCCGCGCGTTTTCGGCCCCGGTGGCGACCAGCCGCTGGACGCCGAGGCTACCGCCGTGCAGTTCGAGGCGCTCGCCCGCCAGATCACCGGGGCGACCGGCGACCGCCGCGGGCCCGAGCAGGTCGCGGTCGGCTTCGTCGAGATCGCCGTGGCCAACATGGCCAACGCGATCAAGAAGATTTCGGTGCAGCGCGGCTACGACGTGACCGAGTACGTCCTGAACGTGTTCGGCGGCGCGGGCGGCCAGCACGCCTGCGCCGTAGCCGACGCGCTGGGCATGTCGACGGTGCTGATCCATCCCCTGGCCGGGGTGCTTTCTGCCTACGGGATCGGGCTCGCCGACATCGTCGCCATGCGCGAGCAGGCCGTCGAGGCCCCGCTGGACGCCGGCCTGGTCGCCGCGCTGCCGCGGCTCCTCCAGCCGCTCGACCAGGACGCCCGCGCGGAGGTCGAGGCCGAGGGGGTGCCGGCGGCCAGATCAGCGCCGCGCACCGCGTGCACCTGCGCTACGACGGCACCGACACCGCGGTCATCGTCCCGGCCGGCTCCCTGGCCCAGATGACCGGCGCGTTCGAGGCCGAGTACGCCCGCCGGTTCTCCTTCCTGACCCCCGACAAGGCGATCATCGCCGAGGCCGTTTCTGTCGAAGTCACCGGCGCCCAGGAAAACCTGGCCGCTGACACCACGGACCGTTCCGTCCACGGCAGTGCAGGCCCGGGGGGACGACCCCCCCAGACCCCCCCGAGAGGGCACGGCCCGGGGGGACGACCCCCCCAGACCCCCCCGAGAGGGCACGGCCCGGGGGGACGACCCCCCCAGACCCCCCCGAGAGGGCACGGCCCGGGGGGACGACCCCCCGGAACCCCCCGCGGGGAGGCCGGGCCGGCGCACGTCCGGATGTTCACCGCCGGGGCCTGGGCCGAGGTGGACCTGTTCCTGCGGGCCGGCCTGCCGCCCGGTCACGTGGTGGACGGCCCGGCCATCATCGCGGAGGATCTCGCTACCACTGTGGTCGAGCCCGGCTGGCAGGCCGTCGTGACCGACCGCGGTGACCTGATGCTGGAGCGCACCTCCCCGCGGCCCGACCGGGCCGACGTCGGGACCGGCGCCGACCCGGTGATGCTGGAGATCTTCAACAACCTGTTCATGTCGGTCGCCGAGCAGATGGGCGTGCGCCTGCAGGCCACCGCGCACTCGGTCAACATCAAGGAGCGGCTCGACTTCTCCTGCGCGGTCTTCGACGCCGGGGGCGGCCTGATCGCCAACGCCCCGCACATGCCGGTCCACCTCGGCTCGATGGGCGAGTCCATCAAGATGGTGATCAAGCGCAACCCGCACATCCGCCGCGGCGACGTGTACGTCCTCAACGACCCGTACCACGGCGGCACCCACCTCCCGGACATCACCGTCGTCACACCCGTCTTCGCCCCCCGCGCATCGCACCCTCCGCAGGAGTCCGAGCCAACCGCCCCAATGGGACATCGGGTCGGTTATAACCGCCCCAATGGGACATCGGGTCGGTCCGAGGCGGGCACCACCCCGGGCGCCAGCGACGAGATCTGGTTCTACGTGGCCTCGCGCGGCCACCACGCCGAGATCGGCGGCATCTCGCCCGGATCGATGCCCAGCGCCAGCACCCGCGTCGAGGAGGAGGGGGTGCTGATCGACAACTGGCTGCTGGTCCAGGACGCCAGGCTCCGCGAGGCCGAGACGATCAGGCTGCTGGAGACCGCCGAGTACCCCTCCCGCGCCCCGGCCACCAACCTGGCCGACCTGCGCGCCCAGATCGCCGCCAACGAGAAGGGCATCGAGGAGCTCCGCGCTATGGTCGAGCACTTCGGCCTGGATGTCGTACGGGCCTACATGGGCCACGTCCAGGAGAACGCGGCCGAGTCGGTCCGGCGCGTCATCACCGCCCTGCACGACGGCCACTACGAATACGAGCTGGACAACGGCGCGAAAGTCACGGTCACGGTCACGGTCAACCGAGACGACCGCACCGCCGAGATCGACTTTACCGGCACGTCCGGCCAGCTCAGCGACAACTTCAACGCGCCGTCCAGCGTGGCCATGGCGGCCGTGCTGTACGTGTTCCGGACCCTGGTCGACGACGACATCCCGCTCAACTCGGGCTGCCTGCAGCCGCTCAACGTGATCATCCCGCCCGGGACCATGCTGTCGCCGCGGTATCCGGCCGCCGTGGCCGCGGGCAACGTGGAGACCTCCCAGGTGGTCACCGGCGCGCTGTACGCGGCGCTGGGGGTGATGGCCGAGGGATCCGGGACGATGAACAACGTGACGTTCGGGAACGGTCGCTACCAGTATTACGAGACGGTGGCCAGCGGCTCCGGCGCGGGCGACGGCTTCGACGGCACCGACGTCGTGCAGACCAAGATGACCAACTCCCGGCTCACCGACCCGGAGGTGCTCGAGTGGCGCTACCCGGTGCTGCTCGAGTCCTACCGGATCCGGCCCGGCAGCGGCGGCGCGGGCCGCTGGCACGGCGGCAACGGCGGCATCCGGCGGCTCCGCTTCCGCCA
Source organism: uncultured Actinomycetes bacterium (assembly GCA_963722055.1). GTDB lineage: Bacteria > Actinomycetota > Actinomycetes > Streptosporangiales > Streptosporangiaceae > Palsa-504. The sequence continues at coordinate 226,890 of CAVRLA010000014.1, read as the reverse complement.
GCCCATGACCGTCACCACCCTGACCGGCCACCGCCGTGTCGCCGCGTTCGGGATGGCGGGCGGGCACCCGGGCGCCCTCGGCCGGCACTGGATCGAGCACCCTGACGGTACGGTCACGCCCATGCGCGGCTGTGACTCGGTCCAGGTCGAGGCGGGCGACGTCTTCGTCATCGAGACCCCGGGCGGCGGCGGTTACGGCGCCTTTTTAACCTGAACGGTCCGTGGTATCACTCCTCGGGCCACCAGTACCAGCGGCCCAGGCGATGGCCTCACCCTGCTGCGCGAGCGGGAAGACCTTGACCTCACCGGGGGTCATCCAGCCGAATAGCTCGGTCCCGTGGCGGATCCAGTCGATGTCGGTGACCACGGCGATGCGCTTCCACGCGCGGTAGTGCTCGATACCCACCGTGACGTCCTGCCACACGGCCCCGCCGGTCATCCCGCGGAACTCCGGGATCACGATCACGAACCTGACCTCGCCCGCCGCCGCGGCGCGCTGCACCGCGGGGAGGACGACGTCGCGGTAGTCACCGGTGTGCACCGTACCGCTCACCTCGAACCCGATCACTCCCGGAGGCAGATCAGCCAGTTCCTTGATCATCGTGGCACTCCCTTCGGAGGCCGTTAAGGCTCGTCGGCGTCTAGTTCGCGCAGCACGGCGACGAGCGCGGTCTCGTCCCCGCTGGTGTGGTCGAGCACGGCCATCAGCGCGTGCAGCACCAGGTGCCGGTCCTGGCCGGCGTCGAGCAGGCGCTGGGCTGCCTCCCACAGCTCGGGCGGGTCGTCGCGCCACAGCCGGTCGGCCAGCACCAGGTGCCGCTCGATGTGCCGGCCCACCCCGCCGGTCGCCGGGGTGGCGTGGTCGGCGGCCAGCAGGGCCCGGCGATCCCGCGGGTCGGCGGGATCCAGGCTGCTCAGGTCGGTGCCGGAGTGCCTGCCCTCGAGCACCGGGAAGGCGAACGCGCGCCGTGGCAGGGCCTCTAGGTCGCCGTCCGGCAGCAGCCGCCGGACCAGCGCGTAGTCCAGGCCGAACTCCGCCGGATCACGGTACGCCTCGGCGAACATGCCCATGGCGTTGAACACGGCCTCCAGGGTCTCGGCCACCACCGGATCGGCCAGTCCGCGCCGCCGGCAGGCCCACCGCACCCAGGCCGCCAGGACGTGCGGCATCGCGTCCTGCTCCGCGAGCGACAGCATGACCTTGCGCGGCAGCCAGCTGAGCAGGAACGTCTCCACCTTGGACGGGCTCATCCGCAGCGGCCGGCCGAAGTCCCGGTCGCAGCCGTAGTCGATGATCCGGTCGGCGCAGTGCGAGGCCGAACCGCGGTCGGACAGGTCCTCGGCCTCGTCGGAGGCCAGGAACTCGGCGGCGAGCATGGCCCGGCGGTCCCGGCTCCACGCCTGTCGCCGCGGCCCGGTCGCCCCCGAGATCGTGCGGCCGTGATAGGGCGGCAGGGCCCTGATCCGGGCCCGGATGAACGCGTGGTAGGAGGCGAAGGACTCGCTGACCGACGGGTCCGTCGCCCCGTCGGTCACGTCCAGCGCGGTCTCCAGCAGGTGCCGCGCGTGCCCCGCGTCCACCTGCCGGAACGCATAGCGGCCCTCGGCTCCACGCTGGGCGCTGGCCTCGCGGCAGTGGTCGAGCAGCTTGTCGACCCGCGAGGTCACCCAGCCGTCCCGGATCATCCCGTCGGCGTTGTAGTCCACCACGGTGACCAGCGCGTGCGGCTCTTCCCCGTCGTAGCTGAACACGCAGACGACCTCGTCCTGGTCGCCGAGGACGTCGGGGTTGATGTAGCACTCGGCCGGCCGCACCGCGCCCACGTGCTCGGCCCAGCCGGGGCACGGCACGCCGTTCTCGATCAGGTCCAGGGCCGCGCGTTCGGCCTTGGCTGCCTGCCGCGGGGTGCCGAGGCAGGCGATGCCGGACAGCAGGGCCAGCGCCGCCGGGCTGCGCTGGCCGGCCGCGTAGTCGACCAGACCCTCGCCGACCAGCTGCTCGACCGAGACCGCGCGCCGGCGGCTGGCCCGGGTGCTGCCCCGGCGGGGGCTGCCGCCCGCGGGGTCGTCCCCGCGTGGCCAGCTCTGCGCCCACCAGGTGCCGAGCAGCTCGCTGACCATGAGCTCCGCGTCCAGCGGGCTGCGTACGGCCAGCAGCTCGCGGGCCGCCCGCAGCATCTCGGCGAACAGGGCGTTGGGCGGCGGGACGTCCGTGCCCCGCGGGCCGCCACCTGACCCGCCGGGGTCGGGACCGCCAGGGGTCTGGCTGGCACGGCGCTGCGGGCTCACCCTGATAGCCTCTCAGATCTGGACATGCGGACGCTATGCTACGGTGTCATGCCCGCTGTAATTCCGCCTCCTAAACGGCACGCGACACGCGGACGCGCTTGACGTGCATGGTAGACCGCCGTTCGCTGTCCGCGAATCCGCTTTCCTGGCCGCACCAATTGCCTGACTGTGGCACGCTTAATTGGTTGGCAGCGGGAACGATGTCCCGGGGAAGGAGCCGCTCATGGCAGCCCCCGGCGCGGTACGTAGGTGTCCACTGTGAGCACGGAGACGTCTGTGCCTAGGCAACGAGATACGTCTGGCTCCGCCCTGGAGGACAGCCTGTTCCACCAGGCGCCCGTCGGGCTGGGGTTTCTCGGGCCTGACCTGCGCTTCCGCCGGGTGAATGTTGCCCTGGGCCAGATCGTCGGGAAGCCCGAAGCCGACCACGAGGACAAGCTCCCCTCCGAGGTCTGGCCGGAGGAATTGGCGGCCCGGGCCGAAGCCGCGCTCCGCAAGGTGCTGGCCGACGGCCTGCCGATCACCGAGTCCGGCTATCCCCAGGGTCACACCGCGTCCTGGTTCGGGGTGCGCGACCCGGCCGGGGAGATTGCCGGCGTGGGCCTCGTGCTGTCGCCCGAGGCTGGGCCCGCCGCCGAGGAGGAGATCCGGCGCAGCGAGGAGCGCTACCGTTCGCTGGTCCAGGCCGGCGCCCAGGTGGTCTGGGTGGCCGGGCCCGACGGCGCGATGAAGGAAGACTCGCCCGAATGGCGCTGGATCACCGGGCAGTCGGCGGAGGACTACATCGGCCACGGCTGGCTGGACTCGATCCATCCCGAAGACCGGGAGCGGGTCGAGCGCGACTGGCGCGAGTGCGTCCGGACCGGGAAGGTGTTCGACGACCGGTACCGGATCCGTACCAAGTCGGGCTCGTACCGGCATTACGACGTGCGGGCGGTGCCGATCGAACGGGACGGCAAGATCGTCGAGTGGGTCGGCGCCAGTACCGACGTCACCAGCCAGCGTGAGGCCGAGGAGATGCGCGGCCGGCTGACCGAGCAGCTGTCCGCCGCGGCGCTGCGCACCGCGCGGCTGCAGCAGGCCACCTCGATGCTGGCCGAGGCGCTCACTGTCGAGCAGGTCGTCGAAGTCATCACCGAGGTCGGCCGGACCGCGATCGGCGCGCTGCGTTCGGCCGTCGCGCTGCTCGATTCCGACGGCACCCGGCTCAAGGTGGTCAACCGTGACGGGCTGCCCAGCGCGCCCGACGCCGCGGGCGGGCCGCTGAGCCTGCAGTCCCCGAGCGTGATGACCAAGGCGATCGCCACGCGGCGGCCAGTGCTGGTGGAGGACCCAGAGGACCTGCGCCGGCAGTTCGAGGGCGAGCTGGAGATCGATCCCGCCACCGTGGTCGCCACGTCCGACGAGCGGTCCTGGGTGGGCCTGCCGCTGATCACGTCCGGCGCGCCGCTGGGCGCGCTGCGGTTCTCGTTCGGCCGGCCGCGCAAGATCATCGAGGAGGAGCGGGTCTTCCTGGAGGCGCTGGCCGGCCAGTGCTCGCTGGCCGTGGAGCGGGCCGGGCTGTACGAGCGCGAGCACACCACGGCCGAGACGCTGCAGCGCAGCCTGCTCCCCGACCGGCTGCCCAGTGTCCCCGGCCTGATCCTGACGGCCAAGTACCTGCCCGTCACGCGGAACATGGAGATCGGTGGCGACTGGTACGACGCCTTCCGGCTGGCCGACCAGCGGCTGGCGGTCGCGGTCGGCGACGTCATGGGCAAGGGGCTGACCGCCGCCGCGGGGATGGGCCGGGTGCGCAACGCGCTGCGCGCGCTGGCCCTGACCGACGGGCGCCCGGCCGCCGTGCTCGGCGGGCTGGACCGGCTGTTCAGCGCCACCGAGGAGGAAGAGCAGGTCACCACCGTGGCCTACCTGGTCATCGACCCGGTGACCGGCGAGGGCCTGCTCGGCAACGCGGGCCACCTGCCCGCCCTGGTGCTCGAGGCGGGCAGCGCGCCGCGCTTCGACCAGGTGGAGGCGGGCACGCCGCTGGGCTGGGCCAGCCCGCGCAAGCAACACGCGTTCAGCATGCGGCCGGGCAGCACGACCGTGTTCTATTCCGACGGGCTGGTCGAGAACCGGAATCGCGGTCTGGACGCGGGCCTGGAGGAACTGGCCGCGGTGGCCGCCCGCGCCGATTCCGAACTGCTCAGGCAGCCCGAACGGCTGCTCCGCTACCTCGTTGACCACATGCTCGCCGGTCATGAGCAGGATGATGACGTCACCGTCCTGGTCATGCACCGGCCATCAGGAGGGCCGTAGTGACCGGCGCCGGGGCCGAGGCGTACAAGTCACTCCCGGCCGCCGCCTATGGTGATGAGGTGGGAGACAGGCGGGTTAAACCAGTCCGAGTGGCATCTAGTAGCCAGCCATGGAAGGGGTGACCGTGGTCGTGAGCGCTGCTAACTCCGCAGCGCGGAAGCGCCCCAGGACGTCTGGTCAGCAGCCCAGCGCCGTCGAGGATGAGACGGCTGTGGTGCCGGTTCGGCCATCCGGTCCTGGATCCTGGGACACCGGCAAGCACGGTCCCGAGGAGCACGCCGACGCGGACGCCGCCCCCGAGAGCCTAGCCGCGGCGGGTCTCGAGGACGCGCCCGGTCTGGACGACGCTGATCTGGACGCTCGAGCTCTAGCCGCTCGAAATCTGGACGCCGGGGATCTCGAGGACGACGAGGAGTTCGGCGACCTCGACGCGGACGACGTGGACATCCAGGCCGCGCTGGCCGAGGGTAATCTGGACGAGCCCGACCTGGCCGACGTGGTCTCGGTCGCCGACGATCTGGCCGGTGATGAGCTGGGTGACGACGCGGACAGCATCGACGCGCTCGAAGGGCCCGAGCCTGGAGTCGCCCCGGATACTGACACCGAGGCGGACGCCGAGGCCGAGGGACCCGAGGCGGCCGGGGCGCTCGTGGTCAAGATCACCCCGGACAGTGGCGAGGACGAGGAGATCCTGGTCTTCGGCGACGACGACGATGACCTCCCGGCCGCGCAGGTGGCCGTGGCGGGCGCGACCGCGGACCCGGTCAAGGACTACCTGAAGCAGATCGGCAAGGTGCCGCTGCTGAACGCCGAGCAAGAGGTCGAGCTGGCCAAGCGGATCGAGGCGGGCCTGTTCGCCGAGGAGAAGCTGGCCGAGGGCGGCCGGCACCTGAACACCGACGCGCGGATCGACCTGGAGTGGATCGCCGAGGACGGTACCCGGGCCAAGAACCACCTGCTGGAGGCGAACCTGCGGCTGGTGGTGTCGCTGGCCAAGCGGTATACCGGCCGTGGCATGTTGTTCCTGGACCTGATCCAGGAGGGCAACCTGGGCCTGATCCGCGCGGTGGAGAAGTTCGACTACACCAAGGGCTACAAGTTCTCCACGTATGCCACCTGGTGGATCCGGCAGGCGATCACCCGGGCGATGGCCGACCAGGCCCGGACCATCCGGATCCCGGTGCACATGGTCGAGGTCATCAACAAGCTGGCCCGGGTGCAGCGCCAGATGCTGCAGGACCTGGGCCGCGAGCCGACCCCGGAGGAGCTGGCGGTCGAGCTGGACATGACCCCGGAGAAGGTCATCGAGGTGCAGAAGTACGGCCGGGAGCCGATCTCGCTGCATACCCCGCTGGGCGAGGACGGTGACAGCGAGTTCGGCGACCTGATCGAGGATTCCGAGGCGATCCAGCCCGGCGAGGCGGTCAGCTTCACGCTGTTGCAGGAGCAGCTGCACTCGGTCCTGGACACGCTGTCCGAGCGTGAGGCCGGGGTGGTCTCGATGCGGTTCGGCCTGACCGACGGCCAGCCCAAGACGCTGGACGAGATCGGCAAGGTCTACGGCGTCACCCGCGAGCGCATCCGCCAGATCGAATCCAAGACCATGTCCAAGCTCCGGCATCCCTCCCGCTCCCAGGTCCTGCGCGACTACCTGGACTGAGGCCACACCACCCGGTCAAACCCCGCCCCTATCGTCACCTGCGGCCCGGTCAACCGGTGAACGTGGCGTTCTGATGGCTCTTTCCGATAGAACGTCACGTTCACATGGCACGAACCGCATTCACGACGAAATCTAAAGCGAATTCTTGGGACGGGCGGGACGGACGGGGATCGCGAGGCTACTCCGTAGCGGCGCCCGACCAGAAGTCACAGACATACGGTAGCGGTGACGGTCAGACGCCGATCATGCCCGCCATTGGCAGAGTTGGTGTGATCCGCTCTCCAGGATCGGGGTGCCGCGAGCCCTCGGGGAACACTCGCTTGCAGGCTGCTTCCGTCACTGCTGCAACTTCGGCCTCATTTCGTGCGGGATCAACGGGGCGGGCGAGGCAAGACCGGAAAGATCACACGTCCGCCGCAGTCTCGATGACCAGCCGCCGGACAGGCCCGGCGCGGGCAGAGTTGCTGGTGCTCCCTCTCCGGGGTCGGGATGCCACGTACGGTGCCGCTGTGCGGTCAGTGGGTGGGAAATATCGCCGGATTGTGCGGGACGAGCGCAGAACGCGCTGCGATGATCCGTTCTTCGCGCACGGCGCCTCACACAGTCCAGTCCAGCTGCGACTCGGGGATCGCGAGCTGGCGGCCGTAAGCCTCGGCGTCGGCCCGTCCAGCTTTGTCGCCCCGCAGATAGCGGAAGATCCGGCCCGGGAATACGACGAAGCTGGTCGCAGAGGACTGGAAGTTCAGGTACCAGCCGGGCTGGTCGTCAAGAACAGCGGCGAAAGTCCGGGCGAGCTCGTCTGCCCCGGCTTCGTCTGCTTCGAACTCCAGCAGGGTCCAGATGTCCGCCTGGCCGGCTGTGGTATCCCCGGGCCGGAACCTGCTGATCTTGCGGACGGTCAGCGTCAGGTTCTCCAGGTTCGTGTCGACGCGGAGGCTCTCCGCGATGAGGCCGCCCTCGATCATGGAGGTCTCCTTTCCCGGCACCGCGCGGCACCGCCACCACTGAGACGGGCATATCACAGGTTCACCGTCGCTTCGATGATCAACCGGCGGCCGGGCTGGGCGTGGGCAGAGTTGGCGCGGTCCCTCTCCGGGATCGGGATGCCACATGTGGTGCTGCTGTGCGGCGCTCAGCAAGCACATAGTGCAGGCAGCAAACCGTCGGGCCGGGTGAGTGGCGGCACAGTTCGCGGGAGGGCGGGATCCGGGCGCTCAGCTGGCCTGGTCGCCGCTGTCCGGGATCAGCCCGGCGAACAGCTCGGCGTAGTCGTAGGCGGCGTCGGGCTTGGCCCGGACCCGTTCGTCGATCATCGTGGCGTCCTGGCCGATCAAGATCCGCCAGGTCCCCGCCCGGACCCCGTCCAGGATGATGGTCGCCGCCTGGGCCGCGCTGACCGGGGCCTTGTCCCGGAAGTCGGCGCTAACCTGTACCAGGAACCGGCGCAGGTCCTCGCCGGTCGGCTCCGCGGGCATCGTGCCGGCCTGGGCCAGCGCCTCCCGCACGCCCGGCGGGACCATCTCCTCCGCCTGGGCGTCGCTCATGTGCTCCGGAGCGGGCAGGCCCTGGGCCATGAAGCTGTTCCTGACGATGTTGGTGCCCACATGCCCCGGCAGCACCAGCGCGACCCGGACCTGCGGCGCATTCGACCGCAGGTCCTCGATCAGCGCCTCGGTGAACCCGCGCACCGCGAACTTGGCCGTGCTGTACGCGGTCTGCGGCACGCCCGGACCCAGCGACGCCCACAATCCGTTCACGCTGCTGGTGTTGACCAGCACCCCGTCGCCGCTGGCGATCAGCAGCGGCAGGAACGCCCGGGCGCAGTAGTACACGCCCCACCAGTCAATGGCGACGATGCGCTCCCATACCTCGCGCGAATCGTTGACGAAGCTGCTGCCGCCGCCCGCCCCGGCGTTGCTGAATACCAGGTCGACGTGATCGCTGGCGTGCTCGGCGAGCAGGTCGTCGCGGAACCGCAGCACCTGGGCCTCTTCGGCCACGTCACACGCATGGCCGGTGATCCGGACGCCGGGCGGGGCCTCCGCCTGCGCCAGGGCCACGGTCTCGGCCATGGTGTCCGGGTTGAGATCGCAGGCCGCTACCGAGCAGCCCTGCGCGGCTAGCTGACGGGTCAGCTCGCGGCCCATGCCCGACCCGCCGCCGGTCACCACCGCGAGCTTCCCCGTGAACGACTCCATGGCCATGATGGTTACCGCCGGTGCCACTGGGAGTCAACGGTCCACGGTGCCTGGACCTCGGCCAGCCGCCGGTTCGCGTAGTTCATCTCCCGAACGGCCCGGAGGATCCGCAGCCAGGCCCGCTGGAGCCATCCGTGGCGGACCGGCGCGGTCGGCCCGGCCGTCGTGGCGAGACCTCGCTCGAAGGTAAGTTGTGCCGACATTGCCTTGTCCCCTCTACTCGGAGCTGACCGGTTATTCATCTATCAAAGTGATATCACTTTGATAGATGAGTGTCAAGAATGACCGTGGCCAGGGGCCGGGGTAACGGGCACTTCTACAGCCCGGACGGGCACTCATTAGGTCGTAGTGGCTTCGATGGCCAGCCGACAGCCGGGACAGGCGGGGGCAGAGTTGGCACGTCCCGCTCTCCGGGATCAGGGTGCTGCTCGCCCCGGCGGCGGTGCCGCGGCGGGTTCCTGGTTATCGTGCCGGACCCGGGCTACTGCTCTAGTACCGCGGCCATCGACCCGCTGCCGCGTCATCCGGCGGGCACAAAAAAGCCGACGCCAGGTCACTACTGGCGTCGGCGCCTCCCGCCGATGGCCGACCTACGAAACCTCGTCGCCGGCCTGGCTCTTCGCGCCCTACTGCGGCGTCGGCTCGGATAGCCGGTTGCTCTCGTCCTGGATGTCGACCGCCACCTTGGCCAGCGCCTCGGCGTGCTTGCGGCCGTGGTGCGCGCAGAAGAGCAGCTCTCCGCCACTGGCAAGCAAAACGCGAACATACGCTTGGGCGCCGCAGCGATCGCAGACGTCCAAGGCGGTCAGCGGCCTCGTCGGGGCTATTGCTCCTGTCACCGTCGCCTCCTTGGCTCTCACGCGGGTCTTACGCCTTACCGCTCAGTGCAACACATACCCGGGTCCCGGCGTTCCCTACTCCGAGTGGTGTACGCCACAAGCGAAACCGCGCCCGGACGCTTCGTGTTCACTTGTACTGCGCTGACGCGCGGTGCCTGTGCCCCGCCGGGGCGCATAACCCGGCGGCACACAGGCACCGTGTGTCGCTCCATTAGATGTACCCGGATTGCGGCGCCGTGAAGCATTCGCCGGCGGCCGGTCGGGATTTTCCGCCGGCCGGCCGCGTGGCATGCCCCGCGCACCCGGCAGGTAACGCTACTCTGTTCGATGAGGCCCGCAGAGGGGCCGCTTCCCGGAAGGAGATCGGCCCGGCCGTGACCGCCCTGACTACCGCCACCGCCGCCCGGCTGCCCATGGACGCCACCGGTGACGGCTCTTACACCGCCCGGCACCTGTCGGTGCTGGAGGGCCTGGACGCGGTGCGCAAGCGCCCCGGCATGTACGTCGGGTCCACCGATGGCCGCGGCCTGCAGCACTGCCTGTGGGAGATCTTCGACAACGGGGTGGACGAGGCGCTGGCCGGATACTGCACGCGGATCGACGTGATCCTGCACGCGGACGGTTCCGCCGAGGTCAGAGACAACGGCCGGGGCATCCCGGTCGACATCGAGCGCAAGACCAAGCTGTCCGGCGTGGAGCTCGTCATGACCAGGCTGCACGCGGGCGGCAAGTTCGGCGGCGGCTCGTACACCGCCTCCGGCGGGCTGCACGGCGTGGGCGCCTCCGTGGTCAACGCACTGGCCGCCCGGCTCGACGTCGAGGTGGACCGGGACGGCCGGACCTGGGCGGCCAGCTTCCGCCGCGGCGTCACCGGCGAGTTCGCCGGACCCGGCCCGGACGCCGACTTCACCCGCAAGGCGGGCCTGCGGCCGCTCGGCCGCGTGACGCGGAAGGCCACCGGCACCCGGATCAGGTTCTGGCCGGACCGGCAGGTCTTCCTGCGCGACGCCCGGTTCAGCTTCGAGGCCCTGGCCGAGCGTGCCCGCCAGACCGCCTACCTGGTCCCCGGGCTGACCATCAGCATCTACGGGGAAGGCCCGGAGGACCAGGAGCCAGACCAGGCCCAGTTCCGCTTCGACGGGGGCATCAGCGAGTTCTGCGCGCACCTGACCACCGGCGAGCCGGTTACCGACGTGATCCGGCTGACCGGGTTGGGCAACTTCACCGAGACGATCCCCGTGCTCGACGACCGCGGGCACATGACGCCCACCGAGGTCGAGCGAGAGCTGCAGGTCGACGTGGCGGTCCAGTGGGGGAGCGGCTACGACACGGTGGTCCGCTCGTTCGTGAACGTCATCGCCACCCCGCACGGCGGCACCCACGTGGCCGGCTTCGAGCGGGCCCTGGTCAAGACCGTGAACGAGCAGCTCCGTGCGGTCCGGCTGAACAAGAACGGCGACGTGATCAAGGAAGACGTGCTCGAGGGCCTGGTCGCGGTGGTCTCCGTCCGGCTGCCCGAGCCGCAGTTCGAGGGGCAGACCAAGGAGGTGCTCGGCACCCCGGCCGCGTCCCGGATCGTGGCCCAGGTGGTGGGCACGCAGCTGCGGTCCTACCTGGAGACGCCCCCGCGCGGCGCCAAGCAGCAGGCCCGTGCGCTGCTGGAGAAGGTGATCGCCGCGGCGCAGGCGCGCATCGCCGCCCGCGAGCACCGTGACAACCAGCGGCGCAAGTCGGCGCTGGCCAGCTCGTCGCTGCCGGCCAAGCTGGTCGACTGCCGTTCGGCCGACGACCGGAGCGAGCTGTTCATCGTGGAGGGCGACTCCGCGCTCGGCACGGCCAAGGTGGCCCGTGACTCGGAGTTTCAGGCCCTGCTGCCGATCCGCGGCAAGATCCTCAACGTGCAGAAGGCCTCGCTCGCGGACATGCTCAAGAACGCCGAGTGCGCGGCGATCATCCAGGTCATCGGGGCGGGCTCGGGCAGCACGTTCGACCTGGACTCGGCCCGGTACCAGCGGGTGATCCTGATGGCGGACGCTGACGTAGACGGCGCCCACATCCGCACCCTGCTGCTGACGCTGTTCCACCGCTACTTGCGGCCGATGCTGGACGCGGGCCGGGTCTTCTCCGCGGTCCCGCCGCTGCACCGCGTCGAGCTGACCAACGTCCGCAAGGGCCAGGACAAGTACCGGTACACGTACTCCGATGCCGAGCTGAACCGGACGCTGCTGGAGCTGGAGCGCCGCGGGCAGCGGTGGAAGGAGCCGGTGCAGCGGTACAAGGGCCTGGGCGAGATGGACGCGGGGCAGCTGGCCGAGACAACCATGGATCCCCGGCACCGCACCCTGCGCCGGATCAGGATCGAGGACGCCGCCGCGGCCACCCAGATGTTCAGCCTGCTGATGGGGACCGACGTGGCCCCGCGCCGGGACTTCATCGTGGCTGGCGCGGCCGAGCTGGACCCCGGTCGCATCGACGCCTGAGTTCAGCCGGCCCGGCCGCTCCACCAGGCCTGTCCCCGGCTCCACCATGGCCCGCCGTCAGCCGGCGCGCCTCACCCTGGCGGGATGACCCACGCCATGCCCGCGCCGCCCGGCGTGATTACGGAACTTGGGCCGCTCCGCCGATCACGGTCAGCTGACGGCGCAGCGCGATGCCCGACCCGTCCCGCTTGCCCACCGGGTCCGGCAGGATGACCGGGCTGCCCGAATCGGTCGCGCCCACCGCGGGAGCAGGCCCTGCCCAGGCCATGACCAGCACGTCCTCGCCCTTGAGGAACCGGTGGCAGCGCACCCCGCCGGCGCCCCGGCCCTTTGCCGGAAACTCGTGCAGCGGGGTGACCTTGACGCTGCCGGCCGCCGTGCCGGGCAGCGCCCCGGCCCGGCCCGCCACGGTGATCACCACGGCGGGGGAGTACGTCCCCGGCGGCCCCGACCCCAAAACCGGGGACCCGGAAGCCGCGGCCGCGTCCACCGCGCCGAACCAGACCACGGAGGCGCCGGAAGACAACCGCACGCCGGCCATGCCGCCCGCGGCCCGGCCCTGCGGCCGTACCGAGGACGCCGGGAAGTGCAGCAGCTGCGCGTCCGAGGTGATGAACACCAGCTCATCCGACTCCCCGGACAGCTGGACCGCGCCCACCACCCGGTCCCCGGGCCGCAGCGCGATCAGCTCGAACTCGTCCCGGTTCTGCGGATACTCCGGCAGCACCCGCTTGACCACGCCCCCGGCGGTGCCCAGGGCCAGGCCGCCGCCGTTGCCGTCCACCGGGCACAGCCCGGCCACCGTCTCGCCTCGTTCCAGCGCGGCGAACTCGCCCACCGCCGTGCCGCCGGCCAGCGAGGCCGCGCCCGCGCCGGGCGGCAGCGCGGGCAACTCCAGCACGTTCACCTTGACCAGCCGCCCGGCCGAGGTCACCACCCCGATGATGCCCCGGGCTGTGGTCCGGACCGCCGCGGCGAGCGTGTCGTGGGAGGCGCGGGCCAGGTCGCCGACCGGGGGAACCACGGTCCGTTCGGCATAAATATCCGTATCCCTGACGGCCACCCGGGCCACCAGGCCGGTGGCCGACATCAGGACCACGCACGGGTCGTCGGCGACCTCCAGCGGGACCGCCGCGGCCACGGCCGCCTCGGCAGAGCCCTCCAGCAGGACCGTGCGCCGCGGCGTGGCGAACTTCTTGGCCGCCTCGGCCAGCTCGTCGCTGACCAGCTCGCGCAACAGGTCATCCGAATCCAGCAGGGCGGTCAGCGAGGCGATCTCGGCCCGCGCCGCGTCCTGCTCCCGCTCCAGCTCGAGCCGGTCGTACCGGGTCAGCCGGCGCAGCGGCGTGTCCAGGATGTACTGGGCCTGGATCTCCGACAGCTCGAAGATCGTCATCAGCCGTTCCCGGGCGGCCGCGGCATCGTCAGAAGACCGGATGACCTGGATCACTTCGTCGATGTTGAGCAGTGCGATGACCAGGCCCTCGACCAGGTGCAGCCGCTCGGCCCGCTTGCGGCGCCGGTACTCGGTCCGCCGCCGCGTCACGTCCAGGCGGTGCGCGACGTAGATCTCCAGCAGTTCGCGCAGGCCCAGCACCCGGGGCTGGCCGTCGACCAGGGCCACGTTGTTGATGCCGAACGTCTCCTCCATCGGCGTCAGCCGGTACAGCTCGGCTAGCACGGCGTCCGGGTTGAAGCCGCTGCGCACCTCGATCACCAGCCGCAGCCCGCGGGTCCGGTCGGTCAGGTCCTTCAGGTCGGCGATGCCGTTGAGTTTCTTGGCCTGGACCAGGTCCTTGATCCGGGCCATGACCTTTTCCGGGCCGACGGTATAGGGGAGTTCGGTGACCACGATGCCGGCGCGCCGCGGCGTAAGCTGCTCCACCACCGCGGTAGCCCGGGTTCGGAAGATGCCCCGGCCGGTCTCGTACGCCTCCCGGATGCCCTCCAGGCCCACGATGCGCCCGCCGGTCGGCAGGTCCGGGCCCGGCACGTACCGCATCAACGCGTCCAGGGACGCGGACGGGTTGCGCAGCAGGTACCGGACGGCCGCGATCACCTCGCCGAGGTTATGCGGCGCCATATTCGTGGCCATGCCGACCGCGATGCCGGACGCACCGTTGACCAGCAGGTTGGGCAGGCCCGCGGGCAGCACGTCGGGCTGGGTCTCGCTGCCGTCGTAGTTCGGGATGAAGTCGACCGTGTCCTCGTCGATGGCGGCGACCATCTCCATGGCGGCCGCGGTCAGCCGGGCCTCGGTGTACCGCATCGCCGCGGGCGCGTCGTCGCCGCCCGTCGAGCCGAAGTTCCCGTGCCCGTCGACCAGCGGCAGTCGCATGGCCCACGGCTGGGCCATCCGGGCCAGCGCGTCGTAGATGGCCGAGTCGCCGTGCGGATGCAGGCGGCCCATGACCTCGCCGACGACCCGCGCGCACTTCACGTGCGATCGGTCCGGGCGCAGCCCCATCTCGTTCATCTGGTACAGGATCCGGCGCTGCACCGGCTTGAGGCCGTCCCGCGCGTCGGGGAGCGCGCGCTGGTAAATGGTGCTGTACGCGTACTCGAGGTAGCTGGCGCGCATCTCCTCGGCGACATCGATGTCGACGATATTTTCTTCGAAATCTTCGGGGGGCGCGGTAGTACCGCCTCGTCGTGCTGCCATACCGAACATTCTGCCGTGTCCGGCGACCGTAACGGGCCAACGCCGCGTTTACGTGGCCGAGAAGCCGCCGTCCACGTACAGCGTCTGCCCGGTCACGTAGTCGCTGGCCCGCGAGGCCAGGAACACGGTCACCCCGGCGAAGTCCGCGGCCTGGCCGTTGCGCCCCACCATGGTCCGCGCGGCCAGGGTCGCCATCAACTCCGGGTCGGCGGCGATGTGCGCGTTGAGCCGGGTGGGCACGAAGCCCGGACATACCGAGTTGCAGCACACCCCGGAGCCGGCCCAGGCCTCGGACTGGGACCGGGTCAGCGCGGCCAGGCCGCCCTTGGACGCCCCGTACCCGCCGCTGTTCGCGAACGCCCGCTGGGCCTGCTGCGAGGTCACGTTGATGATCCGCCCGAAGCCCCGCGCCGCCATCACCGGCCCGAACCGCTGGCCCAGCAGGAACGGCGTGGTCAGGTTGACCGCCATGGTCAGGTCCCAGTCCTCGACGCTGAGCGAGCCCAGCGGCGGCCGCACGTTGACCCCCGCGCAGTTGACCAGGATGTCCGGCGCCCCGAACGCCGCCTCCGCTTCATCCGCGGCCCGCGCGACCTCGGTCCGGTCGGCCAGGTCCGCGCTGACCCAGGCCGCTCCGGCGCCCTCCGCCCGGAGCCCTTCGGCGGCCGCCTGCAACCTGTCTTTGTCCCGCGCCACCAGCACCACCCGGGCCCCGGCCCGGCCCAGCGCGCGGGCCATCTCCGCGCCGATGCCCGAACTCCCGCCGGTCACTACGGCCACCCGGCCGTCGAGGGAGAACAACTCCGCCAGGAAGCTCACAGCACGGGCCGTGCGCCGATCAGGTTCAGCGCGTGCGCGGCCAGCCGGCAGCCGCTGGTCAGCGCCTCACCCGGCGGCTTCTTGTCCAGCCAGGGCGGGATGAAGCCCGCGATGAACGCGTCGCCCGCGCCGGTCCCGTCCACCACCCGGTCGACGGGCGGCGCGGACACCCGCACCGGCGGCCGGCCGTTGGCGTAGAACAGCGCCCCGTCCGGGCCGAGCTTGACCACGACGTGCGGGTACCAGGCGGTGAGCACGCGCGCGGCCTGTTCGGGGTCATCCCGGCCGGTCAGGACCTGGGCCTGGGCGGCGTTGACGAACAGCAGCCTGGCGCCGGAGGACAGTTCCAGGAACGGCTCGGCCCCGGCCCGTTCCAGCGGCGCGGCCGACGCGGCGTCGACCGAGGCCGTCATGCTAGCCCGCCGCGAGTACTCGATCGCGGCCAGCCCCGCGGACCGCGATCCGTCGGACAGCAGCGTGTACCCGGACACGTGCACGTGGGCGCCGGGAATGAACAGGTCGTGCGGCAGGTCGTCGGGGGACAGCGCCGCGTTCGCGCCCGGGTCCGACAGCATGGTCCGCTCGCCCTTGTGCGTGACCATTACCACGCAGGTGCCGGTGGGCCGCTCCGGGTCCATCACCAGCCGGGCGTCCACCCCGTAGCCCATCAGTTCCATGTCGCGGTTCCGCCCGGCGATGTCCGCGCCCCGCCGGCCCACGAAGGCCACGTCCCCGCCGTCGGCCGCCATCCAGGCCGCGATGTTGGCCCCGGAGCCGCCGCCGTGCATGGTCACCGCGGCGGGGGTGTCGCTGCCCCGGGCCAGCGCCAGCCTGGCGTGGGCCACCGTGTCCGTCATCAGGTCGCCAATGACTACCACGCGCGCCATACTGGTCATCACCTCATCGCTCTGCTGGCCCAGGCTGGACCGTGCGCGCTGTCCAACCCGGCCCGACCCCGCACGGACCCGTCCGAATCCGTAAGACCTCGGCCGCAGGACTTCCTACGGTAGCTGCCGGCAGCGGTCCCTGACCAGCGAGCAGCAGACATCACCGCCCGACCGGCGCTGAACACGCGGTGAGCGCCGGATTGTCACCGGACTGTTATCGTCCCCCGGTGATCACATGCGGCCAGATCGGCGGTAGCTCAGCTGGCCGCCAGCGGCACGATCCGGCCGGCCACGACCAGTTCGGCTTCCTCGGACTCGGCCGCCAGTATCTGGTTGAGCCGCCCCAGCTCGTCGCGGAACCGCCGTCCGGCCGGCGTCGCGGGCACCACACCGAGCCCGGTCTCGTCGCTGACCGCCACGACGTAAGCCCGGGTCTGCCGCCACGCGCCGACCAGCCCGGCGATCCTGGCCGCCAGCCGCGCGGCCGAGTCTGCCGACCCGTCCCAGGCGCCGCACTCGTCCATGGCCGCCGCCAACCAGGTGCCGATCCCGTCGATCAGCAGCGCGCCCCGCGCCCCGGCCAGCACCCCGGCCAGGTCCGTAGTCTCCGCCGTCCGCCACCAGGTCGGCCGCCGCGCCCGGTGCGCCGCCACCCGCACCGCCCACTCCAGATCCGCGGTCGTTCCCGCCGTTCCCGCCGTTCCCGCCGTTCCCGCCGCCCCGCCGTCCCGTCGGCCCCGTCGGCCCACCTGGCTCCGCCGTTTCCCCTGACCGCGTCGTCCCTGCTGGCCCCGTCGCCACGTAGGTCACATCCGGCTCTCCCGCCAGCCGCAACTCGGCCCGCTCAGACTTGCCCGACCGCGCCCCGCCCAGCACCAGGACCCGCCATGGCCTCCGCTCCGTCGTGAACCCTTTTTCTATTGAACGGGCCGTGGTCACCGCCTCCCCGTCCCCGGCCAGCTCCGCCCGCCAGAACCCGCAGCGCCGCCGCAGCTCTCCCTCGGCAGACACCCGGTGGTCCGCGAACGCCACCACCGTGACCGTGTCCGCGGTGATCAGCCCCCGGGCCCGGAGCAGCCCGAGCTGTGCCGGTTCCCCCAGCTAGGTCGAGGAACGCGATGTCGTACGCGGCCGCCCCCTCCGCCGGCTCCGGCACCGCCCCCGGCCGCGCCGGATACAGCAACCGCCCCCCGTCCGGCCCCGTGACCTCCCACCCCCCGACGTTCCCCGGGTTCCGCGCATCCGCCAGCTCCCGTACCCGGTGCTCCTGCGCGTCGTCGCGTCCGGCGCCTGCCCGGACCCCGCCCCCGGCGGCGTCCCCCGGCTCTCCGACCCCCGACCTGACCACGTTGTCGCCGACCCCCAGCCTCACCACGTCGTCAATTAGGATGGTCGACCGTAGTCGTATGTTTCCGTCCAGTTTCTTCCGCACGCACGAGGCGCACCGGCAGCCGGGCTGCGGCCAGCCTGCGGCCCCACCGGAGCCCTCGACCAGGACTCGCATCAACCCAGGAACGACAGCCGGACCTGGCGGTTCGGGTTGTCGACGTTGAGGTCCACCAGGGCTACGGACTGCCAGGTGCCCAGTGCGAGCCGCCCGCCAATCACCGGGATGGTGGCATACGGCGGGATGAAGGCGGGCATCACGTGCGACCTGCCGTGCCCGCGGGACCCGTGCGCGTGTCGCCAGCGGTCGTCGGCGGGCAGCAGTTCCGCCAGGGTGGCCAGCAGGTCATCATCACTGCTCGCGCCCAGTTCCATCAGCACCAGGCCCGCGGTAGCGTGCGGCACGAACGCGTGCAGCAGGCCGTCGCCTCCCGCCGCCGCCGTCTTCGCGAAGTCGGCGCATTCGCTGGTGATATCCCGGATCGCCTCGCGCCCGCCGGTACGTACCTTGATGATCTGCGTCTTCATGCCCGGGATCATAGGCTGTGGAGTGTGACAGAACCTTCCTGGGCCGCGGGCACGCGGCTGCGGCTGGCCCGGCAGGCCCGCGGCCTGTCCCAGCAGCAACTCGCCGGCATGGGCGCCGTGACCAGACAGGCCGTATCGGCCGTCGAGTCCGGCCACTCGGATCCCTCGCTACGGGTGGCGCTGGCGCTGTCCCGCGCGCTCGGCCTGACCGTCGAGGAACTGTTCGGTCCGGGCGATCCCGCCGATCCCGTGCTGGCGCAGCCGGTGGCCCCGGTCGGTGAGGGTACGCGGGTCGCGCTCGCGACGGTCGGCGACACGTTCGTGGCGCTGCCGCTGAGTGCGGACACGCTAGCCCGGGCCGGCTTCGGCAGGCCGGCGGCCTGGTGGTCGGCCAGGAGCTCCACGGGGACCTGGTCGCGGTCCGGCCCATCGCACCGCCGCGGCCCACGCTCGTCGTGGCGGGCTGCGATCCGGCGCTGCCGCTGCTCGAGACGCCGCTGGCCCTGCTCGACCCGCCGGTGGGATTCGCCTGGTGGCCGTGCGGGAACGGCGAGGCCCTGCGGCTGGCCGCGGCCGGGCTGATCCACGTCGCGGGCGTGCACCAGTCCAGCGACGAGGCTGAGCTACCGGACGGCGCCGAGGTGGTGGGGTTCACCTCCTGGCGCGAGGGCCTGGTGATCCGTCCCGGCACCCAGATCACCGGGCTGGACGACGCGGCCCGGCAAGGGCTGCGGCTGGCGAACCGCGAGCCGGGCGCGCAGGCCCGCAGGCTGCTCGACCGCGAGCTCAGCCGTCTCGACCTGAACCCGGCCGACCTGCCCGGCTACGACAGCCAGGTCGCCGGGCACCTCCAGGTCGCGGCGGCGGTCGCGGGTCGTCTCGCCGACGTTGGCGTGTCGAGCGAGCCGGCCGCGCTGGCCTACGGGCTCAACTGCATCCCGCTCGCCGAGGAACGGTTCGACCTGGTCCTGCCGGCCAAGCACGCCGCGTCCCGCGAGGTCCAGGGGCTGCTGAGGGTGATTACCTCACCCTGGCTGCTCGCCCAGCTGGCCAGCCTGCCCGGCTACGACCTGAGCCGCTGCGGTGAGCGTTCCGCCTGATCAGTAGCCGTAGACGGGAATGAGCACGGCCCGGCCGATGGTGTGGAAGCGCAGGTTGAAGCCGGCCACGGCGGGCGATATCTCGTCGTTGACGCCCAGGGACTCTACGTCGAGGGCGTGCACCGCGAACACGTAGCGGTGCGGCGGGTCCCCTTTCGGCGGCGCCGCGCCGCCGAAATCCTTGGCGCCGTAGTCGTTGCGGACGTGGAACGCTCCTTCGGGCAGGCCCGAGCCGTCGGTACCGGCCGCGTTCGTCTCCAGTTCGGTCACCGACGCCGGGATGTCGAGCACGATCCAGTGCCAGAAACCGGAGCCGGTCGGCGCGTCCGGGTCGAAGCAGGTCACCGCGAAGCTCTTGGTCTCGGCGGGGAATCCGGACCACGATAGCGACGGGGAGATGTTTCCGCCGGTCATGCCCCAGTCGTCGAAGACGTGGTTCTCGCCCATCATCTCCCCGTGGGCGACGTCATCGCTGCGCACGTCGAACGAGGGCACCTCGGGCATGTGGTCATAGGGCAGCGGCGGGCGGTCGGACATGGCTGACCTCCTCATCGAGGTGGACTTGCTCCGGTGAACACGGACGGGTCCAACGTTATCGGTAAGGCAGGCGGTGGCCAGGAGGCAGGCCGGAAGGCGGTCTCGTGCGGGGCTGGTTTCTCCTACGGTGGTGTCGTGAGGCAGCAGTCGGGGCGCCAGGTCCTCAGGCGAGCGCGCCGCCGCCGGGCCATGCGCCGCGTGGGCGACCGGATCCGCCGCCGCACGATGCGGCCGAGGATGCACACCGTCGTCGGCCGCATCCGCGTGGGCACGGCGGGTGCGTCCCCGCGGCTGCGCCGCTGGGTGCTGGCCGCGGTCCTGCTCGGCGTGGCCCTGCTGCCTTACCCGTCGCTCGGTTCGGTCAGCGTGGTGCCCGCCGCGGCGTGCCGGTCGGGGTGCCGGGCCGGGTCCGTGCCGAGCATGATCAAGTGGACCCGGCCGCTGCCCGGATCCTGGCAGGTGATTCCGGGGCTGACGGGTACCGTGCCGACGTCCGGCCTGGCCTACGTGTCGGTCGGCTACGGCGTCGCGGCGGTGGGCGTCGGGCTGACCGTGTCCGGATACTCGGCCAAGACGGGCGCGCCGCTGTGGGACCAGACGCTGACCGGCTTCCCGGCGGGCGCGGCCATCGTGTCCGTGCGCACCTGGCCCGGTGAGGTCACCGCGGGCGTCTCCTACCCCGGTGGCGGGCACCAGGAGCGTACCGAGGTGGTGATCTCCGGCTCGACGGGCGTCCTGTCCGGCCGCTACCCGGCGGCCCTGTTCGGCGGGGCGGTCGCGGGCAGCTCACGGTACACCGTCATCGTCGGCCCTACCGCGGTGACGAGCTACGACAACGCCACCGGGCGCGTCCGCTGGCGGCTGGCCACCGGCCCGGTCCCGCAGGCGTGGCGGACCGACGGCGGGAAGCTCTACATGGCCGAATCGGTCGGCGGGTTCCTGGGATCGGCGCCGGTCACCGCGCTGCGCCAGATCAACCTCGCGACCGGCGCGCAGATCCTGGTCCGGCCGCTCGAGGGGCTCTCCTTCACCGGCACGTTCAGCGCCGCGTTCGCCGGCGTGGTGCTGTTCTCCACCGCGGGCGGGGTGACCGCGTACGACGGCACGACCGGAACCTGGCTGTGGTCCCTCGGCGGGGCGGTGCCCGAGGGTACCGACCCGCGGAAACAGCGGATCTACCTGACCCGGGAAGCCAACCTCATCGCGGTGAACCCGCGCACCGGCCACGTCACCGCGACGGCGTCCGGGTCGGCGGTCACCGGGTCGGCGGGCCTGTACGCCGTGCGGGACGGCGTGGCGCTCGGGCTGGACCAAGGCCCGAACGGAGACGCCTGGGGCTACAACATCGGCGCGCAGCGCGTCACGCTGGCCGCCGCCGGGCTGGGCTGGCCGCACTACTTCGTCGACCTCAGCGACATTGGCGGCAGCGCCGACCCGGCCAGTGACCTGGTGGTCATCGCGGCGTGCACGCAGCTGGCGCCGAACCCGCCGGCCTCGCCGACCACGTCGGCCTCGCTGAACCCGTCGGCCTCGCTGGCCCCGTCGACGACGCCGAGCGGCACGCCCGCCTCGAGTGCGGCGCAGACGGCCAGTTCATCGCCGTCGCCGGCCCAAACCACGCCGGCGAGCGGTACGCCGGGCCCGGACGTCAGCCCGTCTGCCTCGTCCGCGCCCGGCCAGGGGTGCCTGGATCCCGAACTGGTCGCGCTGAACCTTTGACTAACGTGGTGGGGGACGCCGGGTTCGGAAGGTGAGGACGATCGCCAGACATCAGGCTGACCCGAACGCACCCCACGTGGTCATCTGCGGCGCGGGATTTGCCGGGATGTCCGCCATCTCGCGGCTCACCCGCGCGGGCCTGCGGGTGACCTTGGTCGACGGTCACCTATACAGCACGTTCCAGCCGCTGCTCTATCAGGTGGCCACGTCCGGGCTGAACCCCGGCGACGTCGCCTATCCGGCGGGCGGCTTCGCGGGGCGGTACGGGGCGAACTTCCGGCATGGCGAGCTGGCCACGATCGACCCGGCCTCGCGCCGGATCAAGCTCACCAACGGCCTGGAGCTCGGCTACGACTACCTCCTCATCGCCACCGGCGTGTCGGCCGCCTACCACGGCATCAAGGGAGCGGCCGAGCACACCTTCGCCCTGTACACCCGCACCGATGCCATCGCGCTGCGCGATCACCTCCTGAGGGCCTTCGAGCGACTGAGCGTGGACAGCGGCGATCTCCACATCACCGTGGCCGGCGGCGGGGCCACCGGCGTGGAGCTGGCCGGCACGCTCGCCGAGCTGAGCGGCACCGTCCTCGCCGCGACCTTCCCGGACGTCGATCCGGCCCGGATCCACGTCCGGCTGATCGAGATGGCGCCCTCGCTGCTCGGCGCGTTCCACCCCAAGCTGCGTGAGTACGCCCGGGCGCAGCTGGACAAGCGCGGCGTGGACATCAGGCTGAACACGCGCATCGCCGAGATCACCGGCCAGCAGGTGCTGCTGGCCGACGGCGAGCACCTGCCGAGCGACCTCACCGTCTGGGCGGCCGGGATCGGCGTGGCCGACGCCGTCCAAGGCTGGGGCCTGCCCCAGGGCCAGGGCGGCCGCATCGTGGTCGGACCCGACCTGCGGGTGCAGGGGCAGGACCGGATCTTCGCCGTGGGCGACATCGCGGTCAATCCCGACCACCCCGCGCCGCAGCTGGCCCAGCCCGCCCTGCAGATGGGGCGGCACGCCGGCGCGCAGATCGTCCGGCTGCAGCGGCAGGAGGAGACCGGGCCGTTCACCTACCACGACAAGGGCATGATGGCCACCATCGGACGCAGGTCCGCCGTGGTCCAGCTGGCCCAGGGGCCGCGGCTGCGCGGCACGCTTGCCTGGCTGTCCTGGCTGGCCCTGCACCTGTTCTACCTGCTCGGCGGGCGTAACCGGGTGTCGACCCTGATCAACCTGACCTACCGCTACGTCGCCTGGGGCCACGGCGGCGCGGTCATCGTCGGAGACGAACCCAGTGACCCCGGCCCGCAGGAATCGATACCTCTACGATGACCCGTAGTAGAGAGCAGTAGGCTGGCTTCGCGATGAAGACATTCCGCCCGCGCGGCGCGCTGGCCGCCGCGGTCATGCTGAGCGTGCTGACGGCACTGGCCGGATGCGGTGCCAGCGCCAGCTCCGGCTCGTCGACCGGCATGTCGTCGGGGGGCATGCAGGCCAACCCGGCCTCCAGCGCCGCGGAGATGAACCCGAACCTCGACCTCGGCAGCTCGCTCGGCCGGCAGCCGGCTCCAGATATCAAGCTGGTGAACCAGTTTGGCCAGCCGATGTCGCTCAGCCAGTTCCGCGGCAAGGTCGTCATGCTGGGCTTCGAGGATTCCGAATGCACGACGGTCTGCCCGCTGACCACGCAGAGCATGCTGCAGGCCAAGCAGATGCTCGGCGCCGCGGGCGATCAGGTGCAACTGCTCGGCGTCGACGCGAACCCGACCGCCACTAGCGTCGCGGATGTGCTGGCCTACTCCCGTGCGCACGGCATGGTCAACCAGTGGGACTTCCTGACCGGATCGGTGGCCCAGCTCAAGGCGGTATGGAGCGCCTACCACATCGCCGTGCAGATCGAGAAGGGGCAGATCGATCACACCCCCGCGCTGTTCGTGATCGATCAGCAGGGCCGGGAGCAGAAGCTCTACCTGACCCAGATGGCCTACTCCAGCGTCGCCCAGTCCGCGGAAGTGCTCGCCGATGAACTATCCAGCCTGCTATCCGGTCATCCGCGCGTGGCCAGCCAGGAGTCGCTGGCGTCGATCACCGCGCAGGGCCCCTCGGATCACGTCGCCCTGTCCTCGGCCACGTCAGGCACCAAGGTCGTGCTGGGCCCCGGGGCGCCGCGCCTGGTGATGTTCTTCGCCACCTGGCTGTCCGAGGTCTCAAACCTGAAATCGGAGCTCATCGACGGCAATGCCTACGCCGCGACGGCCCGGAAGGACGGCCTGCCCCCGCTAGTCGCGGTGGACGAGACGGTGGTCGAGCCCTCGGCCCAGGCCGTCCGCGCCTACCTGGGCAGCCTCGGCACGTCGCTGAGCTACCCGGTCGCGCTCGACACCACCGGCCGGGTCGCGGACGGCTACGGCGTGCAGGACCAGCCCTGGCTGGCCCTGGTCTCCGCGTCCGGCAAGATCATCTGGTCCCACGACGGCTGGCTACCCGTCCCCGCCCTCACCGCCGCCGTCCAGCACGCGACGAAGTGATTGACTGACCCGAGGTCGGCGTACCGGTACGGCTTGAGCTGGCCGCCGCGCCCGAAGGCGATGACGTTCCCGGCCAGCACTTTGACCTCCCGGACCGCGTGCTGCGCATTCGCCTTTAGATGGGGTACCGGGTGGGCTCGGTGGTGTACTGCCGCCTGGACGGCGTGGTCCAGCGGACCTCCCCGGTGGGCAGTTGCTCGACCGTCCAGCGCGGATCCTGTTTGACCCGGTGGTCACGGCGGCACTTTGGATGGCCGTTGCACAGGCAGGTCCGGCCGCCGGCCTCGTAGGGGATGTTGTGCTCGAAATCGCAGCCCGACGCCGGTCTGCGGCAGCCGGGTCCGGTACACGTGGCGTGCCGGACCTGGGCCAGGTGACGCAGCATGACCCCCGGATCATGGCCCCGGGCTTGGTGCCGGTGATCACAATCCCCGCCGGGCAGCGGCTCGATCTGGATCAGCAGGTCCCGCTGCCCGGGGATCCCGGTGCAGAACCGCCACGTCCCGTATCCTCCCGGCGGACCAGGACGGTCGGCGGGGGAGAAGGTGAACGATGGCCCGCCGGGCGGGTCGGGCCCGCCCGGCGTGTCCGGTTTGTGCCGTTGGCCACGGCCGCTGGCCGGTACGGGCCGGGCGCAGCCATGCCCGATGGCGTGCCCCTGGCCGTCGGTGACGGTCGCACACCAGGTCGAGCGCGGGTCGCGGGCCGCGGCCGCGGCCAGGTCACGGGCCAGGTCCGGGTCGATGGGCCCGATCCCGGCCAGTTCCCCGGGTCGGCCGGCCCGATCCAGCAGGGTGACGGCGGGGATGGTCAGGGTGACCCGGCCGGCGAATCCTGGCGGGATCACGCCGGACAGCGGCCCGCCCGGTGCCGGGACCGGGGTCGGCGGCTCGTGCGGGCCCGGCTCGTCGCCGCCGCCTTCCGGACCCGCGCCTCTCTCCGGGCCGCCGCGGCGGTCGGCGCCCTGGCCGAGTGCGCCGTCTAGGCCGCTGGCCGGGGGGCGGGAGTCGGTGCCGAGCAGGAGGTCCAGGTAGGCCCGGGCCCGCAGCGCATCCATCCCGCCCTCCAAGCCCGCCCTGCGCAGCTGTTTCGCCCACGCCGTCACCCGCTGGTCCGCGGCCAGCACCTCGGCCGGCGGCAGTTCCCGCCCGGCCAGCCCGGCATTCCCCGAATCCTCGGCCCACCGCTCCACCCGGGTCCGCTTGGCCATATGCTCCCGGCGCTGCCGGGCCTTCTCCGGGGTGACCTCCATCACCGCCCGCCGGATCGCGGCGCGCAGCTGGGCCGGGGTCAGCGACCCGGCCCGGTCCACCACCATCGTCTCGGCCGCCCGGGCTTCAGCCGGGTCCAGCAGGCCGGTGGCCGCCGCGATGATCGCGGCTTTGTCCCGGGTCACGATCCCGGCCCGGAACGCCTCTTTGGTGCCGGGCAGCTTTACCTCCAGCATCCAGGCCAGGTCCAGGACTTCCTCGGCATCCCCGGCCGCCACGCCCAGCACCGCGCCCAGCTCCCGGCCGGTGAACTCATGCCACCCGTCCGGCATCTGCGCCGGGCCCGCCAAGGCAGACCCGGGAGCTGGACGCCGCCGGATCAACTCCGCCACCGCGGCATGCTTGCGGGCACTGGCATAGGACTCGACCCGCTCCCACGCGCAGATCACCCCGGCCAGCTCATCATCGGAAGCCCCGGCATACCGGTCATCGTCTTCGGCCGCGTCCTCCGTGAACGAGCCCAGCGCCGCGCAGCCGAGCGCGGTATCTAGCGGCTTGCCGGTCGCGAACCCCGCGGCCGGGCTGGCGTACTCGCCGGGAAAGGTCTCCGCGGAGCCGGGCATCCCCGGGCCCCGACGCCCGGCCACTACCGCGCCGACCGCAGCCAGCGCGGCGGTGTGACCGGACCGGGCCGCGGCCTCAGCCGCCCGCGCCTGCTCCGCGGTGACCCGGCGGGCCTCGGCGATCAGCGCCTCGAGCTCGGTGTCATCCAGGCCGGGCGGCGGGGCGTGGTCCGGGTCCTCATACTCGTCCGGGTCGCCGGGGTACTCATCGTAGGCCGTCGCGGCCAGGTAGGCCTCGTCCCAGTCCGGGCTCTGCGGCACCAGCCGCCAGTCGGGAGACCCGAGCCAGGGGTGGTCACTCGGTCCCGCGGGCACGCCGGACAGGTTCTCGTCCCGCCCAGAAAGCCCGTGATCCGACGATGCTGACATTCACCCCTCCGGCTCGATCTCGATACCGGCAAATCCCCATTAGTCAAAATTCTAGTCAATATGAATTCAAGATACAAGTATCTATACCAACTAACATTCGAATACGATACGACGGGCAGGCGAGTGTCCTAGCTAGCCCGCCGTGAAAGCCGCGCCCGCAGAGACCAAAGCCGAGCCCGCAGATACTGAAGGTCCTGCCCACACGCATCCGACCCGAATTCCATGACATCTGTCACGTGAAACCCCGGAATGGACATCACCGACGGGCCTGGACTATTAGCACTTGGGCGCCCCGGGCCCTGCTGGCTAACGTTGAGGCCGTGACAGCAGCCGCTACCGTAAATCTCCTGATCGGCCTGGCGGTCCTCGCCCTCATCCTGGTCCGGCAGATGCAAGTCCGGCCCGTCCGCGCCAACATGCGGCTGCCGCTGATCCTGGCCATCATCGGCGTGATCGAACTCACCCAGTTCCTGAAGCAAAATCAGCACATCCATCACACCGGCACGATCTTCGCGGCGCTCGCGGGCAGCCTGGCCCTGGCCGTGGCACCGCCGCGATCCGCGCGGTGACCGTGCACATCTGGATCGACTCCGGCCAGGCCCTCCGCCAGGGAACCTGGATCACCGCCCTGCTGTGGATCGCCTCGCTGGCCGCGCACCTGGGCTACGACTACCTCGTCGAGGGTAAAGGCGCCCAGGCTGGCCTGGGCACCGCGTCGCTGACCCTGTACTTCGCGGTCACCTACACGATCCAGCGGCTCATCCTCCAGGCGCGGGCCCAGCGGATCGAGGTCCGCCCCGGGTAAGGGCATCAGCGATCCGGGCACCCACCCCCTGGTAACCGGCTCAGCGGAGCGTGCGCCCGTGCCTCCCATGGCCGCCGCCGCACCCGGCGCCGCACCCGCCGCGATCGGACCCGCAGCCGTCACCACAGCCGCAGCCGCGGTCACATCCGCAGCCGCCGTGTCCGCAGCACCCGTCGTCACCCTCACAGCGGGGGAGCAGAACGGGACCCACGCCGGGAATCGTATGTGCCCGGGCCTCGGCCAGCAGCGCATCGGCTGCTTCCCGGGCGCTCTCGCCGCACCGGACCATCCGGGCCGCGATCATCCCGGTCACGATCGGGGCCGAGAAGGAAGTCCCGCTCCATTGCGCCAGGCCGGAGAAGGTCGCCACGTTCGGGGCATCGGGCTCGAACTGGTAAGTGTACCTACCGCTGCCGTAGGCGTTGATGAGATTCTCGCCCGGTGCGTAAACGTCGACCCAGCTGCCGTAGTCGCTGAAGTCGGCACGGTGGCGCCGGTCGGCGGCGAGCGCCCCTACGGAGAGCACGTCCGAGAAGGCGCCGGGCCAGGACGGCCGCCGGGTGTAGAAGTTTCCGGCCGGAGCGACGCAGACCACGCCCTGGTACGCCCGAAGCCGTTCCAGCCAGGCTTCCAGGGACAGCAGCGGAATGTTGTGCCTGGTCATGCAGGCAGCCGTCAGGTGGAGGATCTCGAAACCGAAGCGGAACGCCCGGTTCAGCCTGCGCACGAACTCCGATTCCAGCGCACTGCCCGCGGTGCGGAAGATATCCGCGACATAGACCTGCGCCTCCGGCGCCATCGACCGCAGGACACCTGCGACGAATGTCCCGTGTCCTCCGTAGGGCTCGATCGTGCCGTCCGGAAGCTCCCGCGGGTCGTCACGGCCCCGGACGCCGGCCAGCCACGGGAAGGTCGTCGCCGCATCCTTGACCAGCCCGGTGTCAGCCACGAAGATCCGCACCTTCGCGCCACCGTCCCGGCAGACCGCGGGGTCGGGTCCTGCCCATGGAAAAGGCGGCACCGGCTCGGTGGCCGAGCAGGGACGCAACGTTTGCGCGGCGGTCAGCACGTGATCGGGCGTCGCGGCTCCCACGCCCAGTTCGGCGTCGATCTCGGCGAGCAGTTCGAGCACGTTGCTCTTCGCACCGTCAGCGTCCCCGCCGTCGCCCTCGCCAGTCCCGCGGCCAGCGGATGCGTCGTCACCCTCGGGCGTGTCGTCGCCGAGGTCACGAGGGTGCTTATGACGCTGCGGGTTCAGGCAGATGAGCACGACGTCCTGGACTACTCGCCGGACTTCAATTTCCGCAAGATGACTGTCGTGCAGTACGTCCAGCACGCCTCTTTGCTTGCCGGAGCCCTGAGGAGGCCGGGGTCCCGGCATCACGCCTTCCCCGCCGAGATACTGCTCCCGGGTGAGGATGTGATCCTTGGCGTACATGAAGGCAATGCCATCCGGATGCACGTCGCGGTCATCCTCGGCTAGGTCGGCAGCGCCGTCGATGTCGATTCCGCGCCTGCTGAACGCCTCGTCGATGATGGCGGCCTCTTGGCTGGCCCTAGGCTCCAGTTCGCTGTACCAGAAAGCCCGTTCTGCCACTGTGCCCTCCCGAAATTGATCATCTACCCGATCTAACCGCGGGTACCGGTAGCCGGCCCGCAGGTTCGCCAACCTCGCCGGCTCAGATACCTGTACGGAGCGGCCACCGCGACGGTTTAATACCTGGACCAGGTGAATCCGGGCACCTAAAATCGGTTTGTGGCCGGGGGTGGACGCGCGGCCGCATCAGGTCCGCGCGATGTGGACAGCTTGCTTCCGCTGACGCTGTCCCGGCCGTGGGAGGCGCTGACCCGCGCGCATGCCGTGCTCGCGGAACGCCCTGGACCGCATGACGCTTCAGTGGCCCATCAGGCCGCGGGGATCGTGCTGCGTGACTTCGGCGACGTCGAGGCCGGGGTCCGTGAGCTGCGCCAGGCGCTGCGCCAGGCCCGCCGCACCGGCTCGGTCGAGCGGGAAACCGAGGTCCTCGCCAGCCTGGGCGTGGCGCTCGTCTTCGCGGGCCGGACGACGGCCGGGCTGGCCGCCTTCGAGACGGCCGTGAGCCGGTCCAGCGGTGTCCTGGCCGCGCGGGTGCTGCACCGCCGCGCGATCGTGTACTTCCGCCTGGGCCGGTTCCCGGCGGCCCTGGAAGACGCACGGCACGCGGTGGTCGTGCTGCGGAAGGCGGGCGACCTGCTCTGGACGGCCCGCGCGCTCAACACCCGCGCGAGCGCTTACCTGAGGTTGGGGTCGACCAGCCGGGCTGACGCCGATTACGTTTCCGCGGCCCGACTGTACTCCGAGATCGGGCAGGACCTGGAAGCGCTCGATCCGATGGAGAATCGCGCGCTGACCGCCTTTGCGTCGGGGGACCTCCCGGCGGCGCTCGCCTACCTCGATGCGGCAACCCCCAGCTACCGGCGGCTGAAGGTACCGGTCATAACGCTGCGCGTCAAACGGTGCGTCGTACTGCTGGCCGCCGGGCTGGCCGGCGATGCCCTGGCCGAGGCCGAGGTCGCGCTGGGGGAAATAGAGGAGATCCACGGCCCCTTCACCGAGAAGGCGGAAATGCTGCTGACCGCGGCCAACTGTGCTTTGGCCGCGGCCCGGCCCCACGCCGCCCTGGACTGGGCGCAGGCTGCCTACCGCATGTACGGGTCACAGCACAGCGCCTGGCGGCGGGCCCATGCGGCGCGCGTGCTCATCGAGGCCCGCTACAAAGTCGGCCCGGTGTCCGCCGCGCTCCTGCGCGAGGCGAACCGGGCGGCCGCCCGGCTGGATGACCTTGGCGCAAGCGACGCGGCCCAGGCGCACCTGCTGGCCGGGCGGGTGGCCCTGGAACTCGGCCGTGGACCCGCCGCCGACCGTCATCTGGTCGCGGCGGCCCGGGCCCGCCGGCGTGGTCCGGCGCTCTCGCGGGCCACCGGCTGGCTCGCCGAGGCCCTGCGAGCCGAGGCTGCGGACCGCCCGGGCCGGATGCTGGCCGCCTGCAGCCGAGGGCTCGACGTTCTGGACGAGCACCGGCTGACCCTGGGCGCCTCGGAGCTTCAGGCCCAGGCCACCGTGCACGGCGCCGAACTGGCCGCGCTCGCCCAGCGGCATGCCGCGCGGGCCTGCCGCCCACGGCTCCTGCTGACCTGGAGCGAGCGCTGGCGGGCGACCGCGCTGGCGGTTCCCCCCGTGCGGCCGTCGGCCGACGCGGAATTCAACGCCAGCCTGGCCGCGCTGCGCAGCGTGACCAGGCAACTGGAGGAGGCGCGGAGCCAGGGCAAGCCGAGCGCGTCCTTGCCCCGAGAACAACAGCGGCTGGAGACCGAAGTGCGCGCCTGCGCGCTGCGAGCCCGGGGCAACGAGCCATGGACCCGCGCCTCATTCAGCCCGGCCGACCTGCTCGACGAGCTCGGCCCCGCCCAGCTCATCGAACTCGTCGACGTGGACGGCGACCTGTACGTCCTGACTTGCGGGTCGGGCCGCATCAGGCAGTTCGCGGCGGGCCAGGCCAGCGACGCCGTGAAGGCCGCGGATTTCGCCCGCTTCGCCCTGCGCCGCCTGGCCCGCAGCCGGCCCGGCGACGACCCGCGCAATCCGCTGGCCATCTTGGACAAAGCCGGACCAGCGCTCCAGCAGGCGCTGCTCGGACCAGCCGTCCGCCACCTGGGCGATGGGCCGGTCATCATCGTCCCGACCGGCAAGCTGCACCCCATCCCGTGGGCGCTACTGCCCGCCCTGAAAAACCGGGTCATCAGCGTCGCCCCGTCCGCCAGCGCCTGGATGCGCGCCCGCCGAGCGCCAGAACCCGGACACCGCCACGTCACCCTGGCCCGCGGGCCCGGTCTGGCCACGGACGGGGCCGAGGTACCCCTGGTCGCGCGGCTGTACGAGGACGTCACGGTGCTGGACGAGGGCGCCGCCACGGCCGACAAGGTGCTGTCCGCCCTGGACGGAGCCTGGCTGGCCCACATCGCCGCGCACGGGATCTTCCGGGCCGACAGCCCGCTGTTCTCCTCGCTGCGCATGCACGACGGCCCGCTGACCGTCTACGACTTCGAGCGGCTGGACCGCGCGCCGTACCGGCTGGTCCTGTCCAGCTGTGACTCCGGCGTGCTCGCCCCGGCCGGCGCCAACGAGCTGCTCGGCCTGGTCAGCAGCCTGCTGCCGCTGGGGACGGCGGGGATCCTGGCCGCCATCGTGCCGCTGAACGACCAGGCCGTGGTGCCGCTGATGGTCGACCTGCACCGGTACCTGCGGGCCGGCCAGACCCTGGCCGAGTCGCTCTATAGCGTCCGGCGCGGGACCACCGACGATCCGGTCCAGCAGGCCACCGCGACCTCCCTGGTCACCCTGGGTGCCGCCTGAGCCGGGGAACCACCGGAATCAGAACCACCGGGATCAGAGCGTGATCCACCCGGTCAGCACGTCGGCCCCGTCCTCCGTACGGCAACGTAGCCGAAAGGGGCTGCTCGGGATGGGGTCCACCACGAAGCACCCGATCTCATCCACGGGCGAGCTGGTCACGCCGGCCGTGGTATGGACCTCGAGCGTGCCAGCCCGGGGCGGGATGATCTGGCCGAGCAGCGAGGCCTGACCCACCTCCAGCTCGATCGAGAACCGCGCCGAGGTGAAGGTGAGCGCCCGGATCGACGCGGCCTCCGACCGCACCGCGGCAACCGTGTCCTGGTCACGGCTCGAGTCGTAGGTCAGCTGGGCCAGTTCGGCGTCGATGTTATGCCACCCGTACGCGTTCTTGCCCATCTCGACGAACCACTCTGGCACCGCCCGCCGAGCCCTCATCGCTTCGCCCAACGCCGCCAGGAGCTCGTCATCGTCCCAGCCGTCAAGCATGGTGCTCGCCCTCCGCCCGGGGGACGTCGGTGTCGCTCAGACCCGCCAGCGCGCTGGACTTGCGCAGCCGTTCTAGGCAGCGTGCTCGCCGCGGGCCGATGCTCCCCACCGGGATCTGCATCGTCTCGCTGATCTCCGCGTACGAAGACGGCGGGTCGCTGGTCAGCATGGCCAGCAGCCGCTGGCATCGGGGCGGGAGCTCGGCGAACGCCGCTCGTAGCGCTGCGTTCCGCTCGGCCATGAGGTACTCCTCGTCGATCATCGTGTGGTCCACGAATTGCAGAGCGTCGTCTAGTCCTGTTCCTAGCCGCTCCGACCTACGAGCCGCTGTGACCACCCGGAGGCACTCCCGGTGCGTGGTCGTGGCCAGCCACCCGGGCAGCGCGGCCGGCTCGCGCAGCTTCCCGAGCTGCTCGACCAGCAGCAGCCACACGTTCTGGCTCACGTCCTGGCGATCGCAGGTGCTCAGCTGGAACCGGGCGCAGATCGACCACACCAGCGGTGAGTATCGCTCCACGATCTCGTCCCACCCATCCGGGTCGCCCCCGGCTGCACGGGTAACAAGAGCGACCACCGTTGGGTCGTCACGCACGGCCAGCCCCTGTCGGCTCGCCTTCTGCCTTCATCAGCGCCTCGGTAGTGGCGGTTGACCTCTTTTCTAACCCAGAGGGGGCAGCCGTGCCATCTGATACACCCGGCTAGGAATCGGCCGACACCATCTCCAGCAGGATGCAGGTCGCGTCCAGATGCCGCGGGATGGGGCCGGTGGCCCGGACCGGCAGGAACTGCGGCCCGCCCGGCCAGCCGTGCCCGCCGCCCTCGATCCGGTACAGCACCACCGGCAGGCAGCCAGGCGCGGACCAGGTCAGCCGGGTCACCGGCGGATCCCCGGCCACGGTCGGCAGCTGCGAGACAGCCGGCCGCTCGAAAACAGGGCCGCCGATTCCGTTGCCCGCGGCCCAGTCCCGGGCCACCGTCTCCACCGGGGCTACCCGCCGCTCGGACGGCAGGTCCCCGTGCCGGGCGGCCCGCCGCCGCAGGATCCAGCCCCCGACGCCCGGCGGGCGCATCGGCCCGCCGTCGTAGTTCACCGCGCGATCCCCGGTCCCGGCCATGATCGTCACCGCGGTGCGCTGCCGCGGCACCGGCTGGGCCTGCCGGCTGAACTCCCTGATCGTGCCCACCACCACGAACAGCCCAGCCACCGGCAGCAGCCCGTGCCGCGCCACGTGCTCGGCGAACCCGCCGCCGTTGGACATCCCGGCCAGGAACACCGGCGTCCCGGACAGGTGACAAACCAGCGAAACCAGGAACGCGACGTCGTCCAGGGCCGGCTCGCCAGGCGGCGGCCGCGCGATGTGCCACACTCCGTGCCAGCCGTCCGGGAACACCGCGGTCACCCCGGCCGCCGGAGCCCGGGTCGCCAGCCCGGTGAAGGTCGTCGCCACATCCTTGCCGCTCGTCCCCGACCCGTGCAGCACCACCAGCAGCGGCCCCGGCCCAGATGGCCCGCGGGCCAGCCAGTACCCGCGCCGGACCCCCGCGACGTCCAGCGTCCCGTATTCCAGCCCCGCATCCCCGCGCCCCACCCGTGCAGTATGACCCACCTTCGTACCATGGCTCCTGTGACCGAACAGGACTGGTACGCCTGGCACGCTGACTACGACGTCCCGGCCACCGCGCTGGCCCGGCGCCTGGCCGCGGTGCAGGAGCAGGTCCGCGCCGCGCTGGACGCGGCCCGGCCGGGCCCGCTGCGCGCCATCAGCCTGTACGCCGGCCAGGGCCGTGACCTGATCGGCGCGCTGGCCGGCCACCCCCGCCAACACGACGTCCGCGCCCGGCTGGTCGAACTCGACCCACGCAACGCCGACGCCGCGCGGCAGGCGGCGGAGGCCGCCGGCCTGCCCCAGGTCGAGGTGGTGACCGGCGACGCGGCGCTGACCGACGCCTACGCCGGGATGACGCCCGCCAACCTGGTCCTGGCCTGCGGCGTGTTCGGCAACCTGACTGACGCGGATATCGAACGCACGGTGGGCTACTGCACTCAGCTGACCGCACGGGGCGGCACGGTGGTCTGGACCCGCGGCCGCTGGGCCCCGGACCTGCTACCGCAGATCTGCGACTGGTTCGCCGGCCGCGGCTTCGACGAGCTGTGGGTCTCCGACCCGGCCGAGGGCTGGGGCGCCGCCGCCCACCGCTTCGCCGCACCCCTGATCCGCTGGAAGAGGGGGCCTGCATGTTCGCCTTCCGCGGCCATCACCCCCGTACCGGTCCTGTTCGGCATCTGTCTTTATCTATGGAACGGATCGTGGTCCCCGCCGCCCGCTCCGGTTAACCGCAACCCGGGCAACTTGCGTACATCCGTGCCCTGGCCCTGTTAGGCCCGCAGCCGGGGGATAGCGTGAAGCGGCAGCCCGGGCCATATGAAGCCTCGGTGGCCCACCAGGCGGCGGCGATCGTGCTGCGCGAGTTCGGCGATGTCGACGCCGCGGTGGGTGAGCTGCGCGAGGCGCTACGCCAGGCCCGCCGGACCGGGTCAGCCGGCCGCGAGGCCGATGTGCTGGCCACCTTGGGCGTGGCGCTCGTCTACGCCAACCGGACCACGCAGGGGCTGGCCACGCTCGACCGGGCCGTACGGCAGTCTACCGGTCTCCTGACGGCGCGGGTGCTGGTCCGGCGGGGAATTATCCTCATCACCCTGGGCCGGTATCCTGCCGCCCTGGACGACCTGCGGCGCGCGATCAGCGCGCTGCGGCGCGCCGGTGATCAGCTCTGGACGGCTCGCGCGCTCAACGCCCGCGCGAACGCCTATCGGCCGATGGGGCTGACCGGCCGGGCCGATGCCGACCTGAGCGCCGCGGTCGGTTTGTTCACCGAGACCGGGCAGGAACTGGAAGCACTCTACGCGGTGCACAACCGGGGGCTGGTCTGCTTCCAGTCCGGAGACCTGCCCGCCGCGCTCTCCCATCTGGACAAGGCCGCCGCGGGCTACCGGTCGCTGAAGGTGGCGACCGCGAACCTCAGCGTCAGCCGATGCGAGGTGCTGCTGGCGGCCGGGCTGGTCGGCGACGCCCTGGCCGAGGCGGGCGCCGCGGTGCGTGACATGGAAGAGCTCCACGGCCGCTCCACCGCCCGGGCCGAGGTGCTGCTGACGGCCGCCAACTGCGCAATCGCCGCGGGCCGGTCAGAGGTCGCCCAGGACTGGGCCCAGGCCGCCCACCGCCTGTTCCGGTCGCAGCGCAGTACCTGGTGGCAGGCTCATGCGGCGCGCGTGCTGGCCGAGGCCCGGTACCAGGCGGGCCCGGCCTCGGCCAGGCTGCTGACCGAAGCGAACCGGGCCGCCGCCCTGCTCGAAGCCAGCGGGGCCAGTGACGCCGTGCAAGCGCACCTGCTGGCCGGGCGGATCGCGCTCGACCTCGGCCGCCGCGACGAGGCCGAACACCATCTGCTGGCCGCGGCCCGGACCCGTCGGCGCGGTCCGGCGCTGGCCCGCGTTACCGGCTGGCTCGGTGCGGCCCTGCGAGCTGAGGCTGCGGGCCGTCCGGACCGGATGCTGGCGGCCTGCAGCCGGGGGCTTGATGTTCTCGACGAGCACCGGCTCACCCTGGGCGCCTCGGAGCTCCGGGCCCAAGCCACCGTACACGGCGCCGAACTGGCCGCGCTCGCCCAGCGCCGTGCCGCACGGGCCCGCCGCCCGCGGCTGCTGCTGACCTGGAGCGAGCGCTGGCGGGCGACCGCGCTGGCGGTTCCTCCCGTGAAGCCGTCGGCCGACGCGAAATTCAACGTCAGCCTGGCTGCGCTGCGCAGTGTGACCAGGCAGCTGGAGGAAACCCGGAGCCGGGGCAGGCCGAGCGCGGCCTTGCTCAGGGAGCAGCAGCGGCTGGAAGGCATCGTGCGTGCCAGCGCGCTGCGCGTCCACGGCGCCGAGGGCACCAGCCGCGCGCCGTTCAGCCCGGACGGCCTGCTCGACGAGCTCGGCCCCGCCCAGCTCATCGAACTCGTCGACGTCGATGGCGACCTGTACGTCCTGACCTGCGGGTCGGGCCGCATCAGGCAGTTCGCGGCGGGCCAGGCCAGCGACGCCGTGAAGGCCGCGGATTTCGCCCGCTTCGCCCTGCGCCGCCTGGCCCGCAGCCGGCCCGGCGACGACCCGCGCAATCCGCTGGCCATCTTGGACAAAGCCGGACCAGCGCTCCAGCAGGCGCTGCTCGGACCAGCCGTCCGCCACCTGGGCGATGGACCGGTCATCATCGTCCCGACCGGCAAGCTGCACCCCATCCCGTGGGCGCTGCTGCCCGCCCTGAAAGACCGGGTCATCAGCGTCGCCCCATCCGCCAGCGCCTGGATGCGCGCCCGCCGAGCGCCAGAACCCGGACACCGCCACGTCACCCTGGCCCGCGGGCCCGGTCTGGCCACGGACGGGGCCGAGGTACCCCTGGTCGCGCGGCTGTACGAGGACGTCACGGTGCTGGACGAGGGCGCCGCCACGGCCGACAAGGTGCTGTCCGCCCTGGACGGAGCCTGGCTGGCCCACATCGCCGCGCACGGGATCTTCCGGGCCGACAGCCCACTGTTCTCCTCGCTGCGCATGCACGACGGCCCGCTGACCGTCTACGACTTCGAGCGGCTGGACCGCGCGCCGTACCGGCTGGTCCTGTCCAGCTGTGACTCCGGCGTGCTCGCCTCGGCCGGCGCCAACGAGCTGCTCGGCCTGGTCAGCAGCCTGCTGCCGCTGGGGACGGCGGGGATCCTGGCCGCCATCGTGCCGCTGAACGACCAGGCCGTGGTGCCGCTGATGGTCGACCTGCACCGGTACCTGCGGGCCGGCCAGACCCTGGCCGAGTCGCTCTATAGCGTCCGGCGCGGGACCACCGACGATCCGGTCCAGCAGGCCACCGCGACCTCCCTGGTCACCCTGGGTGCCGCCTGAGCCGGGGAACCACCGGAATCAGAACCACCGGGATCAGAGCGTGATCCACCCGGTCAGCACGTCGGCCCCGTCCTCCGTACGGCAACGTAGCCGAAAGGGGCTGCTCGGGATGGGGTCCACCACGAAGCACCCGATCTCATCCACGGGCGAGCTTGTCACGCCGGCCGTGGTATGGACCTCGAGCGTGCCAGCCCGGGGCGGGATGATCTGGCCGAGCAGCGAGGCCTGACCCACCTCCAGCTCGATCGAGAACCGCGCCGAGGTGAAGGTGAGCGCCCGGATCGACGCGGCCTCCGACCGCACCGCGGCGACCGTGTCCTGGTCACGGCTCGAGTCGTAGGTCAGCTGGGCCAGTTCGGCGTCGATGTTATGCCACCCGTACGCGTTCTTGCCCATCTCGACGAACCACTCTGGCACCGCCCGCCGAGCCCTCATCGCTTCGCTCAACGCCGCCAGGAGCTCGTCATCGTCCCAGCCGTCAAGCATGGTGCTCGCCCTCCCCCTGGGGGAAGTCGGCGTCGCTCAGACCCGCCAGCGCGCTGGACTTGCGCAGCCGTTCTAGGCAGCGTGCTCGCCGCGGGCCGATGCTCCCCACCGGGATCTGCATCGTCTCGCTGATCTCCGCGTACGAAGACGGCGGGTCGCTGGTCAGCATGGCCAGCAGCCGCTGGCATCGGGGCGGGAGCTCGGCGAACGCCGCTCGTAGCGCTGCGTTCCGCTCGGCCATGAGGTACTCCTCGTCGATCATCGTGTGGTCCACGAATTGCAGAGCGTCGTCTAGTCCTGTTCCTAGCCGCTCCGACCTACGAGCCGCTGTGACCACCCGGAGGCACTCCCGGTGCGTGGTCGTGGCCAGCCACCCGGGCAGCGCGGCCGGCTCGCGCAGCTTCCCGAGCTGCTCGACCAGCAGCAGCCACACGTTCTGGCTCACGTCCTGGCGATCGCAGGTGCTCAGCTGGAACCGGGCGCAGATCGACCACACCAGCGGTGAGTATCGCTCCACGATCTCGTCCCACCCATCCGGGTCGCCCCCGGCTGCACGGGTAACAAGAGCGACCACCGTTGGGTCGTCACGCACGGCCAGCCCCTGTCGGCTCGCCTTCTGCCTTCATCAGCGCCTCGGTAGTGGCGGTTGACCTCTTTTCTAACCCAGAGGGGGCAGCCGTGCCATCTGATACACCCGGCTAGGAATCGGCCGGCACCATCTCCAGCAGGATGCCGGTCGCGTCCAGATGCCGCGGGATGGGGCCGGTGGCCCGGACCGGCAGGAACTGCGGCCCGCCCGGCCAGCCGTGCCCGCCGCCCTCGATCCGGTACAGCACCACCGGCAGGCAGCCGGGCGCGGACCAGGTCAGCCGGGTCACCGGCGGATCCCCGGCCACGGTCGGCAGCTGCGAGACAGCCGGCCGCTCGAAAACAGGGCCGCCGATTCCGTTGCCCGCGGCCCAGTCCCGGGCCACCGTCTCCACCGGGGCTACCCGCCGCTCGGACGGCAGGTCCCCGTGCCGGGCGGCCCGCCGCCGCAGGATCCAGCCCCCGACGCCCGGCGGGCGCATCGGCCCGCCGTCGTAGTTCACCGCGCGATCCCCGGTCCCGGCCATGATCGTCACCGCGGTGCGCTGCCGCGGCACCGGCTGGGCCTGCCGGCTGAACTCCCTGATCGTGCCCACCACCACGAACAGCCCAGCCACCGGCAGCAGCCCGTGCCGCGCCACGTGCTCGGCGAACCCGCCGCCGTTGGACATCCCGGCCAGGAACACCGGCGTCCCGGACAGGTGACAAACCAGCGAAACCAGGAACGCGACGTCGTCCAGGGCCGGCTCGCCAGGCGGCGGCCGCGCGATGTGCCACACTCCGTGCCAGCCGTCCGGGAACACCGCGGTCACCCCGGCCGCCGGAGCCCGGGTCGCCAGCCCGGTGAAGGTCGTCGCCACATCCTTGCCGCTCGTCCCCGACCCGTGCAGCACCACCAGCAGCGGCCCCGGCCCAGATGGCCCGCGGGCCAGCCAGTACCCGCGCCGGACCCCCGCGACGTCCAGCGTCCCGTATTCCAGCCCCGCATCCCCGCGCCCCACCCGTGCAGTATGACCCACCTTCGTACCATGGCTCCTGTGACCGAACAGGACTGGTACGCCTGGCACGCTGACTACGACGTCCCGGCCACCGCGCTGGCCCGGCGCCTGGCCGCGGTGCAGGAGCAGGTCCGCGCCGCGCTGGACGCGGCCCGGCCGGGCCCGCTGCGCGCCATCAGCCTGTGCGCCGGCCAGGGCCGTGACCTGATCGGCGCGCTGGCCGGCCACCCCCGCCAACACGACGTCCGCGCCCGGCTGGTCGAACTCGACCCACGCAACGCCGACGCCGCGCGGCAGGCGGCGGAGGCCGCCGGCCTGCCCCAGGTCGAGGTGGTGACCGGCGACGCGGCGCTGACCGACGCCTACGCCGGGATGACGCCCGCCGACCTGGTCCTGGCCTGCGGCGTGTTCGGCAACCTGACTGACGCGGATATCGAACGCACGGTGGGCTACTGCACTCAGCTGACCGCACGGGGCGGCACGGTGGTCTGGACCCGCGGCCGCTGGGCCCCGGACCTGCTACCGCAGATCTGCGACTGGTTCGCCGGCCGCGGCTTCGACGAGCTGTGGGTCTCCGACCCGGCCGAGGGCTGGGGCGCCGCCGCCCACCGCTTCGCCGGCACCCCTGATCCGCTGGAAGAGGGGGCCTGCATGTTCGCCTTCCGCGGCCATCACCCCCGTACCGGTCCTGTTCGGCATCTGTCTTTATCTATGGAACGGATCGTGGTCCCCGCCGCCCGCTCCGGTTAACCGCAAACCCGGGCAACTTGCGTACATCCGTGCCCTGGCCCTGTTAGGCCCGCAGCCGGGGGAATAGCGTGAAGCGGTGACCGTTCTCCAGATCCTGCTGGACGCCCCTCGCGCCGTCATCCTCCGCGGCCGCCTGGTCCACCACCGCGCCGCGGGATAGACGCCGGGTCAGTCGTCCACCATGTGCCGGTGCCCGCGCGGGCCGGTGCCCATGGTGCAGTCGTAGCAGCCCTCGTCGTAAACGACCTGAGCATTCCAGTCGGCGTGGCCGAGGTAGTGTCACCCGCTGCTCCGGCGCCTCGCGGCCTAGAACCGGGACCTGAGGTTGTCGATCTCCCTGGCGCGCTCGCGCAACTCGGCGTAGGCGGGCCGCTCGCGGATGCGGGCCAGGGCCCAGCGCACGGCCTGCGCCCGGTTGGCCGCGAACCCCGCTGTGATCAGCGTGTCCAGGGTCTCCAGGTCGGCCTGCCCGAGCCGGGCCATCACGGGGGTCAGCTCACCCGACGGCTCGTCCGGCACGGGCGCTCGCCACATGAATTTGCGGCCCTCACCCTGGCCGGTGACGAACTTGAACCGGTTAGCCTGCGGCCACCGTGCGGCAATATCGAGCTGAAGCTGCCGGAGCACATCCTTCTGGACCCGGTGGAACGCGCCCAGGGGATCCTCGTCGCCTTCCGCCTCGGCCGCGGATGCGACGGTCACCTGCACCACGACCTGACCCGGCTCGACCGCCGGATCGTCGCCGTACTG
This sequence comes from uncultured Actinomycetes bacterium, assembly GCA_963722055.1. Taxonomy (GTDB): domain Bacteria; phylum Actinomycetota; class Actinomycetes; order Streptosporangiales; family Streptosporangiaceae; genus Palsa-504. The sequence goes on along the minus strand of CAVRLA010000014.1, from coordinate 186,579 downwards.
CAGCACCGCGACGCTGTCCACCACGCCCTCCGGGAGGCGTCCCCGGACCTCCTGCTCGATGAGCTCGGTGGTGGCCTGATCCAAGCGTTCCATCGAATCCTCCTTGAGATTCCCTAGAAATCATAGTATCTCAAGAATCTACCGATGTAACGGAAATCGGAGTGTGCGTTCCTGATGGCTCGCCCAGCCCGAAGCCGACACATCGCTGGGCGCCCGCCCTGCTCCTCATCGCACACGCCCCACCGGCAGCAGCTTTCCCATTTCCGTGGTGGATCCGGGCTCTGGCGATCCGGTGCATTCCAGAGCCATATGCCAACTGTGAAACACCCGCCGCCGCTTGACCATTGAGGCAACGATCCAGCTATAGGGCAGGACCCAGAATCGAAACCATCCGCCCGGCTATGGCCTGCTCCTTGAACTCACGGCGGGCCTCGCACCAGGTAAGCAAGCTACCCCGTATCTGTTGAAGCCACCTTCTCACCGGTGTTCGCTCATCCACACCGAGACGTGGGCGGGCTCCAGGGTCTTGTGCACGACACTGGCCAGGTCATCTCGGACTGCGTTCAGGTCCACGGCGTCCTGCAGGCGGGCCGCGAACGCCGTGATGGTCTTATCGGCGTCATATCGTGCCCGGTTGAACCGCCGGTCCACCACCCGCTGCACCCGCCGCCGTAGCGGGCTGAACGACGCAGCCGCCGCCAGCGTGGCACCCGCCACCGCTACCGGAGATGAAGCGCCGAGCACATGGGTGGCCAGCAGCACCAGCCCCGCGTACACGCTGACCAGCAGCCCGGTCAGCACAACATACGCCAGCGTCCGGCTGATGATCCGGTCGATCTCGTACAGCCGGTACCGCAGGATAGCCACCCCGATGGACACCGGCAGCGCCGCGAGGCCGAGCCCGGTGAGGAGGTCGAGGATCGCGTTCACCCAGGCCGCCGGGTTCGGATCGATCGCTGCGAACGTCTGGTCGATAGCTTGGCTGACGGCCAGGGCCGCGGCCCCGCTCATCAGCCACTTCAGCTGCTGGCGCCGCTCACCCGAGGAGTGCCTCCAGCTCAGCACCTGCGCGGCCACGAACGACAGCCAGATGGCAGCGAACACCGCGCCGGACAGCCTGGTCATAGCGCCAAACCACCCGGCTGGATCGGGCGTGAGGGTCCCGCTGGAGTCGATCCGGGCGTCATGCCCGGGGGTAGTCAATATGTTGACGTACGCGATCGCCGTGTAGCAGGCGGCTACCGCGAGGTAGGACCGCAGCACCCAGCGCCAGCGCGGCGATGGCAGCGCGCCGTCCGGGAACAGCAGAATCACCAGCATCAGGGTCCCGAGCCCGACGAACCAGGAAGCGTCAAGGAGGATTCCCACGACACCGAACGGCAGGTGATAGCCGGGGCGGTAGGTGAGCTCTGCGTACACCGTGCCATCCATGGAGAGCAACGCCAGGCCAGGGCCGGCAAGCATGAGCCAGCCGATCGGGTTGCGCGGCTGGCGCCGAGCGATGACCAAGCCGACCGACCCGAAGATCACGGCCAAGGCGATGTTCTCCCCGCCGTCCGCCAGCACGTTCTGGTGAGTTAGGGCGTACAACGGCACCGACGCCCCGGCGAGCAGCACCACAAGGACGGCCAGCACCGCCGCAGCCACCGGCGAGGCCGAGCCGAAGCGGCGGGCCGTGACCTGCGTCGTCACTGGTGCCGGCCCGGTCGTTGGCTGCGCCTCCTCCACAGGGCCCAACGTACGCCCGGATCGTTCCGGGAACGTTACCGCTCAGCCGTGGGACCCTCAACGAGGCCAAGACCCAACCGGGCGGAGGGGGCCGTCCTCACGGCACACCCGCCGCAAGCCCTGTTACCTGCGCGAACACACCTTATTTGAAGCTCCGGTGTGTCCCAGCGCCACCAATCAACCACGGAGCCCGGATTAACCACGATGTTGGGGCTCGTGGTATGCGTGGGGTTAGCGTGGGCGTCGACGGGGTCGGTGGGGTACTTGGCGCTCATACGCAGGATGGAGGGGTCGGGGGCGAGCAGGCCCTGCATCCAGTGCTCGGCGGCCGGGCGTTGTGGTTCCAAGCCACAGGAGCTGGCGGTGCGCGATGCCCACTTCCCGTCGTGGCGCTCCAGTCGGCCGATCGTCCGGGCGCCGGCGTAGCTGCGTTGACATGTACGAATTTAGGTTCGATCATTGAGAGGATGGGGACGGCGCCTGCGGAAACCAGGCGGATATCATCCGCACGGCCTCGGCTATCCATGGCAGCCGGGCCATCAAGACACGAGTTGCCTGAGGCTCCCGGACTTTCCGGAGCTTCCGGGTCTTCCGCAGCTTCCGCAGCTTCCGTAGCTTCCGAGGCAACCGAGGCAACCGGCACCGGGACGCTGCCGGTGTTGCCGGCCTTGCGCGAATTGCTGCCGCGGGGCGGGCTGGCCCGGGGCTCGGTGGTGACGGTGGCGGAGTTCGGCTTGCTGGCCCTGGCCCTCGCGGCCGGTGCCTCGGCGGACGGGGCCTGGTGCGGGATCGCCGGGGTGCCCGAGGCGGGCATGCTGGCCGCGGCGGGCCTGGGCCTGGACGTGGAGCGGACCCTGCTGGTCCCGGATCCGGGCCACGCCTGGCCGCAGGTGGTGGCGTCGCTGCTCGACGGGTGCGAGCTCGTCCTGCTGCGGCCACCCCCGCAGGCGTCGCCCCGAGGAGCCGCCGGGGCCCAGATCCGGCAGCGCCTGGAGGCGACGCTGCGGCGCGGGCGGGGCGTACTGCTGGTAGTCGGCGACTGGCCGGGAGCGCAGGTACGCCTCCGGGTCCTGACCCAGGGGTGGACCGGGCTGGGCGACGGACACGGTCGGCTCCGGGCCTGCTGCGCGCAGGTAATGGCCGATGGCCGCGGGCAGGCCGCCGTGGCGCGTACCCGCTGGCTCTGGCTCCCGGCCGAAGACGGCGGGGTCACCGCGGCTGAGCCAGCGGAGATCCCCGTGCCGGACCCCGGGTTCACGCGCCACCTGCAGGCGGTAGGCGGATGAACGCGCTCGAACCCCGGGTCATGGTCCTGTACTGTCCCGGGCTGTCCGCGCCGGCGCGGTTCGATCAGGTGCTCACGGCCGTGACCGCGTTCTGCCCGGCGGTCGAAGCGGTGGAGCTGGGGATGTGCGCGTTCGGGGCCCGCGAGGCTCGCTACTTCGGCGGCGAGACGGCGCTGGCCGGCCGGATCACCGCCGCGGTCGCCGATCTCGGCGTGCAGGCCCAGGTCGGCGTCGCCGACGGGCTGTTCGCCGCGCGACTGGCCGCTGGCACCGCCCGGCCGGCCCTGGTCATCCCGCCCGGGCGGACGGCGGAGTTCCTGGCCGGGCAGCCGGTGAGCGTCCTGGCCGGGCAGCCGGTTAGCGTCCCGGCCGGCCAGGACCTGGTTGGCCTGCTGAACCGGCTCGGCCTGCGCACGCTGGGGGACCTGGCCGCGCTGCCCGTCAGCGACGTGGCCAGCCGGTTCGGCGCCACGGGGGAGACCGCACACCGGCTGGCCCGCGGCCTGGGCTCCCGGCCGCTGGCCGTGCGCCCGCCGGCCGAGGACCTGTCCGTGACCCAGGAGTTCGACCCGCCGGAACCGCTGGCCGAGCCGGTGGTGTTCGCGGCCAAGGCGCTCGCCGAGCGGATGCACGAAGGCCTCGCGGCCCGCGGGCTGACCTGCGTCCGGGTCCAGGTCCGGGCCATCTGCGTCGATGGCCGCCAGAGCCGGCGGCTCTGGCGGCACGACGGGCTGCTGTCCGCGGCCGCCCTCGCCGACCGGGTCCGCTGGCAGCTCGACGGCTGGCGGGTCCCGGCCGTCGGCCGGGACGCCGCCGTCGCGTCCGTCGGCCCGGCAGACGACACCGACGCCAACGCTGACGGGGGTATCGCGGTGCTACGGCTGGTGCCGGACCAGTTGGTCCACGCCACCGGGCACCAGCTCGCGCTCTGGGGGGAGACGGTGGTCAGCGACCGGGTGGCGCGGGCGGCCATGCGCGTGCAGGCCATGCTCGGGCACGAGGCGGTGCTGCGTCCCGTCCTGGGCGGCGGCCGGGATGTATCCGAGCAGGTGAGCCACATTCCGTTCGGTGAAAAAAGGGAGCCCCGCCTGCCCGCGGGCCCGCCCTGGCCCGGGCGGATCATGGGTGCGGCGCCTGGCGTGGTGTACCCCTTCGCCCGTGCGGCAGACGTGACCGACGAAGTCGGGGACGCGGTCACAGTCACCGGGCGGTGCGTCATCTCGGCCGCACCAGCCTGGCTGGCGGCCGACGGCGAGCCGCCGCTGCAGATCACCGGCTGGGCCGGACCGTGGCCGCTGTCCGAGCGCTGGTGGGATCCGGCCGCCGCGCGCCGCCGGGCCCGGTTCCAGCTGCTGACCGGCGACGGGCGGGCCTGGCTAGCCGCGGTGCAGGACGGCCACTGGCTGATCGAGGCGGTGTACGAGTAATGGGCTGGAACAACCCGCCCGTGCCCTGGCGCGAGCTCCGGCGGCGGATGTCCTGGCCCGCCGAGGGCGAGGCGCCGCAGGGCGAGCCGCCGCCCGAGGAGCGCGCCGGCCCCGGACCGCCTGCCCTCCGGCTGGTCCGGCCGCCCGAGGCCGGGGCCGTCCCGTGGGCCGAGCTGCACTGCCACTCCTCCTACAGCTTTCTCGACGGGGCGGCCACGCCCGGTGAGCTCGTCGCCGAGGCCGCCCGGCTCGGGCTCGAGACTCTCGCCCTCACCGACCACGACGGGATGTACGGGGTCCCGCAGTTCGCGCAGGCCGCGGCTCGGCTCCGTAACGAGGGGATCCGCCTGGGCACGGTGTTCGGCGCCGAGCTCAGCCTCGATCTGCCCGCCGCCCAGGGCGGCGTGCCCGACCCGGAAGGTCGGCATCTGCTGGTCCTGGCCCGTGACGGCGAAGGCTACCGAAGGCTGTGCGCGGTGATCAGCGCCGCCCAGCTGGTGGGCGCCCAGAAGGGGCGCCCGGTCTACGACGTCGGCGCGCTGGCCGGCGCGCACGGCGGTCACTGGGTGGTGCTGACCGGCTGCCGCAAGGGGCCGGTGCCGGCGGCGCTGGCCGCGGGCGGCCCGGGCGCGGCCTGGCGGGTGCTGGGCCGGCTGACCGAGATGTTCGGCCACGAGAACGTGATGGTCGAGCTGAACTGCCACCACGACCCAGGCGACGACGAGCGCAACGACCTGCTGGCCCGGCTGGCGGCCCTGGCCGACGTGGGCGTGGTAGCCACCGGCAACGTGCACTTCGCGGCGCCCGGGCAGGCCCGGCTGGCCCAGGCGCTGGCCGCCATCCGGGCCCGGCGCAGCCTCAACGACCAAGACGGCTGGCTGGCCGCGGCAGGCACCGCCTACCTGCGGCCGGGACAGGAGATGGCCGCGCTGCTGCGGCGCTGGCCGGGCGTGCGGGAGCGGACCGTGGCGCTGGGCCGCGAGTGCGCGTTCGACTTCCGGGTCATCGCGCCGAACCTGCCCGACGGTCCCGTCCCGTCCGGCCACACCGAGGCGTCCTGGCTGCGCGAGCTGGTCGCGCAGAAGGCTCCGGCCCGGTACGGGCCGCCCGGCGACGCCCGCGTGCCCGGCGCCTACCAGCAGATCGCCCGGGAACTCGACGTGATCGAGCGGCTGAACTTCCCCGGCTACTTCCTGATCGTGCACGAGATCGTCGAGTTCTGCGAGAACAAGAACATCTTGTGCCAGGGTCGTGGCTCGGCGGCCAACTCGGCGGTCTGCTACGCGATCGGCATCACCAACGTCGACCCGGTCTCGCACCACCTGCTGTTCGAGCGGTTCCTGTCCGAGGGCCGGGACGGCCCGCCCGACATCGACCTGGACATCGAGCACCGCCGCCGGGAGGAGGTCATCCAGCACGTCTACGACACCTACGGCCGGGACCGGGCCGCGCAGGTCGCCAACGTGATCACCTACCGGCCGCGGCTGGCGCTGCGGGACGCGGGCCGCGCGCTCGGCTACACACCCGAGCAATCCGACGCCTGGGTGGCCCAGATCGGCCCCGGCCCGGCCGCCGCCGGGGAACCGCTGCCCGCCGATGACGTGCCAGCCGCCGTCGCGGATCTGGCCACCAGGATGCAGCGGCTGCCGCGTCACCTCGGCATCCACTCCGGCGGCATGGTCATCTGCGACCGCCCGGTCGGGGAGGTGTGCCCGGTGGAGTGGGCCCGGATGCCCGGCCGCACCGTGCTGCAGTGGGACAAGGACGACTGCGCCTACGCGGGCCTGGTCAAGTTCGACCTGCTGGGCCTGGGCATGCTGGCCGCCCTGCACGACTGCTTCGACCTGGTTGAAACGCACTACGGCCCGCGCTGGACGATGGCCACCATCCCGCAGGAGGACCCGGTCGTCTACCAGATGCTGACCGAGGCCGACACGGTGGGCGTGTTCCAGGTCGAGTCCCGGGCCCAGATGGCCACCTTGCCCCGGCTGCGGCCGCGGCAGTTCTACGACCTGGTCATCGAGGTCGCGCTGATCCGGCCAGGCCCGATCCAGGGTGGCTCGGTCCACCCCTACCTGCGCCGCCGCGACGGCCTGGAAGACGCGGCGATGCCCCATGAGTCGATGCGCCCGGCGCTCGGCAAGACGCTGGGCGTGCCCTTGTTCCAGGAGCAGATGATGCAGCTGGCCATCGACTGCGCGGGCTTCACCCCGGCCGAGGCCGACCGGCTGCGCCAGGCCATGAGCTCCAAGCGGGCCCCCGAGCGAATCAAGGAACTGCGCGACCGGCTGCTCGACGGGATGGCCGAGCGCGGCATCGGCCCGGCCATCGCCGAAGACATCTACGTCAAGATCCTGGCCTTCTCCAACTACGGGTTCCCCGAGTCGCACGCGATCAGCTTCGCCTACCTGGTCTATGCGAGCGCGTGGCTGAAGCGGTACTACCCGGCCGCGTTCACCGCCGCGCTGCTGCGCAACCAGCCGATGGGGTTCTACGCCCCGCACAGCCTGATCAACGACGCGCGGCGGCACGGGGTGCAGGTCCGCGGCGTGGACGTGAACGCCAGTGACGCCCTGGCCACCCTGGAAGGCGCCCAAAACGGCCCGGCCATCCGGCTGGGCCTGTCCGAGGTGCGCACCCTCGGCACCCAGGCGGCCGAGCGGGTGGCCGCCGGGCGGCCGGCATCCGGACCCTACCGGGACCTGGAGGACTTCGCGGCCCGGACCGGGCTGCCGGCCGCGACGCTGGAGGCGCTGGCCACCGCGGGGGCGTTCGGCTGCTTCGGGCTGAGCAGGCGGGCCGCGCTGTGGGCGGCCGGGGCCGCCGCCTCGGTCCGCGCGGGGCAGCTGGCCGGCACCACGGCCGGCCTGACCGCGCCGCCGCTGCCGGCCATGACGCCGACCGAGGAAACCCTCGCCGACCTGTGGGCCACCGGGACCTACGGCACCCACCCGGTGGCCCACATCCGGGCCGAGCTCACCGCGCGGCGGGTGCTTACGGCGCGGCGGGTGCTCACCGCGGCCTCGGCCCGGTCCCCAGATCCGGATACGGACATGGCCCCGGATACGGACGTGGCCGCGGATTCCGACGTGGCCGTGGCCGGCCTGGTCACCCACCGGCAAGCGCCGCCCACCGCGCGCGGCGTGGTGTTCCTCAGCCTGGAGGACGAGACCGGCATGCTGAACGTCATCTGCCCGCCGCACGTGTGGGCCCGCCACCGCCAGATAGCGGCCACCGCGCCCGCGCTGCTCGTCTACGGCCGGATCGAGCGCACCGGCGGCGCCGTCAACCTGCTTGCCACCGCCCTGCGCCCGCTCCGGGTCGCTACCGCCGCCATAGCGAGCCGCGACTTCCGCTGACCGCCGCCGGCCGGCGGCTCACCCCGCTGTCGCGCTCCGCTGACCCCGCGGCCAGCGCGTCAGCTCGTGGCCGCCTCGAGCGCATCGCCCAGGGCGGCCCCGTGAACGCTGAGCCAGCGCACCTCAGCCAGCATTCCTGCCTCGGCCCGGCCCGCCCGGAGTCGCTTAGCGATCATCTGCAGCCCGCGGCCCCGGATATAAACGGGGATGCGGCGCGCTTCGTCCGCCGAGACGGGCAGCACCGTGGCGTAGCCCCGGACAAACCGCGCGATCCTGGCCAGATCCACCGAATCGGCTTCCTGGCGGGGCCGGCCGCTGCGCCAAAGGCCGTAGCCGATGTCCGCCAGCGGCCGCTCCACGTGGGCGCCCGCGAAGTCGATCACGCCGGCGGCCCTGGGCGGCGTGCCGGCGGCGATGACGTTGTGGTTGGTGAAGTCGCCGTGGATGACGACGCGCTCCGGCGCCAGGTGACCGGTCTCGTCGAGGTCGCGGGCGAGCCGCTCGGCTTCGCGCCGGATAATGGCCGTAACGTCCGGATCTAGGTGAACCGCCTCCAGCCGGGGCGAGAGCAGGATCGCGGGCACCTCGGCCAGCGGCAGCGCCGTCGGCCGCTGGCCGGTCACCTCGATCTGGTGGATCGTGGCATGGTAGCGGGCCAGCAGGGCGCCGATCTCCTCCATCGCGGGTTCGGCGGCCCAGCCTGCCACCCAGCCCGGCAGGAACGACACGACCTCCCACAGCGCGCCCTCGGCCATGGTCCATGACCGGCCCGCGAAGCAGGGAACCGGCCACGGCGAAGGGAACCCGAGCCCGGCCAGTCGGGTCAGGAAGGCGTGCAGCCAGGTAACATCCTCGGCGCGCACATCCGGTCCGGGGGCTGCCTGCTGCCGCAGCACCACCCGGGTGCCTCCCCAGCCGGCCAGCCAGGCGCGGCCCTGCCTCGGCCTGACCTCTCCGGGGAGTATTTCCAGACCCGCGTCAGCCAGCAGCCAGCTCGGTGGTTCGGCGTAACCCACGCCTGGAGGCTCTCACAACCCGCGCACAGGTCATGAAACGGATCTGCGACTGCCCCACCGGGGCGGGCGGAACCGCAGCGATGGAACATGGTTGTCGTCAGGGCGGCAGCAATGTTCCATCGGTGCCGGTGCCGGTGCCGCGGCCCCCCGGGCGAGGCCACAGGTGCCTGCGGGCCGGATAGATCCTGCGGGAGCATACCTGGCCCGGGCCAGGCGCCGAAGCGACCCGTGCGGCGCCACGGTACCCGGTGCCATGGCATGCGGCACCCTGGTCTCTCAGAGGGGAACGTGCCGACTCTGCCCACATCCGACCTGCCCGCCGACTGGCCATCCAAGCCACGATGAGCGTGTGATCGCTCCGGCGGCGCCTCGACGGTCGCCGCCGCCATCATGGCCGTGCCATCCGGACCATACCCCGGTTACCGCGGTAAATCCGGCTTCTGCGGAAACTTTGGGCTGCTATGGCTACCCTTTTCTTCTGTGTAAGCCATAATATCCGCGAGGATGTGACTGGAATCGATTAAAGAAGCTAAAGAGCGCATCCGGTCACGGCTGTGCGCGTCACCCGCGCCAGGCGGTACCCCGATCCCGTAGAACTGGCCCGATGTGATATCGACCCGGTAAACCCGCCGCGCAACGGGGCAGAAAGGGACTAAAACCCACCCAGTGGTCACCCGCCCGGGGGCCCTGCGGGGCGGATGCCCGTGGCCAGCAGGTGCGGGCTGATGCCGAGCAGCTCGGGGACCCGCTCGACGGCGCGGGCGGTGTCCAGGACGACGGCCCGCGCGACCGGATCCGCCAGCCGTTCGGCCAGGTCGGCCAGCAGGAACGCCGGTCCCTCGACGCTGACCAGATCTTGCACGAGCAGGCCCGCCTCGCGCACCTCGGCGCGCAGCTGCCGCGGCCGGTGGCAGAAACCGCTGAACGAGCCCGGGCCCAGCGGCGGCAGCTGCCCGGTCCGCTCGACCTCGGTGACCTGTTCGCGAATGCGCGGGTACTTCTCGTACAGCCGTTCGCCCAGCTCGCCGTCGATCCGCGGCGCCCAGCGGGAGATCGCGGCCGCGAACACCGGCCCGCCGGGCCGCACCACCCGCCGGGCCTCGGCCAGCGCCCGGACCCGGTCCGGACGCCGGCGCAGGTGATACAGCGGCCCGAGCAGCAGCACCGCGTCCACCGAGGCGTCGGCCAGGTCCAGCTCGCGGGCGTCGCCGACCGCCGTGCGCAGCCCGGCGAGGCCGCCCGCGTCCTGGGCCAGCTGCCGGACGTGCAGCGGCATCAGGTCCCGGTGCTCGACCCGGTAGCCGAGCCCGGCCAGCCACAGCGCGTACCGTCCCGGGCCGCCGCCGATGTCGGCGACCAGCGCCGGCGCGGCGGGCAGGAACCGGCCGATGATCTCGGCGGTCCGGGTGAACTCGAGTAGCCCCTGGCCCGCGCTCAGCCGGTCGCGTTCCTCGCCCCGCGCGTAGTGCGCGGACAGCTCGGCCAGATCCGCGTCCTCCATGATCCGTCACGATGACACGCCGCGCGTCCGGCCGTCGACACGTTAACCCCGTCGACACGTTAACCGTCGACACGTTAACCGTCGACACGTAAACCGTCGACACGTAAACCGCCGGTACGTAAACCGCCGGTACGTAAACCGCCGGTACGTAAACCGCGGGTCACCCCGGATGACGACGCGATCACCGTCCCGGCGCTGTCGTAGGCGACCCAGCGCAGTGGCTTGGCCCCGGGGCGCACCGCGAACGCGAAGGCCTTCTTACCGCCGATCGTCACGAGCCGGACCTGAACCTTCGTGCCGTCAGGCTGCGTGACCACGACGCGGGTCACCGAGGCCGGCGCCACCCCGCCTGCTATCTCCGGAGTGCTGCCCTGATCGAGCACCTGCACCGCGGTCACCGAGGGAAGATTCTGCAGGCACAGGCCCGGGCCGGCCACGTCCAGCCCGATGCAGGTTCCCCACGGGCCTAGGTACGCCGTGGCCGACCAGGCTTTGCCGTGGACCCGACCGGAGCCGATCAGGCCCGAGACCCGGGGCGGCGTCACCTGGCCGGGCCGGAGCCATGAGATGACCCACGCCCCTTCGCTGGGCCAGTTGAACGGGACCGCGAAGGCGATCTCGCCGTGCCGTGAGTACGCGGCCACCTCGATGATCGTGGCCTTAGTCGGAAGAGCGAGCGCGACGGCGCGCGTGCCGTACACCGTCACCGGATGCAAAACCAGCACCGTGCCGTTGCCGAGCCTGACCGTGACGTACGCGACATCGGCCTGCACCGCCCCGATCTGGACCTGGGCCGCCGTCCCGAAGGTCCACCCCATCAGGGGGGCCGGGCCGGGGAGGGCCTGCGTGCCGAGGGTCGGCATCGTCAGGTTCACTCCGCCGAGCGCCCCCACGCCGTTACCCGCGACGATGATGAGCTGCTGGCCGGGGTGGGCCACGTCGACGCCCGGCCGGTCCGCGATGATCCACCAGCGCTGGCCGTTGATGGTGCCCGACGCGATCAGGCCGGGCTGGGCGCCGGGACCGGGGGCCTGGACCGTGACGGTGTAATGCTGCTGCCCCGGCGCGGCCGGGGCCGGGGCAGCCGTATGGCGCAGCACGGACGGAACGGCAATGGCGGCCGCGGCCGCCACCGCGCCCGCGCCGACGGCCAGGGCCAGGCGCCGTCGCCCCTTGATGACCCGGCCCCCGCGGATCGCGTCATCGACCGGGGCCGGCTGCGGGCTGATCGCCCCGAAGACCGCTTCCAGGCGCTCGTGCAGGTCGTCGTCGATGCTCACGCAAGTCCCCCGTCCACGAGTTCGATGCTTTCCCGCAGCGTGGCCAGCGCGCGTGAGGCCTGGCTCTTGACCGTGCCGACCGAGCAGTTCAGGGCGGCCGCGGTCTCCTGCTCGGTCAGGTCCAGCCAGTAGCGGAGCACGACCACCGCCCGCTGTCTCGGGCCCAGGCGCTGCAGCGCCGCGATCAGCGCCGAACGCTCGTCGCACTCGCGCGTGGCATCGGTCCACGGCGCGTCGATGAGGACCGAGTTGGTCAGCCGTTCCGCCACCCGGCGCTTGCGGAACCGGTTCCGGTTCTCGTTGATCACGATCTGCCGGACGTAGGCGTCGGGATCGCCGCTGCGCCTGACTCTCGGCCAGGACGCGTAGGCCCGGGCGAACGCGGCCTGCGCCACATCCTCTGCGTGGCCCTGGTCCCCGGTCAGCCCGTACGCGAGCCGGACCATGGCCGGCCACCGGGCGTGCATGAACTCCCGGAACTCCGCGTCCTGCCTCGCGCTCACGGCCCACCCCCTACAACCATGCAGACCACCGCCGGGCGGCAAATGGTTGCATGGGCCGGGCGGTTGAACTTAGCGCACGCCCTGGGGCCGGAACTGCACGCTGATCCGCGGCCCGACGGCCCGGGCCGTCTTCGGCACGGCGTGCTCCCAGGTGCGCTGGCAGCTGCCGCCCATGACCAGCAGGTCGCCGTGCCCGATCTCGTACCGCAGCGAAGCGCCGCCGCCCCGCGGCCGCAACAGCAACGCCCGCGGCGCGCCCAGCGACAGGATCGCCACCATGGTGTCCTCGCGGCTGCCCCGCCCCGTCGTGTCGCCGTGCCAGGCCACGCTGTCCCGCCCGTCCCGGTACAGGCACAGCCCGGCGGTCCGGAACGGTTCGCCCAGTTCCGGACGGTAGTGCGCGCTCAGCGTGTCCCGCGCGGCCGCCAGCGCCGGATGCGGCAGCGGCGCGTCCTCGCCGTAGAAGCACAGCAGCCGGGGCACGTCCACCACCCGGTCGTACATGTGCCGTCTCTCGGCCCGCCACGGCACCGTCTCGACCAGGGCGCCGAACACCGCTCCCGAGCCCGCCAGCCAGCCCGGTCGCAGGTCGACCCAGGCCCCCCGGGCCAGCGGAACCCGCCGCACGGAACCGGCCAGGGACCCGAGCACCGGCTCCTCGGCCACGTCCAGCAGCGACTCCTGGACCTGAGCACTCATGCGGACAGTCTACCCCGTGCCCAAACGAACATTCGAGTACGATGCCACGACTTCCGCCGCGACCTTGGCCAGATCGGCCCGCACCGACTCCGGCGACAGGACCTCGACGTTCGCGCCGAAGCTCAGCAGCGGCCTCGCCGCCATCACCCCCGGGTACCGCAGCCGCACCTGCGTCCACTCCCCGGCCGCCGGAGGCAGCGGCCCGTCCAGGTGCGCCGCGTTCATCCGGCCGAACAGGTCCAGCCACTCCCGCCGTACCCGCACCATGACCTCCAGTGGGGCCGGCCGCTCCTCGACCTCCCGCCGCAGTGAGGCCCACACATCCGCCAGCTCCATCCCGTCCCGCCGCCGCACCGGCTCCTCGCCGACGATGGCCGACGCCACCCGTGACACCCGGAACAGCCGCGGCTCGGCGTCCTGGTCGGCCACCAGGTACCAGATCCCGGCCTTGCACACCAGCCCGTACGGGTCCACCACCCGCTCGCTCGCGGCCCGGCGCCCGCTGCTCCGGTATCGCAGCCGCACCCGCCGGTCGGTGAACACCGCCCCCTGCAGCACGCCCAGCTGCCCGACCGGGTCCGGCGGCCGCATCCACCCCGCCGGGTCCACGAGAATGCGCTGGCTGGTCGCCGTGGCGGCCGGCCTAAACGGCTCCGGTACCGCCCGCATCACTTTCAATATGGCTGAACGGGCCGCCGTTCCCAGCCCCAGGTCTTCCTGCGCGCCCCCCGTGGTCAGCACGAACAGGGCCCGCGCTTCGTCCTGAGTGAGCCCGGTGACGTCGGTCCGGTAGCCAGGCAGGAGCCGGATACCCCCGGCCCGGCCTCGTTCGGTGTAAATCGGGACCCCGGCCGAGGACAGGGCCTCGGCGTCCCGGTAGACGGTGCGGGGTGAGACCTCCAGCCGCTCGGCCAGCTCCGCGGCGGTAACCCGGCCGCGGGCCTGCAGGAGCAGCAGCATCTCGAGCAGCCGACCTGATTTCATGGCTTCTAAAATATGACGTTAGTTGTCATATTTGCCCGGCAGGGTGGGCTCATGACGCAGATGACAGACCCACGCGAGATCCACCAGCGGGCCATGGCCCAGACCGAATCCATCGTCGCGGCCGTCCAGCCGGGCCAGCTCGGCCTGCCCACGCCGTGCACCGAGTACGACGTCCGCGCCCTGCTCAGCCACACCGTCGGCGGCCTGAACCGAATTGCCCTGGTCGGCGAGGGTGCTGATGCGCTGGCCGTCCCGGCCCGCGCCGACGGGGTGCCCGACGACGGCTGGCTGGCCGCCTACCAGCGCGCCCGCGCCCGGGCCACCGCGGCCTGGGCCGATGACGCCAAGCTCGACGCCCTGGTCGAGGTGCCGTGGGGCAAGGTTCCCGGCCGCATCGCCGTCTCCGGCTACGTCCAGGAGATCCTCACCCATGGCTGGGACCTGGCCCGGGCCACCGGCCAGCCCACCGAACTTGACCCCGAGCTCGCCGCCTGGGTCCTGGCCGTCGCCCAGCGCATCCTGCCCCCCGAGCCCCGCGGTGGCGAGATCCCCTTCGGCCCGGTCGTCCCGGTCCCCCCGGCGCCGGCCCTTACGCCGAGCTCGCCGCCTGGCTCGGCCGACGGCCGTGACGGCCCGTCATCTCACCACAGTGACACCGACAGCCACCTGCCGCGCAGCCGGTCCTGCCGTACAACATGAACCTGGGCGTTCACTTCGCTAGAGGGCGTGTTGCGAACTTTCGCGTGGGCGGGGCCGGTGAGCGGCCGCGCCGGGTGCTGGCCGCGGGTTGCGGGCCTTCGATGGCCGCGCGAGGCTGGGGATGGCCGGTTGCTGGTGTTCGCGGGCCTGCGGGGCCGGGCCGGCGTGGCGGGAGATCGTGTTCCGGGCATGCCGGCTGGCCAGGTGACGCGTAGTGCTGTGGATAACGCCGGCTGGATTGCGGGTCTGGGAAGGCTGGGGAGCTGTCGGTGCAGCAGCATCAGGTTGCTGACGGTCGCGGCGAGGGTGAGCTCGGCCTGGACGAGGGGCAGGCCGCGCATGGAGAACCGGCGCAGCCCGATCTTGTCTTTGAGGAAGCTGAAGCCGCCCTCGGACAGCGGCGCGCGGCGGCGGTAGATGTCGCGGCCCTGCCGGGTGGAGATGTTGTGGGCCATCTGGTCGCGGGGGTCGTGGTGCCGGCAGGCGGGGGTGTGCGGGCCGCTGCTTCCGGCCGATTCCCAGGAGCCGGGGCTGATCAGCCGGTCCGGGCCCTCGGCCGCGCAGTTCTTCTCGCTGAAGTACCCGCCGTCGTAGACGACGGTGCCGATGCGGGACCAGGCCGGGGGGTGCCCGCCGGCCTGGTGCCCGGCGGCGATGGCCTGCTGCGCGGCGGTGATGCCGGCCAGGGTGGGCTCGACCTGGGCGGCGTCGTTGACGTCCTGGGTGGCGCGGGCGGCCAGGATCAGCCCGTCATCGCAGCGGGGGACCTGGCAGTTATAGGCCTGCACGGTGCCGTTGCGGGTGCAGTGCATCGCGCGGGAGTCCGGGTCGGTGATGTTGCGCACCGGCTTGGGCGGCTTTTTGTTCCGCTTCCCCCTCCCCGCGGCGCCCGGCGGGTCCTGGCCGCCGGGCGGCGCCACGGCCCGGGCCTTTGCGGCCTTCCGGGCGGCGGCCAGCCGCTCCCGGGCACGCCGCACCGCCGCGGCCTGCTCCGGCGGGGCGGGCCGTGCGCCGGGCACGCCGCGGCCGGCGGAGGCCGCGACCCGCTGGTCGTAGGCGTCGCACCGGGCCTGCTGCGCGGCGGTCGCCTGCTCTAGCGCGATCTCCGCGACCGTGACCGCCGCCTCCTCCGGGACCCGGCCCGGCGGCGCCTGCCCGGCCCGCGCCTTCGCCAGGTAGGCTTCGGCCTGCTGGCGGCGCGCCGCGTCCTCCGCCTCCCGCACGGCCTCCAGGTCCGCCAGGGCGGCCGCGATCCGCTCCGCCCGGGACGCCCCGCCCCATCCGGCCGGCAGCACGGCCGGCCCGCACAGCCCCAGCCCAGGCAGCATCCCCTGGTCGCAGCACCCGCAGCCGCCGGCGGCCTCGCCGTGCCCGTGGCTCTCGCACCCGCAGTTGCCGTCCGCGGCGGCGGCCTCCGCCAGCACCTGGCGGGACAGCTTCCGCAGCCACTCCAGGGTCCGGTTGGCCTCCTTCGACGCGTCCGCCCAGATCTTGGAGCCATCCACCGAGATCACCCGCAGCCGGCCCAGCCCCGCGACCGCGCACACATACAGCACCTGCGTGAACAGGTCCTCCAGCGGCCCGTCCTCCCCCCGGTGCGCTGCCGGAACCGGCACAGCGTCGAATGATCCGGGAACTGGTTCCCCGAGGCGATCCGGAACGCCGCATCCACCCGGGTCCGGTCCTCGATCTGACGGGAGGACCGCTCCCCGCACGACATCGCGTACATCAGCAGCGTCACCAGCATCCGCGGGTCATAGCCCGGCCAGCCCTTGCCCGGGCTCGTGCCGGCCTCCACGGCCGAGGTATCCAGCTGCCCGGCCACGTCAATCAGGAACCAGACAAAATGGTCCCTAGGCACCCACTCCTGCATATCCAGGGGCAAAAACATCGGCTTCTCCCGGTTCACCGGGAGGTACTTGCGGCTCATAAACCCCATCCTGCCAGGCAAAACACCCAGCAGACTTTTGCAACACGCCCTAGAACGACATGAACCCGGGGTTTCATGTCGTGAGGCCGACTAACCTCAAAGTGTGCGCCCGGTCCAGACCCGCCGCTGCGTGGTGATCGGCGCGGGCGTGCTCGGCGCGTCCATCGCGGCCCGGCTGGCTGCGGCCGGGATGAGCGTAACGCTGCTGGACCAGGATGAGCCTGGCCGCGGCACCAGCCGGTGGAGCTTCGCCTGGGTGAACTCCAACGACAAGGGGCCGAAGCCCTATCACGACCTCAACCACGCCGGCCTGCGGGCCTGGGCCGAGCTCGCCCCCGGCCTCGACGGCACGGCCTGGTACCGCCCCGCCGGAAACCTGGAACTGGCCACCTCCACTTCCGGTCGTGCCGAGCTGGCCGCTCGCGTACGCCGCCTGACCGGGTGGGGTTATCCGGCCCGCCTGGTCGACGCGGCCGAAGCCGCCGGGCTCGAGCCCGCGCTGCTCCCTCCCGGGCCGGACGCCGCCGCCGGGTGGTTCCCCGGCGAGGCCTACCTGCTGACCGAGCCGCTGATCGAGCGGCTGGTCGCCCGCGCCGCGGACCGCGGCGCCACCGTCCTGACCGGCGACCGCGGCCGCGTCACCGGCCTGGCTCCCGGCCAGGTCCGCACCGCCACCGGCCAGCTCCTCTCCGCAGACGAGATCGTGTGCTGCGCCGGCCGCTGGACGTCCCAGCTCACGGCCCTGGCCAGCCCCACCTGCCCGGTCCCGCTGG
Organism: uncultured Actinomycetes bacterium; assembly: GCA_963722055.1. Taxonomy (GTDB): domain Bacteria; phylum Actinomycetota; class Actinomycetes; order Streptosporangiales; family Streptosporangiaceae; genus Palsa-504. Next base: position 169,394 of record CAVRLA010000014.1, on the reverse strand, counting down.
TCGCCTGGGATAACCCCGGGTCGCCTGCGCCGGAGCTGGTCGTCCGGGTCGGCCCCGTCACCCCGGCGGCGCCGACCCGGGTGCTGCACGCCCCCGAGGTTTTCCTGCGGCCCCATTCCGGCGGGATGCTGCACCTGGAAGCGCCGGACACTCCCGTGGACCTGCACACCCCCGAGGCCGAGCTGCGCAGCCTGGCCGCCGAGCTGCTGCACCGGGCCCGGCGCGCGGTCCGCGGTCTCGACCAGGCGCGCATCGTGACGTACCGGGTGTGCGTGCGCCCGCTGCCCGCCGACGGCCAGTCCATCGTCGGCCGCCTGCCCGGCGCCGGGTGGCTCTACGTCGCGGTGACCCACAGCGGCGTGACCCTGGCCGCCCACCTGTCCCGGCTCATCGCCGCCGAACTGGCCGCCGGCGCGGCCAGCGCGGAACTCGCTCCGTACCGGCCGGACCGGTTCGCCGGGACGGCCGTGCCTATAACCGGCCCTGCTACCGGGAGGTGATCGGCCGTGGGCTACCGGCTCCGGATGTCCGGCGAGATTCACGACTGGCTGGCTGACCTGAACGAGACCAACCCCCCGGCGGCCATGCAGGTGGCCCAGGCGCTGGCCGCGCTGATGAGCGAGGGTGCCGGCCTCGGGCCCCCGCTGGTCGTTCCCGTCGCGGCGACCTGGCCCGAGGACATGGTGGCGGCGCTTGACGCCTCCTACGAGCGCCGGCTGGACCGGCTGCGGGTCATGCGCAAGCGCGCCGCCGACGCCGCCTGGCTGGTCAAGGACCTCCGGGCTCAGATCGACGAGCTGGAGTCGGCGCAGGCCCGGCTGGAGGACCAACGGCGTGGCGCGCTGGAGGAGGGCCGGAAGGAGGATGCCGAGCAGGCCGGCCGTCAGCGGGACACGGCCGAGCGCGACATTACCCAGGCCCGGCAGTTGGTGCCCTGGATCGCCGAGACCGAAGGCTGGCTGCGGACCCGGCTGGACCGGACGCAGCGCCGGACCGACGAGTTCCGGGTCCGCAAGGAACTCCTGAAGGCGACCTACACCGCGGCGCGTGCCGAACTCCAGGTGATCGAGGAAATGGCGGACCCTGATCAGGCCGGCCAGCAGGCGAGCACCGAGGCAGTGGCCCGGCTTCGGGACGCCACCGTCGCGATCGAGCGCGAACTGGGCCGCCAGCCGTTGCCCGAGGGCCTGCTGGAGCTACGGCCCGGTGCGCCCGGCGACGGCGAGATCCGCCTCATCTTCGCGGTCGAGCCGGTCGACACCGCGCTCCTGATCGCCGTACTGGAGGGCCGCGAAGCAGCCCGGGATCAGTACCGGGAAGCCGTCCTGCTGTCCGCGGACCTTCTGCTCGAGGCCCGGGCCGGCCAGGCGCCCGAGGCGTCGGCCCGCGCCTACGACGACATCGGGTCCCTTACCGGGGAGTTCTACCCCGGCCAGGCCGCCGAGGTCGAGGCCGGCGCATCCGCCCTGCTGGCCAGGAACCGCGCCCGCACCCTAGCCGAGCAGCGGACCCGGCTCGGCCTGACCCAGACCGAAGTAGCCGAGCGGATGGGCATCGGGCCGGACCGGGTGGCCGCCATCGAGCGCGCCGAACCCGGCACCACCGACGTCCGCACCCTGGTCGCCTACGTCGAGGCGCTCGGTGGCCGCCTGGAGCTCACCGCCGAATTCGGCGGCGACCGCGTCGTCCTCCGCTGACCGTGCCCCGGCCGGGCAGGTCGCGGGCCTGTACTTCCTGAACGAGCCCTGAGGAGGCTGCGATGGCCAGGCTGATCGTCGACGGCGCGGACCTCGTGGTCGGGTTGTCGTGGCTGGAAAAACTCGGCGCCGTCCACGGGAACGTCCGCGTCCCGGCGATTCGCGGGGCGACCGGGCTGTGAGCCCGTCATGGTCACCTCGCCCCGCCGCCTGGCCCCGGTCCTGGCTCTGGTCCTGGCCCTGATCACCCTCGGCCTGGTGTCGGGCTGCAGCCAGGCCGCTGGCCGCGCGAGCACGTCAACCCCGGCCTCGCCCGGCACCTGTAACGCCGAGACCTTCCCGCGGCCGGAAGCGCACGGAGCGGACCAGCGCATCTAAGTCCGCACGGCATGCTAAGAGCCATGACGACACGTCCGCGCCTGGACTTGGAGGCGGCCCGCGAGCGCACCATCCCCGACGTGCTCCCGGAGCCGGGAGCGCCGTTCCGGGTCTTGTTCTGCGGCATCAACCCCGGCCTGTACTCCGCCGCGACGGGCTGGCACTTCGCACGGCCGGGCAACCGGTTCTGGCCCGCCTTGCACCGGTCCGGGTTCACCCCCCGCCAGCTGGCCCCGCGCGAGCAGGACCTGCTGCCCGGCTTCGGCCTCGGCATCACCAACCTGGTTGCGCGGCCCACCGCGCAGGCCTCCGAGCTACACGGCGCCGAGCTCAAGGCCGGCCGCGAGCACCTGGCCGCCCTCACGGACCTATACCGGCCGCGCCTGGTCGCCATCGCGGGCGTCACGGCCTACCGCACCGCGTTCGGCCAGCCGCGAGCCGGCACCGGGCCGCAGCCGGACCCGCTCGGCCCGGCCCGGATCTGGGTCCTGCCCAATCCCAGTGGCCTGAATGCGTCGTGGACTATACCTAAGCTCGTCGAGGCGTTCCGAGATTTGAGGCTGCACATCGGGGATTAAGCAGGCCGCTCGCTGACTCTTCGGTTTCCGGGCTCTAGGTCCAGGTGGCCGTACATGTAGCGGTGCCGACCTTAACCGTGACCTGTGCGCCCGCTGGAGGGCCGTTCAAATAGATCACTGCGTACCCGGAGCTGTTCGTCTCGTAGCTCCATGAGTAACCGTCCGCGCTGGCCGTTACGTCGGTGTATGGCTGGTTGGACGTACACGTTGTTCTCGTCGTCAGGGGCGTAGTAGACGCTCGCGGTGGCTGTGCACCACGCCTCGGAACCATCCCCGCCGCCGCTGCTTGATCCGCCGCTGAGGCCGAGGCGTTTCTCCGCGGTCATCCAGTCCGAGGCGATAGCCGCCTGCGCCCGCGCGAGGCTTACGTTGCCGTCGCATTTCAGGTACGGCTAGCACGACACTCGGCCACGATGAGGCTCCTTATGTGCTCTTCGCTCGTCCTGGTGCTCGGCTAGGGTCCGGACGTGAAGGTGCTGATCGCCAGGGTTGCGGCTATATCGGCAGCGCGGTCGCCTCGGCTTGCCTGGATGCGGGGATCTCCCCGGTGATCCTGGACAGCCTGGTCACGGGCGGGCGCGAGTTCGCGGCGGACCGGGAGTTCTACGAGGGTGATATAGCCGACGGGCCGCTGGTCGACCGCATCTTCGCCGAGCACCCTGACATCGACGCTGTTCGGCGCAGAGGGTCCGGGGCCAGCATGAGAGCCCGCTCATATCACGCCAGCCCCGGGCCCTGCCAGGCTAGCGTCCTGTGCATAAGCCTGTGGATGACTTCGGTAAACATGCTGGTCAACCACTACACAGCTGTGGACTGGCGTGGTTGTGGAAAAGTGGATAACCGCCGGGACGTCACGCCTCACTACTCCAGGAGGCCCGGCCTGGCCGTGGGGTGGTACGCTCCCCAGGTCCGGCAGGCCTTAGATGAGCGGACTGCCTCATTGCGACAGGGAGACGGGGGCCAGCGTGACTGACGATACGGCTATCTCCTACCAGGCCGCAGCCCGCGGAACCCCGGTGCTGAGCAGCGCAGGCACGCAGATCGGCACCCTCGAGCATGTGCTGGAAGTACCCGAAGTTGATGTATTCGACGGAATCGTGATCGCCACCAAAGCTGGCCTACGGTTCATCGACGCCGATTACGTGCAGCGGATTACGCGAAGCCGCATCTGGTGCAGCATCGACGACACGCAGGCTGCCCAGTTGTCGCCACCTGAGGGGGCGCCAGTGTACCGGGTCGATGCGCTGCAGTACTCAGGCCACAGCCTGCACGACGTCTTGGGACGCCTATTCCGCCGCCCGCACTGGACTCGCGAGGATGACCCGTCCTGATCTGGTTACTCGAACGCCGACCGTCTGCTTTTCAGCCACTGGTATCCCGGCGCTGACGTCCGTTCTGGGCGGAAAATCGGGTGTGGCTGCTGTCCGCTGACGCCGATTACTCCTTGGCCTTCGAGGCCGTTTTCAGCCGGGTGCCGGGAGCCAGTTTATGGGGCGCGTAGGGCAAGGGAGGTGTGATGGATCGCCACGGCTTCAGCGAGGAACTCCAAGCCCGAGCCGCTGACCGCCAGGGCTAGGTCCTCCTCGCCCCGCTGGAAATGTTCTACGGCCAGCCGGGCTAGCCGGGCCGGACACCTGGCGCGTGGTCGCCTAGTCGCCGCTACGGCTGGAGGGCGGCCCCGGGAGGAGGGCCGGGATCTGAATCGCTCCCGATCCCGGTCCTCCCGGGGCTGCGGTCCCCAACCGGCTCCCAGCCGTATGAGCGCCTGCCCTGCCGCGGCCAACGCTTTTTTGGAAAGATTTCTGCAGCGAACCAGCGAAGGGGGTGCGGGGTGGCGGACTCCCGCGATCAGCGACCCGGCGACGACGGAACCGAGCCCGACCCGCGGTTCACCTACGCCAACGAGCGCACCTTCCTGGCCTGGAGCCGGACCGCGCTGGCCCTGGTGGTGGCCGGACTGGGGGTCGTGCAGCTGCTGCCGCCCTTCCCCGGCGTGCCGTGGGGTCGGCACGTGCTTGGCGTCCCGCTCATCGTGTTCGGCGCGGTCGTGGCGCTGACGGCGTACCGCGAGTGGACCAGGAACACGTGGGCCATGCGCCACGAGCAGCCGCTACCCAGATCCTTCATGCCCACGATCATGGCCGTGATCATCGCCGTCATGGCCGTCGTGTCTGCCGTCGTGGTCCTGGTCTCGGCGCTCCGGTGACGCGCGCCCCCGGCCCACCCGGGCCCCCAGCCACCGGTCCGCCCGCACCCGGACCGTCCGGGCCGCGCGATCGCGGCCTGGCCCAGGAGCGCACCACGCTGGCCTGGATCCGGACCGCGCTCTCCTTTGCCGCTGTGGGCGGCGTCGTGCTGAGGCGGGAGGTGGCCCCAGGCCTGATCCTGCTGATCGTGGCGCCGGCGATCTATCTGCTGGGCCGCCTGGCCTACAGCCGCCCGGAAAAGCTCAAGCTGGTCACCGCCACGATCGTCGCGGTCGCGCTGGTCGCCCTGGTGGTCTCGTTCACCACCGGGACGCGATGAACCCGGCAGAACCGCCGCCGATGCCGGAGAACCTGGTGCATGCCGCCGAGAGCCAGGGACACCACATGTGGCTGACGATCGTGCTGCCCGCGGTCATCCGGCAAGCGCAGCACATGTGGTCGCTCACTATCGGCCCGCCGTTCCAGCCCGGCGGCCAGACCGCCTGGGTGGCTCCCGCTCGCGACGCCGCCGGCGCCAACCTGGTCCTCAAGGTGGCCTGGCCGCACTCGGAGGCGGCGCACGAGGCCGACGGGCTGCGGGCCTGGGCCGGGCAGGGCGCCGTGCGACTGCACGCCGTGCACGACTTCGGCGAGGCGACCGCCCTGCTCATCGAGCGGTGCCGGCCCGGCACGGAGCTGTCCGGCCGGCCCGAACCCGAGCAGGACACGGTGATCGCCGCGCTGCTGCGCCGCCTGTGGATCCGGCCTGGTCCCGGTCACCGCTTCCGATCTCTGGAGCTGATGTGCCACCAGTGGGCGGACCGGTTCGAGCAGCGCATGGCGGCCGGCCGCGCGTCACCCCTGGATCCCGGGCTGGCCCGCGCGGGCATCGCGCTGTTCCGCGAGCTCCCCGCCACCCCGGGCCTCCGGGTCCTGCTCTGCACCGACCTGCACGCCGGCAACGTGCTGGCCGCGGCCCGCGAGCCGTGGCTGGTCGTCGACCCCAAGCCGCACGTCGGCGACCCGGCCTACGACCCGCTGCAGCACATGCTCAACTGCGAGGAGCGGCTGCACGCCGATCCGCGGGGCCTGGCGCGGAGGATGGCCGGCCTGCTCGACCTGGACCCGGACCGCGTGCTGGCCTGGCTGTTCGCCCGGTGCGTACAGGAGTCGGCCGAATGGCCCGTCCTGGCCGGTGTCGCGCGGACGCTCGCGCCCTGACCGTCACCCCTGGTCGCGGGCGCCGCGGGCCGCGGCGACCGCCACCCCCGCCGTGAAGACTAGTGCGGCGCAGATCGCCGCGCCGCGGTCGTGCGGCGGCCTGACCGGCCAGACCCACGGCGTGGTCCAGCGGGCCAGTAGCGCGTACTCGCTGGCGACCACGTAGGCCATCGGCCCGATCCAGGCCAGCGCGCCGCCGATCACCCCGGCCGCCAGCAGACCGATACCGGTCGTACCGGCCACGTTGCGCAGGACGGCCAGGTTCCCGTCGGGCAGCTGAGCGGCGGCGGCCCCGGCGGCCAGCATCCCGACGGCGGCCCCCGTCAGCGCCACCGCAGTGCCGACCCGCAGCCAGGGCAGCCACCGCCCGGTGACCCGCTCCGGCTCGCCGAACGGGCTGTAGGCCGTCACCGCGATAACCGAAGCGGCCCCGGCCTCGAGCAGCAGCGCCACCTGCTGCGCGCCCGGGTCCGGACCGGCGATCCAGTGCCACTCCAGCGCGGCCCGCAGTACCGCCGCGCACGCGGCTAGGGCCACCAGCGCCGTCGGCACCCGGCGGCTGGCCAGGTACAGCCACACCAGCCGCAGGGCCGCCGGCGCCCGGATCCGCGCGGACCGGGGCCGGAGCGCACCAGGGGGATTCCGCACCCCGGCCGCGGTCACGGCAGCTCCGCCAGCGTGACCCGCCCGGCCCGCAGCGCACCCAGGTGATCGGCCAGCCAGGCGTGCCGGGCCGCGGCCGGCAGCGCCGCGAACCGCCGGGCCGCGGCGGCCACCGCCGGGCTCGGCGTGTCCGAGCTCGGCGTCATGATGCCTACGTCCTGCCCGGCCTGCGGGTCGAAGGGCCGCAGCAGGACCAACTCGACCGCGGCCTGTGCCTGGACGCCGACACCGGGATCCGTGCCGGGCGGTACCAGCCGCTCGTCGTTGACGAAGGTGACCGCGAGGATCTCCTCCACATCCTCGGTGAGCTGCGCCAGGCCGGCCCGGGCGGGAACTGCGGCATGGGGAACCGGAACACCGGCGGGGTTCCGGTGATGGCCGAACCTGCCGCCCACCACACGGTGCTGTTGCTGTCGGCGGTTGAGGTCAGGACGTCGCTGGGGATCTCGGCCACGCGCAGGGGCGCGCCGGGCAGGCCGGCTATCTCGCGCAGCAGCGGGGCGGCGGCCGCGGTCACGACGTTCAGGTAGGCCTGGTAGGCCGGGTGCAGGCAGACCGGCACGGTGCCGTCGTACTCGCAGACCGGGGTATACGGGATCGGCCGGTCGCTGGTCGCGTCGTGCAGGGCCGGGATGACGACGCCGTAGGCGCCCTGCCGGGCCGTGCCGGTCAGCCCCGCCGCCGTCCCGGCCGCCGCCAGCCCGGCCACGACGACCGCCGCGGCCGCCCCGCGCAGCCAGCGGCCGCCGACCGCGGGCCGGGGCCCGCCGGCCGCGGGCCGGGACAGGCCCAGGACGCCCAGCGCCGCCAGGCCGATCCCGCCCAGGAACATGATCTGGGCGATGGGCAGGTCGGGCAGCACGTGATAGAAGACCCCCGCGTCGGCCGGGGCCACGGGGAGCCCTCCGGTGTTTCCCGGCGACGCGTTGGTGGTCGGCCAGAGCATCGCGTACGGGCTCGTGCTGCGGATGGCCGAGGACAGCAGCAGGGTGAGGATCGCCACCAGTGGCGCGGTGAACCGGCTAGGGCAGAACAGGCCCGCCGCGAACCCGACGGCGCTGACCGCCACCAGGGCCACCGCGCACACGGCCGCCGGCCACCACGGCGGGCCGCCCCAGGTCACCTGGGCCGCGGTCACGCCGTACACGACCGCCACGCAGGCCAGGCAGGCCGCCAGCACCCAGCCGGTGGTAGCCGCCCAGGTAGCGCCGAGCCGCGCCCAGCCCGGCCGCGGGGTGCTCGTCACCATGTCGAGGGTCCGGCGGCGGCTGTCCCGCGTCGCCATCCAGGCCGCGACCCCGGCCGTCAAGGCCGAGAAGTCCCGGAGCTCATGATCGAGCAGCTCCGCGGCCCGCGGGTACCACACCGGGGTATCGGCGCTGACCCAGTGGTAGCAGTCGAACCAGAACGCCACGGCCAGCAGCGGCAGCATCCAGATCATCGTGTTGCGGCGTAGCTCGATCCACAGCAACCGGGCCCTACCCACCGACCCGAAGGACCGTGCGGAGCCGACGGCGGTGGTCATGACCGCGCCTGCGCCAGCACCGCGCTGTACCCGCGTTCCAGCGGCGCATCCCCCGTGCCGCGGCCCTCGCCGCGGGCGGTCAGCTCGGCCGGCGTGCCGTGGAAGACGATCTTCCCGGCATCCATCAGGGCCACCTCCGTGCAGGCCGCGCCGACGTCCTCGACCAGATGGGTGGAGACGATCACGGTAGCGCGCTGGCCCAGGTCGCGCAGCAGGGCGCGGAACGCCACCCGCTGCTCGGGGTCCAGCCCGGCGGTCGGCTCGTCCAGTAGCAGCAGCTCCGGTTCGTTCACGATGGCCTGCGCGATCCCGACCCGGCGCAGCATCCCGCCGGACAGCGTGCGCAGCTTCGCCCGCGCCCTCCCGCCGAGGTCGACCCGCTCCACCGCCGCCGCCACGGCCGCGGAAATCCCGGCCGGCGGCATCTCCTTGAGCAGCGCGAAGTACTCGACGAACTCCGCCACGGTGAACCCCGGGTAGTAGCCGAGGCTCTGTGGCAGGTACCCGAGCCGGCGCCGGATCTCTCGCCGCGGCCCGTAGCTGGCCGGGTCCCGGCCCAGCAGCCGCAGCGTCCCGGCCGACGGTCCGATCACCGTGGCCAGCATCCGCAGCAGCGTGGTCTTGCCCGCTCCGTTCGGCCCGAGCAGCCCGAATACCCCCGGGCCGGTCTCCAGATCCACCCCGGCCACCGCCAGGTTCCGGCCGAACCGCCGGGTCACGCCGACGATCTCGACGTTCATGTCGTTCCCTTCGGGGTGCGGGTCGCGTACCAGGCCATCGCGGTGCAGGCCGCCGCGCACGCCAGGTAGGGCAGGATGAGGGCGGAATCGGTGACCACCGCGGTGAACCGCCCGGACGCGGACTGGCCGGCCAGCACCGTGATCGTCCAGGCGGCCAGGCCGGCCACCACGCCCACGATGGCTGACCGCGCGACCGTGGCGGCCGCCAGCGCCAGCGCGCAGACCGCGGTCATCGGGACCAGCCAGCCGAACGTGACCGAGGCCGCGGACCCGGAAATCCCGGCGGCGACCGCCGCGGCCGAGGCGGCCAGCCCGAGCACGGCGTTCAGCCCGAACACGGCCAGCGCCCGGACCAGCAGCACCATCCGGTCGCTGACCGCCATGCTGCAGCTCAGCTCCCACGCCGGGTCGATGCCCGGCCCGTAGGCGTAGGCGATGCCGGTCCCGGCGACCGCGGGCGCGATCAGCGCCACCCACGGCGTCCCGGTCCACGAGGTGGCGGCCGCCCCCGCGGCCAGCACCGCCGCGGTGGCGATGACCCAGCCGAACAGCAGCGACGGCGTAGTCAGCAGCGCCCGGGCCAGGCCCGGCGAGCGCAGCAGCCGCCCGGCCAGGCGCTCCAGCCGCCCCGGCTGGCGGGCCCACACCCGGGCGGCGACGCCGAGCCAGACCCGGCTCAAGTCGACGTCAGCCGGCGTCACGTCTCGGTTGGCTTCAGCGGCGTTCATCGCGTGCCTCCCTCCGGCTCCAGGCCCCGCAGGGCCGCTCGCAGCCGCCGCCGGGCCCGGTGCGCGCGGCTCTTCACCGTTCCCTCGGGGATGCCCATCAGGTCCGCCACCTCCGCGACCGGCCGGTCCTCGACGTACATCAGCTGCCACACCCGCCGGTCCGGACTGTCCTCGGGTCCCAGGGCCGCCACGGCGCCCGCCAGGTCGGCGCGGGACAGCGCAGCATCGGCCGGGTCCCCCGCGTGCTGTCCGTCTGCCGCGATCACCGCGGGCAGGACCAGCGCGGCCGGGCCGCGGCGACGCAGGAACAATGCGGCCTGCCGCCGGGCGATCCCCCAGATCCAACCGGCCGCCGGGCCGTCAGGGCGGTAGCCGCGCGCGCCCCGCCACACCGCCAGGAACGTCTCCTGCAGCACGTCCTCGACGTCGGTGGCGGACAGCACCGACCGCAGCCGGGCCGCCAGCCACGGCGCATGTCGGCCGAACAGTTCCCGCAGCGCGGCGTCGTCACCGCCCGCCACCGCCGCGATCAGCTCAGCATCGTCCATCGCTACTCAATTGCGTCCCGGCCACATCCGGTTCACGCCAGCGCCGAGATTCCGCACCCACGAGCTAATCACGAGCTAAGCACGGGACCGGGTCGCGGCCGGCGCCGGGCACCTGGCCGGCGGTCCCGCCGGCCGCAGGTTGGCGGGGTGCCGCGGTGTGCGCGATGTGCGCCGTGCTGCCCGCGGCGGATCGCATGCCGGGATATCAACCTGGCCGTTACGCGCGGATGGCAGGCCGGCGAATTCTGGCGTGTCGGTCCTGGCAAATCCGCCCGGGTCGGGCACAATAAAACAAGGCCCCCTCCACGTATGAGGTAGAGGGGGCCTTGTCGGTCACGCCGTACCTGGTCGGCCAGTTGCCCGGCTTACCCTGCACTGCGGGCCTTCCGCCAGGGCCAGGCACCCGCGGGGGATCCCGGTTTCCCGGTCTCTCACACGTTCCGGAGTTTCCTCTGGGTAGTACCCGTTTCCGGCGGTGAATCAATTTCTACGCCTTTATCGCGCCGCCCGCAAGAGTCTTAGCCGACTTATTTTTGTTCTTTTCCTAATCCACACGATATCCACAAAAATCAAGCGGTTATCCGCATGTAGCTGCGGTTATCCACCATATTATGCACAACTCATCCACAGGTAACCGGTTGTGACTCCGGGGCCACCGTGATGGTCCTAATTGCCGCGCCCGGTAAATAGTCGCGGCTTTCATGATCACATACGCCCTGGCGCATAAGTTATCTTTCCCCGCAGGGATGTTGAAGATCGAGTCAAGTTGTGATGGAACAAGACTCGTGGGGTTGGGGCGAAGCCCCGGTAGCTATGCGCCGGGCTTGCGCCCCACCACGCCGTGCGCCGAGACGACGCCCTTCGGGGCGAAGTCATCGGGGTGGCGGGCGCGCGGCCGGATCGAGCTTCCGACGTCCACTGCTACGTGGAGGCCAGACCCGCGCGGCACCCGCCGTCCTCTACCCGAGCGTGAGCATCGCCTGGGTAACCTCGCCGACCGCCGCATCGGGGATCGCAGTGGCGGCCTCCTTGAGGATGAGCAGCCGTGCCCCGGGGATCTCGCGCGCGATCGCCTCGCCGTTGCCGACGGGGAAGAACCGGTTGCGGCGGCCGTGGACGACGAGGGTGGGGACCTCGATCTCGGGCAGGCGCTCGCGCCAGCGGGGTTGGCAGTCGAGCCTGGAAAACACCATGCCGATCTGGTTGGCCATCTGGACCGGGGGTGCGGTGCCGGGCGTGCGGTCCCAGATGCGCGCAGCGATTGCCCGCGCGGCGACGGGGTTGTCGCCGAGGATCTCCGCGCCGGCGGCGGCGAACTCCGCAACCATCTCGCGGTCGGTCCAATCGGGCATCGGACGCGCGAACAGCCGACTCATCGTCGCCTGGTCATGGTCGGGGAGGTCATCGTCAGGCGGACCAGGGGCAACCGCGCGGGTGCCGACCAGGGTGAGCGCCGAGAACGTGCCCGGATGATCGAGCACGGCCACCTGGGCGACCATCCCGCCGACGCCGATCCCCGCGAGGTGCGCCGGCCCCCCGCCGAGCGCGTCAGCAAGGGCCGCCGCGTCGGCGGCGAGGCCGCGCAGGGTGTAGGCGGGCGCCTCCGGATCCGTCGTCGTCGACTCCCCGCTATCGCGCAAGTCGTAGCGCACCACACGGCGCCCGCCGGCGGCGAGGCGCTCGCAAAGCGCGTCGGGCCAGGAGAGCATCGTCGTCCCGCCCGCGAGCAGGACGAGTGGCGCGTCGTCGTCACCGAACGACTCGATGCCCAAGGCGATCTCATTGGCGTTGACAGTGGTCATCGGATCACCGGAAGACGTCGTAGGTCAGGTGCGTCGCGGCCGATGTCGAGATCACGCTCCGCTGCACCGGCCCGCAGACCGCTCCGCCCGGGAGTCCGGTCCGCCGGCGGCCCCGGTCATCACCGGCCCGCCGAGTTCTCGGCCAGATCGGCGACGAACGGGGTGCCGTCCCGCCAGGCCGCGATCTGCTCCGGCCGGCCGTAGGCGGCCAGGTAGTCGGCCACCCGGCCCTTGACGTGATCCCACACCAGGACCGGCTCGAACCCCGAGGACCCAGAGGACCCAGAGGACCCAGAGGACCCAGAGGACCCAGAGGACCCAGAGGAGCTCGCGGCGAACGGGCCGAGCGGCTGCACCACCGTCTCGAGCGCCGGATAGACGAACACCGCCGTTGACCGCCGGGTCACCGTGCCGCCCGCCACTACACGGTGCCGGCCGGGCCGCAGCCGCCCGCCGGTCCACCGCGCCAGCAGCGTCCCGGAGAACACCTGCAAGGCCCCGGGCACCACAGGCACCGGGAGCCACGTCCCGTCCGGCGCCTGGATCTGCAGCCCCTCGTAGTCGCCCTGCTGGGCCAAGATGGTGACCGCCGAGTCGTCCGCGTGCTCGAGCAGCAGCAACTTGTCCTCGTCGGCGGTTGCCTCCCCGGGCGCCTCCGGGTACGTCCAGGTCGGGTAGTCGTTCACGGTCAGCCGGAAGTGCGGCAGGGCGCCCAGCGCGAACGCCTCCTCATCCAGCCCGAACGCCCGGGCGTACAGCCCTAGCATGCGCTCGGCCAGCCCCCGGCACGCCGCCATGTACGCCCGCGCCGTCTCCCGCAGCCCCGGGTCCTCGGCCGGCCACACGTTGGCGTGCGCGTACAGCCCGAGGTACTCCTCGCCGACCCCGGCCGCGCTCGCCTCCGCGAGGCTGTCGAACTGGGCCACGTTGAACCGCTCGAGCTCGAGCCGCCCGAAGTCATCCGGCCACTGCCGCCACCCCCGGTACGGGTGCGGGCTGGCCAGCCGCGCCTTCTCCGCCCGCGGCAGGCTCAGCAGCCGCTCCATCCGCCGCGCCAGGTCCGCACTGAGTTCCTGCGGCACGCCATGGTTGACGACCTGGACCGCGCCCAGTTCCTCGGTCCCGGCCCGCACCGCCTCCAGCGGCACGTCCTCCAGGTCGATCACGGGTATCCCGTACGTCATCGGCTCGCCTCCTCACCGGCATCCTTATTATCCCGAACGAGCCGTGGTTCCCCGGTCCGTCCCCTGGCCCGCTGCCCACCCGGGACGAAAACCCGATGACATCCGGCGGCCCGCACCGTCTAATGGTTATGACTCCGGGGGCTCAATCCCGGCTCGGCCTGCTGGTCCGAGCCGGGCTCAATCCCCGCTCAACCAGGGCGGGCTAGGAAGGTTCCGTGGACGGGCAGCGTCCGGCCGTGGTGGGGGTAACCCCCCCTGCCATATCCGGGTGCCAGCACCATCGGAATCCCGCGGTGGGCTCTCTACCGTGGAGAGCGAACGGGGTTGCAACGGGGAGATAGGTACGACAATGAATGCGGTCGTGAACGGGGCACGTTCCAGATCGACGCTACTGACCGGCGCAGCCGGGCTGCTGCTGCTGGTGACGGCGGTGGTGATGATGGTGGTCGCCGCCCCGCGGGTCCATGTGGTCCGGCACGGATCGGCGACCCGCGAACAGCTGGCCTCCTGGGTCTGGGTTACCCGTGACCATTGGAAGCTGGTCACGCCGGGTACGGTCGGCGAACTCACCCAGACGCACCGGGCGCTCGTGCCCTAGGCCTGGGTCTGCGGCCGCGGTCCGCTCAGCACGACGACGGACCGCGGGCCGAGGGTGACGCGGTCTCCGGCCTGGCGCCGGTCCTGCGCCTGCGGCCCGGTCGCCCGGTCCGGGTCGTAGCTGTCGATTTCCGGGTGCCACGCCTGCCCCGGCCGGATCGGCGGGATGGTGAAGTCCAGCGGCTCCCACCACGCGTTCACCAGGACCAGGAAGTCGTCGTCCAGCAGCAGGCGGCCGTCCTGGGCCCGGTCCGGGTCGTCCGAGCCGTCCAGGTAGATGCCGAGGGCGAGCGCGCTAGGGTCGGCCCAGTCGCCTTCCGTCATCGCCGTCCCGGCCGGGGTGTACCAGCCGAGTTCGCTGACCTCGGCGCCGGTCAGGAACCGGCGCCGGCGGAAGACCGGGTGCGACCGCCGGAAGGCCGCCAGGCCGGCGGTGAACGACAGCAGGCCGGCGTCCGCGGCGGCCCAGTCGAACCAGGAGATCTCGTTGTCCTGGCAGTACGCGTTGTTGTTCCCGCCCTGGGTCCGGCCCAGCTCGTCGCCGCTGAGCAGCAGCGGCACGCCGAATGACAGCAGCAGCGTGGTCAGTATGGCCCGGGACTGCCGGGCCCGCAGGGCCAGCACTTCCGGGTCCGGCGTGGGGCCCTCGGCGCCGCAGTTCCAGGAGCGGTTGTCGTCGGTGCCGTCCCGGTTCGCTTCTCCGTTGGCCTCGTTGTGCTTGGTGTCGTAGGACACTAGGTCCCGCAGCGTGAACCCGTCGTGCACCGTGATCAGGTTGACCGAGGCGGACGGGGTGCGGCGGCCCCTTCCGTACAGGTCGGAGGAGCCGGCGAACCGGGTGGCGAACTCGCTGATGCCGCCGGCCTGCTGGCTGCGCCAGAAGTCCCGCATGCTGTCCCGGTACCGGCCGTTCCATTCGTGCCACAGCACGGGGAACTGGCCGAGATCGTAGCTGTCCATCTGCCCCACGTCCCAGGGCTCGGCGATGAGCTTGGCCTGCGATACCACGGGATCCTGCGCGACCAGGTTGAAGAACGCGGACATGGGGCTGAACCCGCCCTCCTGGCGGGCCAGGGTGGCGGCCAGGTCGAACCGGAATCCGTCCACGTGCATCTCGGTCAGCCAGTACCGCAGCGAGTCCAGGATCAGCCGCAGCGTGACCGGGTTCCCGGCGTTCAGCGAGTTGCCGGTGCCGGTGGTGTCGTAGTACTGGCGCGGGTCGTCCCGGTCCAGCCGGTAGTAGGCGCGCTGGAGCAGGAATTCCTCCGGCACATACTCGTGCACCGGCAGCAGTTCCACGGCGGTGACGCCGAGCCGGGTCAGGTGGTCGATGACGGCCCCGTGCGCCAGCCCGGCGTACGTGCCGCGCAGCGGCTCGGGCACGCCCGGGTGGCGCATGGTCAGGCCCTTGACATGTGCCTCGTAGATGATGGTGTCCGAGTAACTGCGCCGCCGCGGCTCGTCCGCGCCCCACCGGAACATGCTGTCCGCCACGAGGCTACGCGGGACGTGCCCGGCGGAGTCGAGTGAGCTCGGTGTGTCCGGGTTGGCCGTGTCGTAGTCGAAGACCTCAGGCCCGAACGTGACCTCGCCGTGCACGGCCCGCGCGTACGGGTCGAGCAGGAGCTTGGCCGGGTTGCAGCGCAGCCCGCGGCCGGGATCCCAGGGGCCGTGCACCCGGTATCCGTAGGCCTGCCGGGGGCCGGTGCCGGAGAGGAAGCCGTGCCAGACGCCGTCCTCGTACTCGGGCAGCCGGACCCGGGTTTCCGTTCCGTCCTGGTCGAACAGGCACAGCTCGACGGCCTCGGCCAGGCCGGACGTCACCGCGAAGTTGGTCCCCCCGTCGCGCGGGGTCGCGCCCAGGGGCGCGGGCCGGCCGGGCAGCACATCCGCCACCCGAAAAACGTTACCGGCCCGACCGCGCCCCGGCCCAAGCAGGCTGCCCGCTAAAACGGCGGTCGGGCGGAGCGGCGCCGGTCAGGGTTCGATGATGTTGAAGTTCGGGTTGCCGGGTTGCAGGACGCCGAACAGCGAGGCCAACTGGCTCTCGTCGCCGTCGGTGGTTAGCCCGTTGCGGCGGGCTCTGTCCAAGTTGCCCCGGGCGAGCGGGAGCAGGGCCGCGGTCGGCACGGTCAGGGTCAGGCCGACCGGCTTGTCGCTGTCCTTGACGTAGGTCAGGACACCGTTGCGCAGCGTGGTGCGATACGACGCGCCGTGGTCGGGCAGGTCCCAGCGGATGGCCAGGTCGAGGTCCCACGCCGCGGGCCCGTTGACCTGGATAGCCACGGCGTCGAACAGCATCTCCGGGCGGAGCTGGGAGACGATGTTGATGGACCCCGACGCGGCCGGCGTACCGAAGTTCCCGGTCCGCAGCTCCATGGCGGCGGACAGGAACTCGCAGCGCCAGGTGGCGTTCTCCGCGCCGTAGGCGAGATGGTCGAACACGTCGGCCAGCAGAGCTTTGGCCTCGGCGTGGCCGGGGTCGGCGAACACCACGTGGTCGAGGACCTCGGCGGCCCAGCGCAGGTCGCCCGCTGCGAAGGAATGCCGGGCCTTGGCCACGACCTCGTCCGCCCCGCCCATGAACTCGACGTAGCGCTTGGCCTTCTCCTGCGGCGGGTGCTGCCACAGCCGGGCCGGGTTGCCGTCGTACCAGCCCATGTAGCGCTGGTAGATCGCCTTGACGTTGTGGCTGACCGAGCCGTAGTAGCCGTGTGCGGGCCAGGCCTGCTCCAGGGCCGGGGGCAGTTCGATCATCTCGGCGATCTCGGGTCCGGTGTAGCCCTGGTTCAGCAGCCGCAGCGTCTGGTCGTGCAGATAGGCGTACAGGTCACGCTGCAGGCCGAGGAACTCGACGATGTTCTCGCTCCCCCAGGTCGGCCAGTGGTGGGACGCGAAGACCACGTCGGACCGGCCCGCGAACAACTCGATCGCCTCGGTGAGGTAGCCCGCCCACACATGCGGGTCGCGCACCAGGGCCCCGCGCAGCGTCAGCAGGTTGTGCAGGGTATGAGTGGCGTTCTCGGCCATGCACAGCGCCCGCAAATCCGGGAAGTAGAAATGCATCTCGGCCGGGGCCTCGGTGCCGGGAGCCATCTGGAAGATCATCCGCACCCCGTCCACGGTCAGTTCCTGGCCGGTGGTCGTGATGGTCACGGTCGGATTGATCATCGTGATGGTACCGATCGAGGTCGTCTGGCCCAGCCCGGCTCCCACCCCGCCCTGGGGACCGCGGGCCAGCGCGGCGCCGTACATGTATCCCGCCCGGCGGGCCATCGCCGTCCCGGCGTACACGTTCTCCGCGATCGCGTGCTCGACGAAGCCCTCGGGGGCGATGATCTGCACCTTCCGGGCGTCCACGTCCTGCTGGGAGGTGACTCCCTTGACCCCGCCGAAATGATCGATGTGGCTGTGCGTGTGGATCACCGCCACGACGGGACGGTCCCCGCGGTGCTTGCGGTACAGCGCCAGCGCCGCGGCCGCGGTCTGCGTCGAAATCAGCGGGTCGATCACGATGATCCCGCTGTCGCCCTCGATGACGCTCAGGTTGGACAGGTCATAGCCGCGGACCTGGTAGATCCCGTCGGTCACCTCGAACAGGCCCTGCCTGGCCACCAGGGTGGACTGGCGCCACAGGCTCGGGTGCACCGTGTCGGGCGCGTCCCCGGTCAGGAAGCCGCGATAGGACCCGTTGTCCCAGACCACCTCGCCCGCCTCGTTGCGGACGACCGGGTCCCCCACGTCGATGAGCCCGCGGTCAGCGGCCTCGAAGTCGGCGGTGTCCCCGAACGGCAGCCCTGCACGGTCAGCCATGCCGATTGATCCCTTCCATCACATGATCCGGTAAGCCCAGACCCACGGACGCGCGCGTGACGAATACGTACTCCCGGCTGTCCTCGGTGAACGGCTCGCCCGCGAACCCGCCGTAGAGCGCCTCCAGCTCGAGCCCGGCCACGTCGATCAGCCCGAGCCACTCGTTCTTGGTCGCCCACCACGCCGAGGCGCGCGCCCCGTCGTCGCGCACGAGGTCCACCCGGTTATCGCCCACCGCGTACCGCACCGTGTGCGGCACCGGCTCGGTCTGGTGTACGCCGTCGTAGCGGACCGCGAGCTGGTGGTCGAACGCGAAGGCCTCCCACGCGAACCGCCCGCCGGGCCGCAGCGCGGCGGCCACCCGCTCGAACGTGCGCCGGCGGTCGGCCCAGGTAGGCAGGTGCAGCAGCGCCCGGAACGGGCAGTAGATCAGCGCCGCGGGCTCGTCCAGGGCCAGGTCGCGCATGTCGCCTTGGCGCAGGTCGAGCCGTACGCCGGCCGCGGCGGCCCCGGCCCGGGCTTGCGCGAGCATGGCGGGGGAGGAGTCGATGCCGATTACCGGCATCCTGGTCGCCTGCGCCACCGGGATCGCGACCCGCCCGTTGCCGACGGCCAGCTCGACCAGCGGCCCGTCCGCCTGCCGCGCCAGCCCGACGTAGAACGCGACGTCCTCGGTCATGTGGGCGGCCCACTCGTCGTACCGGTGCGCGAACCCCTCGTCCCAGCTCACCCGCTCATGCTCCCACGCCCGGCCGGCCCGGTGTCATAATGACGGCGTGAAGCTCGAGGGGCTGGACCTGGCCGTCCCGGTGCGCGACGCGGATCTGACCGAAGGGGAACGGCAATTCGCCCGGGCCCGTCACGACCTGCCGATTCCGTAACGACGCCGGTCGCCAGCTACCGCCGCCGGGTCGCCGAAGCCCGGCGGGTGGCCGCGGTCGCCGTCCTGCTCGTGGTGACGGCCGTCGGGCTGCAGGCGCGCGGCACCTTCGCCCGCGGGCCGAACCAGGCGATCGCCGGCGTCAGCGGCGCGGTCCTGGCCATCGCCCTGTCCGCCGCCGAAGGCATCGCGGTCGTCGCCTTCATCGTCGTGCTCGCCTCGACCCGCCCCCAGCGCCCACCCCAAGCCCAGTCCGACGACGAAGACGAGCTCGAGCGTCTGTACATCCCGTGGTGGGCCAAGACCCTCGGCGTGCTGCTGGCCGTGGCCGCGCTGGTCACCCCGCTCGCCGTCCTGTTCACCAGGAAGCCCCGGGCGATCGGGCCTCGGCCGCTGCCCGGCGGTCCGGCGGGCGGCGGCCTGACCCGGCCGGCCGTGCCGTCGGCCAGCTCGGCCTGGCCGCTGATCACCGGCATGGTGATCGCGATCCTGGTGGTCCTGATCCTGGCCGTGCTGTCCCGCCGCCGACGCTCCGCGCGCACCCCGCACGCAGGCCGGCGCCGCCTGGCCGCGCTGATGGACAGCCTGGCTGCGGGCAGCGAGGCGCTGACCGCGGGCGGCGAGCCCCGGGCCGCGATTATCGCGTGCTACGCGGCCATGGAGCGCGGCTTCGCCGCCGCCGGATCCGCGCCCGCCGTGGCCGACACCCCGGCCGAGGTACTGGCCCGCGCCACCCGAGCCGGCCTGGTCCGGGCCGAGCCGGCCGAGACGCTGACCGGCCTGTTCCGCCGGGCCAGGTATAGCACGCAGCCGATGACCAGCACCGATTCCCGGGACGCCGCGGATGCCCTCACCGAGCTGCGTACCGACCTCGCGGGCCAGGAGGCCGACCAGGGGAGCGCATCGTGAACCGCCGCCGGCCGGGGGAGCGCACCGTGAACCGCCGCCGGCCGGGGGAGCGCACCGTGAACCGCCGCCGGCCGGGGGAGCGCACCGTGAACCGCCGCTGGCCGGTAAAGCGCACCGTGGCCATCGCGGCGACCGTGACCGGGATCGCCGGCGCGCTGGTGGCCGGTTACGCCGCGGCGGGAGCTACCGGCCTGATCGACGTGGCCTCGGTGGCCACCCTCGGCGTCCTGATCGTGGCGCGGGGAACAGTGCGAGGGCAGAAACCACGGACCGTTCAGGATAATGATCGTCGGCGGGATCCGGGGCGGCGGCCAGCGATCCGGGCGGCCGACTTCCCGGCCTACATCACGATCGCGTCCGACCTGGAGTGGGCACGGATGTCGCGTCGGCACTACGACCACGCCCTGCGCCCCCGGCTGGCCCGCCTGGCCGCCATCCTGGGCCGTTCGCCGCCCGTGGACCTCGGCGGGCCCGGGAACCCGGCGACCTTCGACAGCGACGGGCCGGGCATCGACCTGGCCACGCTGGACCGCATCATCACCCAGTTGGAGGGCCCGTGACCGAGACCGCAACCGGGACGATCGCGGATACCGCGCGGCTGTGCGAGCGGATCCTGGCCGAGGTGGAGCACGTCATCGTCGGCAAACGGCAAGCCGTCACCACGGTCCTGCTCGGTGTGCTGGCCTCCGGCCACACCCTGATCGAGGACCTGCCCGGGCTGGGCAAGACGCTGCTGGCCCGCACGTTCGCCACGGTGCTCGGGCTGGACTTCACCCGGGTCCAGTTCACCCCGGACATGCTGCCCGCCGACCTGACCGGCGCCATGGTGCTCGACCTGCGCACGGGCGAGCCGGCCTTCCGGCCCGGCCCGGTGTTCACCGGCTTGCTGCTGGCCGACGAGATCAACCGGACCCCACCTAAGACGCAGGCCGCGCTGCTCGAGGCCATGGCCGAAGGCCAGGTCAGCGTGGACGGGGTCACGCACCCGCTGCCCAACCCGTTCGTCGTGCTGGCCACCGACAACCCGATCGAGTATGAGGGCACCTACCCACTGCCCGAGGCCCAGCTCGACCGGTTCATCGCCCGGGTCAGCCTGGGCTACCTCGACGCCGAAGGCGAGGCCGAGATGGCCCGCCGCCGGCTGGCCCGCGGCTCGGCGCCGCCGGTCCCGCCGCAGGTCACCGACGCCGCACGGCTGCTGGCCATGCGGGAATCGCTGGAATCGGTCCAGCTCCACCCCGATCTGCTCGGCTACGTCGTGGCCCTGATCACCGCAACCCGGTCCCACCCGCAGGTCACGGTGGGCGCCTCGCCGCGCGGCACGCTGGCCGTGATCCAGCTCGCCCGCGGCCACGCCGTGCTGGACGGCCGCGAGTACGTCACGCCGGAGGACATCAAGGCGGTGGCCGTCCCGGCCCTGGCCCACCGCCTGGTCCTCCGCCCGGAAATGTGGGTCCGCCAGGTCACCAGCCAGGACGTGGCGGCCGAGGTCCTGGCCACGGTGCCCGTCCCGCGCAGCCCCGCATGAGAAGACCATTTTTCCATCGAACGGATCGTGGTTCACCGGCCACGCCTCCTCCCGCGCTCCCCGGGGCGGCGCTGCCCGACGCGGCGCTCCCCGGGACGACGCTCCCCGACGCGACGCTCCCCGGGACGACGCTGCCCGACGCGGCGCTCCCCGGGACGACGCTGCCCGACGCGGTGCTCCCCGGGACGACGCTGCCCGACGCGGTGCCCGCCGCCGTGGGCCGGCCGTCGGCCCGCTGGTATCCCTCCGCGCGAGCGCGGAGCCTGGCCACCGCGGCGC
Source organism: uncultured Actinomycetes bacterium (assembly GCA_963722055.1). Taxonomy (GTDB): domain Bacteria; phylum Actinomycetota; class Actinomycetes; order Streptosporangiales; family Streptosporangiaceae; genus Palsa-504. Next base: position 148,138 of record CAVRLA010000014.1, on the reverse strand, counting down.
TGCTCGCGCTGGCCGCCGCCGTGCTCACCGGTCACGCCGCCCTGGTCCTGCTGGCCGCCCCCGCGCTCGGCGCCCTGGCCCTGATGCCGCGCCGCCGCCGGCCCCCGGAGCTGGACATCGAGGTCGCGCTGTCGGGTTCACGCTGCTTCGAGGGCGAGGACGTGACCGTCACGGCGACCGTCTGCGTGGCGCCACCCCTGGACGAGCTCATCCTCGAGCTGGAGGCCGACCCTCGGACCGCCCTGGCCGGCCCGAGCCCACAGGCGCAGGCTTTCCTGCAGGCCGGCCGGGCCAGCGCCCGGTGGGTGGTCCGACCGGACCGGTGGGGCCGGTACTCGCCGGGTACCGTCCGGGTCACCGGCCGGGCCGGTGCCCGGCAAACCTCGCGGCAGATCGAGCTGGACCCGCTGGAGGTGTTCCCTCGGGCGGCCCGGATGCGGCCCCGGCTGGTGCCCGCCGAACTGCTGCGCCGGATCGGCGAGCACACCGGGCGGGCCGTCGGCGAGGGCGTCGAGTTCGCCGGCGTGCGGCCCTACGTGCCCGGCGACCAGCTGCGGGACGTCAACCGGGCGGTCAGCCTCAGGCGCGGCCAGCTGCACGTCAACCAGCGGGCCGCCGCCCGGGCCGCGGACCTGGTGGTGATGATCGATGCGTTCGGCCCCGAGGACGGCACGGCCGGCCCGGTCTCGGAACGCAGCCTGGATCTAGCCGTGCACGGGGCGGCGGCCTTGGTCACCGCCTACCTGCGGGCCAGCGACCGGGCCGGGCTGGTCGTGCTGGGCGGGCTGCTCCGCTGGCTCGGGCCCGCCGCCGGCGACCGGCAGTTCTACCGCATCGCCGAGATGATGCTCGCAGCTCGCTACGACAGCTTCGTCACCCCCGACGTCGGCCGGATTCCGCGTACCGCGCTGCCGCCGGGCACGCTCGTGGTGGTGTTCTCGCCGCTGCTCGACCCGCGCGGCTTCGGCGCGATCACCGACCTGCGCCAGCGCGGTTTCCCGTTGATCGTGGTCGACACGCTGCGCGACGAGCCGCCCCCGGGCCCTCGGCCGGACGAACGGCTGGCGCTGCGGATGTGGCGGCTGGACCGGACCGCCACCCGCACCGCCCTGCGCAACCTGGGCGTCCCGGTGCTCGGCTGGGACACCGGTACCGAGCTCGACAGCGTCCTCGCCCCGCTCCGCAGGCCCCCACCCGGCGTCCGCCGCCTGGCCGGGAGCCGTCCGTGAGCCGCCTGCCGGTCCTAAGCCGCCTGCCGGCCGTGAGCCGCCTGCCGGTCCTGAGCCGCCTGCCGGCCGTGAGCCGCCCGCCGGTCCCACGCCAGGCGGCCCTGAGTGGCGCGGCCGCAGCGCTCGGGCTGCTCACCCTGGCCTGGCCACTGGCGTGGGCGCCGGGCTGGGCGTACGCCGTCGCGGTCCTGGGTGCTGCCGCGGTGCTCGCCGGGTCGTTCGCGCGCTGGCGGCGGGGACCGGGCCTCGCAGTGGCGGCCGCGATCCTCGCCTGCGCGTTCTCCCGGGCCGGGGCCCTCGTGCTGACCGCCGAGGGGCTGTTCATCCTCGGGTATCTGCTTGCCGCCGACGCGCCCGCGGGCCTGGTCCGGCTGGGACCGTGGTTCCGGCGCCAGCTGCGCCTGTGCGTGGCCGGCGTGATCGCCGCCGGCGCGGTCCTGGCGGCGCTCGCCCTGCGTCCCGCGCCCTCGGCCGTTCTGACCGCGGCCGGCCTGGCCGCGGCGGCCGGGGCCTACCTCATCGCGCTGCCCTCGGGGCGGGCCGGGCGGCGGGACTCAGACGTCGATGTCCAGTGACGCCTCGTCGATGGTCGCCATCGAGTCGGGCAAGGTGATGCCCAGGCGCCCGGCCAGGGTCCGCGCCCGGGCCAGCAGGGGGTGCGCCTCGCCCAGCGCGGCGTAGCCGTGGGCCAGCAGGGTCCGGTCGAGCACCGGCTCGAGCAGGTCCGCGGCCTCCCGGGTATCCCCGGTCGCGGCCCGGCGCACCGCCTCGTCATAACGGGCGGTGAGGATCACCGGGTGGCCGGGGTCGATCCCGCCCGCGCCGAGCTCGGTGACCAGGCCGAAGCACTCGGCGCCCCGCGCGGCGTCGCCGAGTTGGTCCGCCGCGCGGGCGAGCAGGACGAGCGTCCAGCCCCGTGCGGGCCGCGGCAGGCCCGCCTGGGCCTCGGCGTCGGCCAGCCGGGCCAGGATGGCCACCGCCCCGGCCGCATCGCCGCGCAGCAGGGCCGCCTCGCCGAGGGCCCGGTCGAAGTCGGCGGCCAGCGGGTCCAGGCCCTGGTCGAGCGGCTGGCCACCCAGCCGCTCACGGTCGGCCAGCAGGGCGGCCGTGGCCTCCTCGGCCCGGCCGAGCGCGCCGGTGGCCAGCGCGAGCAGCCGCCGCGCGGTGTAGCCGAGCCGGAACGACACCTGGTCGCAGAACCAGTCGGTGGCCGCCGCCTGGTCGGCCAGCAGGTTCTGCACCGTCTGGGGCTGCTCGAGCACGAGCGCCGCCCTGGCCAGCCAGAGCAGATCTTCCTGTACCCGGTAGGAGGTGGCCAGGAACCGGGCGTGCCGGGTGTCGGCGGCCTCCTCCAGGTGCCGACGCGCCGCGACCGGATGGCCGGCCGCCAGCAGGGCCTGGCCGAGCACCACCCGGGCCTCGGCGATGTCGGCGTGGGCCGGGTCACCCAGCCGGGCCTGCCGGTCCGCGAGCAACTCGGCCGCCAGCCGCACTCCGTCGCCGACCTGGCCGCCGGCCCGCGCGATGTCAGCGCGGGCGCGGGCCGTTACGGTCAGCCGCCGCCAGGCGGCCGCACTGTCCGGCTGCCGTGCGGCCTGGATCAGCCGCGTGCCGAACACCTCGGAGATGGCACTGGCCGGGTCCGGTCCGTGCCCGGTCTCGGCGGTCAGCGCCGCCAGGTTGGTGTCGGCCCGCGCGATCCGGGACACGTCATGGCTGAGGTCCTGCTCGGCGATCCGGCGGGACAGCTGCCAGGCGTCCGCGGCCGCCACCCGGTCACCGTACCGGGCTGCGGCCAGCCCGAGATGGCTCGCGGCGTCGCTGAGCCGCTGCAGGTCGTGTCCCCTGGTCTCGGCGTCCGGTAGCGCGGCGCCCGCGGCCACCAGGTCCTGCCATACCGAGACGCTCCGGCGGGCCTCCCGGACGCACCGAGCGTGCAGCGTGCCCGCCTCTAGCAGAATCCGGACCACCACTGAGCCGGCGTTCGCCTCGGCCCGCCGATCGGTCCGGCGCCGGACCACGGCCGCCAGCGCGGTCTCGCTGCTCTCCAGGTCCCGCGGCAGCGGCCCGGCCAGCCGGGCCAGGTCGCGCTCGAACCACAACGCCGCCAGCCCGCGCGCGACCAGGTCGACCGGGCCCTCGGGATCGGCCAGACAGGTCTGGAAGGCGATGCCGGACAGCCGGGACGCGCTGTCGATGGCGTCGGCTTCGGTCAGGTAGGTGACCGAAGCCGCGCAGTCGCGCAGCACCGGGCCGAGGAAATCGGTAAAGACGGCGCACCGGCCGTGCCACGCCGCGGCCGCGACCCGCCCCCACCCGCTGACCGGCCAGCGGGGCGGCGTCACGCCGTTTCCGGCGGCCAGCTTCCGCTTCTCCGCGGTGGAGATGTCGCCGATGCCGTATCCGACCTGGGTCATCAGCGGCTGCTCGGCCCGGTGGAACGCGACGATCACGGCGAGCGCCGCGGCCGCGGCCGACCGGGCCGCGGTCACCGAACCGATGGGCCAGGGACATGACCAGTCCGCGCGGCCGGGGAAGTCCCGCCAGGCATGCGCGGCGGCCAGGGCGACGAGCACCCGGCGGTTCCGCACCTCGTTGTACAGCCAGACCGCGGACCGGCCCCGCTCACCCGGCAGCCGCACCGCGGCCGCGACATCCCCGGCGCGGACCGCATGGTAGGGGGTGCGGCGCAGCACCTCGGCGGCCGCCGCGGCGATGGCCGCGAGCCGCTCGTCCTGCGTCGCCAATGAACGCTCCTCTCGCCCCCGCCCGGCTGTACCAAGATCATCATGATAGGCCGTCACCCTACCCGTCAGTTAGCCGAATTTTACGTAGCTAAAGCCCATATGATTCGCTGAGGTTGGTGTAGGTACTAGCTCCGGTTCGCAAGCGGACGCCTGATTCGGCTGACCGCCGTTTACCGGGAGCGCGCTCGCGAACGTCGGAGCCAGGTCCATGCCAGATGGGTAGTGAGATGCTCGGCCCGGGGGCCGATGATGCCCCCGGGCCGACGCATGTCGCGGCGCCCGCGGCGCGCGCGTGGGCGATCGCCGCGGCGAACACGGCGGTCCGGGTGCCCGCCACGAACGCGGAGGCGGCCGCGTGGACCGTCCGAGGCTGGGCCGACGTGGCGGTCGGCTGCCTCGCCCTGGCCGGCCCTGCGTCCCCCGGGTCCGCGCCCCCCGGGTCCGCGCCCCCCGGGTCCGCGCCCTCCGGGTCCGGGCCTGACCAGTCCGGTGCGTTCGGCGGGCTCGATGAGGTCGTCCGCGCCGTGCCCATCATCTCCGGCGGGCCGCACGCCGCCCGGCTCCGCCGGGTGCGCGAGCTCGCCGGGCCGGTCCCGCCGTGGTATCCCGACGCCCGCCCGGTGCCCGGCCCGATCCGCGACCTCGGGCCGTTCGCCTGGCAGGCGGCCGATCTGATCGCGGGCTTCGGCGAGGAACTCATGATGACCGGAGCCGGACTGCCGTGGCGCGCCTCATGCCCGCTGAGCAGCGCACGGCAGCTGGCCTGGGGAGCGCGTTACCGGCCGTCGCCGAGCGAGGGATACCGCACCGTGCGCCTGCCGGTGACCCGGTTCCTGGCCCGGCGGACCTGGATGTGCCTGCCCGGCCGGCCAGGGCCTGCGCCCGGACCTGGTCCCGTGATCGCCGAGGTCCCGTCCACCGCCGCCCCGCTCGCGCAGCAGATCTGGCGTGGCATCCACGAAGGGGCGCACCTGGACCACCTCGGCGCGCTGACCGCCCTCAGGCCGGACGCCCTCGGGCCAGCGGCACCCAGTCCGGCGGAGTTCGGTGCTGGACTGCTGATCGCCGAGTCGTACGCGATGGCGGTCGAGATCGTCGCCGCCGTCGAGTGCATCCTGGCCGAGGAGGGGCACGCGGTGTGGCAGCTCGGCGCCGGGCTGATCGAGCGAGCCACCCGGCTGCCGGGCGGGTCGGATCCGGTCCCGGAGTTCACCGACCTGCCCACCCTGGCCGAGGTGTACGTACTGGGGCCGCTCGAGGTCCTGGCCGGCGGCGACGCGGCCCGGGCCCTTCCGGAGCAGATCACCGGCCCGCTGAACGCCCGCTGGCGCTCCGCGTGCGCGGCCTACCCGCCCGCCGCCGCGTTCGGGTGCGCCGCCGCGGAACTTCTCGAGCGCTCACCCCGATGTATACCGGATATTTATTGACGTCAATCGCGCACACATAGACATGGTTAATCTAGCTACATTAAACTCTGATCCGACGCTCATGCAGGGGCGGGATGAGGGGAGGAGCCGCCGGGCGCGGAGCCACGCCGTCGCGGCGAGCGCTCTGGTCGGCGGGAGGGCCATGCTGGACGGATACGACTTAGGATCACGCGATGCGTGATCGCATCGCCTGCCTGGTACCTGCGGCGCACGCACGATCGATTTAATCGTCGCGCTTATTGGCGTCGCGTATTCGCCGACCATGGCGATAACGCATTAGATCGTCAGCCCATGGGGGGCCACATGAATTCCCTGACGGTAACCAGAAATTCGCTGCCTGATGCGTGGTTGACCGGAATAAGCGCATGCTCGCCGGTCGCGCCGGCAGCGGCCAGCTTGCCACGGCCATGATGCCGCGGCGTTGAGGACCCAGGTGACGGCCGAGTTTAACCCTGACGGAGCCGGCCGTCACCTGGCCAACATTGACCCCGGCTAGGCCGCGCTGCCGGGAATCGGGACCCCGACGGGATTGGGGTAGGGCAGCGCCGTCGCGCAGGCCTTGGCGAGCGGAGTGAGCACGTCGGCCAGCTCCGCGGTCGCGTCGGCGCCGAGCCGGGCCCACGGCCGGGCCGCCGCCCCGTCGGTGGCCTGCTCCACCGCGTCGTGCGCCGCCTGGCCTGCCACGGTCAGCTGGCCGTCCGGGCCGACCCAGCCGCGATCGGCTAGCCCGGCGAGCGCGTTGTCCCACTCTTCGTCGGTCCAGCCCCGCACCGGCTGCATGACCTCACGCCGCAGGTCCAGGCAGCAGCGCAGCACCACCGCCTCGCAGCCGTCGATGCCGGCCGCGACCAGGGCGGCGAAGTGCCCGTCGCCCCGGTGCTCGCGCAGCAGGGTGGCCGCCTGCCACAGCCGGGCCAGCCCCGAGGCCTCGCCGTCGCGCACCGGCAGCGCGGCGTTGGCCGCGGCCAGCACCCGGCCCGAGAAGTCCAGCTCGCCGACCGCCCGCCAGAGCAGGTCGGCGGCCACCGTCACCTCGGCCTCCCGTCCGGCCAGCAGACCGCGCAGCGCCGCGTCCACGCCGGCCAGCCGGGTCCGCAGCGCGTCTTCCGGCGTGATCAGCTCCCAGACCCCCGGAATCGCCCGGGCGACAAAGGCGGGGGCGAAGTTGAAGAACGAGGCGGTCACCACCGCGGCTCCGGCCGGCCCGAGCGGCGCGGCCCGGCCCGCGAAGTAGCCACGCCAGAACCCGCGCAGCCCAGCCTGCTCGAAGGCCCCGCGGGCCTCGGGCGCGAAGTAGGTCACCGCGTGGATGGGCTCGAACAAGGTCCACATCGCCCGAGCCGTATGCGCCGCGTCCGCCACGACCGCTCCTTTCCCTGGTTCCGTTTCGCAGGATAACGCCCGAGCGCCCTGGTCTGGGCGCGGCCGCCTGCCTGGCGGCCAATCGGGTACTGCGCTGCCTGCCGGGCAACCGGGGTAGTACCGGTGCAACCGGGTAGTAGGTGCCCCATGCAGCCTGACCGAGCCCAGCCCGGCCAGCCACCTGACGCGGGCTCGAGCCCGCGGGACAACTGGCGCCGATGGCGGCCCTGGCTGCCGTTCGTGGTCAAGCCGCTGCGCCGCGGCATCCTCATCTTCGCCTTGGTTCTGATCATCGAGTACCTGGTCGTGCCGGAGCTGGTGGGCGCCAGCAAGAACCTGAACCTGCTCGGCCAGGTGAACCCGGCCTGGCTGGTCGCGGGTCTGGTGCTGGAGAGCGCGAGCCTTTTCTGCTATGGCCTGCTGACCCAGGCCCTGCTGCCGCCCGGCTCGTTCAACCCGGGCCTTTCCCGGCTGTTCCGGATTGACCTGGCCGCCGCGGCCATCGCGCACGTCATCCCGGCCGGAACGGTCGGCAGCGCCGGGATCGGCTACCGCCTGTTCACCGCCGAGGGCATCAAGGGCCACGACGCCGCGGTGATGATGGCCACCAAGGGCCTGGGCTCCACCGTCGTGCTGAACGTCCTGCTGTGGCTGTCCCTGGTCATCTCCATTCCGCTGGCCGGCTTCCATCCGATCTACGTCACCGTGGCTGTCACCGGAGCCGTGGTTCTGCTGGGCATCGCCGCCCTGGCCTTCGGCATAACCCGGCAGAGCAAGCGCGCTTCCCGGATCCTCTGCGCGATCGGGAACCGGATCCCGGGCCTGACCGGCGATCGCCTGGAGCAGATCATCCGCGAGGCCGGGAACTCCCTGTCCGCGCTGGCCCGCGACCGGCGTACCCTGGTCATGTCGCTGACCTGGGCCTCGCTCAACTGGCTGCTCGACGCGGCGTCGCTGTGGTGCTTCGTGGCCGCCTTCGGTCGGCTGCTCAACCCGGTCGAACTGTTCGCCGCCTATGGGATCGCCAACATAGTCGGCGCGCTGCCCGTGACGCCCGCCGGGCTGGGCGTGATCGACTCGCTGACTCCGCTGCTGCTGGTCAGCTTCGGTATCACCCGCAGCGTGGCCACGCTCGGCGTCCTCGCCTGGCGGCTGGTCAACTTCTGGCTGCCCATTCCGGCCGGCGCGATCGCCTACGTCTCGCTCAAGGTGCCCCGCGGAGCGGGCCTGAAGGCGATGCGCGCGGCAGTGGCCACCATGATGGCCCGCCCGGGACCGGCGGACGGACCGGCCCGGGACGCAGCGGCCCCGCAAGGTGACACGAACGGACCAGCCCGGGACGCAGGCGCCGTGCCGGGGGAGGTGGAAACCACGGACCGTTCAGCTAAATGATCGTGACCTGGCGACGGCGAGCCGGTCGGCTACGGCGGTCCGCCGGGGCCGGGCCGACGGGATCGACCGGAGCACCCGGCCGCCTAGGCCGGCGTGACCCTGAACCGGCCCTCGGCCACGATCAGGGCCGCGCCGCCGACCTCCACGGAGTCGATCCTGTCGCCCTCGCCGGTGACCGTCGCGTACAGCACCGATGGCCGGCCGATCTCCGCGCCCTGGCGGATCTCGATCTGCTCGCCGAACCCGATCCGGCTGTGCCGGGCCAGGTGGATGGCCAGCGGGCCCGCGGCCGAGCCAGTGGCCGCATCCTCCGATACGCCGGCGGACGGGTAGAACATCCTGGTCTTCCACAACTGGCCGCAGCCGGCGAAGCAGTTCACGGCCACCTTCAGGTCGGCCAGGGCAACCAGGTCCGGCCGGACGGCGGCGACCGCTTCCTCGCTGGCTAGCTCGACGTAGACGTGCGGCGGGCCATTGCGGTACAGCTCGACCGGCAGGCCGGACTCCTCCGCGCCCAGGGCGGCGAGCAGTTCGCCCGCCCGCTCGTACGGCTCCCAGCTCGGGATCGGCTGCCGCATCCGGCCGAACACGAGCCGGTCGCCCTCGCGTTCCAGGGCGATGGGCACCAGGCCCGCTCCGGTCTCCAGGGTCACGAAGTCGGTACCCAGGGCCGTGGCGACCACGAACGCCGTGCCGAGCACCGGGTGCCCCGCGAAGGGCAGTTCGGTGACTGGCGTGAAGATCCGGACCCGGACGTCGCCGCCCTCGCCCGGCGGCAGGAGGAAGACGGTCTCGGCGACGTTCAGCTCTCGGGCCAGCCGTTGCATCTGGGCCGGACCGAACGGCCGGCCGTCGATGAATACGCCGAGCTGGTTGCCCTCGAGCGGCTCGGACGTGAAGACATCGCACACGAAGTACGGATGAAGTTCCGCCGATCCAGGCCAGCCCGCGGGGCTCGGGATAACTCCAGCTGGAGCCGTCATCCGGTACACTCCAAATGAGTAAGAAATATAGTTAATCCACTATATGATGTCGCGGAGGGCGGTGCGATGACAACCCCCGTTCCCGTCGTGGCCGTGGCCGGGGTGTTCCGGGCGCTGGCCAGCCCCAGACGCCTGCAGATCCTTGAGTGGCTTCGCGATCCCGTCGCGCATTTCCCGCCCCAGCGCGACGGAGATCTCGTAGACGACGGCGTCTGCGTGATCTTCATCGCCGACAAGCTGGGCGTCAGCCAGCCCACCGCCACCACGCACCTGCAAGCGCTCGCGCGAGCCGGGCTCGTCACCTCCAAGCGGGTCGGGCAGTGGACGTTCTTCAAGCGTGACGAGGCCGCCATCCGCGCCTTCAAGCGCCAGCTCAGCGACGAGCTCTGAGGCCCAGTCCGCGCCCAGGAGGGAGCATCCCAGTGAAGGAACTCGTCAGCGCCGCCGGCGCTCCGCCGCCAGGCCCGTACTCGCCTGGACTGATCGTCGGCGACTGGATCTTCCTGTCGGGCCAGGGCGGATTCGATCCCGCCACCGGCCAGCTGGTCAGCGACGACATAGCCGGCCAGACCGCGCAGGTGTTCCGCAACATCGAGGCCCTGCTGCGCTCGGCCGGAGCTGGCCTGGATGACGTCGTGTCGTGCCTCGTGCACATCACCGATCTCGCCTTGTTCGAAGCGTTCAACGCCGCCTACGAAGGCGCGTTTCCCGGCCCGGCCAAGCCGGTGCGCACCACGGTCCGCGCCGACCTGGTGGCCGGCATGCTGGTCGAGGTGACCGTCATCGCCAGCAAGCCGCGCCCATGATTCCGGAGCAGCGAGGCGCAGCAGTTCTCGGCCAGCGGCAGCGCGGGTGCGCTGTCACGGGCGCAGTACCTGGACGGGCTGGCGGCGACCGAGTTCGCCGACGCGTCGGTGACGTTCACCACCCAGGCGGCGCCGGGGTGCCGAGCAAGTAACCACCCGATAGGAGAACGTCGGCAGCCGCAGCCGTGAGGGCTGGCCTGATCACTGGTCCGACGCCCTGCCCATTTCCGGCGATCTCGTCGGTCCGCGCTCCGCTGACCGCGGCCTCGAACATCGCCTGCAACGCCGGCGACGGCGTGTGGTGGACGACCAGCGGCCTCGGCATATGCGGAGCTTAGACCGGGCGTAGCGGGTTAGATCCTGTCCCCTGGATTATCCGTGCGCACCCGTCTCGTGCATCGCGCTGGTACCACCGGCCACCCGCCGGGGCGGCATACGACCCGCCCATTCCGCCATCCGGAAATTACCGGGGTAAATCCGGCTTTCGCGGTAATTCCGGGCAACCATAGCTGCCACAGGTTTCCGCGTAAGCCGGATCATCCGCGCAAATGGGACCAGCGGGACTGGTGTGCAGCACGGGACCATGCTCGGGCGCACGGGGGAGCATCACCTTGCTGGTCCACGACGGCCGGAAGCGTCGACTGCACCACGGCCAGCGCGGTAGCACTCGGCTGGTTCCTTGCAGGCCGAATCCGCTGGGGAATACCAAACGCTAGCTGCATCGGGATGCATTCGGCCATCATCCGTGCGGCAAGCCCAACGCCAGGACCCGCTGCCGGTCTCGCGCCAAGCTGTTTCGTGATCATGGGTCAAAGTGGGCAGATAGCGCCGCCCGAAACGACCCATGATCATGGTTCACGCCATAACCGGGCCGGAGATCGTCGTTACCGGTAGGCCCGGGCCTGCAGCTCGTAGAGCTCGGCGTACAGGCCGCCGGCCCGGATCAGCGCGGCGTGATCCCCGCTGGCCGTGATCCGGCCCTGGTCCAGGACGATGATCAGGTCGGCCATCCGGACCGTGGAGAACCGGTGCGACACGAGCAGCGTGATCGCGCCTGACCCTTTGGCCAGCGCCCGCGCCGCCAGGTAGCGCTCGAACAGCGCCGCCTCGGTGATCGCGTCCAGGCTGGCGGTCGGCTCGTCCAGGATGAGCAGCAGCGGCAGGTCGCGCATCATGCCGCGGGCTAGCGCCAGCCGCTGCCACTGCCCGCCGGACAGCTCCTGCCCGCCGGTGAACGAGCGGCCCAGCCGGGTATCCAGCCCGTCGGGCAGTTCCGCGGCGACCGCGGTGGCGTCGGCCCGGCGCAACGCCTCGGATAGCGCGGGAGCCAGATCGATGCGCGGCAGGTCGCCCACCCCGACCGCCTCCCCGGCCAGCAACTCGAACCGGACGAAGTCCTGGAAGGTCGCCGCGGTGCGCTCGCGCCAGGCGGCCAGGTCGATGTCGGTGAGCGGCACGCCGTCCAGCAGCACCTGGCCCGCGGTCGGCCGGTACATGCCGGTGAGCAGCTTCACCAGGGTGGTCTTGCCCGCGCCGTTCTCGCCGACCAGGGCGACGGCCGCGCCAGCCGGCAGGTGGACGTCCACCCGGTCCAGCACGGTGCTGCCGTCCGGCGGGTAGCCGAAGCTGACCTCCTGCAGCGTGATGCCGCGGCTCAGCGTGACCGGCGGCGGGCTCAGCGACCGCCCCGGCTGGGCCGCGGCGGGCTCGGCGACCGCCCCGGCTGGGCCTGCGGCCGGCTCGGCGACCGCGCCGACGCGGGGCTCAGCGACCGCGCCGACGGCGCCGCGGTCTGGCGCGCGCCGTCGGCCGCGGCGTAGTCCTCCAGCCACCGCAGCCTGCGGGCCGTCCGCGCCGTGGTCAGCAGCTGGCCGATGGCGGCCGCGGCCTGGCCGACCTGGAGCTGGGCCCGCTGGACCAGGGTGACGGCCAGCACCACCGCGCCCACGGTCGCGGTGCCGTCCACGGCGCGTACCACCACCGCGGCGATCCCCGCCACGAACGCGCCCGCGAAGAGCAGCCACCCGGCCGCGCCGCACACCCCGCCGAGCAGCGCGGCCCGGGCCGTGCCCGAGTTGACCCGCCCGGCCAGCTCCCGGTGCCGGTCCCGCAGCGGGCCCGTGACCCCGAACACCCGCAGTTCCTTGGCCGGCCCGGCCGAGGTGGCCAGTTCGAACAGGTCGTTGGCCAGCCGCCGATCCGCCGCCAGCCGCTCGTCCGATCGCTGCCGCAGGAACACCGACAGCCGCTCGCCGGCTACCGGGAACGCCGCAGCCAGCGGCAGCACGGCCAGCGGCGGGTAGATCACGGCCAGGATGACCACCAGGGCCACGGTCCGCACCAGGACCTGGACCACCAGCAGGATCTGGCGCGGGCCGTTCCCGAGCAGCCGGAGGTTCTGCTGCAGCAGGTTGAGCTCGGTCAGGTAGGCGGGCCGCTCCAGGTGGTCGACCCCGCTGACCGCGTTGAGCTGCTCCGCGATGCGCGCCGTCAGGTAGAAGGTGGTCCGGTCCGACAGCTCGGCGCCCGCGGTGCCGGCGAACATGGCCAGCGCCCAGGAGATCGTGTACAGCCCCGCGACCGCTGCTACCCCGGCCGCCACGCCACCCGCCCGGTGCGCCAGCGCGGAGTTGATGACCAGGGCCAGGCCCACCGGGTACAGCACGGTCGTGACCGCGTTCGCGACCAGGAGGGCGCCGGTGTAGGCCAGCCAGCCCGGCGCGGCCCGCCAGCCCCAGCCGAGCACCGACCGCCATACCCCCGGCCGCCGGCGCACCCCGGTCACTCCGGCACCCCCGGTCACTCCGGCACCCCGGTGGAATCGGGGGCATCCTCGAATCGCGCGGCCTGCAGGCTGAACAGCTGGGCGTACCGGTTCCCGGCCGCGATCAGCGACTCGTGGTCGCCCTGCTCGAGGACCCGGCCCTCATCCAGCACGCAGATGTGATCGGCGCGGCGGACGGTGGAGAACCGGTGCGAGATGATCAGCGTGGTGGTGCCGTGGGTGATGTCCAGGAACCGGTCGAAGAAGTCCGCCTCCCCGCGGGCGTCCAGCCAGGCGGTCGGCTCGTCCAGGACCAGGATCGTGGCGCCGTGCCGTACCGCGAACAGCGCGCGGGCCAGCGCGATCCGCTGCCACTGCCCCCCGGACAGGTCGACCCCGCCGTCGTACGCCCGGGAGAGCACGGTATCCCAGCCGCCGCCCGCCCCGTCCGAGCCGGCCAGTCCGGCCAGCACGTCCAGCGCGCCGGCCCGCCCGGCCGCCGCGGCCAGCCCTTCCGCATCCGATACGTGCTCCGGTGCCCCGAATCCGACGTTCTCCGCGAACGACAGCGGGTAGTGCGCGAAGTCCTGGAACACCACGGCCACCTGCCGCTGCCACTGCGCCGGGTGCAGTCGGGTCAGGTCGACCCCGTCGACCAGGATCCGCCCGGAATCGGGGTCGTGCAGCCGGGCCAGCAGTTTTACCAGCGTGGTCTTCCCGGCCCCGTTGATCCCGACCAGGGCCGTCGACTGCCCCGCCCGCAGCACTAGGTCCAGGCCGCCGAACACCTCGCGGTCGGCGCCGGGGTAGCGGAAGCGCACCTGCTCGAAGCACACCTCGGACGCCGGCAGGCCAACTGCGGGCAGCGTGCCCTGCAGGCCCGGCCCGGCCGCGGACTGTAGCTCCGTTTCCAGTTCACGCACCCGGGGCAGCCCCTGGATCATCCAGGACAGGGCCACGTCATCCCAGGAAATGTCGCCCAGCGGCGTGGTCGCGGCCAGCATCGGCAGCATGACGGCCAGCGTGCTCAGGTCGATTTCCCGTCGGTACGCGGCCAGTCCCAGGTACCCGCATGAGACCGCGAAGGCCACCAGCACCGGCACCGCCAGCACCAGCACCTTGCGGTCCAGCCGCCGTAGCACCGCCCATGGGGCCGCCATGGCCGCGAGCCACGTAGACCGGTACCGGTCCACCAGCCAGCCGCCCAGGCCGAACACCCGCGACTCCTTGGCCACGCCCGGCGTGGCCGCCAGCCGCTGCAGGTACCAGGCCCGCCGCAGCGTCTCCGAACTACCCGCGTACAGCGCCCCCTGCTCCCTGATCAGAGCCAGCTGCGGGCGGCGGACGGCCATCCACATGACCAGCATGCCCAGGCCCAGCCACCACCGCCAGGACGCGAGCACGGCGCAGGCCAGCAGGCCGCTGATCCGGTTGCTCACCACCAGAGCCAGCGTCATCGGCGCGTCGGCCGGCATCTGCCCGGTCAGCTGGCCCTGGGCCAGGGCCAGGTCATCGAGCACCTTCGGGTCCTCCAGGTGCGCGATGCCGGGCGGCCCGGACACCGCCGCGATCAGCCGGTCCTCGGTGCGGTAGACGAGCCGCCACTTCACCACCGAGCTGAGCGAGGACTGCACCGGCCCCAGCACCAGCGCCGCCGCGTAGGCGATCCCGGTGATGGCCAAGGCCACGATCAGCCGGTGCCCGGCCGGCGACCCGAGCCCATGGTCCGCCGCGGCCGGAATGCTGCCCACCAGATGACCGGCCGCGATCAGCACCAGGTTGGGCAGCACCGAGGCCGCGATCGCGTACCCGGCCACCGCGAACGACAGCGGCCGGCTGGTTTCCCACATGAGCCGGACCGCCGCCCCATACCCTGGTCCGGTCATGGCTCCCGAGAGCCGTTTGCGGAGTTTCTGCGGCGGCCCGGACAATAGCCAGGAGAACCGCTCTGCCACGGCACCAGGCTACAGCGAACTAATTATTTTAAAATTTCTTTTGTCCCCACCCATCCGATCCGTCCTCGGCCCCGAAGGTGCCATATGAACCCGAACGATTCGGACGCGTCCCGGTTCAGATCGGCGACCGCGGATAGGAGGGGAGAGCGGGATCTAGACGACCTGCTCATCCACGTGGCACGTGGCGACCAGGTTGCGTTCGAGGCGCTGTATGACCGGATGGCCGGCCCGGTGTACGGCGTCATCCGGAGGGTTCTACGTGATCCGTCGCAGTCCGAGGAGGTCGCCCAAGAGGTCCTTCTCGAGGTGTGGCGGACCGCCGCGCGGTTCGACCCGGCAATGGGTGGCGCGGCGACCTGGGTGACGACCATCGCCCATCGTCGCGCCATCGACCGTATCCGTTCCACGACGGCCGCGGCCGACCGCGAGCATAAGAGCGCCGACGTCAGCCCGCCACACGATGAGGTCGCCGAGGCCGTGGAAGCCAGCCTGGACCGGGAACGGGTCCGGCGTTGCCTCGGCAGCCTCACCGACATCCAGCGCGAGTCGATCACCCTGGCCTACTACGGCGGGCACAGCTACCGCCAGGTGGCCGAACTGCTGAACGTCACGCTGGGCGCCATCAAGACCAGGATCCGCGACGGGTTGATCCGGCTGCGCGATTGCCTGGGGGTGAGCTGATGAGGTTCTTCCGTCAGGACCTGCACACGCTCACCGGCGCCTACGCCCTCGACGCGCTGGACCCGGGGAGCGAGCTCACCCGGTTCAACCGGCACCTGAGTGGCTGCCAGTCGTGCGCCAGCGAGGTGCGCGGGTTCCGTGAGGTGGCCACGGCCATGGCCTTCGCCGCCAGCACCGAGCCGCCACCCGAGATGCGCGCTCAGGTCATAGCCGCCGTGGCCCGCACCCGCCAGCTGCCGCCCGAGGTCAGGACCCACGCCCGCCCGCGGCGCACCCGCAGCGCGGCGCCGTGGCTGCCGTGGCTGTCCGGGGCCATCGCGACGGCCGCGATCGCGGTCGCGGTGTTCTTCGGCTTCTCGCAAGCCCACACCCAGAACGAGCTCAACCAGGCCCGGGCCCAGAACCAGGCCCTGGCCACGGCTCAGGCCCGCGTCGAGGCCGCCCTCAGCCAGGCCAGGGAACACGACCAGGCCCTGGCCGAGATCCTGGGCGCGCCGCACGTCACCCTGCTCTCGCAGCGGACCACCAAGGGCGGCGTGGCCGTCGTGGTGCTGGACGCTGCCACGCGCAAGCTGGTCGTGGCCACGTCCGGGTTGCCGGCCCTGCCTGTAGGCAAGGTCTACCAGCTGTGGCTGATCGGTCCGGTGAAGATCGTCTCGGCCGGCTTGCTGCCCACCGCCCAGAACGGGGTGACCACGCCGGTGGTCGCGACCGGGATCGTCAAGGGCGACAGGCTCGGCCTGACCGTCGAGCCTGCCGGCGGCTCGAAACAGCCCACCACCACCCCGATCGTGGCCCTCCCGCTGCCGGTCTGAGCCATAACGCCGCCCCGCCGCCGGTCTGAGTCATAAAGCAAGACCCGCCCTGGCCGGCCATGAGCAGCCAGGGCGGGTTGAGGCCAGCCACGGGAGGGGTTCAGGCCGGCCAGCTCCAGTTGGCGACCCGGCCTCCGGTGATGACGACGTGGCCGGCCGGGCGCTGCTCGTCGGCCCAGATCGTGTACGACCCGGCGGGCAGGTCCGGGTAGACGGCCGCGTACTTCGTCTCGGTCGGCATGTGCCGGGGCCGCACCTGCGAATGCGTGCGCCGGACGGCCCGCGCGGCCAGGTCGTCCCGGCTGATCTCGATCTCCCGGCCGTCCATCTCGGCCGGGGTAAGCAGGACCAGGGCACCGACGTCGGCGCCCAGCTCCAGGACCACGGCTCCCGGACCCGACGGCCCGGCCACTGACTCGGTCATGAGGTGCTCCCAAGGGTTCAGCAGACGAACCCCCGGCCAGGCCCGTGCGGAGGCCCGGCCGGGGGAGTATCGCGATCAGGACGGGGTGTTGAATCCGCCGTACGGAACCCCGAGGTAGGGGAACTGGCCGAGCGGGGAGGCGCTGACGCTGGCCGCGGTGAGCCCGTCGGTCAGCAGGCCCGCGGCCGCGTCCGGCTTGAACTTGGGGTCGATCAGCGGGTAGGTGACCCCGGCGATCGCCCGCAGCTCGATCGCCACCACGTTGTCGGCGATCCGGCGGCCGTTCGGGAATCCGGCCGGGTCGCCGCCCAGCAGCCCGAACATGTTCGGGTTCTTCGCCGCCGGGATCGAGGTGTTCAGCCGCAGCATGTCGGCCACCACCGGCCCGGTGAAGTTGGTGAATCCCTTGATGATCCCGGGCGGTATGCCGGTCATCAGGATCGCCTCCAGGTCGGCGCGCGGCTTGCCCGACTTGACCAGCGCGGCCAGGTTGGGGAACACGCCGGGATACAGGACCGGCAGCAGCGCGGCCAGGCCGGGCTGGGTGACGTAATGGGCGAACTGCTTGTCGCCGGCGGGCGGCAGCGAGTTCCACCGGTCTTTGTCGCCCATCCCGATGATTACCTCGTTGATCAGCGGGTTGCCCAGCCGGGAGACCTGCCGGAACGGCCCGCTGTTCACGTTCTCGCCCTGGTCGGCGTCCCACAGCGTGACCCGCTGGCGACTGGCCGTGGTCCACACGCCGATGGTCGGGTGACCGCTTCTCGTCACCGCTGAGATCGGCACCTGGATCGCGATCGAGTGCACGTTCACGTTGTTGGTGGCGTTCACCCCGGGCCCCTTGGGTATCCCGGGCAGCCCGAACGTGGCGTGCAGGTTCGCGAACGGCCGCAGGT
Organism: uncultured Actinomycetes bacterium; assembly: GCA_963722055.1. Taxonomy (GTDB): domain Bacteria; phylum Actinomycetota; class Actinomycetes; order Streptosporangiales; family Streptosporangiaceae; genus Palsa-504. Next base: position 130,657 of record CAVRLA010000014.1, on the reverse strand, counting down.
CGGCGAGGTCGAAGATGGCGCCCAGGTCGACGAAGAAGGCCTCGGCCCGCTGCCCGGCGAACACGCTGATCCCGCCGCCCAGGTCGTGCACCGCGGCCGCGGCCAGGCCGGCGTAGTCCGGCGTGGACAGCGGCCCGACGTTGCACGGCGGGCAGGACAGGCCGCTGCCCAGCGTGCCGGACGGCCCGCTGACGCTGTAGGTCTGCACCCGGTTCCAGTTCGCGCTGCCGAGCGACTCGATCGGGCCCGTGTTGTACAGGAAGGTGTCCGGGTTGCGCACCGTGGTGTTGAAGCTGAACTGGTAAGAGATGTCGGCCTGGCCGTCACCGTTGTTGTCGATGTGGATCTCGTAGAGGACGTCGTCGCCGAACTCGTAGAAGTTCGGCCCTCCCGCCGGCGCCTCCAGCGGGATGTAGTTGGCGATCAGGGTGACGCTGCCCGGCTTGTCAGGGCTGACGAACGCATAGACGTCGGTACTGTCGGCCACCGGATCCTTGGAGATCTCCGGTGCCTCGCGGTGCGATGACATTCAATTACCTCACTGGCTCGAAAGGCTCGAAAGGGGGCTTCAGAGGCGGATGGCGGGCGGGGTCAGCCGATCGCCCGGGCGATCCGGGCGGCCAGGTCCTTGTCCCGCAGCCGGGTCTGGCTGGTCCCGGAGAACACCTCGATGTCGCCGGACTTGGCGTTGCGTACGTGCACCACGATGGGGCCTGCTGGTGCCTTCACCTCACCGCCGGCCGCCGCCCCGGTGCTGGACGCGGCCCGGGTGCTGGCCGAGGCCGCCGGGCTCAGGGCTCCGCCGAGGGCCGTGACGGCGAGTCCCGCGGCACCCGCGGTCGCGGCTCCCCGGATGACGGAACGCCGGGAAACTCCCGTGGCCGGGGAGGACTGTGTGTCATCTCTGGGCATGTCGATCCTTTCGGTGACTGGTCGGCATGCACGTCGCCACAGGCGAAGGCCACGCCGGGAGAAGGGAGTGAGAGCGGGACGGCGACCCGGTGGCGGCCCCGGTGCGAACCGGTGCCCACGTCGGCTCGCAGCTCGGGTCGCCTTCACTGGCCACCGGATCGCCTATCACGTGCTGTGTTCGCCGCAGCCAGGATGCCGGATGGGTCAGGAGGGAAAGAATTCTGTAACGTTCCGGCTTCACCGCAGGTAGCGGACAGATCCGTCCGCTGACGGACAAAAATGTCCGGCCACGCCCTGGGCAGCTCAGTCCCGGCGGCTCAGTCCCGGCGGCTCAGTCCCGGCGGTACCGTCCCGGCGGTTCAGTCCTTACGGCCGGTCGCGGCCAGGCTGACGCCGAGCCCGATCATCACCAGGCCGCCGGTCCCGCCGATCAGCGCCAGCCGCCGCGGCGAGGCCACCAGCCACTGCCGCACCGTGCCCGCGATCGCCGCCCACCCGCTGTCCAGGACCAGCGCGATCGCAGGGAACAGCGACCCGAGGATGAGCATCTGCAGCGGTACGGGCAGGTGCCCGGGCGAGGTGGTGGTGAACTCCGGCAGGCCGACGACGAAGAACACGATGGTCTTCGGGTTGGCCGCCCCGACCACGAACCCGTCCCGGACCGCCCGCAGCGGCCGGACCGGCGTGACCTTCGCGGCCAGCGCGTCGGCCATTGACCGCCGGTGCCGGATCGCCTGCACACCCAGGAACACCAGGTACGCGGCGCCCGCCAGCTTCACCACGGTGATGACCTCGGCGGACCGCTCTACTACCGTCCCTACCCCGAACGCTACCGCGACCACCTGCAGGCACAGGCCCAGTTCGTTCCCGAGGACGGTGAGCAGCGCGGCGCGCCGGCCGACCGTCAGCGCCCGGCTGATGGTGAACAGCACGCTCGGTCCCGGGATGGCGACCAGCACGGTCACCACCGCCGCGAACGCCAGCACATGACTCACCGGGACCACGGACCCACGCTGCCCGCCCGCCCCATCACCGGTCAAACCCTTTTTCTATGGAACAGGCCCTGTTTCCCCCGCTCGCCTCCGGGCGCTCTTGATCCGCCGTCTTCCCTCGTCGCTCCTTCGTCGCTCCTCAGTCCAGACGCCGGCGCGCCCTTTGGCTCGCGGGACCCCCGGCGGAGGACACCTGCTCGTCACTTACGCCCCGTAGCATGCCGAACGTGGCGGAAGCGGGCTTGGTGCTGGTGCTCAATTCGGGCAGCGCGACGGTGAAATTCGCGCTGATCGATCCCGGGAGCGGGCGGCGCGTGCTCGGCGGGCAGGCCGAGCGGGTCGGCACGGCCGAGGCGGCGCTGCACGTCCAGCGGGAGGGCGGCGGCAACCCCGTCGCCGAACCGCTTACCGACGGCAGCTACCAGGCCGTCATCGCGCGGATCCTCGGCGACCTGCCCGGCCCGGGCGCCGGGCCCGGCCTGGTCGGCGCCGGTCACCGAGTGGTGCACGGGGGAGCGCGGTTCACCGCCTCGGTCCTGGTGGACGACGAGGTGATCGCCGCGATCCGCGAGTTCAGCCCGCTGGCGCCGCTGCACAACCCGGCCAACCTGGCCGGCATCGAGGCAGTCCGCGCCGCCCGGCCGGACCTGCCGCAGGTCGCCGTGTTCGACACCGCGTTCCACCAGACGATGCCGCCGCGCGCCTTCCGGTACGCGGTGCCCGAGGAGTGGTTCACCCGGTACGGGGTGCGCCGGTACGGTTTCCACGGCACCAGCCACCGCTTCGTCAGCGAGCGGACCGCCGCCCTGCTGGGCCGCCCGCTCGGCGAGTTGCGCCTGGTCACCGCCCATCTCGGCAACGGGTGCAGCCTGGCCGCGGTGCGCGACGGCGTGTCGGTGGACACCACGATGGGGCTGACCACGCTGGAAGGGCTGGTCATGGGCACCCGCTCCGGCGACGTGGATCCCGGCGTCTTCGGCTACCTGGCCGGCCAGGCCGGCCTGACCGTGGATCAGCTCACCGACGCGCTGAACACCGCCAGCGGGCTGCAGGGACTGTCCGGTGTGGGCAACGACATGCGCGCGGTCGAGTCCGCGGCGGCGGGCGGCCACGAACGGGCCCGGCTCGCCCTTGAGGTCTTCGTGTACCGGCTGGCTAAGGCAATCGCCGGGATGGTGGTCGGCCTGGAGCGGCTCGACGCCCTGGTGTTCACCGGCGGCATCGGCGAGAACAGCGCCGAGGTCCGCCGCCGGGTGCTGGCCCGCCTGGCCTTCCTCGGCCTGGCCGAGGACGCTGAGGCCAACGCCCGGCACGGCCGGGCGACCGGCGGGCGGATCAGCCCGGACAGCCCGGTGCTGGCCCTGGTCGTGCCGACCGACGAGGAGCTGATGATCGCCCGCGACACCGCCCGCCTCATCGCTGGCACCTGACCCCCGGCGCCCCAGGCCGGCGTACCGTCTGCATGTGATCCGATACCGCGTGCTGGTCTTCGGCCGGGTGCAGGGTGTCTTCTTCCGCGACACCTGCCGGCGGCTGGCCCAGCAGTATGACGTGGCGGGGTGGGTCCGCAACCTGCCCGACGGCCGGGTCGAGGCGGTCTTCGAGGGACCGGCCGAGAACGTCGAGCGCCTGGTGGACTGGTCCCGTCACGGCCCCCGTTACGCCGCGGTCGATCACGTCGAAGTCCGGGCCGAGCCGCCCGAAGGACTCGACACGTTCCGGATCAGGTAGTCGGCTCCCCGGCGGCCTGCCTCGGGCGCGCCACTTCTTGGCCGCCACGCCGACGACCGTTCTTGCTTCTGAAAACTGATATCAGTATGCTAGGCGTGTAATATCAAGGGCGTCAAGCAAGGTGGTAAGGATGACGACACAGGACTCTGCCAGAGCGGTTCAGCAGCCGGCCGCGGCCCAGCTCACCGAGACGGCCGGACGGTCAGTACCGGGCATACTAGGGCTTCTGGCCGGCCTGGTGCTGGTGGCGGTCGCGATCGTCTTGTTCGCCGTGCGCCCGGGCGGGGCGGTCACGGTGGCGCTGGTGGTGATCGGTGTCCTGCTGATCATTGCCGCCTGGCTGGCGTTCGGTGGGCTGACCCCGGTGGTACCAGGGGAAGCCCGGGTAATCCAGCTGTTCGGCCAGTACCGGGGTACGGTCCGCGAGTCCGGGCTGCAGTGGGTGAACCCTTTCACCAGGCGGATCAAGGTGTCTACCCGGATCCGCAACCTCGAGACGGCGCAGGCCAAGGTCAACGACGCCGACGGCAACCCGATCGAGATCGCCGCCGTGGTGGTCTGGCAGGTGCAGGACACGGCCAAGGCCACCTACGCCGTCGACGACTATCCGAAGTTCGTGGCCATCCAGGCCGAGACCGCGGTCCGGCACATCGCCTCCAGCTACCCCTACACCAGCCAGCGCGAGGGCCAGCTGTCGCTGCGCGAGAACGCGGAGGAGATCACCGGGCGGCTCTCGGCTGAGATCGCCGACCGGGTCCGGTCGGCCGGGGTGAGCATCGTCGAGTCGCGGCTGACCCGGCTGTCCTACGCCTCGGAGATCGCCCAGGCCATGCTGCGCCAGCAACAGGCCAGCGCGGTGGTCGGCGCCCGGCGGACGATCGTCGAGGGCGCCGTCGGCATGGTCCAGCTGGCCCTGGATCGGCTGGAAGAAAACCACGTGGTGGAGCTGGACGAGGAGCGCAAGGCCGCCATGGTTTCCAACCTGCTCGTGGTCCTGTGCAGTGAGCAGGCCACCCAGCAGGTCGTCAACACCGGCTCTTTGTACTCGTGACTGAGCGCAAGAAAATCCTGCTGCGACTGGACCCGGCCGTTCACGACGCCCTGGCCCGGTGGGCCTCCGACGAGCTGCGCAGTACCAACGCCCAGATTGAGTTCCTGCTCCGCCGCGCCCTGGACGACGCCGGGCGGCTACCCGGCCGGGTCGGCGCCATGCGCAAGCCCGGCCGGCCGCCGCGCGAGGGTTCATCCGACTAGCGGCCCGTCGGCTCCTGCGTTTACCGCCCGGCCCTCCCGATTCGCGCCCGCGTCGGCCCCTGCGCTTACATGGAGCAGTGAATGAGCAGCGCCGACGAACCCCCGTGGCCGTCGGCGCCGCGAACCGGAGTTCCGACGTGCTCGCCCTCGGCAGCTTCGTGGTCATCGGGCTGCCCGACGGCATCATCGGCACCGCGTGGCCGTCTATGCGCGTCACCTTCGGCGCTCCCGTCGGCGACCTCGGCTTTATCCTGCTCCTCGCTACCGCCGGATCCGTACTGGTCACCATCTTCGTCGGCACGCTCATCCAGCGTCTCGGCGTGCCCGCCCTGCTGGCCGTGGCCGGCTTTTGCTTGGCCCTGGCGGCCGCCGGTTTCGGGCTCGCGCCGGGGTTCGGCGTGGTGCTGGGCGTGGCCGTCCTGGGCGGTGCGGCGGCCGGCATGATGGATGCCGGGCTCAACACGGCGGTCGCCCTGTCCGGTCGGCAACGGCTCCTCAACCTGCTGCACGGCGCCTACGGCGTCGGCACCGCGATCGGCCCGCTGGTCGTGACGGCCGCTATCCTCACCGGATCCTGGCGGCCTGCCTACCTGGTCCTGGCCGTCCTCGACCTGCTCATCGCCGGCTCCTGGCTGCGTCAACGACGGCGCGAGGGTCCCCCATCGGCGGCCGGGAAGCCGCCCGCGGCCGAGCCGCAGTCGGTCCCGCAGTGGTCCCGGCGCCGGTACGGCCTGGTGCTGGCCGTAGGCATGAGCGTCTTCTTCCTGTACACCGGCCTGGAGGTCGGCGCCGGGCAGTGGGAGGCGACCTTCTGCCGCGGGCAGCTGGGCCTGTCCACCAGCGCGACCGGCCTGGCCGTGTTCGGCTACTGGGGCGCGCTGACCGCCGTGCGGATCTCCCTGGCCGTGGTGCCCCGCCCGGTCGCGCCGCGCACTGTAGTGCGCGTCGGCAGCGCCCTGGCCGTGATCGCCGCGGCGGTCATCTGGTGGCAACCCGGTCCGACCGTCACCGTGATCGCCTTCGCGGTCCTCGGCGGCGCGCTGGCCGGGGTCTTCCCAGCCCTGGTCACCCTGACCCCGGTCCGGATCGGGGAGCGGCGAGCCCAGCACGTCATCGCCTGGCAGGTAGGCGCCGCCGCGGCCGGCGGAGCCGGGATCTCCGCCCTGATCGGCCTGCTCATCGGCACCTCCGGCCTGGCCGTCCTGGGCCCCTCGCTGACCACCCTCGCGATCCTGGTCGTCGCCACCGAACTGATCCTGACCCGGCTCGCCCCCGTCACACACTGAGCCCGCCGATGCCTGAGCGCGAAGTTAATCGAGATGACTGGCGTACGGTCCACCGGACCTCACCAAACAGGACCCGCCAAACGATCCGGACGATGAAAAGCGCGACTACCCCGAAGCGGGCGGTGCCGAAGGCGCCGCCTAAAACGGCCCCGGGGTCGTCGTCGGCGGCGGCGTAGTAGGCGGCGTCGTCGTAGGTGGTGGCGTCGTAGGTGGCGTCGTGGTAGGCGGCGGGGTCGTCGGTGGCGGCGTCGTGGGTGGTGGCGTCGTCGGTGGCGTCGTGGTAGGCGGCGGGGTCGTAGGCGGCGGGGGGTAGTACCTGTCACCGAGGGGAAGGGGGTCGGAGAACCCGTCGGCGAGGGGGTGGGGGACGGGGACGGGGAAGCCGATGGGGAAGCCGACGGCGACGGTGACGCTGACGGTGACGCGGAGCTGCTCGGCGCCGAAGACGGCGACGGGCTCGGGATCACGGACGGTACGCCAGATGGGCTGAAGAACGCGGCTGGTGACTGACCTTGCAGCACCGCCGGGACCGTGTGGCCCGAGTGCCGGGCGGCCGAGTGCCGCGCGGCCGGCGAGGCCGAGGACGGAGCCGACGAGCTCACGCTCAGCGCACCCTGCGACGTCACGCCCGGTACCGCCCCGAGAGAGGGTTGGCCGTGCCCCGCGGGCGATAGCCGGAGAATGCCGCTCGCCAAGAGGATGACGATGGCGGAGGCGGCCAAGAGCCCGACGGAGATCCACGCCGGAGCCCGCGAAGCGGACCGGCGGCGTCGCGGCGGTCGGCCCCCGCCTCCGCCACGCCCGCCTCCGCCACGCCCGCTACCGCCCCATCCGCCGGACCAGGGCTCGGCCACGAGGACGCCGCCGGTCGGAGCCGTGCCCCTAGACGGAGACACGGACGTCGGCGAAGCGACGGACGCGAGCGAAGACAGTGCCGCGAGCGAAGACACGGTTGCGGGCGGAGCCACAGCCGCGGGCGGAGCCACAGCCGCAGGCGAAGACAGTGCCGCGAGCGAAGACACGGTTGCGGGCGGAGCCACAGCCGCGCGCGGAGCCACAGCCGCAGGCGAAGACAGTGCCGCGAGCGAAGACACGGTCGCAGACAAAGCCGCGCCTGCACCCGCCACCGCGCCCGCGGCTGCCGGACCAGGAGCGGGCCGGGCCGGGACTTCCTCGGCGCGCGCACGTGGCCGGATGGCGCGGAGCTCGGCCAGCAGCCGGCTTGCGGTCGGTCGGCTGCTCGGCTGCTTGGCCAGACAGGCCTCGACCGGCGGTCGCAGTTCGTCTGGCAGCTCACCGAGGTCAGGCGGGCTGTTGACCAGCCGGTACATCAGCGCAGCGCTCGACCCGGAACCGAACGGCCCGTGCCCGCTAGCCGCGTACATCAGCACCGCGCCCAGGCTGAAGATGTCGCTCGCCGGCCCGATGTCATGGCCCAGGGCCTGCTCCGGCGACGAGAACTCGGGCGAGTCGAAGTCCTCGTCCGGCTGCGCGCTCGCCTTGGCGGGCAGCGAGATCCCGAACTCGACCAGCCGCGGCCCGTCTTCGGTCAGCAGGACGTTCGAGGGATTGAGATTCCGGTGCACCACGCCTGCGGCGTGCAACGCCTGCAGGCCTATCGTCAGCCAGGTCGCCAGCGCCAGCACGGCAGAAGCATGCAGCGGCCCGCCGTCGCGGATCTTATCGGCCAGCGAGGGTGCGTCGACGTACGCCGTGGCCAGCCACGGCACCGAAGCGTCCAGATCCGCGTCCAGCACGGGCGCGATGAAGGCTCCGGTCACCAGCCGGGCCGCCGCCACGTCGGCCCGGAACCCGGGATCCACGGCCACGTCGGCCGGGACAACGGTCACTGCGACGCATTGCCCGTCGGGCGAACGGCCCAGGAACAGGCCACTGCGGTCGAGCGGCCTGAGCAATTCGTACGGCCCCACCGTGCTCGACTCGTCAGTCGTCAGAGGCGTTGCCACTCTGATCCCACCCACCCCAACTGAAGGTTAGAGCCATTCCTGTCAATGTGTCAGGTAATGCGGTCCTACGGTGCGGGTTGTACCCAGTGTACACGGGAGCGCGCGGTGCCAGCGGCGCTGCGCGGCCCGCCCGCGACCACCGCATGCCCGCCATCGTGCTGGCCATCGCAACGATTGACCACCTCACGCGGCAGCTCGTAACGATTTCCGAACGGTCAGCGCCTACGGTTGTCTCGTCCGGTCACATTCGTAACGAAGTGCGCGGAATCTTGATTCGTGGTGGTGATTAACGATGGTTTGTGTGCGAGCAGCGGCGCGGCTGCCGCTGCCGGTCACCGCCGCACACCGCCTTGCCTGGGGGCCTATCCGGCCGAGCAAGGCAGGTACCCGGGATCGAGCGGGTACTCGGCGGCGTCCCCGCAGGACGCCAAAGGGAGGGAAAAGGAGAACTTATGTCCATCCGTCGATCGCTGGCGCTGCTCGTCGTGCCAGCCGCAACCCTGGCGCTGACCGTGACGCCCGCCATGGCGTCGACAGCGCGACCGGCCGCCCCGAGCGGCACCAAGATCATCCTGGCCGATACGGCGTTCGGCTCGTCGCTGGCCGTCGGCTCGGGTCCGTTCAAGAACTACACGCTGTACTTCATCAGCTCCGACCACGACCACAGCTACGGCTGTACGCCCAAGGTGATCCCGCTTCCGTTCGGGCCGCCGGGATTCACCTGCACCGGGCCGTCGAATGACAAGAATGCCGAATGGCCCGCCATCACTACCAACGGCGCGCCGGTCGCCGGGCCGGGCGTGAGCCAGGCGCTGCTCGGCCGCGTCTTCCGCACGGGTATCGGCTGGCAGGTCACCTACGCCGGGCACCCGCTGTACCTGTTCGACCAGCAGCCCGGCGCGGTCACCGGCGAGGGCTGGTTCGAACCGGGCCTGCCGCCGTGGCACGGCGTCTGGTGGCTCATGTCTGCGGGCGGCCAGCCGGTGCCCTGGGCCGGCACCCTCACCACGGCCAAGGTCGGCGGCCAGACCGTACTGGCCGAGCCGATGCTGACCGGCATCGGGTGGGTCAACTTCCCGCTCTACACCTTTAGCGCCGACGGGGCCGACCAGGCGACGTGCACCGCGCTCTCCGCCTGCGCCCGTGCCTGGCCGCCGGCGTACACCAACGGGTCACCCGGCTCCAGCGGCGTGCCGGCCTCCGGCATCGGCACGGTTGCCGTGCCCAACGGGCTGACCCAGATCACCTGGAACAGCCGGCCACTGTACCTGTTCAGCAATGAGGCGCTCACGCCGACGCCGAACGGCGGCGCGACACCAGTCGGCAACGGCAACGGGATCAAGGCCTTCGGCGGCACGTTCAGCCTGGTCGTCAGCCCGTAGCAGCCCAGGAAAGCCGGATGGGTTCCCCCGTGGCCAGGCCCATCCGGCTTTCCCCATGCCGCTCTAAAACCCTTTTTATGGAACGGAGCGTGGCTCGAGCCACCGGACCCGGATCCGCTACATGTACAGGCCGCCGTTGACCGGGTACATCTGTCCGGTGATGTACCCCGACTCCGGATCGGCCAGGAACTCCACCACGCGCGCGACCTCGTTCGGCTCGCCGAGCCGGCCGACCGGGATCCGGGCCACGATCTTCTCCATCGCGGCGGCCGGGACCGCCGCGGTCATGTCCGTGGTGATGAATCCCGGCGTGACCGAATTGACCGTGATCCCCTTGCTCGCGGTCTCCAGGGCCAGACTCATGGTGAGCCCGAACATCCCGGATTTGGCCGCCGCGTAATTCGCCTGGCCGAACCCGCCGGCCTCGCCGATCACCGAGGAGATGTTGATGATCCGGCCGTAGCCGCGGTCCAGCATGTGCTGCAGGATGGCCCGGGACAGATAGAACGCGCCGGACAGGTTGACGCGGATGACGTGGTCCCATTCGTCGGGGGTCATCTTCCGCATCGTCTTGTCGATCGTGATGCCGGCGTTGTTGACCAGGATGTCCAGCTGCCCGTGCCGGTCGAGGACCTCGCCGATGACCCGTTCACAGTCCCGGTCGCGGCCGATGTTGCCCTGGTGGATGCTGACGCCATGGTCGGCGTACTTGTCCGCGAACTGCTGGGCCGCGTCGGCGTTGGACGCGTAGCCTGCCGCGACCTTGACCCCGCGGTTCATCAGCCGCTCGCAGATGGCCAGCCCGATCCCGCGGATCCCGCCGGTGACCAGCGCCACCTGCCCGTTCATGTCAGCCATGGTGTGTGTTCACCTAGCCCTTCACGTAGTCGCCCGGGGCCTCGCCCAGGGCCGGATACCGGCGGCTGCCCATCGCGGGCGGCTTTATGTGCTCGCCGGCCCGGGAATCTGACCACTCGGTCCAGTCCTCCCACCACGAGCCGCTGTGCTTGCGGGCCGAGGCGCGCCATTTCTCCGGGTCGGCGTGGTGCTGGCTGGTGGCCTCGTACCAGGCCTTGGGGCCGGGCGGGTTGACGATGCCGGCGATGTGGCCGCCGCTGGACAGTACGTAGCGGACCTTGCCGCCCATCAGCGCGGTGGTCTTGAACGACCCGTGCCAGGGCACGATGTGATCGTTGATCGCGCCGACCACGTAGGTGTCGTTCGTGACCCGAGCTAGCGACAGCTGCTGGCCGGCCAGCTCCAGCTCGCCCCGGGCCAGTTCGTTGCGCATGTACAGGGACCGCAGGTAGAACGAGTGCATCGCGGCCGGCATGCGGGTGCTGTCGCCGTTCCAGGCCAGGATGTCGAAGGCGGGCGGGTCCTGGCCCATCAGCCAGTTCGATACCACGTAGTTGAAGATGAGGTCGTTGGCCCGCAGGATGTCGAAGGTGCCCGCCATCTGGCTGCCCTCCAGCACACCTTTGGCCGCCATCCGCTTCTCTAGCCGGGCCACTGTCTTCTCGTCGGTGAAGCTGCCCAGCACGCCCGGCTCGCTGTAGTCCAGCAGGGTGTTGAGCAGGGTGATCGTGCCGATCCGGTCGTCGCCCTTCTCGGCCAGGTACGCGGCCAGCATGGCGGTCAGCGCCCCGCCCAGGCACAGCCCGATGATGTCGATCTTGGGTGCGCCGGTGATCTCACCGATGACGTCCAGCGCCTCCCGCGGGCCGTGGATGAGGTAGTCGTCCAGGGTGGTTCCGCCCATGGACGGCTCCGGATTGCGGTAGGAGATGGCGAACACGGTGCGCCCGTGCTGCACCGCCCACTCCAGGAAGCTGCGTCCCGGCGCCAGGTCCATGACGTAGTACTTGTTGATCCACGGCGGGCTGGCCAGCACCGGGACCGCGCGGACCTGCTCGGTCTGCGGCGCGTACTGGATCAGCTCCATCAGGTCGTTCCTGAACACGACCTGGCCGGGGGTGGCGGCCAGATTCTCCCCGACCCGGAACGGCCGCAGGTCCACCTGACGAGGCCGGCCGCCGTTGTTGACCAGGTTGTCGATCATGTTCCTGGTCCCGGCGAGCACGCTGGCCCCGCCCGTCTCCAGCACCCGCTTGAGCGCCGCCGGGTTGGTCAGCAGGAAGTTCGTGGGCGCGAGCGCGTCGAGCAGGAAGCCGGTGGCCAGCGCGGCCTTGGCGTCGTCCGTCGCGTCGCGCGATCCGGCCGCCAGCGTGTCGTGCACCAGCTGGGAGGCGGCCAGGTAGCCCTGCCGGAGGGCGAAGAAGGCCGGGTTGTCGCTCCACGTCCGGTCCGCGAACCGCTTGTCACCCTCGGGCACCGGGACCGGTGGCGCCACGTCCAGGCCCAGCCAGCGGGCCGTGGCCACCGGCCCGGCCAGCGCGGCACTGGACCAGAAGCGCAGCGTCGCCGCGGCCATCGCGCCCGGCTGCCGGGCCGCCCGGCCGAACACGGTCAGCGTGGACTGGCCCAGGCCCGCCGAATCGACCGAGGCGAGCACGTCCGCCTCGGGTCCCAGCACCCCCGCCGCCGACTCCGCTGCCTGCCACGCCGTTTCTGGTACGGTCATGCCCTCCACCCTCCGGCCAGTGCTCCGTCCTCGGCTTCCGACGCTACTTGGCGGCCCCGGCCCCCCACAACCCGCACCCGCCTCGACCGGCCGTAGCGTTGCCGGAACGATCCTGGCGTAGCGTGCTGACCGGACCGTGGCCGCGCTCGCGGCCCGGCTCATGGACGCCGTGGACCTGCACTCGATCGAGGACGACCTGGCCGCGGCGGTACACCGCACGCTGGAACCCGCCCACATCTCGGTATGGCTGAGCCCGGAGGCCAGCCTGGCTAGCTATGACTGAGGCTGTCGTCCGAGGCCAGCTGCAGGAAGGCCGCCGCCCGGCCGAAGGTCTCCCCAATCGGCTGGTTGGCCAGCCGGGCCTGGTACTCCCGGTACCGCGTCATCTCCCATTCCTGTCCGCGCGCCGGGAGGGCGGCGAGGACCGGTTCGGGTAGTGACCGCCAGGTCCAGGCCGCGATCGGGCCGTCGCCGGGGCGGTCGGCGCCGCCTTGCGGCTGGATGAAGTCAGAGTGATCCAGGTGATAGCCCATCCAGTTCCGCGCGAACCGCAGGCCGCCGAACGTGCCCTCGATGACCTGGCGCTCGGCCGGGCCGTGACTGGCCAGGGCGGCGTCGTAGACGTCCGGGTGATAGCGCACCAGGGTGGCGTCGACCATGGTCACCCACCAGACGGCCTCGCTGATGGCGGCGAAGCCGTGCGGCTGGTCCGACGTCCTGGCCCGCAGCAGCCGGTCGACCGTATCCTGCATCGCGGCGATGGTCCACCCGAGTGCGCCTGCCTCGGCCGGGGGATCCCCGACGTGCTGGCGGTTCCAGGCGACCCGGCAGCGGGCCGAGCAGAACCGGGCGTGCTCGCGCCGCGGCGCGAACGAAGCGCCGCACTGCTCGCACTGGCGTATCTCCGTCATCACTCTCTCCCCAGGGCCTATGTTACGCGTAACAGCCGCCCTGTCTCCAGCATTCGGTGCCCCATGCGCTGTTTCAGGGGTGCACGATGGGGAGGATGAGTACGGTATCGGCCCGGGAGTGGACCCGGAGGGCGGCGATGTTCAGGTTCTGGGCCGCGGCCCTGTGGTTCCGCAGCTACGGCAACGAGCTGTGGGAGTTCGACGCGGAGGGCTACATGATGCGCCGGGAAGCCAGCATCAACGACGTGCCCATCACCGAGGCTGACCGGCGCATCTTCGGGTCGCGGCCGGAAGCCGAGCGCGGGCAGTCGTTCCCGCTGCTCTGATCACCGGCCGGTGATCAGCCCGGAGATCAGCATGGCGTCGGGGAGACTAACCTGGCCCAGGTGACCGCGGTCACGATCAGGGGTCGACCTGATCCCGCTGCGGTCGGATCCCTTCGGCGCGCCCCGGCGACCCCGGACGACCCCGGCCTGCCCTAGCCCCGGCCGGCCGCGGGCAGGAACACGCACTTGGTGGACAGGTAGGCCTCCAGCCCCTCGGGCCCGTAGATGCGGCCCATCCCGCTCGCCTTGCGCCCGCCCCACGGCGCCCCGATGTCGGGCACGTACAGGTTCACCCCGAACGTCCCGACCCGCGCGCGCCGCGCGATCCGCAGACCCCGCTCCGGGTCGTTGGTCCACACGCTCCCGGCCAGCCCGTAGCTGGAGTCGTTGGCGATCGCCACCGCCTCGGACTCGTCGTCGTACGGGATCACGCTGACCACCGGCCCGCAGATCTCGTCCCGGGCGATGGCCATCCCGGCCGTCGCGCCGGCGAACACGGTGGGCTCGTAGTAGTAGCCGCACACCGGCGTCGGCCAGGCGCCCGCCCACCACCACGTGCGCCCCGGCCGCGATCCCGGCCGTGACGCACGACTCCACGCTGGCCCGCTGTCGCGGGTTGGCCAGCGGTCCCATCGTCGTCTCCTCGGCCAGCGGATCGCCCACCACGACCGAGCAGGCCTGCGCCACCAGGGCGCTGACCGCCTCGTCGTACCTGGTCCGCGGGGCCAGCACCCGGGACATGGTGAAGCAGGCCTGCCCGGAGTTGGCGAAGCACAGCGAGCCGAGCTCGGCCGCCGCGGTGGCCAGGTCGACGTCGTCTAGCACGATCGCGGCGGACTTGCCGCCGAGTTCCAGGGTCACCGGCTTGAGACCCTGCCCGCAGATCGCGGCGATCCGCCGCCCGGCCGGCGTCGGCCCGGCCACGGCCACGGTGTCCACCCCTGGGTGCGCGGCCAGCATCTCGCCCACCTCGGCCGTCCCGGTGACCAGGTTGAACACCCCGGGCGGGAACTCGGCCGCCTCAAACGCCTCGGCCAGGATGTACGCGGACAGCGAGGTCTCCGGCGCGGGCAGCAGCACCACCGTGCAGCCTGCCGCCAGCGCCGGGGCCAGCTGGCAGAAGGCCAGGATGAGCGGGTAGCTCCAGGACGCGATCACCGCCGCGACCCCGGCCGGCTCGCGCCGGACCACGGTCCGCCCGGTGAAGCTGATCGCCTCGCGGATCTCCTCGGTGGACAGCTCCCGGGCCAGCGCCGCGTAGTAGCGGATGATCGCGCACGGGACGGACACGTTGCTCCGCCGGGACAAGGTGATCGGCATGCCCATCTCGGCCGTCACTAGCCGGGCGGTGTCCTCGGCCCGGGCCTCGAGGGCCGCCGCCAGCCGGTCCAGCGCCGCGGCCCGCTCCGCCGCGCTGATCAGCGGCCAGCCGCCGGTATCGAAGGCCTGCCGGGCCGCGGCCACGGCGACGTCGACGTCCCGCGCGACCATCGACGGCACGGCGCCGGTGACCTCTTCGGTGGCCGGGTTGACGATGGTGATCACGTCGGTCGATCCGGAGCCGACCAGCCGGCCGCCGGCGTACACGTCGCGGTACTCGAGCAACGCGGGCCCCTTCGCCATAACCCGGCCAGACCGAGTTCGAACAGGAAAGTGCCTGCTAATCTGGTCGCCAGACGTACCGTTTGTCAAGCTTCGGCCTGTGGTGTCCACAGTCGGACGCAGTCTTGTGGGCTATCCCGGCAGGTCGCCAACTGATCAAGGCCACGATTTGTAGCCGGCCACAGCGCCGTATCGGCCGTCCGGAACGTAGGATCGCCAGCATGGCGCTACCCGAATGGTCGCCCGTGCTGTCCCCCACCGGCTCCCCGCCCGGACCGGATACCGGGGACCAGGCCGCGGGCGCCCGGCTCCACCGCGAGAACGCCGCCCTGCGCGAGCTCGTCACCGTGTACCGCTACCTGTCCGGCCTGGCCCTGCAGGACGCCGACCTGGCCGGGGTGGTGCAGCTCATCTCCGACCGGATGAGCGCCACCGTCGCCGTGGTCACCCAGCTCATGGACGTGCTGACCGCGGCCGCGCCCGGCGTGACCGCCGACAAGGCCGTCGTGGCCGTCAGGGAGCACGTGGTCCATCCCCGGCTCGGCCAGGTCCTGCGCGCGTCCCGGCTGAGCCAGCGCGCGCTGCGCCTGCCGAACGTCGGCGGCACCCCCGCCATCATCGTGGCCCCGATCATGGTGGGCGACGAAGTCCCGTCCTACCTGATCACCATCGACCCGGCCGACAACATCTTCGGCGAGGACATGAGCCTGCTGGTGACCGAGCACGCGGCCACCATCTGCGGGGTCATCCTCGGCCGCGAGCGCGTGGTCGCCGCGGCCGCCCGCAGAGTCCGCGACGACCTGGTCGAGGGCCTGCTGCTCGGCCGCGGCCGCGACCAGGCCGACACCAGCCGCTGGGCCGCGCACCTGGGCTATGACCCGGCCCGCGACCACAACGTCATGGCCGTCGCCTTCGACCTGCCCGCCGCGACAACGGCCACGCCGAGCCCCAGCGCCGCGGACGCCGCCGCGCAGCGGCAGCGGATCTGGGAGAGCATCGAGCACTTCGTCGCCACCCGCGCGCCCGACGCGATCGTCTCGGCCCGCGAGTCCGAGGTGGTGATCGTGGCCGCGGCCCCGGAGGAGCCGGGCCCGGCCGCCATGGACGCGCGCCGGCTCGCCCACGCCTGCCTGGCCCGGCTGGCGGAGTTGTTCCCGTCCGCCCGGGTCGTCATCGGCATCGGCGGCACCTGCCGCGACCCGCGTGACGTGGCGCGTTCCTACGCCCAGGCCCAGCGCACCACCCAGACCCTGCGCAGGCTGGGCCGTGCGGGCACGGTGAGCGCGTTCGGCGATCTCGGCATCCTCCGGCTGCTGCTCCAGGTGCCCGACCTGGCCGAGCTCAGGTCGTTCGCCGCCGACGTCCTGGGCAAGCTCAGCATGCACGAGCAGGAGCACAAGTCGGAGTACCTGACCACGCTGGCCTGCTACTTCCGGGAGAACAACAGCCCGCAGCGGGCCTCCCGCATCCTGCATGTCCACCCGAACACGGTCGCCTACCGGGTCAAGCGGATCGAGGAGATCACCGGCCTGCGGCTGGACAACTACACCGACCGGCTCATCGCCCAGGTGGCGCTGGAGATCCTCGACGCCCTCGGCGAGGAGCCATGACCGCCATCGCCCGCCTGGGTCAGCAGATCCTGGTCTGCGACGGCGCGATGGGCACCATGCTGCACGCCGCGGGCGCCGCGCTGGACCGGTCGCTGCCCGAGCTCAACCTGTCCGACCCCGGGCTGGTCAGCACGATCCACGAGAGCTACCTGTCCGCGGGCGCGGACATCATCCAGACCAACACCTTCGGCGCGAACCGGCTCTGGCTCGGCGATCACGGGTTCCCCGACAAGGTGGACGAGATCAACCGGGCCGGAGTCCGGATCGCCCGCGCGGCCCAGGAGGCGTGCGATCGCGCGGTCCTGGTCGCCGGGTCGGTGTCGCCCGCCGTCACCGCGTCCCAGCGCCGCCGGATCGGCTCGGCCGAACGCACGGAGGTGATCCGCGAGCAGGTTCAGTCCCTGGTTGCCCATCGGGGCGTCGACCTGCTCATCCTGGAGACCTTCGGCTATCTCGACGAGCTGGTCGAGGCGGTCTGCGCGGTCGCCGACCTGACCGACGTGCCGGTCATCGCCCAGGCCACCTTCGCCGACGACGCGTACACCCTCGGCGGGGAAACCCCCCGCGAGGTCGCCACCGTGCTGTCCGGCCTGCCGGTGGCCATGCTCGGCACCAACTGCACGATCGGCCCGCAGCGGATGCTGACCGTGGCCGAGGACCTGGTCCGCTACGCGTCGGTGCCGGTCAGCGCCCAACCGAACGCTGGGCAGCCGCGCCGGACCGGCCCGCGCAGCTTCGAGTTCGCCATCGACGGCGGCTACTTCGCCCGGTACATCGGCCGGTTCGCGGAGGCCGGGGTCTCGCTCGTAGGCGGCTGCTGCGGCACGACGCCGACCCACATCCGGGCCGCCGTCGGCGTGGTCCGCGAGGCGGACGCCGCCGGCAACGGCTCTGCCCATTCCCGGGCCCATTCCCCGGCCCATTCCCGGGCCCATTCCCAGCCGCCCGCCCGCCGCCGGCGCTCCCGGCCCGACGACCTGCTAGCCTCGCCCGCCGCGGTCGGCCAGCCCGTCCGCCCGGTGTTCGGCACCCTGGCCGATCAGCTGGCCAGCCGCCGGTTCATCGTCGCGGCCGCCATCGCCACCCCAGCCGGCGGCCGGGCCGGTGAGGCGCTCGAGGCGGCGGCCGTGCTGGCGGCCCACGGCATCGGGGTGTTCGCGGTCCAGCCGCCAGAAACTGCCCGCACCCACCTGGACTCCCTCGACATGGCCCTGCACTTGCAGCAGCAGGCCGGCGTGGAGACCGTCGCCACGGTGACGACCTGGGACAAGACGATCATGACGCTGCAGGCCGACCTGCTCGGCGCGCACGCCCTGGGCCTGCGCAGCGTGATCAGCACCACCGGCAGCCCGCCGGTCCGGGGCGACTACCCGGCCGTGGACGGGATCTGGGAGGTCGACTCGCTCGGCCTGATTGCCCTGCTCGCCGGGCTGAACGCGGGCCGCGACTCCAACGGGCTCGCGCTCACCACCCATACCTCGTTCTGCGTGGGCGCCCGGGTCAACCCCGGCGCGCGCGACATGGACGCCGAGATCGCCCGGGCCCGGGCCAAGGTCCGGGCCGGCGCGCACTTCTTGGTCAGCCGGCCCGTCTACGAGCTGGACTCGCTGCTGCGCGTGGTGTCGGCGCTGGAAGCCGAGGACACTCCGCTGCTGCTGTCGGTCACCCCGCTGCGCAGCTTCGAGGAGGCCGACTACCTGGCCCACGAGGTTCCCGGCGTGACGATCCCGCCGGAGGCCCTGCGCGTCATGGAACGGGCCGGCCGCGGCGCGGCCCGCGCAGTCGGCGTCGAACTCGCCGCCGACCTGCTCCGCGACGCCCGCCAACTGGTCAGCGGCGTGATCGTGACCGCCGCCGAGGAAGACCTGACCGTGCTAGCGCCACTGCTGTCCGCAGTCGCCTGAACAGCAAGCCACACGCCGCACTCAAGCCCCATCCATCCCGCCATCACCGCGTCCCTGGCCTCGATCAACCGATGAAAGTGGCACTCTAACGGCTCTATCCGTTAGAACGTCACACCCACATGCCAGGAGCCGCGCCAACGACGAAAGCTTGAGCGAACTCCCGGGGCTAGCGGAACGGACGGGACTCGCGGGGACCGCCTGGCCCACTCGCCGGGGTGACGGGTCAGCGGAATAGGCGGTCGATGTAGTCGGCGCCGATCCCGACCTTCTCGTAATGCTCGCGGCACAGCTTGATGTAGTCGAACACGTCGAAGTGACCGCTGGGCTCGCCGTTCTCGTCCAGCCAGATCAGCGGGCCGGTAACGTTGAACGTCACCCGCATCGGCTCGTCGGACTCGTACGCGATCAGCGTGTGTGCCTCGCCTGGCGCCTCGTAGATCCAGTCGCCGGCCGTCGCCACCCAGTCGTGCTCCAGGTATCCCCATTTACCGGAGATCGTGTAGGCGAAGACCTGCTGCGGATGGTAGTGCCGGTTGACCAGCCCGGCGCCGCGGCACATCAGCACGTCACACCACCGGTTCTGGCTGGGCGAGATCCACAGCGGCCTGGTGCCGACCGTCTCCGACAACGGGGCGTAGTAGCGCTCATCCTCGGTGGCCGCGTTGGCGATGTACGCCTCCGGCATCGCCCCGGGCCGGAACACCTGCGCCACCGGCTTGAACTCCCGCCAGAACTCCCCGCCCGAAGCCTCCGCCATGACGTTCCTCCTGTGCTCGTGGTGCCCTCAGCGTCCCGCGCCTGGAGGTCGGCCGGCAAGCACGGTCTGTGCCCTCCGTGGCCGCAGCACAATGCGCCCGAGCCGGGAATGTCGCCCGGGACAATCGCGCCAGTTAACCCTCCCGCGCGCCTTGCCCGGGGCTGCCCGGCGCAGGAACCTGAACACTGTGTCGGGGCATGCGGATGTGCGCACAGCCGAGATCCCAGTCCCGGAGCCGGACCTGACCCCGGAGACGGTGATCGGCCGGGCCCGGGCCCTGATCCCGGCCGTCCGTGACCAGCAGGATGAAGCCGAACGTCTCGGCCATCACACCGCCGAGCTGGACCGGCAGTTCGCCGCGGCCGGGTTCTACCGGATCCTGCAGCCGCGCCGGTTCGGCGGCTACGAGTTCAGCCTGCCGACGTTCTGGCAGGTCATGCTCGCTATCTCGGCCGGTGACCCCGGCACCGGCTGGGGCCTGACCCTAGGCGCGCATCACGCCCTGGTCGTCGGCTCCTACTTCTCCGAGGACGGCCAGCGGGCCATCTTCGGGCCGTCGGGCGACTTCCGCTGCCCGCACCGGCCGCCGCCCATGGGCACCGCCGAGCCGGCCGAGAAGAGGGCGGGGGAGGTGGGCGGGGGATACATGGTGAGCGGCACCTGGGACTACTGCTCCGGTATCGCCCACGCCACCCATTTCATGGGCAACGCCATGGTCGCGGGCACGACCGACCGCATCGCCGTGGTCCTGCCGCGGGACCAGGTCACGGTCCTGGACGACTGGGGCGACGGGGTGGTACTCGGGATGAACTCCAGCGGCTCGAACAGCGTCCGCGTCGACGCGGTGTTCGTGCCCGCGCACTGCACCGCGCCGGGGGACTGGACCCACCTGGACGTCCAGGCGCCCGGCGCCGCCCTGCACGGCAACCCGATGTACTGCGGCCGGATCTACGCGGTCTACCATGCGGGCCTGGTCATCCCGGTGATCGGCGCGGCCCGCGCCGCGCTGGAGGAATACGAGCAGATCATCACGACCCGGCTGACGTACTTCCCGCCGCAGGTGCCCAGGTACACCCATCCGGACTACCAGCGGACCTACGGCCAGGCGCTCGCGCTGACCGACGCGGCCGAGGCCATCGTGCTGCAGGCCGGGGAGCAGTACATGGCGCTGGCCGAGCGCTGGGACCAGGCGGGCGAGCCGTTCAGCCGCGAGCAGGACGTGCGGATGTTCGCGATGCTCCAGCAGGCCGGCCAGCTCGCCGCCCGGGCCGTCGAGCTCATCTTCGCCGCAGCGGGGTCCTCGGCGGCCAAGCGCGGCACCCGGCTACAGCGCTACTACCGGGACGTGGCCATGTATCAGGGGCACATCGCCGCCCAGTACCTGGCCACCGCGGGCGAGCTGGCCCGGGTCCACTTCGGCCTGCCCGACAGCCTCTTCTGAACCGAGGACCGCCCATGGCGCCCCGCACCGCACCGCCGTTCCGCGCCGACCACGTCGGGAGCCTGCTCCGCCCGCCCGCGTTGCTGCGCGCCCGGGCTGGCCGCGCAGCCGGGACCATTACCGCGGACCAGCTCACCCAGGCCGAGGACGACGCGATCCGGGACGCGGTCGCGATGCAGGAGGCGGTCGGGCTGCGGTCGGCCACCGACGGCGAGTTCCGCCGCGCCGAGTGGCACACCGACTTCATCGCGCGCCTAGGCGGCCTGAGCTACGCGGCCGAATGGACGCCTGTCCCCATCTTCGGCAGCGACACCGATACCGTCTACGAAGCCCACGCGGTCGAGGTGACCGGCAAGGTCCACCTGGCCGAGCCCGTCTTCGCCGACCATTTCCAGTTCCTGGCCTCGGCCGTGACCACCGCGGTGCCCAAGCTCACCATCCCCTCGCCGAGCATGGCCCACTTCCGCGCCGACCTGTCTGGCAGCGGCTACGCCGGCCAAGACGAGTTCCGAGCCGACCTCGCCACCGCCTACGCCGACGAGATCACCGCGCTGGCCGCCCTCGGCTGCAGGTACCTGCAGTTCGACGACACCCTGTTCGCGTTCCTGAACGACCCCGCCTGGCGCGAGCGGGCGGCCGCAACCGGCCTCGACCCTGAGCATCAGCACGAGATCAACGTCGCCGTCATCAACCAGGCCCTGGCGGGCCGTCCGGACGGCCTGGCCGTGACCGTGCACATGTGCCGCGGCAACTACCGCTCCGCGTGGTTCAGCTCCGGCGGCTACGACTTCGTAGCCGAGGCGGTGTTCTCCGGCCTGCACGCCGACGGCTACTTCCTGGAGTACGACGACGAGCGGTCCGGCACGTTCGAGCCGCTCCGCTTCGTCCCGGCCGGGAAGATGATCGTGCTCGGCCTGGTCACCACCAAGACCCCGGCCCTGGAGTCCAAGGACGACCTCAAGCGCCGCGTCGAGGCGGCGGCCCGGTACGTGGACGGCGACCAGCTGTGCCTGTCTCCCCAGTGCGGCTTCGCCTCCACCGTCGACGGCAACGCCCTGACCCTGGACCAGCAGCGCGCCAAGCTCGACCTCGTCGTCCAGACCGCCGCCGAGCTCTGGGGCTCCTGAGCCGAAAGCGCAGGGTCGTAGAACGTGACGTTCATTGGTTCCGGTGCGCATTGTTCTTGCCCCGCAGGTCACTCCAGCAACAATCTCGGCGGCGGCGGCGGCCGCGGCGGCGCCCGCGACGCCGATCATGAATAGTCGGTGTCGTTTGGTCATGTCTGGCCATGTAAGTCCGGTATCTGACCGTGCCGGTCACTACGGGGTCGGCGCGGATATAGCTATAAGTCGTAGCTAATCACCCGAAAAAGGGCCGCTCAGCATGTTAATTCCGAGATTGAGTACTTATCGTTGTTCTGTCGGGGTCCATCGTTGGGGAGCGCCTAGCGGCGTGGGGGTGGCAGCGTGGTCAAGGATTTGCAGCCCGGGGATCCGCCGACAATCGGCCCGTACCGCCTGGTGGGACGGCTCGGCCAGGGCGGCATGGGACAGGTGTTCCTCGGCGTGTCCCCGGGCGGGCGGCCGGTGGCGGTCAAAGCGATCCGCGCTGAACTGGCGGCGGATCCGCAGTTCCGGACGCGATTTGGCCGGGAGGTCGCCGCGGCCCGCAGGGTAAGCGGCGTGTTCACCGCCACGGTGGTGGACGCGGACGTCGAAGGCCCAGTGGCGTGGATGGCTACCGCCTATGTTCCCGGGCCCTCGCTGGCCGAGGCAGTCGATAGCTATGGACCGCTGCCGGGGCCCTCGCTGCTGGCGCTGGCCGCCGGCCTGGCGGAAAGCCTGAGTGCGATCCACGCCGCGGGCTTGGTGCACCGGGATCTCAAGCCGTCGAACGTGCTCCTGGCCGAGGACGGTCCGCGGGTCATCGACTTCGGCATCTCCCGCGCCGTGGAATCAGCAACCTCGCTGACGCAGACCGGCCTGGTGATCGGATCGCCTGGTTTCATGTCTCCCGAGCAGGCCGTAGGCGCTGAAGTCGGGCCGCCCAGCGACATCTTCAGCCTCGGCGCGGTGCTGGGCTTCGCCGCCACGGGCCGGGGACCGTTCGGGACCGGGGCCACGGCGACCCTGCTCTATCGCGTCGTTCACGGAACCCCCGACCTCGATCAGGTGCCGGCCACGGTGCGGCCGCTCATCGAGCGCTGCCTCGCCAAGGATCCCGCGCAGCGACCCACCACCGGCAGCCTGCTCGCCGAGGTGGGCGCCCTCCAGCCGACCGGGGACTGGCTGCCCGATTCGATCGTTCGCACGTTTACCTGGAATACCGGGCCAGGTCCCGCGTACGTCCCCTCACGTCCCGGGTTGGCCGGGTCAGGTGCCGCGCTCGCCGCGGCGCCCTGGGCCGCCCCCGCGCCCGAATCCGCCCCGACGCCCGGATCCGCCCCGACGCCCGGATCCGCCCGGGCGCCCGAATCCGGCCGGACGCCCGAATCCGACTGGGCGGCGACCGGGACGGCGGCGGCCGGCTCTGCCCCGCCTGCATCTACCGGGGACAGCCAGGTCCTGACCGCGTCCGCGGACAATTCGCTGACTAGAGATTCAGCGCTCCTGGCGCCGTCTGCCGGGGGGACGGGTCCTCCGCCCCCGCCAGGCGGGAGGAACCGGCCGCGCCGCCGCGGTCGGCGGCCGCTCGTGCTTGCGTGGATCATCAGTGCTCTCGTGGTGGCCGGCGCGACCGCCTTCGTCTTGATCTCTTTGACCGGGCACACGTCGGAGCAGTTCCAGCCGGCGGCACAGACCACCCAGCCGACGGCCCCCAGGCCCGCCGGACCCGCCACCTCGAGTGTGTCGGCTTCCCTATCTGCCTCCGGGCACGCATCCCCCTCGGCGAAGGCTTCCTCGTCCGCGAGCAGGTCTCAGCCGACGAGCGCACCAGTGTCCCCGTCCGTGTTCACGTCCACGTCGCCGACGACCTTCGCGTCGCCGAGCCCTTCCCCCTCCCGATCCGCGTCGCCTTCCCCATCGGCGTCGCCTTCCCCGTCGGCGTCGCCCTCCGCGTCGCCCTCTGCGTCGCCGTCGCCCTCCGCGTCGCCGTCGCCCTCCGCATCAGCGTCGCCCTCCCCGTCAGCGTCAGCGTCAACGTCAGCATCGACGTCGACGAGCCCGCCGCCGTCCACAGCATCGGCTTCAGCCGCGTCACCGAGCACGCCCTCGTCCGGGTGACCTAGACGCCGGCGCGCCGCGGGTCAGGAGTCGTGGATGAGCAGGCCGCGAATGTTGCGGCCGTCCAGCATGTCCCGGTAGCCCTGGTTGACCTCGTTGAGTGAGTAGCGGTTCGTGACCAGTTCGTCGAGCTTGAGCTGGCCCGCCCGGTACAGGTCGAGCAGCCGCGGGATCGTCTCGAACGGGTTCCCGCTGCCGAACAGCGCGCCCTGGATCCGCTTCTCGAACAAGGTGAGCTCGAACGACGGCAGCTGAATGGTCCTCTTGCCCGGCCCGGCCAGCCCGGTGATCACCACCGTGCCGCGCTTGCGGACCGCCGCGAACGCGGACGTGATGACCTCCTCGGTCACCACGCCCACGGTGATCAGCGCCTGGTCCGCGCCCACCCCCCGGGTGAGCTCCATAACGAGCTCCGCAGCCTCATCCGCGGAAGCCGCCACGTGCGTGGCACCGAACTCCATGGCGTTCTCCCGCTTGAACTCCAGCGGATCGACCGCGATGACGTTGCGCGCGCCGGCGAACGCCGCGCCCTGGACCGCGTTGATGCCGACGCCGCCGATCCCGTAGATCACCGTCGTATCGCCTGGGCGCACGCCGCCCGCGGTCACCGCGGTGCCCCAGCCGGTCGGCACCCCGCAGCCGACCAGCGCCACCGTCTGCAACGGCAGGTCATCGTCGATCTTGATGCAGGAGTGCTCAGACACCACCGACCGCTGCGAGAACGTGCCGAGCAGGCACATCTGGCCGAAGTCGTCGCCGTCGGCGTGGAACCGGAACGTCCCGTCCGGCAGGCAGTTGTCCACGAACAGCGCGCCCATGTCACACAGGTTGGTCATGCCGCTGGCGCAGAACCGGCAGTGCCCGCAGGTCGGCAGGAACGAGCAGACCACGTGGTCGCCGGGCTTGAGCCGGCTGACGCCCGCGCCGACCTCCTCGACGACGCCCGCCCCCTCGTGCCCGCCCACGATCGGGTAGCGGACCGGGATGTCGCCGGTGCGCAGGTGGTCATCGGAGTGGCACAGGCCCGCCGCCGCGAACCGGATCAGTACCTCGCCCTCCTTGGGCGGGTCCAGGTCCATCTCGATGATCTCCCAGTCCTTGCCCATGTCCCGGAGCACCGCTGCCCTGGTTTTCATGTGACCTCCCGCGTCGTCGCCTGCCATCATCCGTCGGCCCAACCCCGCGGTCCATGTGGCAGGCCCCAAGAGACCTGGCCCGTGCCTTGGAACCGTATGCCGGAGCGTGACACCACGGCCCGTTCAGAAGATCTTTCTATGGAACGGGCCGTGGCTCACCGACCTCAGGATTGGTCAGGCGTGGGTCTCGGCGGGGACCCCGGCGTCCTCGGCCCCTATCCGGGCCGAGACGGCGACCCCGGCCCGCGCGCCGACGTAGTAGACGACGCCGGCGAAGACGAACCCGACGATCCACGCGATGTCCGCGCCCCCCAAGGCTTTGGCCGCTGCGCCGACGATCCACGCGTTGTTCATGAACGGCCACTCGACCAGGACCGTCACCGCGTACAGGACCAGCGCGAACCAGTTGTACGTCCCGTACTTGCCGTGCACCTTGAACAGCTCGGGTATGTCGTATTTCCCGCGCTGGACCAGGTAGTAGTCGGTCAGGTTGATGGCGGTCCAGGGCACCAGCAGGTAGAGCGTGAAGACCAGGAAGTTGGTCAGGTCGGTGATGAAGTTGCTGCTCGCCTTGATGGCGATCAGGGTGCCGATGATCGCGACCACGGTGGTGGCGATGAGCCGGGCGGTCCGGCCGGTGGTCTTCGACGCGAGCTTGCCCGACGGCGAGATGATCGCCATGAACGTGAGGTACGGCCCGTAGAGGTTACCGAAGTTCCCGGAGCCGACCCCGAGGATGAAGATGATCAGGAACAACCACTTCGCGGAACCGAGCAGTCCGCCGAGGTAGTCGGGGGCGTCCGCGCTCACCGACTTCAGAGCGATCGCCGCCGCGATGGCCCCGATGACCATGACCAGGGACGCGCCGGCCACCGACCCGACGTAGGTGTAGGTGAAGACCTTCGCGCTGGAGGTGTTCTCCGGCATGTAGCGCGAGTAGTCCGACACGTACGGCGCCCAGGTGACCTGCCAGGCGACGAATACCGAGATGGCCAGCAGGATGTTGCCCGCGGAGTTGTCCCCGGCCGGCAGGTGGCTGGGCAGGATGGTCAGCAGCTTGATCAGGATGGCGATGAACGCCCCGGTGGACAGGAACGTGACGACCCGGTTGTAGGCGTGGAACATGTCGTAGCCGAACGCCGTGATGAGCAGCACGAAGGCGTTGATGATGATGATGCCCTCGGTCGTGGTCACGTGCAGCAGGCTGGCCACGGCCAGCCCGCCCAGGATCGCGCTGGAGGTGAAGTAGCCGATGTACATCAGCACCACGATGACGTTCGGCAGCGCGGTCCCGTACATCCCGAACTGGGCCCGGGACTGCATCATCTGCGGCAGGCCGAGGCGGGGGCCCTGAACCGAGTGCAGGGCCATGTACAGGCCGCCGGCCGCGTTCCCGACGACGATCGTGAAGATCGCCCAGGGCAGGCTGAGCCCGAACACGATGGCCAGGGCGCCGACGGAGATCGCCAGGATCTGCACGTTGCTGGCCGCCCAGAACGTGAGCAGCGTGTTCGGCTTGCCGTGGCGCTCGTCCGGCGGGATGTAGTCGATCCCGTGCCGCTCCATGATCAGCGGTTCTTCGTGCGCTCTTGTCGCTTCCAGGTCAGATGCAGAGCTCATGGCATCTCCTCATTACCGCTGGACCCAGGGACGGTACAGGCCTGGCATTATCGTCACTATCTCGGTTCCGGCCGGATCAGCGATATGGCACCAGTTGCCGAAGAATGGGCCGGGTTGTTGGCAGTCCTCGCCAATGAAGCGGCCCAGGGCCCGTGCATACGATTCTGGGGGAGCGGGCGAGCACGGCCCGCTCCCGACCACCCAGTGCCCGCCCACCTGCCTGGAGGCCTGCCATGACCGTCGAGTTCGGCCTGGCCCTAGAGAACTTCACCCCGGCGACGAAGGTGCCGGACATGGACGCCGTCTCGGCCTACTCGGTCACCGCCGAGGAACTCGGCTTCGCGTCGGTCTGGGCCTGGGATCACCTGTTCCTCGGGGCCCGCCGCCCGTTCCCCTTCCTGGAGGCGTTGACCACGCTGAGCATGGTGGCCGCGCGGACCAGCCGGATCATGCTGGGCACCGGCATCTTGGTGCTGCCCATCCGGGAGCCAGCCATCCTGGCCAAGACCGCAGCGACCATCCAGACGGGCAGCAAAGGCCGCCTGATGCTCGGTGTCGCGGCGGGCTGGTACGAGCGCGAGTTTGACGCCACCGCGGTTCCGTTCGGCCAAAGAGGCCAGATCTTCGAGCGCAACCTGGACATGATGTACCGGCTGTGGGACGAGGACGACGTGACCGGCGAATGGGACGGCCGGGTCCTGTCGCACGTGCGCATGCTGCCGAAGCCCCGACCGCGGCCGCAGGTGCTCATCGGCGGGTACGTGGACCGCGTGCTGCGCCGCGTAGCCACCCTCTCGGACGGCTGGGTGACCTACTTCTACACGCCGTCCTCGATCGCCGGGGCGTGGTCCAGGATCCGGGGCTACGCCGAGGACGCGGGCCGCGACCCCGACGAGCTGAACCTGGTCGCGCAGGTCCCGCTGTGCGTCGGTGACTCCTACGAGGAGGCCAGCCGGCTGGCCAGCGAGTACGTCGGCGACTACTTCGACGTGCCGGCCTGGAGCGAGGCGACGCCGGAGTCGGCGGTCCGCGGCACGCCCGAGCAGTGCGCCGAGCAGATCGCCGCCTACGTCGACGCGGGGGTGAAGCACCTGGTGTTCTGCCCGTACAACTACCAGCCCGAACAGGTGTACCGGCTGGCCACCGAGGTCCTGCCGCTGCTCAGCAAAGTGCGCGCAGGGGCGGACTGATGGAGCATGTCGCGGTGCTTGCCGCCCGGCCGGAGATGAACAGGGCGCGGCCGAAGATGGACAGAGCAGCCGGGCGGCCCATGCTGGACAAGCGGATGACGGCCGAGGCGGCCGTGCAGCTGATCCGCGACGGCGACCACGTTGCGATCGGCGGGACGCTGTACTCCCGGACGCCGATGGCGCTGGTGTTCGCGCTGCTGCGGCAGCGGCGGCGGCACCTGACCGTGTCCCGCCCGCTGGCCTGCTACGAGATCGAGCTCTTCCTGTCCACCGGGGCGCTCGACCGGATCGTCACCAGCTGGGTCGGCATCGGCCTGCCCTGGGGCCTGGCCCCGATCTTCCGGCACTACGTCGAGCGCGGCGAGGTCCCCTACGACGAGTGGAGCCACCTGGCCATGGGGCTGCGCTACAAGGCCGGCGCGATGGGCGTGCCGTTCCTGCCCAGCCGGACCATGCTCGGCTCTGACCTGGCCGTCCGGCTGGACCTGCAGGACGTCACCTGCCCGTACACGGGGGAGCGGCTGGCCGCGATGCCGGCCCTCAACCCGGACGTGGCCCTCATCCACGTCCACCGCGCCGACATGTTCGGCAACGTACAGGTCGACGGTTACCAGCACATGGACGTCGACATGGCCCGGGCCGCCCGCACGGTGATCGTCAGCGCCGAGCAGGTTGTCAGCCCGGACGAGATCGCCGCCCGGCCGGATCAGACCATGCTGCCGCACTTCGCGGTCGATGCCGTGGTGGCCGCCCCGTACGGGGCGTACCCGCACGAGTGTTACGGCCGCTACGGGCCGGACCTGCGGCACTTCGACGCGTACGCCGCCGCGGCCAAACAGGACGGCCCGGCCGCGGGCCTGCGCTACGTGGAGCAGAACGTCGACGCGCACGCCGACTTCGCCGGCTTCGTCGCCGCGGCCGGGCCGGACCGGCTGGCCGCGCTGGCCGCCGACGCGGAGGAGCTGATGGCGCCATGAGCGATGTCACACCAGAGGAACTCATGGCCATCACGGCCAGCCGGCTGCTGGCCGACCACAAGGTGGTCTTCGCCGGGGTGGGCATGCCGCTGCTGGCCTCCGCGGTGGCGCGGCACCGGCACGCGCCGCACCTGACCATCGTGCTGGAAGGCGGCATCATCGGCACCGCGCTGCTGCCGGGCAAGCTGCCCATCTCCACCAACGAGATGCGGGCCGCCTACGGCGCGCAGATGCTCACCGACATCACCGACATCTTCCTGTACGCGCAGCGAGGATTCTTCGACTACGGCTTCCTCGGCGCCGCCCAGGTCGACATGTACGGGAACATCAACACCAGCGTGATCGGCAGCATGGACCGGCCGCGAGTGCGGCTGCCGGGCAGCGGCGGCGCGAACGACATCATCTCGCTGTGCAACGAGGTGCTGATCGTGACCCAGCACGAACCCCGGCGGTTCGTGCCGCGGGTCGACTTCATCACCAGCCCCGGCTACCTGTCCGGCGGGGACAGCCGGGCCCGGGCCGGGCTGCTCACCGGCCGGCTCGGCGCCGTGGTCACCGACCTGGCCCTGCTCGACTTCGAGCCCGCCAGCCGCCGGATGCGGCTGCGCGGGCTGCAGCCGGGCGTGAGCGTGGCCCAGGTCCGCGCGCAGACCGGATTCGAGCTGCTGGTCAGCGACGAGATCACCGAGCTCATGCCGCCATCGGAAGAGGAGATCGCCATCTACCGCGAGTTGCGCGACGGGCCGGTCAAAGTCGCCCTGGAGGCATCATGAACGGGCGGCCCGCCCGGGTCGGGCTGATGATCCCGTCCTCCAACACGATGATGGAGGTGGACTTCGCCCGCGACCTGCCGCCCGGGGTCGCGCTGCACACGGCGCGGATGTACATGGAGGACACCACCCCGGCCGGCGAGAACCGGATGCTGGATGAGTTCGCGCTGCCCGCCGCCCGCGACCTGGGCACCGCCCGGCCCGACGTGGTGGTATTCGGCTGCACCAGCGCCGGGGCGCTGCGCGGCAACGACTACGACACGCAGCTGTGCCAGCGGATCAGCGAGCTGACCGGCGCGCCGGTTCTGTCCACCATCGGCGCGGTCCGGACCGCCATCGAGGCCTCCGGCGCGGCCAGCGTCGGCGTGATCACGCCGTACGTCGACGAGCTGAACGAGAAGATCAAGGCCAGCATCGAGGACGACGGGATCGACGTGGCCGGTATCACCGGGCTCGGCATCACCGACAACTTCCAGATCGCGGAGGTCAGCCACGACGAGATCGTGGCCTTCGCGGTCCGGGCACTCGGGCCCCTGGTCGCCGAGGGCCAGATCGACCTGGTCTTCGCCTCCTGCACGAACTTCGGCGCGATGGCCGCCCGCCCGGCCATCGCCGAGCAGCTCGGCCTGCCCGTGGTGACCAGCAACCAGGCGGTGCTGGCCGCCGCCGTCGCCCGCCTGCAGGCGTTATGGTCGCCCCCGCCTTCGAGTACGTCACCGCCGGCAGCTACGACGAGGCGGTCCGCCTGCTGGCCGCGGGCGGGGAGGAGGCGAAGGTCCTGGCCGGCGGCCAGAGCCTGATGCCGATGCTCAACCTGCGGCTCGCCCACCCCGAGCTGCTGATCGACATCAACCCGGCTGACGACCGGCCACCGTCGGTCAGCGGCGGCCTGCTCCGGCTGCCCGCCCTGACCCGGCACCGGGTCCTGCTCGAGCACGACCTGATCCGCCAGCACTGCCCGCTGCTCGCCGCCGCGGTCCGGCACGTCGGCAACGTGCGGGTACGGAACCGGGGCACGATCGGCGGCAGCCTGGCCCACGCCGACCACACCTCCGAGCTCGGCTGCTGCGCGCTGGCCACCGGGGCCCAGGTCGTGGTGCGCGGCCCGCACGGCGAGCGCACGGTACCGGTCAGCGAGCTGTTCGCCGGCTACTGGACGACCACCCTCGAGGCCACGGAGATCATCACCGACGTGCTGATCCCGGTGGCCCGGCCGCGCCAGGGCTGGTCCTTTCACGAGATGGTCCGTCGCACGTCCGACTTTGCCATCGTGGCTGTCGCGGTCATGGTGGATGTGAATGAACGGACCGGGGCGATCGCCGCCGCCCACGTCGCGCTAGCCGGGGTGGCGGACCGGGTCG
Organism: uncultured Actinomycetes bacterium; assembly: GCA_963722055.1. Classification (GTDB taxonomy): domain Bacteria; phylum Actinomycetota; class Actinomycetes; order Streptosporangiales; family Streptosporangiaceae; genus Palsa-504. Next base: position 99,720 of record CAVRLA010000014.1, on the reverse strand, counting down.
TGCTGGCCGACCCGGAACTGACCGGCGCCGCCGCGGACGAAGATCTCGACGCGGCCGCGGCCTGGATCGCTCAGGGCCTGGAACCGCCCGACGACGTGCACGCGTCGGGGGAGTACCGGCAGCGCGTGGCCCGGGTGCTCACCGCCCGCGCGCTCCGCCAGGCCCGCGCCCGCGCGGCCGGAGCCGCCCGAACGGGGGAGCAGTGAACAAGCGCCGGGTCGTGCTGACCGTCAACGATCGCGACCACGAGGTCTGGATCATGCCGTCGGACACCCTGCTCGACGTGCTGCACGACGAACTCGGGATGGCCGACGTCCGCTACGGCTGCGGCGAGGGCGTGTGCGGTACCTGCACGGTGCTGCTGGACGGCGATCCGGTCAACGGCTGCCTGACCCTGGCCGTGCAGGCCGAAGGCCACCCGGTGACCACCATGCGCGGGCTGATGGGTCCCGGTGACGCCCTGCACCCGCTGCAGGAATGCTTCCTGCGCCGCGGCGCCGCGCAGTGCGGCTTCTGCACCCCCGGCATGGTGCTGACCTCGCTGGACCTGGTGCGCCGGGCGGGCCTGCCGACCCGGGAGGAGATCCGGTACGCGCTGGTCGGCAACCTGTGCCGGTGCACCGGCTACACCAAGATCCTCGACGCCGTTGAGGAGTACGCCGACCAATGACCACCCCGGATCTGCAGCCGCTCACCAAGCCCTACCGGATCGTGGGCACCTCACCCGCGCACCACGACTTCGTGGACAAGGTCAAGGGGTCGCTGCACTACGCGGCCGACTGGCAGCTGCCAGGCATGCTGCACGGCCGGGTCGTCCGCAGCCCGGTGCCCAGCGCCCGCATCACCGGCATCGACGTCACCTCGGCCCGCGCGCTGCCCGGCGTCTTCGCCGTGCTCACCGCGGCTGACGTGCCGCGCAACCAGATCGTCGAGCGGGCCAGCGGCGGCCTGGCCGAGCTCGAGGTGACCATGCCGGTGCTGGCCGCCGACCGGGTCCGCTACATGGGCGAGCCGGTGGCGGTGGTGGCGGCCGCGACCCCGCAACTCGCCCATGAGGCCGCCGAACTGGTCGCGGTCGACTACGAGGAACTGCCCGGCGTATTCGACGTCGAGGCCGCCCGGGTAGACGGGGCGCCACGGGTGCACGAGGTCGGAAACACCCTGGTCAGCTGGCAGATCCACTGCGGCGACGTGGACGCCGCGCTGGCCGCCGCCGACGTGGTGATCGAGGGGGAGTACCACAGCCAGCACGTCGAGCACGCCTACCTCGAGCCCGAGGCCGGGGTGGGCTGGCTGGAGAACGGCGTGCTTACCCTGCGCGTGTCCACCCAGGTCATCGAGCACGCGGCCATGATCGCGCACATCCTCGGCCTGCCGCAAAGCAAGGTCCGGGTCATCGCCGCGTACATGGGCGGCGGCTTCGGCGGCAAGGAGGACATGACCGTCGAGCCGTTCCTGGCCCTGCTGGTCTGGCACACCCGGCGGCCGGTGCGGATGATCTGGGACCGGCAGGAGTCGCTGGTAGCCAGCACCAAACGGCACCCGTTCATCATGCGGTACCAGACCGGGGCGGACCGCGACGGCACGATCACCGCCCAGCGGGTCGAGATCCTCGGCGACGCCGGGGCCTACCCCAACCTGTCGCCCCGGGTGCTGTTCGCCGCCGCGGCCTGCGCGTGCGGGCCGTACCGGGTGCCCAACGCCAGCATCACCTCCACCGCGGTGTTCACCAACAACGTGCCGGCCAGCGCGTTCCGCGGGTTCGGCGCGATGCAGATCGTGCTCGGCTACGAGTCCCAGCTGGACGAGCTGGCCGCGCGCCTCGGGCTGTCCCGTACCGAGCTGCGCGAGCGCAACTTCCTGGCCAAGGGCGACCTGCTGCCCACCGGCGAGCGGCTCGACACGTGCGTGGAGGTGGCGCAGACCATGCACCGCGCGCTCGGGCTGCTGGGCGAGCCGCCCCGCCCGTCCGGGCCGGGCAGGCTCGTCGGGCGGGGCCTCGGCTGTAACCGGCACCCCTACGGCCGGACCATCTGGTTCCGCGACCGCGCCTCGGCCTGGCTCAGCCTGCAGGCCGACGGCACGCTGCTGATCCGCTCCGGCGTCACCGACCTTGGGGCCGGCCAGGCGGCCAGCCTGTGCCAGATCGCGGCCGAGGTGCTCGGCGTGCCGCTGGACGACGTCAGCGTCTACATCGGGGACAGCGCGCTCAACCCGCCGGCTGGCGGCACGTTCGCCACCCGCCAGCTGTACATGTCCGGCAACGCGGTGCTGCACGCCGCCCAGGAGCTGCGCGACCGGATGGCGCCGGTGGCCGCCGACCTGCTCGGCGCGCCCGCCGACGACCTGGAGTTCGCCGACGGCCGGGTCCGGGCACACCCGGGAGAGGTCAGCATCACGCTGGCCGAACTGGCCGCCGCCTGCGACCAGCGGGCCATCAGCAAGGCGCACCTGTCCACCTGGCGGGCCGAGGCCGGCTCGTTTGACCCGCGCACCGGGCAGGGCGATACGTTCCCCGACTACACCTACGGCACGCACGCGGCCGACGTCGAGGTCGACGTCGAGACCGGGCAGGTCACCGTGTTGCGCTACGCGGCCTGCCACGACGTGGGCCGGGCCATCAACCCGATGCGGGTGCAGGGGCAGATCCAGGGCGGCGCCATGCAGGGCCTGGGCTACGCGCTCACCGAGGACATGGCCATCGAGGACGGCTACGTGCAGGCGGTCCTGTTCGCCAACTACCTGATCCCGAACGCCCAGGACTTCCCCGACGTGCTGGTCGACATCGTGGAGAGCGGCGAGGGCAAGGGCCCGCTGGGCGCGCGCGGGATCGGCGAGCCGCCGATCGGGAACGTGGCCGCCACCATCGCCAGTGCCATCCAGGACGCGATCGGCGTCCGCCCGGACCGGCTGCCAATGACTCCCGAGCGGATCCTCGCCCTATTGGACCAGCGCGCACGAGAGGAGCACCAGGGATGAAGGCCGCACGCCTGGTCGAACGGCGCAAGCCGCTGGAGCTCACTGACCTGCCCGATCCGGTCCCCGGGCCGGGTGAGGTGGTCATCGAGGTCGAGGCGGAAGGCATCTGCCGGACCGATTGGCACGTGTGGAACGGTGACTGGGAGTGGGTGGGCCTGACCCCGGACCTGCCGCTGGTGCTGGGGCACGAGCTGGGTGGGACGGTGGTGGCGGTCGGCGCGGGCGTGTCCCACGTCAACGTGGGGGACCGGGTGACGACCCCGTTCCACGAGTCATGCGGGCAGTGCGGCTACTGCCGCAGCGGCCGGTCCAATCTCTGCGACGCGATGGAATTCCTCGGCCTGACCCACGATGGCGGCTACGCCCAGTACGCCGCCATCCGCAACGCGGATTTCAACTGCATCAAGCTGCCGGACAGCATCGATGCGCTGTCCGCGGCCGCGATCGGCTGCCGCTACATGACGGCCTTCCACGCCGTGACCCGCCAGGGCCGGCTGGCCGCCGGACAGTGGGTCGCGGTGCACGGCGCGGGCGGCATCGGCCTGTCGGCCGTGCAGATCGCCGCCGCGCTCGGCGGCCGGGTCATCGCGGTCGACCTGGCCGACGACAAGCTGCGCAAGGCCCGTGCCGAGGGTGCCTCGCATACGGTCAACGCCGGGACGCAGGACGCGGTGGCGGCCATCAGGGATATCACCGGCGGCGGCGCTGACCTGGCCATTGGCGGCCTCGGCGTGGCCTCGCTGGTGGAGGCCGCCGTGCTGTCCCTGCGCAAAGGCGGCAGGCTGGTCCAGGTCGGCCTGACCAGCCAGGCCGAGCAGGGCTACGTGCGAATACCGCTGGACCACATCATCGAGAGCGAGATCGAGATCGCCGGGAGCGTCGGGAACCCGCACGTGGACTACCCCCGGCTGCTCGGGCTGGTGGCGACCGGAGTCCTGCGGCCGGCCCGGATCGTCGGCCAGACGCTGCCGCTGGAGCAGGCCAGCGCGGTGCTGGACGCGATGGACTCCTACGAAACCCTCGGCTTCTCCGTCATCACCGGATTCTGACCATGACGTCACTGGGGCTCGAACGCGACATCATCGACCCGGACACCTACCGTCGCACGATCGGGTGGTTCCGTTCGGCCGGCGTCCTGCTGCCGACCTTCGCGCAGCTGGCCACGCCGGCCACGCTGACCGCCGAGCTCCGCCACGCGCTGGCCGGGGTGAAGGCGGACGAGGCGGACCCGCGGAACCTGTTCCGGGTGCACTGGTACAACGACCGTGATCGCGTCGGCCAGGCCCGCACGCCGGTGCACGTGGTCCTGCCCAGTGAGCTCACCGGCGTGCCCGCGCGCATCGTCGTGGTCCTGGGCGACCTGTTCCCGATGATCCGGGCGCACAAGGTGCTGGCCGCCTACGCGTGCCTGGTGCCCCGCGTCATCACCGGCCGGTTCGACCCGGCCCGGGACCGGGCCGTCTGGCCCTCGACCGGGAACTACTGCCGCGGCGGGGTGGCGATCTCCCGGCTGATGGGCTGCCGCGGGATGGCCGTCCTGCCCGAGGGGATGAGCCGGGAGCGGTTCGCCTGGCTCGAGGAATGGGTCACCCAGCCCGAGGACATCATCCGGACGCCGGGCACCGAGAGCAACGTCAAGGAGATCTACGACAAGTGCGCCGAGCTGGCCGCCGAACCCGGCCACGTGATCTTCAACCAGTTCGCGGAGTTCGGTAACCACCTGGTTCACTACCAGGGCACCGGTCGGGCCCTGGCGGCCGTGTTCGACTCGATGACCGCCGCCGAGCCACATTCGCGGCTGCGGGCCTTCGTATCGGCCTCGGGCTCGGCCTGGCACGCTCGGGGCGGGCGACTACCTCAAGGAGCGCTACGGCGCCAAGATCGTCGCCGCGGAGGCCCTCGAGTGCCCGACGATGCTGGTCAACGGTTACGGCGAGCACAACATCCAGGGCATCGGCGACAAGCACATCCCGCTCATCCACAACGTGATGAACACCGACCTGGTCGCCGCGATCTCCGACCGGGCCACCGACCAGCTGTCGGTGCTGTTCGCGGCCCGGGAGGGCGTCGAGTTCCTCCGGACCCGGCGGCGGGTGCCGGAGGCCGTGCTCGCGTTCCTGCCCGCCTTCGGGCTGTCCAGCATCTGCAACATCCTGGCCGCCGTGAAGACGGCGAAGTACCTGCGCCTCGGCCCGGACGACGTGATCATGACGGTGGCCACGGACGGGGCCGGGATGTACGGCAGCGAGCGCGAGCGGATCGCCGCCCGCGACTTCCCGGCGGGCTTCGAGCGGGCCGACGCGGCCGGCGTGTTCGGCCGGTGGATGCTCGGCCTCGGCCCCGATGACCTGCTGGAGACCACGCTGGCGGACCGGAACCGCATCTTCAACCTCGGCTACTACACGTGGGTCGAGCAGCAAGGGGTAGCGCTGGCTGACTTCGAGGCGCGGCGCCATCAGCGGTTCTGGACCGGCCTGCGCGACCTGCTGCCGGCCTGGGACGCCATGATCACCGAATTCAACGCCCGGACCGGCCTGGCGGCGGGATGACCGCACCCGCCAGCATCATCTGCTGCCCTGGCTGCGGCTACGTGGCCGACCCGGCCGACCCGTACCCGTTCCGGTGCCCGCGCGCCGGGACCGACGACACCGACCATGTGCTGACCCGGGTCCTGCGCCCGGCCGAGGCCCGCTTCCCCGTCGCCCCCGTCGCCGACGCCGCCGACGCCGCCCGCCACGCGAACCACACCAACCCCTTTCTGCGCTACCGCACCCTCATGCACTCCTACCACGTGGCCATGGCCCGCGGCGTGCCCGACGCCGCCTACTGCGACCTGGTGGCCTCGCTAGACGGCTCGGTCGCCGACGTCGACGGGCACGGGTTCCAGGCCACGCCCTTTGCCCGCAGCCGTGAACTGAGCGAGGCGCTGGCCTTCTCCGCCCACGGCGGGGTATGGGTGAAGGACGAGACCGGAAACGTCTCGGGCTCACACAAGGGCCGGCACCTGATGGGCGTGCTCATCCACCTGGCGGTCATGGAGCGCTCCGGCCTGCTCGACCCGGCCCGCCGCCCGGAGCTGGCCATCGCCAGTTGCGGGAACGCGGCCCTGGCCGCGGCCGTGGTGGCCCGGGCCGGCGGCTGGCGGCTGACCGTGTTCGTTCCGCCCGGGGCTGACGCCAGCCTGGTCGCCCGGCTGCGTGACCTGGCCGCCACCGTGGTCGTCTGCCCGCGCGAGCCCGGCACGCTCGGCGACCCGGCGTACCTGGCCCTGCGGAAAGAACTGGACCACGGCGCGCTGCCGTTCACCATCCAGGGCCCGGAGAACGGGCTGTCCGTCGAGGGCGGCCAGACCCTGGGCTACGAGCTCGTCACCGACCTGGCGGGCGGTGACCTCGATCATCTGATCGTCCAGGTCGGCGGGGGTGCCCTGGCCAGTTCGTGCGTGCAGGCGCTGCGCGAGGCGGCCGACCTCGGCGCGCTGGGCCGGATGCCCCGCATCCACACCGTGCAGACCACCGGCGCCCACCCGCTGGAACGGGCCTACGCGCGGGTGCGTGCGTTGCTGCCGGCCGAGCCCGGTCCGGACGCGGTACGCCGGGCCATGGCCGAGGCCGCCGCGCACCGGTCGGTGTTCATGCAGCCCTGGGCGCCGGAGCCCAGGAGCGTCGCCACGGGCATCCTCGACGACGAGACCTACGACTGGCGGGCCGTGGTCGAGGGCATGCTGCTGACCGGTGGCCGGCCGCTGGTCGTGGGGGAGGACACGCTGGTCGAGGCCGCCCGGCTGGCCGTGGCCGCGACCGGCATCCCGGTCGACCCCACCGGTTCGTCCGGCCTGGCCGGCCTGGTCGAGCTGCGGCGCTCCGGTGCGATCGGCGACCGGGACCGGGTGGCCGTGCTGTTCACCGGACGCCAGCGTGACCCCTGAGCTCAGCAGTAGTTGCCCGCAGATCCGGCCGCTAGCTGGCAAACAGTGACATCCGCATCTAGTCTCAGCACCGGGAGGAACGACATGACCAAGCGCACCTACGGCGGGCCTCTGATCGACGTGGCGGGCGCGGTGGACCTGCACTGCCACCCGTACCCTGACCTGTTTCCCCGGCTGGCCGACGACTTCGACATCGTGCGGGCCGCCCGCGACGCGGGCATGAAGGCCATCGTGCTCAAGTGCCATCACGAGAACACGGTGTCGCGCGCGTACCTGGTGCAGCGGGTCATCCCGGGCATCCGCGTGTTCGGCGGGATCGTCCTGAACTACTACGTGGGCGGGATCAACGCCGCCGCCGTGGAGGCGTCGCTGAAGCTCGGCGGCAAGGAGGTGTGGATGCCGACGGTGGACGCGGGCTATCACGCCGAGGTGCACGGCGGCACCGGCGGCTACGACTCCCAGAAGGGCGGCCGGAGCCAGGCCGAGGGGATCTGGGTGGCCGACAAGGACGGGAAGCTCAAGCCCGAGGTCAAGGAGGTGCTCGAGCTGGTCGCCGAGTACGGGGCGATCCTGGCCACCTCGCACCTGGCCCCGCGGGAGATCGTCGCGCTGGTGCGCGAGGCCCGGTCCGTCGGCGTGGAGAAGATCGTCATCACGCACCCCTACTTCCGGGTGCCCAACCTCGACCTGGACACCCTGGAGGAAGTCGCCAGAATGGGGGCGATGCCCGAGTTTGGCTACTGCACGGTGTCGCCGGCCTGGCAGTACGCCGCGCCGGAGAAGATCGTGCAGAGCGTGGACCGGATCGGGGCGTCCCGCTGCCTGCTCGTCTCGGACACCGGGCAGCGGCACAACCCGCTGCCATCCGAGGCGCTGCGTATCTTCGCGCAGACGATCTTCGAGAAGGGGGTGCCGATGGAGAAGGTGACCCGGATGATCACCGACAACCCCCTGCAACTGCTCGACGTGGACGCCGACTACGAGCCGAGCCCCGCCGACCTGGCCTGGGCCCGCGGCCTGGTGGAAGACCCGTGCGCGGGCCTGCCGGCCCCGCCGCCCGGTCCCGCAGCAGCACCGGCCGCCCGCGAGGCTAGCACCGCGGCCGGCGGTCCCCGCTGAGATCATGCCCATCCGCCGCGCCCTCAGCGCAACCGCCGATCCCGGCTGAGATCATGCCCATCCGCCGCGCCCTCAGCGCAACCGCCGATCCCGGCTGAGATCATGCCCATCCGCCGCGGCCGCAGCGCAACCGCCGATCCCGCGCCCCCTGCCCGCTCGCCTGCGCCCGGGCGCCCGTTGGCCCCTGGGCGGCGGCGGCGCGGTGGCCAGGTCCCGGTCGACGGGCTGACCGTCCGCGAGATGCTCGGCCAGGACGCCATGCGCGGCACCCGGATCATCGCGGGTGCCGACGGGCTCGACCGCGTGGTCCGGCGGCTCAACGTCATGACGGTGCCGAATATCGTCCGCTGGACCAAGCAGGACGAGTTCCTGCTGACCACCGGCTACCCGCTGCCCCGGGAGCCGGGGGAGTTCGGCCGGCTGATCGAGCAGCTGGCCGCCAACGGACTGGCCGGGCTGGGCGTCAAGCTGGACGAGTACCTGGCCGAAGTCCCGGCCGACGCGGTGGAGCTGGCCGACCGGGCCGCCTTCCCGATCGTCGTGATCCCGCCCACCTCGCCGCTGGACGACGTGCTCAGCCAGACGTTCGAGACGATCGTCAACCGGCAGGCGGCCGCGCTGGCCCGTCGGCAGCAGATCCACGACGCATTCCTGCGCGTCGCGCTGACCGGCGGCGGCCTGGCCCGGCTGTCCGGCGAGCTGGCCGAGATCCTGCCCGGCGCCGACGTGGTGATCTGCGATCCGGCCGGCTACCCGCTGGCCGCCACCACGCAGTCCGGCCCCCTGGGGCAGGCGTTCCGGGCTCAGTACCGGCCCGACGGCAGCGGCCGGGTGAACACCGCCTGGCTCGTCGCGGGCGTGCACCGGGACGCCGGGACGGGGACGCCCTGGGCGGCCGCGGTCATCCGGGCCGGCGAGATGCAGCACGGGTGGGTGCTCGCGGTCGGCGGCGCCCAGGGCTTGCCCGGGATGGCCGAGGTGGCGGTCGAGCAGGCCGCCCTGGTGGCCGCGCTGGAGATCACCCGGGACCTGGCCGTGCTCGCGGTCGAGCAGCAGTTCGCGTCGAACGCGCTGCACGACCTGGTCACCGGCACGGCGGCCAACATGGATCAGGCGCTGGAGCGGGCGGTCAGGTTCGGCTGGGACCTGCAGCGCCCGCTGACCGTGCTGGTCGCCCGGCACACCGACATCGAACCCAGGGGTGCCGAGCACGGCGACGATGCGGTGCACCTGCCGGAGGGTCGGCCGCAGGAGGCCGCCGCGCTGCGTGCCGTCGAGCTGTGGACCCGGGCCGTACGGGACCGGGACCGGGACGCGGCGGTCGCCGGGTTCGCCACCGAACTCGTGGCCGTGGTCGGCGTCGCCGACGCGGCCACGCTGGCCCGCAAGATCCACGCGGACATGACCGCGTTGACCGGGCGGGCCTACTCGGTGGGCGTCAGCCAGATCGGGGCGGGGCCGCTGGACATCCCGCGGCTGTACGAAGAGGCCAGGGTGGCGTTGCAGGTCGGCCAGCGGCTGGCCGGTAGCGGCGCGGTCACCAACTTCGCCGGGCTCGGGTTGTACCGGCTGATCAGCAACGTGAGCCAGGCCGAGCTGCGGGCCTTCGTGCACGACACGCTCGGCCCAGTGCTCGACCTGCCCGAGCCCGCCCGCTCGGACCTGCTCAAGTCACTGGCCGTGCTGTCCGGCACCCGGTTCAACGTGGCCGAATCCGCTCGCATCCTGCACTACCACTACAACACCATGCGCTACCGGGTGACGAAGCTGGAGCGGATGCTGGGCGAGTTCGCCGACGACGCTGCCGCCACGCTGCGGATCGGCGTCGCCCTGGAGATCCTGCGCATGTACGAGATATCCGGCGACACCCTGCAGGCCCTGTTGTAACGCGGCGGCCCTGGCCGGCCCCGCCCTAAGACCTTTGATACTGAACGGTCCGCCGTACCAGGGTCCACTCACCCGTCGCGATGTTCCGGCTCCCACGCCAACCACGGAGCGACACCAACCGCCCATCGTGCTGATCCGGGCCGCCCTCAACCGGCGCCGGAAGCACAGCCAACGGGACCCGCTCCGGCCCGCCGGGAACCGCGGCCACTAGCGGCCCGATGCTTGAGCCGGAGCGGGCTGGAAGCGGCGCAGCCGAAGGCTGTTGGTGACTACGAACAGGGAGCTGAACGCCATCGCGGCCGCGGCGATCAGCGGGTTGAGGAACCCGAGCGCGGCCAGTGGGATGGCGGCCGCGTTATAGCCGAACGCCCAGACCAGGTTGCCCTTGATCGTGGCCAGCGTGCGCCGGGACAACAGGATGGCGTCGGGGACGGCGAGCAGGTCCCCGCGGACCAGGGTCAGATCGGAGGCCTGGATCGCCGCGTCGGTGCCGGTGCCCATGGCTAGGCCGAGGTCCGCCTGGGCCAGCGCGGCGGCGTCGTTCACTCCGTCACCGACCATCGCGACGACCCGGCCGGTGGCTTGCAGCCGTTTGACCGCGTTGACCTTGCCGGCGGGCAGCACCTCGGCGATCACCTCGTCGATCCCGACCGCGGCGGCGACGGCCCGGGCGGCACGCTCGTTGTCGCCGGTGAGCAGGACCGGCCGCAGTCCCAGGGCGCGCAGCCGTCCCACGGCCTCGGCCGAGGTGGGCTTGACGGTATCGGCCACGACGAGCAGGCCGCGGATCTGCCCGTCCCAGCCCGTGAACACGGCGGTCTGTCCGGCCTGCTCGGCCCGGGCGGCGCGGACCGCGAGCGCCGGCGGCACGGTCGTGCCCCACTCCGATTCCAGCCATCCGGGTCGGCCGACCGCGACCGTGTGACCCTCGACGAGCGCTGTGACGCCTAGCCCATGATGGCTGGCGAACTGGCCCGCGCCCGGCAGGCCCGCGCCCGGCAGGCCCGCGCCGAGCCGGTTCCGCGCGCCGGCCGCGATCGCGGCCGCGACCGGGTGCTCGGAGGCGTCCTCGACCGCTCCGGCCCGCCGGAGCACGTCGGCCGGGTCGGTCCCCGGCGCGGCCGCCACGTCGACCAGGCCCATCCGGCCGGTGGTGACCGTGCCGGTCTTGTCCAGCACGATCGTGTCGATCGCGCGGGTGGACTCCAGCGTCTCCGGGCCCTTGATCACGATGCCGAGCTGGGCGCCGCGCCCGGTGCCGACCAGGATGGCGGTCGGGGTGGCCAGGCCCATCGCGCATGGGCAGGCGATGATCAGCACCGCAGTCGCGGCGGTGAACGCCGCTCCGGCGCCCTGACCGGCCGCCAGCCATACGGCCAGCGTCGTTAGCGCGACGCCGATGACCGCGGGGACGAACACCGCGGAGATCCGGTCCGCTAGGCGCTGCACCGGCGCCTTGCCCGCCTGGGCCTCGGTGACCAGCCGGGCGATGTGGGCGAGCTGGGTGTCCGCGCCGACCCGGACCGCCCGGACCACCAGCCGCCCGCCGACGTTCACGCACCCGCCGGTCACCGCGTCGCCGGGTCCCACCTCGGCCGGGACCGGCTCGCCGGTGAGCATCGAGGTGTCGACCGCCGAACCGCCGGAGACGACGACCCCGTCGGCGGCGATCTTCTCGCCCGGCCGGACCACGAACTCCTCCCCGGCCGCCAACTGCCCCACCGGGATCCGTACCTCGGCGCCGTCGCGCAGGACGGCGACGTCCTTGGCGCCTAGGGCCAGCAGCGCGCGCAGCGCCGCGCCCGAGCGCCGCTTGGCCCGCGTCTCGAGGTACCGGCCGAGCAGGATCAGCACCGTCACGCCGGACGCGACGTCCAGGTAGGTGGCCCCGGACCCGCTGCCGGGGGCCAGCCACGCGAAGCTCATCCGCATCCCCGGCTGGCCCGCCGTGCCGAAGAACAGCGCGTACACCGACCACAGATATGCCGCGGCCACCCCGACCGATACCAGCGTGTCCATGGTCGCCGCGCCGTGCCGGGCGTTGACCAGGGCGGCGCGGTGGAAGGGCCAGGCTCCCCACACCGCGACCGGCGAGGCCAGCACCAGGGCGGCCCACTGCCAGTTCCGGAACTGCCAGGCCGGGACCATGGCCAGCACCACAACGGGGACGGCCAGCGCCGTCGATACCAGCAGCCGTCGGCGCAGCCGATCAGGCTCGCCCGCCTCGGCGGCCGCCCCAGCGTCGGCCGCCCCCGGCTCGCCCGCCTCGGCCTGCCGATGGGCGGGGACGGCCGCGGTGTAACCCGCCTGCTCCACTACCGAGATCAGGTCGCCGGCGCTCACCGCGGCCGGGAAGGACACCCGCGCCGACTCGGTGGCGAAGTTGACGGTCGCGCTGACGCCGTCCAGCGTGTTCAGTTTCTTCTCGATCCTGGCCGCGCATGACGCGCAGGTCATCCCGCCAATGGCCAGCTCCACCGAGCCGGCGAGGCTCTCGTCGGTGACCACGCTCATCCGCGTCTCGTTCCCTTCCGTGCCCTTACGCCGGGCTCACCGGTCCGGCCAGCCGATAGTCCCCCGCCTCGTCCAGGGCGCCCGTGACCGCGGCGGCGGGCAGCGGTCCTTCGCTGGTCACCGTCACCGCGGACGAGCCCTCCGGGACGAGCTCGACGCTCACTTCGCGGACGCCGTCGAGCCTTGCCAGCTCCTCCGTGACCGCGCGCACGCAGTGCTCACAGGTCATCCCGGTGACCCGATAGGTTGCCGATATCATCAGGACCTGACCAGGCGGGCGATCGCCTCGGACGCCTCGTGCACCTTCGCTGCGGCGACCTCGCCGCCCTCGGCCACCGCCTCGGCGACACAGTGCTCCAGATGGTCTTCCATCAGGCCCAGCGCCACCGACTGCAGCGCCTTGGTCGCCGCTGACACCTGGGTCAAGATGTCGATGCAGTACTTGTCCTCGTCGACCATTTTCTGCAGCCCGCGGATCTGTCCCTCGATCCGGCGCAGCCGCCTGCTGTAGTCCTCTTTGTTCGAGGTGTATCCGTACACGCCAGCCTCCGCTCTGCCTAGCCGCCCCGAACCTACCATACCCTGGTAGGGTATATTCCGCCAGAGAGGTGAACGCCGCCACGGTGGAACGGGACGCCGCGCGGGCCGCATCGAAGTGGTACGACAGGACACCTGAGGTGAGGTCAGCGATGCGGCGCGGAGCACGGCGATGGGGTGCGGCGGCGATCCTCGCTGGCGCGGCCATAGTCCTCGCGGCCTGCGACGACGGGACGGTCACCCTGCGGCCGGGGGCCAGGTCCTTCCCAGCACGTGTGCTCGTGAGCACGCGGGTGAGGCCCGATCAGGATCCCAGGAGGCGGACCGGCCCGTCCGGGCCCCGGCGATGCACCGTCAGGTGCTTGAGGGAGAACATGGCCCACACGACCTTGCCGGCGTGGCTGGGCGGCGTGCAGCCCCAGCTGTCGGCGAGGCCGCCGATGACGTGGAGTCCGCGGCCGCCCTCGCAGAGGATCCCGGGTTCTCTCGGCGTCGGGATCTCAGAGCTGGGATCGGCGACCGCGCAGATGACGCCTCGTCCGGGCTGCAACAGGCCGAGCCGGATCGAGCCCGGTCGCGACCCCTCGCCGACGTCGGGTAGCGCGTGGCGCAGGGCGTTGGTCAGCAGCTCGGATACGACGACCGCGATGTCGTCACAACGTTCCGCGACCCCCCACCGGCGCATGGTCGCGATGGTGAAGTCCCGCCCCGCGCGCACTGACCGGGCGTCAGGGCGCGGGGTGCGCAGCGCGAGCTTGGGATAGCAGGTCCAGCCCGTGGCGCCGGGCCGGGCCGAGAGCGGCCAGTTCCCGCTGGCCACGGCCGCCATCCGCAGTACCGGGGCAAGCCACTGACAGTTGATGCCCAGGTCGCTGGCCGCACTGCGCGCCAGGCCTGCGAGTTCTGTCACGGCCGTCCGATCGTCACGTTGCGGCGGTCAGGGAGAACATGCGCGGTAATGGCTATTTTCTCGCATGCACGCCGTGGCTGCAACGGCCTCGTGCACGAAAACTCTGCAAAAGCCGATGCACTGATCTTATGCATGAGCTTCTGCACACGCCGATGCTTTGTGCATTCGGCGTGTTAGGCTGCACGTGCAACTGAAACAACTCCGTGCCACGCGCGTCCCGCGTGGCCGTTCCTTCACCCGCCTTCGGAGGAACCATGCAGTTCAGGAACGGCATCCCGGCCGGCCAGCTCACCGCCGCGCGGTGGCGTAAGAGCACGGCCAGCAACCCCAACGGGAGCTGCGTCGAGGTCGCGAAGCTGCCCGGCGGCGAGGTCGCCGTCCGCAACTCCCGCGATCCGTACGGGCCTGCCCTGATCTACACGCCCGCTGAGGTCACTGCGTTCTTGGCTGGCGTGAAGAACGGCGAATTCGATGACCTGTCCCCGGGCGGCCCCGTCGCGTTATCCGCGCTCTGGTGTGATCCGGCCGTCCGCCGCTAACGGCGCGCGGGCTGGTTAGGCGAATGGCTAATTCGGCGCATGCGCCGGACCGGCCTGGCGGCCTAGAGTAGGTGTCCTGGGCGGGAAAGCGGCCGATGCTGACCCATCGGGTCCGGGACTGGAGATGAGCATGGCTGGGCCGGGCGGCGAGCCGTGGTTCGGAGGTGACGGTGAGCCTCGGGGCCCGACGGTGCTGCGGATGCTGCTCGGCAGCCAGCTGCGGCGTTTCCGGGAGGCCGCCGGGGTAACCCCCGAACAGGCGGCCTACGAGATCCGGGCGTCCCGCTCCAAGATCAGCCGCATGGAGCACGGCCGGGTCGGGTTCAAGCGCCGGGACGTAACCGACCTGCTCGCCCTGTACGGCGTCGGCGACGAGCAGATCCGGGACAGGCTGCTGTCCTATGCCGAGCAGACCAGCACCCCGGGCTGGTGGTCGAAGTACGACGACGTTCTGCCCGACTGGTTCGAGGCGTTCCTCGGCCTGGAGGGGGCGGCTTCGGTCATCCGTACCTTCGAGCTCCAGTTTGTGTACGGCCTGTTTCAGACCGAGGCCTACGCCCGCGCGGTCACATCGCTCGGCAACAAGACCGCGTCTGCTGAGGAGATCGACCGGCGGGTCAGCGTGCGGCTCAAACGCCAGGACATACTCACCGGCGCCGAGCCGCCGCTGGTGTGGTCGGTCATGGACGAGGCCGCACTGCGCCGTCCCGTGGGCGGCCGGAGGGTGATGCGCGGCCAACTGGCCCACCTCATCGAGGTCGCCAGCCTGCCCGGGATCACCATCCAGGTGATCCCGTTCGCCAGCGGCGGTCATGCCGCCGCAGGCGGCTCGTTTACCGTGCTGCGCTTTGCCGCGCCGGAAGTGTCCGACATCGTGTACATCGAACAGCTGACCAGCGCGCTGTACCTGGACCGCCGTGAGGAGGTCGACCACTACCTGGAGGTCATGGACGAGCTGAGTGCCGAGGCTCTGAACCCCGCCCGCAGCGCCGCTCTCCTGGCCGAGATCACCAAGGAGACTTAAGCGCTCGCGGGATCGGGGGCGGCGCTCAGCTTCAGTTCCGAGCTGTGGTACGCGGCGCGCCCGGCCAGCTCGGGACTGTACCGGGTGATGATCTGCCGGACCCGCCGGGCGGCCAGCGGGCCTAGCAGGTCGTAACACCCGATGAACAGTTCGCGGGCCTGCGTCCGCGGCCACGCGGACGGCAGCAGCTCGGCGGGCAGGTCGGGGTCCAGGCCGGGGAAGGCCCGCCATTCGTCCATCACCCGGGTCCGGGCGATGAGCGCGTCCATCGGCGGCACCTGCCCGGCCGCGGTCGTGTCCCGCAGCTGACGGGCGAACGCGATGAAACGCTCGTATTGCGACCGCAGGCCATCCAGGTCCCAGGCGCGCTCGGGGATGTCACCCTCGGCCGGCACCGACGTGGCCCGGAACGCCGTCGCGGTGGTGATGTCGAGGTCCTTCAGGTACCCGAGCACCTCGGCGGCGTGGTCGCGCGGGGACAGCCACAGCCCGTCGTACAGCGGTGCGAAGCCGAGCCAGCGCAGCTGTTTGCGCAGCGCGTCCCGCGCCGCCCGGTTGTCCTCCGGGATGGAGAACGCGACCAGCGACCACACCCCGTCCCACGGCTGGTTGGCCGCACCGAAGGAGAAGATCCGCCGCGCGCCGTCGTCCAGGATGGCCGCCGCGCGCGAGCTCAGCCGGGAGTACGTCCGGCGGCCGCTCTTGGAGGTGACCAGCAGCCCGTTGCGGGTCAGTCGGCTCAGCGCGGCCCGGGCCGCCGAGTCGCTGACCCCGAACTCGGCGAGCAGCGCGACGATCGCCGCCGAGGGCAGCGGCTCGGTCCGCTGCCACCAATAGTCACCGAGCAGCGTCAGCAGCAGCCGCGGCGGCCGCTGCGCGGCGGCGCCGGGCGACATCCACGGTCCGGCGTCATCGAACTCGTCGGCGTCCAGCAGGCTACTCACCTGACGAGAATAACTTCCGCGCATCGACATCGTGGTTCCCGCTCGCCACCGAGGCGGCATCGCTGCCCCCGCCTAGCGTGCGCGGCTCGCTCACGCCGAGGAAACGGAAGCCGTTGTGCCAGGTGATGTCGTCCAGCATGGTGTCCGCCAGTCCCATCGACCGCAGCGTCCGGCCGGCGCTCCTCCCGCGGCATGGCCGGGAAGTCGGACCCCACCAGCAGCCGGTCCGGGCCGACCATGTTGATGAGGTACCGGATGGCCCGGCGGTCGAAGACCAGCGAGTCGTAGTAGAACCGCCGCGCCAGCTCCGCCGGCCCGGTCGCGGCGGCCCAGGGCGCGGCCTCCGGCCCGCGCTCACCGGGCGGTTCCTCGTTCCAGGTCCGGCCCCAGAACCACTGGGCCCGCGGCAGCATCAGCGGGAACCCGCCCGCCCCGTGGCTGAACGCCAGCCGCAGCCCCGGGTACTTCTCTGCGACCCCGCCGGTGATCAGCGCGGCCGCGGCCAGGCTGCCCTCCACCCCGACGCCGAAGGTCGCCGTCGCCGACGGCGGCAGCCGGTCCGACGGGACCGGCATGGCATGCACGAAGATCGCCGTGCCCAGGCGCTCGGCCTCGGCGAAGAAGCCGAGAAAGCGCTCGTCGGCCAGGGACAGGCCGCCGATGGCGGAGGCGATCTCCACCCCGGCCAGGCCAAGCTCCCCGGCCACGAAGGCAAGCTCGCCCGCGGCCAGGTCGGGGTCCTGCAGCGGCACCGTGCCGAGCCCGTAGATCCGGCCCGGCGCGGCCGCGCACAGGCCGGCGATGTACTCGTTGACCCAGCGGGCCAGGTCCCGCCCGTAGGTCGCGGGCAGAAGGTAGTTCAGCAGCGGCGGGAACGGGGAGACGACCTCCGCGTCCACTCCGCTGGCCGCGCTCGCGGCCAGCCGTCGCTCCGCGTCGAACCAGGCCGCCCGGGCGGTGAAGCGCACGGGACCCGACACCAGCAGCCGCGCGCCGTCCGCATCAAGAGACATTGACGGCCACGACGCGGGGCCGCAGCCCGCGGGAACCGCGGGGAACGACCCGGGGATCACATGCGCGTGCACGTCGATCAGCACGAACCCATCACTCCATCTCCCGCTCGCCTTCGGGGCGCCTCAAGGCGCTACCTTGCTGGTCTGGCCGCCTGTGGCGGCGGGCCCTCGCCGCTCCTTCGTCGCTCCTCAGTCCAGGCAGCGCCGCGCCCCCTCGGCTCGCTCGGTCCCGGCACGATCGCCACGTGCACCGCGTCCTCGCCCGGCACCTCGCCGGCCAGGGTCTCGATGGCCCGCGAGACATCGGAAAGCCCGAACGTATGGGTGTGCATCCGCGCCAGCGGGAGGCGGCCGGTCTCGATCAGCCGGATCGCCTCGGCGTAGGCGCGGGAGTCCACACTGAACGCGCCCATCACGGTGAGGGCCTTGTTGATGATCACGTCGGTGGACAGCTCGACCGGCTGGCCGCCCTTCAGCCCGGCCAGGACCACGCGGCCGCCCCACCGCACGGCCGCCACCGCGTCCCGGATCGGCTGCGCCGCCATCGGCGTCAGCTCCAGCACTACGTCGGCGCCCACGCCGCCGGTGACCTCCAGGACCCGTGCGACGGTGTCCTCCGCTTCCACGTCGATCGTCACGTCCGCGCCGAACTCCCGGGCCAGCGCCAGCTTGCCGGCATCGCGGGCCAGCCCGGTCACGATGATCGTCCCGGCCCCGGCGACCCGCGAGGCCAGCACCGCGGACAGCCCGCGCTGGCCGGCCCCGAGGATCAGCACCGTGTCGCCCAGCCCGACCCCGCCGAGATGACACGCCCACCGCACCCCGGCGCCCAGCGGGTTGAACATCACCGCCACCTCGGCCGGGATGTCGGCGCGTACCTTGTGCAGGATCGAGTTCGGGTGCAGGTGGATGTACTCCGCGAAGCCGCCCCAGAGGCCGAGTCCGCGCGCAGGCGGCTGCGAGCCGCCGTGGCTGCCCACCCGGTTCCGGCACGACATGTACCGCCCGGCCAGGCACAGGTCGCAAGACCGGCACGGGATGAGGATCTCCACCGCCACCCGGTCGCCCGGCTGGACACCCCACCGCGCGGCCGCCGCGGAACTGACTTCCTCGATGATTCCGAGCGGCTCGTGCCCGGGCACCATCGGGAGCCACTGCTGTCCGAGGTGCCCGCGGAACTGCTCCACGTCGCTGCCGCAGATCCCGCACGCCTCGATCCGCAGCAGCCCGCCGTCGTCAGGCCCGATGACCGGCCGCGGGAACTCCCGGATCTCGATCTGCCGCGGGCCGGTCTGCACCGCGGCCCGGATCGTGTCACCCATCAGAAGCCTCCAAGCCGTCAGAAGCCCCCAAGCTGTCCAGCTCCAGCGGGATCAGCGGCACCGGGCCGGCCGCGGAACTCACCGCCGGCGTGTACGCCCAGTACTTGGCCCGGGCGCCGCCGTCGATCACGAAGTCGCACCCGGTGATCAGGCGCGCGTAGTCCGAGCACAGCCAGGCGATGCAGTGCCCGATGTCGGTGGGGGTGGCCGGCTCGCCCATCGGGATCTGCCCCCGCACGTCGAACGTCCCCGCCTCCCGCCACCACGAGGGCCGGTCCGGCGCCGGCCGACGCGGCGGCCGCAGCTCGGTCCGGCCCTCCGCGCGCCACTGCGCGAGCAGTTCCGGGTTGTCCGGCCGCGGTGCGGTCGGGGTGAAGCTGTTGACCCGGATGCCGTACGGGGCCAGGTCCATCGCGGCGGCGCGGACGAAGTTGGCCAGCCCGCCCTTGTGCGTGGCGTAGGCGATGAACCCGGGCGCGCCCTGCCACGCGTTCGACGACAGGATCGAGACGATCGAGCCCTTGATGCCGCGCTCGATCATCGCCAGCGCGCCGTACTTGGTGTACAGGAAGTTCCCGTTGACCGCGATCGTGATCGCGCGGTTGAACGAGGCGAGGTCTTCTTCCAGCAGCCCGCACGCATGCAGCCAGGCCGCGTTGTTGATGACGATGTCGATCCGGTCCCAGGCCTGCAGCACCGCGCCGATGTTCGCCACCACGTCCGCCTCGACGCTGACGTCCCCTTGCAGCGCCAGGCCGGCCCCCCGTTACGCTCGAGACGCCGCACGGCCGCCTTGGCCGCCGACAGCTCGATGTCGTTGCACGCCACCCGCGCCCCGTACCGGGACAGTGCCAGCGCGATCCCGCTGCCGATGTTCGGCCCCGCTCCGGTGACCAGCGCCACCTTCCCGTCCAGCGATATCTCCACCGTGCGCCCCTAACCCTTGGGGTCGACAACAGCGGCGGGCCCAGCCGATGCGGTGCTGGTCATAAGTGCTCCCTCCCGGCTCAGGGCACACGATATATGACACTTTTGACGACGAGAAGCGCGTGATATGAAAACTGTTAGCCAGCCAAACCCAAGCCCGAACACAAGGAGCCGCAAAATGAAGACCCAGGCCGCGGTGCTCCGCAAGGGCGGCGAGCCGTGGGAACTCACCGAGCTAGACCTGGATGAGCCAAAGGCCGGCGAGGTGCTCATCCGGTTCGAGGCCGCGGGCCTGTGCCATTCCGACGAGCACATCCGCGCGACCGGCACCGCGCGCCTCCCGCTCGTCGGCGGCCACGAGGGCGCCGGCGTGATCGAGAAAACCGGCCCCGGCGTCACGAGGGTCACCACCGGCGACCGGGTGGCCTGCTCTTACATCCCGGTCTGCGGCACCTGCCGGTACTGCTCCACCGGGCACCAGAACCTATGCGACGCGGGCAAGAACGCGGCCATCGGCTGCCTGGTCGACGGGACGTTCCGATTCCACGACGGCGACCAGGACCTGGGCGGCATGTGCGTCCTGGGCACGTTCGCTCAGCGCGCCGTCATCTCCGAGTGGTCCTGCGTGAAGATCGAGGACGACATCCCGTTCGAGCTGGCCGCCCTGGTCAGCTGCGGGGTGACGACCGGCTTCTGCTCGGCCATCTACGCGGCTGACGTGCGCCCGGGCGAGACCGTCGTGGTTTTCGGCACCGGCGGGGTGGGCATCAACGCGATCCAGGGCGCCCGGTACGCCGGCGGCAAGAACGTCATCGCCATCGACCCGGTCGAGTTCAAGCGCGAGCAGGCCATGGAGCTCGGCGCCACGCACGCGTTCGCGGGCCCCGAGGAGGCCACCGAGACCGTCATCAACCTGACCCGCGGCCAGCTCGCGGACAAGGTGATCTGCACCGTCGGCGAGATGAACAACGACGTGGTCAAGGCCGCGGTCAACCTGACCGGCAAGGCCGGCACGGTCGTCATCACCGGCGTCGGCTACTACGACATGGTGCTGCCCGGCGGCATCCTCATCGGCTACCACCGCCGGATGCAGGGCGCCCTGTTCGGCGGCGCGAACCCGCTGTACGACATCCCGATGATCCTGGGTCTGTGGCAGTCCGGCGACATCAAGCTGACCGAGCTGGTCACCCAGCGCTACACCCTGGACCAGGTCAACGAGGGCTACCAGGACATGATGGATGGCAAGAACATCCGCGGCGTCATCATCCACGAGCACTAAGAGGAACCCCAGCCATGCCCTACCCCATCCTCGACCCCACCGGCGCCACCATGACCGCCACCCAGCCGCGGCCGCCCCGCGCCCGGCGCCGTCCGGACCTGCACGGCGTCACCGTCGGCCTGCTGGTCAACACCAAGCAGAACGCCGCCCCGTTCCTGGACGAGATCGGTCGGCTGCTCATCGGCCAGTACGGCGCCAAGACCGCGATCGCCCGCACCAAGGTCAACTTCGCCGCGCCCGCCCCGGAAAACCTGGTCAAGGAGATGGCCGCGAGCTGCGACGTCATCATCACCGGCATCGGCGACTGCGGCTCGTGCAGCGCGTCCGCCGTGGCCGACGGCATCGTGTTCGAGGCCGCCGGGCTGCCCGCCGCCGCCATCTGCAGCGACGCCTTCCAGGTCACCGCCGACGCGATGGCCGACCTGCGCGGCGCGCCCGGCTACCGGTACGCGACCACCCCGCACCCGGTGGCCGTGCTCACGCCGGACCAGGTGAAAGAGCGTGCCGCCCAGGTTCTCGACGACGTGGTCGCCCTGCTCACCGCGACGGACGAATGACCCAGCCGAAGGGGCGCGGCGCCGCCTGGACTGAGGAGCGAGGGACGAGCGACGAGGGAAGGCGGCGCCTTAAGGCGCCCCGGAGGCAGGAAGACACCGCCCCGGACCCCGAAGCCGCCCAGGCGGCCATCGAGCACTGCTACGCCCAGGGCTGGTCCGACGGCCTGCCGCTGGTCCCCGCCTCGCAGCCGCTCGTCGACCGGTTCCTGGCCGCCACGAGCATGAGCCCGGACGAGGTCATCGGCGAGCTGGAGCAGGTCGGCCGGACGTGCACGGTTTACCTGGCCGCCATCAACGCCGCGATGGCGGGCTGCCTGCCGGAGTACTTCCCGGTCGTGCTGGCCGCCTTCGACGCGCTGATGCGCGAGCGCGCCGCCCGCGGCGGCGGCTGGCAGTCCACCAGCGGCCCCGCCCCGATGATCGTCGTCAACGGCCCCATCAGGCACGAGCACGGCTTCAACACCGCGGGCGGCGCCTTCGGCCCCGGCTTCCGGCCGAACGCCACTGTGGCCCGCGCCATCGGCCTCATCGTCCGCAACGCCTTCGGCATCCGCCCGCACGTTCTGGAGCAGGCCACCCAGGGCCTGCCCGGCCGCTGGTCGATCTGCCTGGCCGAGAACGAGGAGGAGTCGCCGTGGCCGCCGTTCGCCGCCGACGGCGGCCAGCCCGCCGGGACCAGCGCGGTGTCCGCCACGCTGCTGCGCACCTGCGAGTTCGTCGACAACCGGCACACCCCGGACCCCGAGCAGGTGCTGTGGGACATCGCCGACACGATCTCCCGTACCGGCTCGCTGATCTTCCGCGACACCTCGGCCGGCGTGGTGTTCTGCCCCGAGCACGCGCAGATGCTGGCCGCGGCGGGCTTCTCCAAGCAGGGCGTCCAGGAGTGGCTGATGGAGCACTGCGGCCGCACCGGCGCCGACCTGCGGCTCGCGGGCAAGAACGGCCTGCGCGGCATCGCCCGCTTCGCCGACCCC
The DNA here is from genome assembly GCA_963722055.1 of uncultured Actinomycetes bacterium. Classification (GTDB taxonomy): domain Bacteria; phylum Actinomycetota; class Actinomycetes; order Streptosporangiales; family Streptosporangiaceae; genus Palsa-504. The sequence continues at coordinate 77,264 of CAVRLA010000014.1, read as the reverse complement.
GACGAAAGCGCCGACGCCACCTTCAGCCGTATCCTGCCCTCGCCCCGGCACGTCCCGATCGTGGTGGCCGGCGCGCGCAACGCCGCGATCTCCATGGTGGTCCGGATCTTCGGCGAGTGGTCCGGCACCGCGACCCCGGTCGGACCGCTCACCGCCGCCCCGCTCGAGGTCCTTTCATGATTGATATGGAACGGGCCGTGGCTCTCCGCTCCACCCTGGCCGCTGACGGCTATCTCCTGGAGGTCGCCGAGCAGGGCACCCGCGTCCGGGTCACGATCAGCGCGACCCCGCAGGCCTGCGCCGACTGCCTGGTGCCCAAGGACCTGATGCGCGGTATCCTCGGCCAGACCCTCGGGGTACCCGAGGACGCGATCGACCTGATGTATCCCCTTGACTCCCCGCCAGAGAGGTAGCCGATGGCCCGCAGGACCAGCCCCCCGTTCCGCGCCGACCACGTCGGCAGCCTGCTCCGCCCCCAGCGGCTGCTGCACGCCCGCGACGACTTCGCCGCGGGCCGGATCACCGCGGCTGACCTGACCGCGGTCGAGGACGAGGTGATCCCCAGCGCGATCCAGATGCAGGAGGAGGTCGGCCTGCAGTCGGCCACCGACGGCGAGTTCCGCCGCGCCTCCTGGCACATGGACTTCATCTACGCCCTCGGCGGGGTGTCCAAGGCCCCCGGCCACCTGGCCGTGAAGTTCCACAACGCGGCCGGGGACATCGAGTTCACCCCGGCCTCGATCCGGATCGACGGGAAGCTCGGCATCGGCGACACGATCTTCGCCGACGCCTTCGTCTTCCTGCGCGACCACGTCCGGACGGCCGTGCCCAAGCTCACCATCCCGTCGCCGAACATGGTGCACTACCGCGGCGGGCCGGCCTCCGTGGACTCTGCGGTGTACTCCGACATGGAGAGCTTTTGGGCCGACCTGGCCGCCGCCTACGCCGACGAGGTGCAGCGGCTCGGCGCCCTGGGCTGCACCTACCTGCAGTTCGACGACACGAGCCTGGCCTACCTCAACGACCCGTCCCAGCGCGCCGAGATCAGCGGGCGCGGCGAGGACGCCGAGCACATGCACCTGCGCTACATCAAGCAGATCAACGACGCGGTCAAGGACAAGCCGGCCGGCCTGGCCATCACCACGCACATGTGCCGCGGCAACTTCCGCTCGAGCTGGGTCGCCTCCGGCGGCTACGACTTCGTAGCCGAGGCCCTGTTCTCCGAGCTGGACGTGGACGGGTTCTTCCTGGAATACGACGACGAGCGCTCCGGCGGCTTCGAGCCGCTGCGGTTTGTGCCCCAGGGCAAGATGGTCGTCCTCGGCCTGGTCACGACCAAGCGCCCCCAGCTGGAGTCCCGGGATGACCTCAAGCGGCGCATCGACGAGGCGGCCAAGTACGTCCCGCTGGACCAGATCTGCCTGTCCGGCCAGTGCGGGTTCTCCTCCACCTCCGAGGGCAACGCCCTGAGCTACGACCAGCAGGTGGCCAAGCTCCGCCTCATCGTCGAGACCGCCCGCGACGTCTGGGGCGATTGACCGCAACTTTCCTGGCGGCACGGCGTCTACGTAGGTAAGACAAGGGGAGCGAACCATGAAGCGTGCTGCTGCATTGATTGCCGTCCTGCTCGCCGTGGGTGCCGTCGGCTGTGCGTCGGCGCCCACCCGGGCCACCGACGCCGCCCTCATCCAGCGCGCGTCCCCCGCGAAGGCGGTCGTGGTCAACTGCCAGCTCAAGCCGCAGGTCCGCCCTACGGCGATGATTTTGACCTGCGCCGACGCGAACGACGTCCTGACCGGCCTGCACTGGGTCAGCTGGGGCACGGGCGCGGCGTTCGCCACCGGCATCGAGCAGATCAACGACTGCACCCCGTACTGCGCGGCCGGCAAGTTCATCAACTACCCGGTCCTGGTCGACCTCTGGCGTGCCGAGCCCCTCCCCGGCCATCCCGGCGTCCTGTACTTCTCCCGGGTCACCCGGGTCTACACCGCCAACCGCCCGCCCCTGTACTTCTGCAACGGCACCCACACCTGCTACCCCCAGACCGCCACCTTCGACCTATGGAGCTAGCCCCGCCGGTCGGGGGCCAATAAGGCACGTGGCACACAAGCCCGCCGCTGCCGATCACCGCGTTGCCGCAGGCTGACTTGTGGGCCGACCCGGGCCTTGTGGGTGCGGCACAAGGCCGGTGCGCGCGCGGGCAAGTGCCGGGACAAGAACGTATTTCCGCACGCCATCAGGTCTAATCGGCCCTTGCCGCCGATCCGGGCGGATCCTAATATCCAAGACAAATCGTCAGACGCTCGACTTATTTCTTGTCACGTACTTTCCGTGAGGTGTCTGGATATCGAGTGGGTGAATGCCATGAGGAACGGCTCGACGGGGCGAAAGAGGATACGAAGATTCTGTCTCGGAGGGACGGCTGTCGTGCTGGCCCTCACCACGGCCGCCTGCAGCTCGGCCAGCAGTTCGTCGAGCAGCAGCGCGGTCCAGGCCGCCAACGGCGCGCCCAAGGCGGGCGGTTCGCTCACGGTCTTCGAGGCCACCGGCTACTCGGGTGACTGGCCCGACGGCCTCGACCCGGCGACCAACATCGACGGGGCCGCGGACCAGGACTACATGGACGCCGTCTACGGCGAGCTGTTCGAGCTCGGCCCGAAGGGCGCCATCATTCCCGACCTAGCTACGGGCTATTCGGTCTCCCCGGACGCCAAGACGATCACGCTGAACATCCGCCCGGGCGTAACGTTCAGCGACGGCACGCCGTTCAACGCCACCGCGGTGGTCTGGAACATCGACCGTGACCTCAAGTCGGCGTGCACCTGCAAACCGACCTGGCCGGTCAAGTCGGTCACCGCGACCGGCCCGGACACGGTCACCATCACGCTGGCCGCGCCGGACGGCGCGTTCATCGACGAGATCTTCGACTCGACCGCGGACTGGATCGCCTCCCCGACGGCCGTCCAGAAGATGGGCGAGAAGGCGTTCGCGGTCAATCCCGTCGGCGCCGGCCCGTTCGTGGTGGTGAGCGACACGCTCAGCTCGGCGCTCGTACTGAAGCGCAACCCCACCTACTGGCAGAAGGGCCGCCCGTACCTGGACAACCTCACGTTCAAGTCGGTGGCCAGCGATGAGGCGGGCTACGAGGCCCTGCTCGCCCACGAGGGCCAGATCTACGTCGACATGTCCACGCCGTCGCTCTTGCAACAGGCCTCTAAGAGCTCGAGCTTGGAGGTCGAAAACCAGCTCAGCACGTCGCCGTACGACCTGCAGCTCAACACGCTGACGCCCCCGTTCAACAACGTCAAGGCCCGGGAGGCCATCTACGCGGCGACCAACTTCGCGCCGATCCTGCAGCACGTGTTCGACAACATGTACCCCTCCGTCCAGGGCTTCACCGGACCCGGCGGGATCTGTTACAGCCCGACGGTGCCCGGTTACCAGGGCTATGACCCGACCCTGGCCAAGACCTTGGTCCAGCAGAGCGGTCTGAGCAACGTCACGATCAACCTGGGCACGATCCAGAACCTGGTCGCTGAGGAAACCACCGAGGCCTTGCAGACCCAGTGGGCGGCCGTCGGGATCAAGACCACCATCCACGACTACGCGCTGGCCCCGCTGATCGCGCAGTTCACGTCCGGCAAGTGGCAGTCGATGATCCAGACCGCGGGTTCCTACGACCCGGCGGCCGGGGTCGGCGTCGGATTCAGGTTCTCCTCGCTCTCGCCGTTCAGCGGCGTGCACGACCCGCACCTGGACTCGCTGCTGAACCAGGCCGCGGCGATCACCAGCATGAGCCAGCGCTGCGCGCTGTACACCCAGGCCGCCGACTACATCGCCAAGCAGTTCTACGGCCCGTTCTACTTCGCCTTCGCGCCCGCCAACGTCGCCGTCAAGGGCGTGGTCGGGCCTGGCCTCACCCAGCCGCTGCCGGCCGTGGTCGTCACGCCGACCATCTTGTGGGAGGACGTGGCCTACAGCAGCAGCTGACCAGACCGATGGCGGTAGCAGAAGAACTCAGGCCCGGGATCGCCGCGCGGGTCACCGGCTCGCCGAGCCTCCGGCTGGCGGGGCGGCGCCTGCTCGCGGCGATCCCGGTGCTGTTGGGCGTGACGTTCCTGACTTATGTCGTCATGAACCTGCTCCCCGGCGACGCGGCCCAGGAACTGCTCGGCGCCAACGCGACGCCCGCCGAGGTGCGCCAGCTGGAAATCCAGCTGCACCTGAACGAGCCGTTCTGGGTCCGTTACGGCCACTGGCTCGGCGGCGCCCTGCACGGCAACCTCGGCACGTCGCTGACCAACGGCGAGAACGTGAGCACGATCCTCGGCGCGCGGCTACCGGTCACCGCGGAATTGCTGGCCTACGCCTTCGTCTGGTCGGTCGTGCTCGCCATCGCCGTGGCCATCCTGGCCGCGCGCAAGCCGAACGGCGTCGCGGACCGGGTCAGCATGGTGGTCAGCATGACCGGGCTGTCCGTCGCCCCCTACGTGCTCGCCCTGGTGCTGATCTACCTCTTCGCGGTCCGGGTGCAGTGGTTCCCGGCCATCGGCTACACCTCGCTGTCCGCCGACCCGGTGCAGAACATCAGGTCGCTGACGCTGCCCGCCATCGCCCTCGGCTTCGCGCTGTTCAGCGTGTACACCCGCCTGCTGCGGGCGGACATCATCGAGCAGATGCAGCGCGAGGACTACATCGTGACCGCGCGGGCCAAGGGCGTGCCGCCCTGGCGGATCCTGCTCAGGCACGCGCTGCCGAACTCGATGTTCGGGCTGATCACGCTGATCGGGCTGAACCTCGGCGCGCTGGTCGGAGCGGTGGCGATCATCGAGCCGATCTTCTCGCTGCCCGGCGTGGGCGCGATCTTGATCCAGTCCATCGACAACCACGACGTGCCGGTCGTCGAGGGCATCGTCCTTGTCTTCGCCGTGGTCGTGGTGGTGGCCAACCTGCTCTGCGACGTGCTGTACACGGCCCTTGACCCGAGGATCGGCTATGAGCGCCCCGCTTCCTGAACTGCTGGCCCCGGGCGCGGCGGTCGCGCCCGCGGCGGGGCGGACCCGGGCCCGGGGCGCCTGGGCCCGCGGGCTGCGGCTGTGGCTGCCCGCCGGGTTCCTGATCCTGATGCTGGGCGCGTGCTTCATCTGGCCGCTCCTCTACCCGGTGCCCGACCCGGTACGCGGCAACGTGCTGCAGGCCGGCCTGCCGCCGCTGTCCCCGGGGCACGTCTTCGGCACCGACCCGGTCGGCAACGACGTGCTCTCCCGCATCCTGTACGGCGGCCAGGTCTCGTTCGAGGTCGGGTTTGCCGTGACCGCCATCGGGCTGGTCGTCGGCAGCCTGCTCGGGGTCATCGCCGGGTACTGGGGCGGGACCGTCGACACGGTCCTCTCCCGTGTGCTCGACGTGCTGATCGCGTTTCCCGCGCTCGTCCTCGCGCTGGCCATCGCCGAAGGGCTCGGCCCCAGCGAGGTGCACGTCATCTGGGCCCTGACCGTGTTCAGCATCCCGGCCTTCGGCCGGATCGCCCGGGGCGCCACGATCGCGCTGCGCGAGCAGACCTTCATGCTCGCGGCCCGGCTGTCCGGCACCCGGCGCTGGCGCATGATCCTGCGCCACGTCGCGCCCAACATCATGCCCCAGCTCCTGACGTTCAGCCTGCTCGGCTTCGGCGTGGTGATCATCCTGGAGGGGGCGCTCAGCTTCCTCGGGCTGGGCATCCCGCTGCCGGAGGCGAGCTGGGGGAGCATGATCGCGCAGGGCCAGCAGACCCTATCGGCGTCCCCGGATCTGGTCCTGATCCCCAGCGCGTTCCTGTTCGCCACGGTGCTCTCGCTGAACCTGCTCGGCGACGCGCTGCGGGAACGCTGGGCCGTATGAAACGGCAGAGCCGTGACTGAGGCGCTGCTGCAGGTCGAAGACCTGCGGGTGACGTTCACCGGCCGCGGCCGTGACCTGCACGCGGTGGACGGGGTGAGCTACTCCGTCTACCCCGGGCAGACGCTGGCCGTGGTGGGGGAGTCCGGGTCGGGCAAGACGGTCAGCTGCCGGGCGGTGCTGGGGCTGCTGCCGCCCAGCGCGGAGGTCACCGGCTCGGCCCGGTTCCAGGGCGTCCAACTGATCGGGCTGAGCGACGACCGGCTCCGCGCGCACCGCGGCGCGAACGTGGCGATGGTGTTCCAGGACCCGTCCCGGTCGCTGAACCCGACCATGCGCGTCGGCAGCCAGATCGCCGAGGCGGTCCGGGCCCACCGGCGGGTTAGCAAGGACCAGGCCCGCGACGAGGCCGTCGAACTACTGCGCCTGGTACGCATGCCGCTGCCGGAGCGGCGCTGCGCCGAGTACCCGCACCAGCTGTCCGGCGGCATGCGGCAGCGGGTCATGATCGCCATCGCGCTGGCCTGCCGGCCGCGGTTGCTGATCGCCGACGAGGCGACGACGGCGCTCGACGTCACCACCCAGGCGCAGATCATGGAGCTGCTGCTCGAGCTGCAGGCCGAGCTGGGCATGGCGCTGATGCTGATCAGTCACGACCTCGGGCTGGCCGCGTCCTACGCCGACGAGGTGATCGTGATGTACGCCGGGCGGATCGTGGAGCAGGCGCCCGCGTCGCGGCTGTTCTCCCGGGTCCGGATGCCGTACACCCAGGCCCTGCTGGAGGCAATCCCGCGGCTGGAACGCCCGGCGCACTCGCCGTTGCCGGTGGTCGGCGGGCGGCCGCCGGACCTGTCCGCGCTGCCCGCCGGATGCTCGTTCGCGCCGCGCTGCCGCCACGCCGCCGATGACTGCCGGGCGGCCGAGCCGCCGCTGGCCGAACACGAGCCCGGTCACCGCTGGGCCTGCTGGCACCCGGTGGGGGGCAGCCATGCCGGCTAGCGAGGCTCCGCTGCTATCCGTCCGCGACCTGGTGCATGAGTTCCACACCAAGGGCGGTGTCGTCCAGGCCGTCTCCGGGGTGTCGTTCGATGTACGCCCGGGAGAGACGCTGGGTGTCGTCGGCGAGACCGGATCGGGTAAGTCGACGCTGGCGCGTTCCGTGCTGCAGGCGCCCCGGCCCACCTCGGGCTCGGTGATCTTCCGCGGCACCGACCTGACCACGCTGCACGGAGCCCCGCTGCTGCAGGCCCGGCGGCACCTGCAGATGGTGTTCCAGGACCCGTTCGGATCGCTGGACCCGAAATGGGTCGTCCGGGACCTGGTCGAGGAGCCGCTCGTCGCCTACCGGACCGGCGGCCGTGCCGCCCGGCGGCAGCGTGTCGACGAGGTGCTCGAGCTGGTCGGGCTCGACCCGGCCAGCCACGGCCGCCGCCGGCCCCGGGAGCTGTCCGGCGGCCAGGCCCAGCGGGTGGCCATCGCGCGCGCCATCGCACTCAACCCGGCGCTGATCATCTGCGACGAGGCGGTGTCCTCCCTGGACGTGCTCATCCAGGCCCAGGTGCTCAACCTGTTCGAGCGGCTGCGCGCCGAGCTCAGCTTGTCCTACCTGTTCATCGCGCACGACCTGGCCCTGGTCAAGCAGGTCAGCGACCGGGTGGCGGTCATGTACCTGGGCAAACTGTGCGAGGTCGGGCCCGGGGAGACGGTGTACCGGGAGCCGTTGCACCCCTACACCAAGGCCCTGCTCGACTCGGTGCCCAGCACCGATCCCCTTTACGCGGCGCAGCTCGCCGGCCCCGCCGCCACAGGCGGCCTAGGCGGCAGAGCCGGCCTAGTCAGAAGAGGAACCACCACGATCAGCGGCGAGCCGCCGTCGCCGATCCACCCGCCCAGCGGCTGCCGGTTCCGCACCAGATGCCCCCGAGCCCAGGAGATCTGCGCCACCGAGGAGCCGCCGATGCGCGAGCTTGCCGCGGGCCACACCGTCGCCTGCCACTTCCCCCTGGCCAGCGACCATGCCGTGCCGACGGCACGCACCACGGCCCGTTCAGAAGAAATCGAGGAAACCCCGCGATGAGGATCCGTGTCCTGCTGGAGCCGCACCACGGTGCCAGCTACGCCCAGATCCTGGCCATGGCCCGGGCCACCGAGGAGGCGGGCTTCGACGCCTTCTTCCGGTCCGACCATTACCTGGGCATCGATCCCGACGACACCAGCTACCGCCCGACCGATTCGTGGACCACGCTGGCTGGCCTGGCCGTGCAGACCGAACGGGTGCGGCTCGGCACGCTGATGACCGCCTCGACGTACCGCCAGCCCGGGCCCTTGGCCATCGCCGTGGCCACCGTAGACGCGATGAGCGGCGGGCGGGCTGAACTCGGCATCGGCGCGGCCTGGTACGAGCGCGAGCACCGGTTCTTCGGCATCCCGTTCCCGCCGCTCGGCGAGCGGTTCGACCGGCTGGGCGAGCAGCTGGACATTATTACCGGGCTGTGGGCGACCACGCCGGGGGAGCGGTTCAGCTACCACGGCAAGCACTACCAGCTCGGCGAGTGCGCCAGCATCCCCCGCCCCGCGCGGCGGCCGCCGATCATCATCGGCGGCGCCGGGCCCCGGCGCACCCCGGCGCTCGCCGCCCGGTTCGCCGACGAGTTCAACAGCGGCATGGCCGACGGCCTGGCCGAGCGGTTCGCCAACTTCCGCCGCATCTGCGAGCAGTCCGGGCGCGACCCGGCCCAGGTCCGGCTGTCCACCACCCTGCCGGTGTGCTGTGGCCAGACCCGTGCCGAGGCCACCCGCCGCGCCGAGGCGCTCGGCGAGCACGGGCTGCGGATGCTGCGCCTGGGCGTCACCGGCGACCCCGGCGACGTGACCGGGCGGCTGGCGGAACTGGCCCAGGCCGGCGCGGACACCGTCTACTTCCACCTCTACGATGTGACCGACCTGGACCACATCCGGCTGCTCGGTCGCGAGGTGCTGCCGCAGCTGACCTGATCTGACCGGGGCTGTGCCCGCCCACAAATACCGGTCCGCGAATTTTGTGCCGCCCCGTCATTCGGCGTTCACTTACCCCGATCTGCTTGTGTGCCTGCACAACGGACACCAAACGAAGCTTGTGGCGGCTGTCGTTGATTTCGCGTCGGTCGGCTTCGACGATAGTCAACGTGGCCGCTAAAAGGTAATCGCAATTCCCTTTTCGCGGCCGTTTTGCCATATATATCAGCCAAATCTGGAATAGGGCACGCATGACCGCCGCGTCACCAGTTCCTGTCCATCCGCGCCTGGGCGTCCGCGTGGCCTACCGGCTGCAGCAGGTCCTGCGCCCCAACGGCGGCTATCGCTGGCTCAGCGCCAGGATCGAGGCGGTCGGCCCGGCCCGCGCGCTATTCACCGGCGCGGAACGCGCGGCCAAACAGACCCTGTTCGGCTGCCGGATGTGCGGTCAATGCGCGCTGCCTGTCACCGGGTACGTGTGCCCGATGGGCTGCCCGAAGGAACTGCGCAACGGGCCGTGCGGGGGAGTGGGCGCGGACGGCTCCTGCGAGGTCTACCCGGACCGCCGGTGCGTCTGGGTCGACGCCTACGACCGTGCGGCCCGGGTCGGCCGGGCCGGCGACCTGCGGCTGCTGCACCGCCCGGTCGACCACCGCCGCTGGGGCGAAAGCTCGTGGCTGAACTACTGGCAGGGCCGCGACGAGGGGCTGTGGACCGATGAGCCCGGAGCAAACCCGTGAGCCTGCGCGAGCGCCTGGCCTCCGGCAGCTTCGCGGTGACCGCCGAGATCAGCCCGCCCCGCGGGGCCAGCACCGAGAAGATCACCGCCACCGCCGCGAGCCTCAAAGACTGGGTGGACGCGGTCAACGTCACCGACAATCAGGGCTCCAACGTGCGGCTGGCCAGCTGGGCCGGGAGCCTCGCCGTCCTCAAGACGGGGCTCGAGCCGGTCATGCAGATGACCTGCCGGGACCGTAACCGCATCGCGTTGCAGTCCGACCTGCTCGGGGCGTCCGCGCTCGGGATCCGGAACATCCTGGTCATGACCGGCGATCACCCCAAGTTCGGCGACCATCCGGGCGCTCGGCCGGTGTTCGACCTGGATAGCGTGCAGCTGCTGTGGACCCTGCGCACCATGCGCGACCAGCACGTCTTGTTGTCCGGGCGTCGGCTCGACCCGGCGCCGGACTGCTTCCTCGGCGCCGTGGAGAACCCGTTCGCCCCGCCGCTCCCGTTCCGGGCCGAGCGGCTGGGCAAGAAGGTCGAGGCTGGCGCGCAGTTCGTGCAGACCCAGTTCGTCTTCGACGTCCCGGCGTTCGCCCGGTGGCTGGCGCAGGTCCGTGACCTGGGGCTGCACGAGCGGTGCGCCATCCTGGCGGGCGTCGGCGCGGTCCGGTCCGTGCGGGCCCTGGAGTACATGCGGGACAAGGTGCCCGGCGTGGAGGTGCCCGACGAGGTCTTCCGCCGGCTGCGGGCCGTGCCGCCGGACGCTGCCGCGGCTGAGGGTGTAAAGCTCGCGGCCGAGATCATCCAGCAGGTGGCCGAGATCCCCGGGGTGGCCGGCGTGCACCTGCTGGTGGCCGGCAACGAGCAGGCCGTCCCGGACATCCTGGACGGCGCGGGGCCCGTTGCCGTCCGGGCCAGCCGCGAAACTAGGGGTCACGATGGACGTTGAGCTTCGGCCGGTCAAGAAGCTGCGCGAATCGGCGGCGGCCCGGTCGGCGCTCGGCCCGATCATCGAGGCGGTCTGCGCCTCGCCCGCTGACCTGTCCCGGCTGCGCGTGGTCTGCGACTGGATCCAGTACAAGCAGAACTTCCGCGAGCCCGTGGTCAGCCGGCCGGTCGGCGGCACGGACACCGAGATCGCCGTCGACCTGCGCCGTTGCGGTGCCATGTCCGCCGAGGAGGTGGAAGCGGGCGTCAAGCAGGCGCTGGCCGACCCGGGCGGGCTGGCCCTGGAGCCCTGGATGCCCGGCCGGGACAGCTGCATCTGGCGGTTCAACGCGCTGTACTGGCAGGCCCTGTCCGACTGGGAGCAGGCGACCGGCAAAGAGTACGAGCAGTCGCTGCCGGGCGGCGAGAGCGACGCGCGGAACACCGAGGCGGCCCAGGAGCTGATCCTGGAGCTGTTCCGGCTCTGGGACGAGCTCGACGCCCGCCACGCGCTACCGGACGAGCTGTACGTGCTGGAACTCGGCGTCGGGAACGGCAACCAGGCCCGGACCTGGCTGGACGAGTTCGTCCAGCTGGACCGCAGGCACGGGCGCGACTACTACCGCCGGCTGCGCTACCTGATGGGTGACTATTCCCCGCACGTCCTGGAACGGGCCCGGCTGGCGGTGGCCCATCACGGCGAGCGGGTCAGCGCGCTGGTCGTCGAGGCCACCCGCCCGGGAATCACGCTCGGCTTCCTGGCCGGCAAGGCGTTCCTGGTCTACATCTCCAACGTCTACGACAACTTGCCCACCGACGAGCTGGCCTGCATTCACGGGCGGACCTACCAGGTCCAGACCCAGGCCTTCCTGGCCGACGACGACGCCGACCTCATCGCCGGCCGGTTCGGCGCCGACCGGACCCGCCTGGTCCCGCTCATCGACCGGCTGCTGCGCATCGGGCCGGAGCTGCTGAGCGAGTCGGCACCCGGCCAGTTCTCCGACCCGGGCCAGGCGGTCGGCTTCTGGCGGGCGGTGTGGGAGGCGCTGCGGCTGCGGGAACGGTACGTCCCGCTCGAGGGCCTGGACAGCTACCAGCTCACCGGGGAGCTGACGGGCGAGATCCTGCGGCCGCTGATCGAGGCGGACGGCGATGTCCGCATGCACGTCAGCAACGGGGCGTTGTCCAGCTTCACCGGGACGCTGCCGCTGCTGCACCCGTTCGGCCGGGTCCAGTGCCACGACCTGTTCCTGACCGGCAGCCCCCAGTACCGCACCGGGTTCTACGGCCCGGGTAAGTACGACGGCTCGGTGGTCAACTGGGTCAACGGGCCGCTGCTGCAGCTGGTCGCGAGCCGCCGCGGGTTTGGCGTCCAGTTCGCGCCGTTCCGCCAGCGGCCCGGCTCGAACATCACCACCCTCACGGCCCAGGCCCGGGACTAGACCATGACTCTCCTGCCGACGACCGTGGTGGGCTCCTACTCCGTGCCCGAATGGCTAGAACGGCTGAAGACCGAGTTCTACCAGCGCCGGATCAGCGCGCAGCACCTGACCGAGATCCATGAGGTCGCCATCAAGGCCGCCGTCAAGGACCAGGAACTGGCCGGCATCGACATCGTGTCCGACGGCGAGCTGCGCCGGGACAACGACGTCGACTACTTCCTGGCCCGGATCCCGGGCGTGGACATCCCGCAGCGGGCCAAGGCGGACTACTTCGACTATTACGACGCGGAGGTCACCCGGCCGCTGCCCGAGCTGCCCGACCATCCGGACACGAGCCTGGGCCTGGCGGCCGACTTCCGGTTCACCCGCCAGCTCACCCAGCGCCCGGTCAAGTTCTCCTTCACCGGCCCGTTCTCGCTGTCCCGGCGGATCCGTGACGAGGCCTACGGGCAGCCCGGCGGCCTGGTCCGCGCGCTGGCCCGCAGGCTCAACGCCGAGGCCCGCGAGCTGGTCGCGGCCGGCGCCGATTTCCTGCAGATCGACGAGCCGTTCCTGGCCGGGTACCCGGAGCACGTCGAGCTGGCCGTCGAGGCGGTCAACATGGTCGTTGACGGCGTGGCCGCCACCTGGGCGCTGCACGTGTGCTACGGCAACCGGTACGCCCGCCCGTCCTGGGAAGGCCACTACGACTTCCTGTTCCCCGCGGTGAAGGCCGCGCGGGTCGACCAGATCGTGCTCGAGTTTGCCCGCAAGGGCCTGGATGACCTGCGGCTGATCGGCCAGCACGGGTGGGACAAGTGGCTGGGGTTCGGCGTGATCGACGTCAAGAGCGCCGAGGTCGAGCCCGCCGAGCTCGTCGCGTCCCGGGTCAGGCGGGCGCTGGAGTACGTGCCGGCTGACCGCCTGATGATCAACCCTGACTGCGGGCTGCGGCACCTCGCGCCCGAGGTGGCCAGGCGGAAGCTGCACGCCATGGTGGCCGGCGTCGCCGCGGTCCGGGCCGAGCTCGAAGCCGGACCCGAATCAACCACGCAATCCCGGGAAGGCGGCACGACATGAGCGATGGCTTCCTGTTCACCTCGGAATCGGTGACCGAGGGCCACCCGGACAAGGTAGCCGACCAGATCTCCGACGCAATCGTGGACGCCGCGCTGGCCGAAGATCCGCTGTCCCGGGTGGCGGTGGAGACGCTGCTGACCACCGGGCTGGTCGTCCTGGCGGGCGAGATCACGACCACCGCGGTCATCGACTTCGCCGCCCTGGCCCGCCAGGTGATCTGCGAGATCGGCTACGACACCGGCGAGTTCGGTTTCGACGGCCACGCGGTCGGCGTGATCATGGCCCTGGACCGGCAGTCACCCGACATCGCGCGGGGCGTCACGTCCTCGCATGACGCCCGGAACCTGGGCAGCACCGACCCGTTCGACGCCGCGGGCGCAGGCGACCAGGGCATGATGTTCGGCTACGCGACCAGCGAAACGCCGGAGCTCATGCCGATGCCGATTGTGCTCGCGCACCGGCTGGCCCGGCGGCTCGCCGAGGTCCGCCGCAACGGCCTGCTGCCGTACCTGCGGCCGGACGGCAAGACCCAGGTGACGGTGCGCTACGACGCGGCGGGCCGCCGGTCCAGGTGGAGAAGGTGCTGATCTCCACCCAGCACGAGGACGGGGTGGAGGCCAAGCTCCCCGACGCGCTGTGGGAACAGGTCGTGACGCAGGTCCTGCCCCAGGATCTGTACGATCCCGGGGCGCTGCGCCGGGAATTCTACGTCAACCCGACCGGCCGGTTCGTGATCGGCGGGCCGGTGGGCGACACCGGCCTGACCGGCCGCAAGATCATCGTGGACACCTACGGCGGGTTCGCCCGGCACGGCGGCGGCGCCTTCTCCGGCAAGGATCCCAGCAAGGTGGACCGGTCCGCCTCCTACGCCGCCCGGCACGTGGCCAAGAACATCGTGGCCGCCGGGCTGGCCGACCGGGCCGAGGTCCAGGTCGCCTACGCGATCGGCGTCGCCCGGCCGCTGTCGCTGCTCATCGAGACCTTCGGCACCGAGAAGGTCTCCCGGCCGCTGATCGCCGACCTGGTCCGCGACCACTTCGACCTGCGGCCCGCCGCCCTGGTCCAGGCCCTGGACCTGCGGCGGCCGATCTACCGCCAGACGGCCGCCTACGGGCACTTCGGCCGTGACGAGGCCGCCTTCACCTGGGAGCGCACGGACCGGGCCGCCGCCCTGCGCGCGGCGGCCGGCCTCGGCTAAAGATCATTTATCTGAACGGGCCGTGGCGCACGCCCCCGGCCCCTCGTCCCCTCGCCCACCTGCCCCACCTGCCCCAACCGTCCCACCGTCCCACCGTCCCCGAGCTCATATCATCGTGGGTCGTTACCCAGGCCAGGACGCGGGTAGCGGCCCACGATCATCTTGGCCTGGACGGCCGCCTGCGGCTGGCGGCGACCAGCACCGACCAGCGCGGCCGGGCGCTTGTGGCCGGCCTCAGGAATCCCCACGTCGTTTTTGGGCGCCGTGTCATTGTCCAGCGGGAACGGCCGTGGGAATCTCCGCATTAGCGTGCGGCAAGGCCAGATTTCCCGTCATTCACGCTCTCGATGGCTGCCGCAGGGAAGGGCCAAGGAAGGGGCCGCCTGTGCTGGCCGCAGTGACCAGATCACCCGGAGAGATGGTGATCGAGGACGTTTCCGGTCCGGGACCTGCTCGTGCCGGAAACGTTATCGTCCGGCCGGAGGCGGTAGGTATCTGCGGATCGGACTTCCATCTGTTTTCCGGCGACGTGGGCGCGCTTTCCGGCGCACGCGAGTTCTATCCGCGGATTCAGGGCCACGAAGTCTCCGCGATCGTCGAAGATCCCGGGGACGCCGCGGCCGTCTACGAGGGCGACCGGGTGGCCATCTGGCCGTTGCTGCCGTGCGGCAGTTGTTATCCCTGCCGGGCCGGAAGGCCTAATGTCTGCCCGCGATTCCGCCTGGTCGGCGTGCACCTCGACGGCGGCCTGCAGCAGCGGCTCGAGGTCCCCGCGTCGACCGTGTTCGGCGTCGGTGACCTGGACCCGGACAGTACGGCCTTCGTCGAGCCCGCCTCGATCGCGGTGCACGCCGTGGCCCGCGGCCGGCTGCAAGCCGGCGAGCAGGCCGTGGTGTTCGGCGCCGGGCCGATCGGCCTGGCCACTGTGCTCGCGGCGGTAGCCGCGGGGGCCCGCGTGCTCTCCGTGGACCCGGTACCAGCCCGGCGTGACCTGGCCAAGCGGCTCGGTGCCGAGCGGGTGACCTGGGCCTCGGACGCGGCCCTGCACGAGGAGATAACGGACTGGACCGGCGGCGACGGCCCCCCGCTCGTGGTCGAGACCAGCGGCGAGACCGCCGTCCTGCCAGACGCCATCGGCCTGGTCTCGGCGGCCGGCCGGGTCGTGGTGGTCGGCATGTCCTCGGCCGCCGCCCCGATACGGCCGGGCGTCTTCCCGGAGAAGGAAATTGACGTAATCGGTTCCAGCTGTGCGACAGCTGAGGATTTCCTGAATGCCGTGCGGCTGGTATCGGTAAACCGTGCCTCGCTCGCCGCGCTCTTTTCGCATCATTTTCCGCTGGCTCGTGCGGCGGACGCATTCACATTCGCAATGAATCGGCCGCCTGACGCAATCAAGGTCGTGGTGACCGTTAATTAAGCAAGCAAGTCCTAACTCACCACCTAAAAGGGGGAGAGATGAGAGCACATATGCCGGTACCGAAGGTCAAAGGGATGCTGTCGGCGCGAAGAACGATCGTGCTCGCCGCGGCCGTCGCGATAGCCGCCGCCGGCTGCAGTAGCAGTAGCAGCTCGAGCTCGAGCGCCGCCTCGAGCGCCCCGGCCAGCTCGTCCAGCGCGAGCAGCTCGGCGAGCACGTCGGCGGTCAGCACCTCGCAGTGCGGCACCAAGCCGGGCGTGGCGGCCACCGGGACGCCGATCGTGCTCGGCGCCATTGCCACCAACCAGCCGGGGACCTCGTTCACCGACATCCCGAACATGGCGAACGCGTACTTCGCCTGCGTCAACGCCAACGGCGGCGTCAACGGCCACCCCGTCAAGCTGATCATCGAGACCGAGCAGACCAACCCGGCTCAGATCGCGGCGGACGCCAAGCAGTTGGTCGACACCGACCACGTGGTCGGCATCATCGGCAACACCTCCATCATTGAATGCTCGGTGGACAGCACCTACTGGCAGAAGCTCGGTTACTACATCATCGACTCCGGGATCGCGCCCGAGTGCTATGGGACCCCGAACAGCGCCGCGGTCAACATGGGCCCGCGGTACAGCTCGGACGGCGCGGTACAGTACGCGCTGGCCCAGCACGTGTCCAAGGTCGTCTTCGACCAGTCCAACGTGCCCGGTACCGGATACATCGCGGCCGGTCCGGACGCGCTGGCCAAGGCGGCCAACGTGCCGATCGTCAACCTGACCGAGAACGTGCCGATCTCCGACGCTGACTCGGTGGCGATCAAGGAAGTCGACGACGCCGGCCCGAACGGTGCCGTAGTGCTCAACTTCACCCCGCCCGAGGCGCTGGTCATCCTGCAGGCCGCGCAGAAGCTCGGCCTGGAGGACCGGGTCAAGCTGTGGGGCTGCTCCACGCCGTGTAACACTGACTTCCTGGCCCAGTCGCTAGGACCCAAGTGGAACAGCAAGCTGTTCGTCAACGCGGAGCTGACCCCGCCCGACGGCACCAACACGGTGACCATGAACCTGTACAAGGCGATCCTCAAGCAGTACGGTTCGGCGGTCTCCGGCGGCATCGGCAGCTTCAGCCAGATGGGCTTCACCGAGGCCGAGATCGCGGTCCACGCGCTGCAGACGATCACCGGCGCCTACACGGTGGCCAGCGTCAACGGCGCGTTCAAGGCGGTGAGCAACTTCAACACCGGCATGCTGTGCCAGCTGTGGACCTACGGCGACTACCCGCTGCACATCCCGAACAACGAGGACTACACGGTCACGCCGGACAACGGCCAGATGGTGGTGGCGCAGGGCTGCACGCTGATCTCGGCGGTCGACCCGCAGATCGCGCAGTACCGCAGCGTGGCCGGCACCGCCACGATGGCGCCGTGAGCCGTGTTATCCCCGCCGAGCACGGGGGGGCTCCGCGCCCCCCCGTACCCGCCTCGGGCTGCTTATGCCGCCCTGGTCCGACTTCGAGCCGTTCATCGTCAGCGGCCTGGCCCTGGGCGGGGTGTACGCCCTGTCCGGGGTCGGGCTGGTCGTGCTGTACCGCGCCACCGGCGTGCTGTACCTGGCCTTCGGCGCGGTCGGCGCGGCGGGCGCGCTGACCGCCTGGTCCCTGGGCCGGGTCGGCGCGCCCGGCTGGGTCACCTGGCTGGTCTGCATCGCCGTGGCCGCCCTCATCACGCTCGGCTACGGGGCGCTCTTCGGCCCCGCCCTGGCGAAACGGGATCCGCTGATCAAGGCGGTGGCCACCATCGGGCTGACCCTGATCTTGTACGGCGCGATGGATCTGCTGTGGACGACCAGCGGTGGCCAGGCCCGTTCGCTGACCCTCCCCACTGATAACGGCGGCTTCTCCCTCGGGCAGATCCAGGTGAACTGGACGCAGGTGATCGCGCTGGCCGCCGGGGTGGTGATCGCCGTCGGGACGGGCGCGTTCCTGCGCTTCAGCAAGCTCGGCACGGCGATGCGGGCCATGGCCAACGACCGCGAGATCACCGCTACCCTCGGTGTCCCGGTCCGGAAGGTCGAGGCGGCGGCCTGGCTCGGCTGCGGGGTGCTCGCGGGCATCGCCGGCCTGCTGCTCGCGGACCTGGTGGCGCTGGACGCCACCACCTTGACCTTCCTGGTCATCTCGTCGCTGGCCGCCGTGCTGATCGCCCGGCTGCGTTCGATCACGGTCACCTTCGTGGCCGCGATCGTGGTCGGCCTGCTGCATGACCTGCTGACGCCGATCACCGCGCTGACCAACTACCGGGACATGACCCCGTTCGTGCTCGCCGCCGTGGCCCTGCTGGTCATGCCGCGCAGCCAGGTCCTGGCCCAGTCCCGCGAGGAGGCCTAGTGCGGGACACCCTGATCCGTGCCACCCCGGGCCGCGTCGGGCCGAGAACGAGCCGCCCGCAGCTGATCCGGGCCGCCGTCGTCACCGTGCTGCTGCTGTTCACCCTGTTCGCCCTGCCGCAGATCCTGAGCCTGTACTACATCGACACGATGACCCAGGTGGCCGTGTACTCGATGGTCACGCTGGCCCTCGGCGTCCTGGTCGGCCGGGTCGGCCTGGTCTCCCTGGGCCAGGTCGCGGTGCTCGCGATCGGCGCCTGGGTGGCGGCCCGGCTGCTGTTCGCCACCACCCAGCCCTACCTGCTGATCCTGCTCGAGGCGGGCCTGATCACGATGGCGGCGGGCGTGCTCATCGGGCTGCCCGCGCTGCGGCTGCGCGGCCTGTACCTGGCCCTGATCACGCTGATGTTCGCGGGCGCGATCACCGTCGTGCTGGCCACGGTGAACTTCCCGAACGGCGGCCACGGCTTCACCGGCTACAACGGCAGCCTGATCCACATCCCGCCGATCCGCCGGCCCAGCATCGCCTCCGGCGACCCGGCCTACTTCCGCTACTCGGTCATCATCGCGATCGTGATGTTCCTGCTGGTGCTGGCCCACACGAAGACCAAACCCGGCCGGGCCTGGGCGGCGATCCGGCAGAGCGAGGCGGCCGCGCTCGCCGCGGGCATCAACACCACGCTGTACAAGCTGTGGGCCTTCGCCCTGGCCTCGTTCATCACCGGCGTGGCCGGCGGCGTGCTGGCCGGCGCGGTGCACTACCTGTACTCGATCGACTTTCCCACCCAGGACTCGATCACCTTGCTGGCCGTGACGCTGATGGGCGGCGTCTTCAGCATGTGGGGCGCGGTGGTGGCCGCGCTGCTGTACCAGTTCCTGCCGGCCCTGCTCAACAACTGGGGCGTCTCGGCCGACTGGCTGATCATCTTGTTCGGCCTCGGCGTGCTCCAGGTGCTGACCACCGCCCCGGCCGGCCTGGCCGACCAGGTGCCCAAGGACCTGGCCCGCCTGGGCCGCCTGCTGCGCAGCCTGCTGCCGCGCAGCGAGAAGCCCACGCCCGGGAGCACGGAATGATCGAGGTCAACGGCCTGACCGTTCGCTACGGCGGCGTCACCTCGCTGGACGACATGAGCTTGACCTTCGAGCAGGGTACGTGCGGGCTCATCGGGCCGAACGGTGCGGGCAAGACCACCTTCTTCAACGTCTTGAGCGGCTTCGTCCGGCCCGCCGCGGGGACGGTCCGCGCGTTCGGGGTCGACATGCTGTCGATGGCCCACTTCCGCCGCGCGCGGTGGGGGGTGCGCCGCACGTTCCAGACCGAGCAGGCCATCGAGGAACTATCGGTGTTCGACAACGTCGCCATGGTGCACGAGCACTCCAAGCTCGGCGCGTCCGCGCGCAAGCGCGACGTGCTCGACGCGATCGGGTTCGTCGGCCTGGACACCGTCGCCCCGGACGCCCAGGTCCGCACGCTGACCGCCGGGCAGCGCCGCCTGGTCGAGGTGGCCCGCGCGGTCGTCGGCCGGCCGCGGCTGGTGCTGCTCGACGAGCCTGCCGCCGGCCTGCCCGACGAGGAGACCAGCCACCTCGGCGACGTCATCCGCGGCATCCCCGAGCACACCGGGGCCCTGGCCATCCTGGTCGATCACGATATGAGCCTGGTCTCAGCGTGCTGCGCGACCACCGCCGTGCTCGACTTCGGCAAGCTGATCGCCTCCGGCCCGACCGCCGCCGTGCTGCGGAACGACGACGTGATCCGCGCCTACCTTGGAGTGGCATGAGCGCGCTGCTGCTACGCGATCTCACCGTCGAGCGCGGCGGCCGCCCGGTCGTCAAAGACGTCTCGGTCGAGATCCCGGCCGGCCAGGTCACCGCCCTCCTCGGCCCGAACGGCGCAGGCAAGTCGACCCTGGTCCTGGCCGTCGGCGGCGTCCTGCGCCCGAAGGTCGGCGCCGTCCTGCTCGACGACACTGATCTCACCGGCCGGCGCCCGGAACGGATCCGCCAGGCCGGCGTCGCGATTGTCCCCGAGGGCCGCCGCCTGCTGCCCGACCTGACCGTGGAGGACAACCTGCGCGTGGCCAGCTACGCCCTGTCCCGGGAGCAGGCCCAGGCCGGCCGCAAGCAGGTCCTGGAGCTGTTCCCCCAGCTCAGCCAGCGGCTGGCCGCGCTGGCCCGCACCCTGTCCGGCGGCGAGCAGCAGATGGTCGTGCTGGCCCAGGCCTTGATCTCCGCGCCGCAGTACATGCTGATCGACGAGCTGTCGCTGGGCTTGGCCCCGGTGGTGGTCAGCCGGCTGATCCCGGTGATCCGCACCATCGCCGAATCCGGCACCGGCGTGCTGCTGATCGAGCAGTTCGCCACCGTGGCCCTGGGCCTGGCCAACCAGGCCCACGTCATGGAGGGCGGCCGGATCCGCTTCTCCGGCCCGGCCACCGAGCTCCGCGACCACCCCGAACTGCTGCAATCGGCCTACCTGCTGCGCGGCAGCCCGGACAAGCCGGCCGCCGTACCTCCGCCGCCCGCCGTACCTCCGCCGCCCGCCCCTTCGGATGAAACCCCGGTTTCACTAGGTCCTTGCGAAGTGGATCCCGGGTTTCATTCTTAACTTGATATGGAACGGAACGTGGTACCCGCGTCCGGCCCCTCCGCCGCCAGCCCGATGGTGAAGCTGGCCGGTACGGCCGCCAGCGTGTGCCAGGCCGGGACCGGCGGCCCGCACGACGCGCTGCCGAGGCCGTGCTGCGCCGCGTCCACGTGCACGTGGATCCGCCCGTCGGGCTTCAGGTCACAGGTGTGCCGGGCGGCCGCCAGCGCCGCCGTGCTCCACGGCCGCGCCGTCACGTCGACCACCGGGTCGCCCGAGATGCTCAGCACCGCGCCGTCGGACCGGGTCAGCCGCGCCCAGCGGACCGCCCGCCGGTTACCGTTCTCCTGCGGCCGGACGTACGGGGTCTGCAGTTCGGCCAGCGTGCGCCGGTAGCGCCCCACCCGGACGGCGCTGTCGCTGTCCCGGTACGCCTCACCCGGCCCGAGCCCGAACCACTCCAGCTCCGCCTCCTGCCCCGCCAGGCTCAGCGCGACCCCGAGCCGCGGCAGCGGAACATCCCAGCTGCCCAGCGGCGTCACCGCCACCGTCAGCCAGACCTGGTCGCCCTCCGCCCGCCACTGGTACACCACGTCCATCCCGAGTCCGGTCCCCGCGGCCCCGACCCGCGTCCGGACCGACAGCCCCGCGCCGTCCGCTTGCACGCCGAGCACCTCGTGGTGCATCCGGTCCAGCCCCGCCCGTCGCCAGCCGCCCACCAGCGGCCGGTCGTTGTCGATCGGCGCCCGCCACAGATCCAGCCGCGGCCCGTCCAGCTCCAGCCCGCCCAGCTCCCTCAGCATCCCCGTCCGCCCGTCAAACCGCGCCGCCCCCAGCGTGACCACCTCCCCGCCACCCGTCTCCGCCGCGCTGTCCGGTGCAGTCTCGTCCCTCGGTGCCGCCTCGAACCGGCCCGATGGCCCATTGGGTCGGTTATAACCGCCCCAATGGCCCGTTGGGGCGGTTGGTTGCATGCGCTCCTGCGCCCACGCGACCTCGCGCCCGGCCGGCGCCCACGACTCTGCTTCGCCTAGGACCGCGCCAACCGTGAGCCAGACTTCTCCCGCCCCCACCTGGTCGACCAACCTCGTCAGCTCGCCTGGCCACTCGACGGCCCCGGATCGCCCAGGCTCGATGACCGGAACAGCCAGCTCCCCCCGGCCAATCAAAGTCCCGTCCTCCTCCAGCAGCCACCCCCAGCGCAGGTAGCCGGTGTCACGGGTGTGGTGCAGGTTGCGGACGCCGATCGTCCGGGCGCGCGGGTCCACGGTGATCCGGACCGGCTCGCTGACCTTCTTGTACTCCAGCAGCCCGGGCGACGGCGTGCGATCCGGGAACACCAGGCCGTCGATGACGAAGTTCCCGTCGTGCACCTCCTCGCCGAAGTCGCCGCCGTAGGCGTAGTACGGGGTCCCGTCGTCAGCGGTCCGCGCGATGCCGTGATCGATCCACTCCCACACGAACCCTCCGGCCAGCCGCGGATGCGCCTCGAACAACTCCCGGTAATCCCGCAGCCCGCCGGGCCCGTTGCCCATCGCGTGCGCGTACTCACACAACAGGAACGGCAGCCCGCGGCGATGGGCGTCGTGCCGCGGGTCGACGGTCCGCGGTTCCTGCCGGTGGCCGATGGCGGCCACCTCGGCGTAGCCGGCGTACATCCGCGAGTACAGGTCGGTGTAGGAGCAGTTCTCGTGGTCGCCCTCGTAGTGGATCAGGCGGCTGCCGTCCCGGCCGCGGATCCACGCGGCCATGGCCGCCAGGTTGGCACCGGTCCCGGCCTCGTTGCCCAGCGACCACGCGATGACGCTCGGATGGTTCTTGTCCCGCTCCACCGTGCGCTCCGCCCGGTCCAGGTACGCCTCCCGCCAGGCCGGATCGTCGCTGGGGTTGCCGCGCCAGGCCGCGACGGCGAACCCGTGCGTCTCCAGGTCGCACTCGTCGATCACCCACAGCCCGTAGGCGTCGCACAGGTCGAGGAAGCGCGGGTCGGGCGGGTAGTGGCTGGTCCGCACCGCGTTGATGTTGTGCCGCTTCATGGCCAGCACGTCAGCCAGCATCGTCTCCGGCGACAGCGTCCGGCCGGTCCGCGGGTCCCATTCGTGCCGGTTGACGCCACGCAGCATGACCGGCGCGCCGTTGACTGTGAGCACCCCGCCGGTCGCGGCGATCCGCCGGAAGCCGATCCGGACCGCGATGTGCTCGCCATCGGCCATGAGCTCGCCCGCGTATAGCCGTGGCCGCTCGTCGGACCAGGGCTCGACGTCCTCGATCACGTGCGGGCCGGCCGGGTCAGCCTCGGCCAGGCCCAGTTCGGGCACGTTGAGCCGGGCTGGGGATCCCGAGACCGTGGTATCGACCGACAGCGTGCCCTGTCCGCTGGCCGGGTCGAAGTCCGCGTGGACGAAGAAGTCCGCCAGCCCGCGCGCCACGATCCGCACCGGGCGGAAGATCCCGGACAGCCACCACATGTCCTGGTCTTCCAGGTAGCTGCCCGCGGACCACTGGTGCACCCGGACGGCCAGCACGTTCCGGCCCGGGCGCAGCGTTCCGGAGACGTCGAACTCGGCCGGCAGGCGGCTGCCCTGGCTGTCACCGAGCCGCCTCCCGTTGAGCCACGCCGCGAAGCAGGAATCCACGCCCTCGAACCGGAGCACGGCGTGCGGCAGCGGAAAGCCGTCCGGAACCTCGAACCGGTACCGGTACTCGCCGGTCGGATTGGCGTCCGGTACCCGCGGCGGGTCGACCGGGAACGGGTACGTGACGTTCGTGTAGGCGGGCGCGCCGTATCCGGCCAGCTGCCAGCACGACGGCACCTCCAGGTCCGCCCACCCGGAGTCGTCGAACTCCGGGTGTTCGAATCCGCGGCTCAGGTCGGACAAGCCGGCCGCGAGCCGGAAGCGCCATGGTCCGTTCAGGTCAATAAAGGGCAGATTCGAGCCGAACCATGCCCGAGGCCCCAGCCGGCCCCGGCCTGGGCTGCGGTCTTCGACGTACGCGTACTCCGTCGGCACGAGGTGATTCTAAGCAGTCGCATACTTGGCCTCGTGACCCAGCAGCGCGATGGCACGCCACTGACCGGTGGCCGAATGACCAGCGGCATCGTCCGTTACGGCGACCGGGTGCGGCGCCCGGCCGGTCCCTGGACGCCGGCCGTGCACGAGTACCTGCGCCATCTGGCCTCGGCCGGGTTCGAGGGCTCGCCCCGGGTGCTGGACGCTGACGACGGCTGGGAGGTGCTCACCTATATCGACGGGGACGTAGCCGCCGACCCGGAATGGCAGGCCGGCCACGGCCACCGCCTCCCGCCCTACGCCCGGACCGACGACGCATTGGTCGCGGCCGGGAAGCTCGTGCGCGCCCTGCACGACGCCGCCGCCGGCTTCGAGCCGGTCCAGACCGGGTACCGATTCCACCCGCACCCGCCGCGGCCCGGCGAGGTGGTCAGCCACGGCGACCTCGGCCCGTGGAATACCGTCTACCGCGACGGCCTCCCGATCGCCTTCATCGACTGGGACAGCGCCCAGCCGGTGGACCCGGTCGCCGACCTGGCCGACGCGGCCTGGGCCTTCCTGCCCCTCGCTCCCGCCGATCAGCTGGCCCAGGCCGGCTTCGACCCACTCCCGGACCTGCCTGCCCGGCTCCGCCTGTTCGTGGACGCCTACGGCCTGACCGACCGCCCAAGCATCCTCCCCGCCCTGCAGCGCAGCCCGCTGGCCACCGCCGAGCACGTCAAGTACTGGCCGATCGATGCCTCCGGCGCCGCGGACTCGCTGGAGTTCCTCGCCCGTGAACTGCGCTGGATCCACCGCCTGACCCCCGACCTCGCCCGCGCCCTGTGACGCCTGTAGCGTGAGGCCATGGCCGAGCCGCATGTATCCCCGACCTGGAAGCCGCCGCCGCAGGACGAGCAGTCCAGCGGCACCCTGGATGCCGCCGAGCGCAACGCGCTGCCCGACTCGGCGTTCGCCTTTCCCATTCAGCGCAAGGAGCCAATGACCTCAGCCAGTCACGTCCGCGACGCGCTCAGCCGCTTCGACCGGGTGCAGGACGTGACCGACGCCGACCGCGCGCTCGCCTTCGAGAACATCCGCCGCGCCGCCGCCCACTTCGACGTCAACATGACCGAACAGTCCTGGCATGACCTGATGCACTGACCCGCCGCGAGCCCGGGACGTTTCCGCGGAAACGTCCCGGCTCTCCCATCACGAGTCCCTCCCGGACTCGGGCAGCAGTCGTCGCAGCGCGGCCAGCCCGTCGAGGATGGCCGAACGCTCCTCATCGGTCGCGTTCCGCATGGCGTCCACCAAGGGCCCGAGCCGCGCGGCCGGGAGATCCCGGTCGAGCCAGTCGCGCACCGGTTCGGTGACTTCGAGCCGTGTAGCGGCGGTCATCGGGCTGAGCCGTGCGGCTCAGCAGGCTATGGCGCTCGAGCCGGGCCGCGATGCCGGACACGGTGCTGTGCGCCAGCCCCATCCGGGTACTGAGCTCGGACACCGACAGCCTGGCGCCGGTCTCGCGCCTTAGCGGTGAGCGACGATGCTGCCCAGGCCGATCAGTCCGGCCGCGATGGCGATCCCGGCCAGGGCCGCGGCGCCGGCGTGGACGCCGAGGGCGGCGAGTGTCACCCCGCCCAGGGGAAGGGCGAGGGTCTCGACCCACGAACCGATGGTGGCGGCGACGCTCATCACCCGGCCGTGCGCGTCTACCGGAGCGGCCTGCTGGAGCGTGGTGAGCCCGACCGCGCCGAACACCGAGCCAGCCACTCCCCACGCAAAGGCGCCGGCGTAGGCGACCAGCACCGACGCGGTGCCGGTGAACAGGCCCGCGGCCAAGCCGTAGCCGATGGCGCTGGCCATCAGGATCGGCCCTCCAGTCAGGCGAGCCCGGACGCGGGAGATGAGCAGCCCGGCCAGGATCGTCCCGATCCCCGCGGCCGCCTCGAACAGCGCGAACTGCGACGGGGGCCGGTGCAGGACGTGCCGGGCGTACAGCGGCTCTACCACCAGGTACGAAGCGGAGGTAAAGGTGACCGCGGCGCTGACCATCACGACGCGACGGACCGCGCGGCCGCGGGCTACCAGCCTGATGCCTTCGGCCAGCTCGTGGCCCCAGCCGCGGCGTTCGGCTGGCGGCTCGGCCCGGACCGGGAGCGGCCACACCACCGCGGCGCCGATCAGGTAGCTGGCCGCGTCCACGATGAACGCCGCCGGGAAGCCCGACAGGGCCAGGGCGGCGCTGGCGACCAGTGGGCCGGCCACCTGGCCCGCGGCGGCGGCCGCGCCGAGCAGCGCGTTGGCGGCGAGCAGGTCATCGGCAGCCACGATGCGGGCGGGCAGCGCACTGGCGGCTGGCCCGGCCAGGGCCCGGGCACTGCCGTAGCCGACCGCGGCGATGGCCAACTCGGCCAGCGAGCCTGCCGCGGCCATGCCGACGGCCGCGCAGGCCGCGCCGCAGTACCCGGCTACCACCGCGGCACGCGGGCCGATCCGGTCGATATACACGCCCATCAGCGGGCTGAGCAGGGCGGGCGGGGCCGCCCAGCAGACGATGGTCAGGGAGACTGCGTACGGGCTGGCATTGAACCGGTAAGCCGCGAATCCCCACAGCACGATCGCGGACGCCCAGCCGCCGATCGAGTTGACCGCCTCGCCCGTCACCAGCAGCGCGAAGCGGGGATCGCGGAACGACGGGCGGACCACCGGTGGCATGTCGGGCAGGCCACGGCGGGGCCGCCGGGAGAACACACGCATGACTGACCTCCACGCAGGGCGAAGTACCACGGCGGGGGCCGCAGCGCCCGGACCGCGCGAAGGCTGTCAGCAGTAACGGATCAGCAGGGGGCGGGACGGGGCGATGCGGCAGCGCTGACCGTGAAGATGGCGGCCATGAATGTCTCCCTCCCGGCGGGCCTGCCCTTGGCTGGCCATGACCTGGCGCCTCGCCCGAGGGTATGGCCAGGGCGAGGATCGTCCCCGGCTACGTAGGGCGAGCGAACCCAGCATCCCACGTCCCGCCGTCCAAGTCGCCTGAGTTAGCGGCGGCCGCCGCCCGGTCGGCTCGCTGTCGTGTATCCGCGAGATACTGCGGAGATGGAGTCGACGTGCGCGGGAGCCGGCCACTGCCGGTGGCCGCAGGACCAGCTCTACCCACCCGGGTGTTAGCGGCATGCCCGTCGTCGTCACCGCGGCCGACCGGGCGTCCTTCAACCGTTGCCGCAGGCAGTGGGACCTCGAGGCCGGGATGCGTCAGGATCTCGAGCCGATACGCCGGCCAGCGCTCCCCGACCTGGACCGGGCGGTGCGCGACGCGCTGGCCGTCTACTACTTCCCGGGGATGTGGGACTGGGACCGGGGCGTCCGGCTCCCGCTGGTCGGTCAGGAGCTGGAGCGAGCCTTGGCCCGGCAGCGGCAGCGAGCCGACGCCGACGCCGACCCCGGCAACGATGCAGGCAGCGACGCAGGTGACGACGCCCAGGCCAGGGCCTGGCCGGAAGCGTTCGACCAGGGCCGCGCCCTGCTGGCCCGCTACCTCGAGTGGACGCCCAGGGCCGATCGGTTCGCCCCCGTGCTGGTCGAGACCGACTTCGAGGTGAACGTACTGGACCCGGCCGCGCCCGACGCCGCCCTGGTCGCGGGCAGCGGCGAACCGGTCAGGTACGCCGGGCGGGTCGACATGATGGCCGTCGACGAGCACGATGCCTACTGGATCGTGCGCCACCGGGTGGTCGACGCGGACTGGCCGTCCACCGAGCAGCTGGTCGCCGACGAGGAGAGCCTCGCCGCGTGCTGGGCCTGGGAGCAGTTCTATCTCGGGATGGCCATCACCGGAACGATCTTCAACGAGCTGCGGCTCTCGCCCGCCCCGGAATCGTCGCCGCAGGCCGACGAGCGCCAGCCGCGGCGCCAGCAAGGGCGCCAGCAAGGGCGCCAGCAAGGGCGCCAGCAAAGACGCCAGCGAGGGAGCTGGCGAAAGGGCTGGCCCTGGCGCCCGGCCCGCTCACCGGCCGCGCTCCCCGCCGTGCGCCAGCACGAGCCGAGCGGCGGAGGCCGTTCCATCCCCCAGCACCGCCGGATGTACGCCCGGGCCCGGGAGCCCCGGCGCGTTGAGCCGATCGAGCAGCTCGACGAGGACGGATTCCGTCGTACCTGGCTGCGCCGCCGTCCCGCCGACGTCGCGGAGGCCGGACGCCGCCTCGGCGCAGACGTGGCCGAGATGATCCGCCCTGGCTTGGCCGTCTATCCCGAACCCTCCGACGACAAGTGCCCGCCCTGCCCCTTCCTCGACCCGTGCCAGGCCATGCGAGCGGGCCACGACGCCGAACCCATCCTGCGCACGGGCTACCGTATGCGGCCGCCCGTACCCCCAGAAGAAGGCCGCCTCGGCGGCCGCGCCTGGGGCCTCGGCCGCGGCGCCGCCCCGCCCAGATTCCGCCCCCGCGGCGCCTGACTCGGGCCCGGCAGGTCCCGGTCGCAGGCTACGGCCGGTTCTGCTGCACGACGGAGATCACGACGTCGCCGATCGAGTGGACTAGGCCGTACCGCCGCCGGATGACGTCGGCGATCAGCCCGGTCCAGCCTGTCTGGTGCGAGGCGCCAAGCGCCGCGGCGTTGTCGCCGTGGAAGTACTCGCCGAACACCACGTTGTCCCGCCACGCCGGATCCGACTGCAACAGCGAAGCCCCGCCGAAGCACGGCCGTCGGCCGTCGGGCCCGCGGGTGAAGATCGAGATGAGCCGGTCCTGCAGGTCGGCCGCCACCTTGTCCAGGGTCAGCCAGTTCCCCGACCCGGTGGGGTACTCGACGGTGTAGTCGTCCCCGAAGAACCGGTGGTACCGCTCCAGGGCGCTGATGATCAGGTAGTTCAGCGGGAACCAGACCGGGCCGCGCCAATTGGAGTTCCCCCCGAACAGGGCCGTGGTGGACTCGGCGGGCTCGTAATCGATGCTGGCGGTAACCCCCTCCACCGAAAGCATGTACGGATGTGAGCGGTGGTAGGCCGACAGGGCCCGCAGCCCGTGCGGGGACAGGAACTCGCTCTCGTCGAACAGCTTGGCCAGCAGCTGCGAGAGCCTGTCCCGCCCGGCCAGGGACAGGAGCAGCCGCTGGTCCCCGCCCACCGGGCGCATTATGCCGCGCTCGCGCAGCGCGTCGACATCGGTCAGGTCCGCGCGCCCGAGCAGGTCGGCGAACTGCTTGCCGAAGATGAGCGCCTGCCGGAGATCGGCCTCGCTGACCACCGCCGCGGCCAGCAGCGGGATCATGCCCACCATCGACCGGACCTTGATCGGCACCTGCTGTCCGGACGGTGTCACGAGCCGGTCGTAATAAAAGCCGTCCTCGGGATCCCACAAACCCTGGCTGTCCAATGCGTCGTGGATGGCGGC
Organism: uncultured Actinomycetes bacterium; assembly: GCA_963722055.1. Lineage (GTDB taxonomy): Bacteria > Actinomycetota > Actinomycetes > Streptosporangiales > Streptosporangiaceae > Palsa-504. The sequence continues at coordinate 48,276 of CAVRLA010000014.1, read as the reverse complement.
GAAGTGCTCAAGGAACTTGACCACCAGATCCGACGCCGGCCGCTCGCCGCTCTGGACCAAGACGGTAGCGATGCCCCCCAGCGCGATCGCGTAGGCGCCCATCCACCCGGTCGCGTCGGACTGCTCCAGGACCCCGCCGACCGGCAAGTTCGAGCGGTCCAGCGGGCCGATGTTGTCCAGGCCCAGGAAGCCGCCCTCGTACACGTTCCGGCCGCCCGCGTCCTCCAGGTTGACCCACCAGGTGAAATTCACCAGCAGCTTGTCGAACACCCGGGACAGGAACTCAACGTCGCGGCCCTCGTCGACCGCGAACACCTGCAGCGCGGCCCAGGCCTGCACCGGCGGGTTGACGTCGGAGAAGTTCCACTCGTAGGCGGGCAGCGTCCCGCTCGGATGCTGGAACCATTCCCGGCACAGCAGGATCAGCTGGTACTTGGCGAACGCCGGATCCACGTGCGCCAGCGCCACGCAGTGGAAGGCCAGGTCCCACGCCGCGAACCACGGATACTCCCACTTGTCCGGCATCGACATGATGTCGAAGGAGTCGAAGTTGCGCCAGTGTGAGTTCCGCCCGGTCAGCCGCTCAGACGGCGGCGGGGGCTGACCCGGGTCGCCGTCCAGCCACCGGGCCACGTCGTAGTAGAACAGCTGCTTGCTCCACAGCATCCCGGCGAAGGCCTGCCGCATGACCATCGCCTCGTCGGCGCTCGCGTCCCGCGGCGTCAGCTCGTCGTAGAATTCGTCGGCCTCGGCCCGCCGCCTCGCCACCACCCGGTCGAAGTCCGCGCCCAGCGCTGAGCCCACCACCGGCGCCGTCGCGCCGGGCGCCGCCGAGCCCAGCGCCACGGCGGCGGCCCCCCCGGACGTCGCCGGCCGCAGCCGCAGCCGCAGCTCGGCCGAGGTGCCCCCGGCCACGGTGACCTGATACCAGAACGCGCACTTGGTCCCGGTGCGGGCCGGATTGACCGTCGGCGCCCCGCCGATCACGTGGTCGTTGATGCCGTCCTTCGGGTACGGCGTGACCGGCTCCGCGCCGTACACTCGGGCCACGTTGGTCTCGTTCTCGCAGAACAGCGCGTCCGGGAACGCCCCGTCCGGCCCGGGACCGGCGATCAGCTCCAGCTCGCCGCAGAACGGATGGGCGACGCTGACCACGGCCGGATCGGCCGTGGCGGCCCCGAGCACGGGCCGTTCGGAGCCGTCCCAGGACCACGTGTTGCGGAACCAGGCCGTCGGCAGGACGTGCAAGGTGGCGGCGTCCGGGCCGGCGTTGGTCACCGAGATCGTCATCAGCAGGTCATCGGGCCCGGCCTTGGCGTAGTGCACCTCCACGATCCAGTACCGGTCGTCGTCGAACACCCCGGTATCCAGCAGTTCGTACTCCGGCTGCGTCCGATCCCGGGACGCGTTCACCGAGATCAGGTCCTGATACGGGAACGGGGCCTGCGGGTAGTGGTAACGCCACCGGTTCCAGGCGTGGCTGGGGATGGCGTCCAGGTACCACCAGTACTCCTTGACGTCCTCGCCGTGGTTGCCCTGCCCGCTAGTCAGCCCGAAGGCCCGTTCCTTCAGGATCGGGTCGCGGCCGTTCCACAGCGCCAGGGCCAGGCACAGCCGCTGCTCGATATCGCAGAACCCGGCCAGCCCGTCCTCCCCCCACCGGTAGGCCCGCGACCGGGCCTGGTCGTGCGGCAGGTAGTTCCATGCGTCCCCGTCGGCGCTGTAGTCCTCCCGGACCGTCCCCCACTGCCGCTCGCTCACGTACGGCCCCCACCGGTACCAGTCCCCGGCCTGCCGCAGCCCGTTCTCGAGCTTCCCGAATTCCTCCACCCGGTCCCGCTCGGCGCCCATGGCCGCCCCTCTCCTCGCCGTAACCCCAGCCCCCGCGGGGAGCCCTCTATTTTTTATCTGAACGGACCGTGGTACCACCGCCCGAACCCCGCAACTTCCCCAGGGATAGGCTTAACCCACAGGGAGCGCAGGACACGGACATCGGGACGGGCGCCATGGCTTATGACGACGTGACAGACAGCCAGCCGGCCGGTAACTGGCCCCAGGTAAGGTCCGGACCGCTCGTCGTGGGCGGGATCCTGATCGGGATCGGCGCCATGGTGGCGATGGCCGGCGTGGCCGTCGCGGGCACGCACCTGGCCGCCGCCACCCGGGCCTGGATCAAGGACCTGGAGACGCCGCCCGGCCAGCTGGCCCGGCTCAAGTGGGAGCAGGCCAGGCACGCCGCCGTCACCGGCGCCGGCGCCTGGCGGGAACACCCGAACGCCAAGGTCGGGCTGGCCCGGCGGGCCTCGTCCGACTAGTCGGGTACCGAGGCCGGCGAGAGCCTGGCCTCGGGTAGCGCAGGCTCGAAGAGCTCCACCGGGTTGCCGGACGGGTCTTCGGCGATGATCTGCTGGCCGCCCACGCCGGTCACCACGTCATTGCGGAACCGGACGCCGTGCCGCCGCAGCTCAGCGACGGTAACGGCCAGATCCGGAACCTCGACCGAGAACCGGTTCCAGCCGCCAGGCTCGGGCAGCGTGCCGTCCGGCATCGCCTGCCCGCCGCCGCCCGCGGCACCGGGGACGCTGAGTACCAGGCGCAGGTCGCCCCGGCTGAGCATGGCGAACATGTCGTTGGGGTGGATCTGCACGCTGAACCCCAGGTGCGTGGTGTAGAAGCCGATGGCGGCCTGCACATCGTGGACGATGTAGCGGACGCTGACCGTAGCCATGTAAGTACGCTCCTCCGATAATCGGGGCAGTCAGGAGCCTGCGGTCGGCTCGCCGCCGTCCGCAGGCTGCGGGGCCTGGATGCTGACGTGCCAGGCCGTCCGGATCGCGCAGCAGCATCTCGGCCGCCCCCCAGGACCGGGCGGTGAACGGATGCTCCACGGTGCCGGCCCGGGGCGGCTCGAAGCCGTCCGCGTCGTCGGCCCCGACCAGCGGCTGGATCTCCGGGTCCGGCCCGTCGGGGCGCTCGACCACGAACAGGTACACCCCGCCGGCCGGATGTTCCAGCCGGCCGGAGTTGCGGCCGGTCTCGAACTCCACCCGGTAACCGAGCGCCTGCCAGAACGCGACGGTCCGGCCCCAGTTGCGGGTCTGGATGATGAGCCCCTCGATCCCGTGCGATGCCATGCCGTCTCCCTCGGGCCGTGCCTGGCGCAGGTGACGCCGCAGCGCGGCGGCGGTGATCGACGAGAGCGACTGCTCGGTGTCGACGGCGTGATATTTGATCTCGCGGATGAGATCCGCCGGCAGGTACACCTTGAACTGTCTCATCTCGTCAGCCATAAGTACTATGGTACTATAGTACTACGCCTAGCGAGCGGCCCCGGCCCGGGTGACGGCGCGCATCAGCCGCTCCTCCTCGATCGCGCTCCAGGCCAGCTCCGCCCACCGCTAGCCGTGGCGGCGAAGGAACCTGCCGATTCCGGCGTGCGCGAGGTTGTCCGCGTCCGGGCCGGTGGCCGCCTCGGTCTCGGCCGCCATGGCCTGCTCGACCTCGGCCAGCGGCGGTCGCAGCAGCCGCAGGTGCGCGGCGGTGGCCGCGCCGGACTGGGTCCACCGGTGCACCAGCCCGACCGCGGCCTGGATCAGGCTGGCCTCCTCGACGATGTCGTCCAGCAGGCCCAGGGCTAGCGCATCCCGGGCCCCGATCCGGGCCGACTCCAGGACTAGGCGCAGCGCCCGCGCGCCGACCAGCCGGGGCAGCAGGAGGCTGGACGCGTTGGAGATAGTCAGCCCGAGGTTGTTCTCCGGCAGGAAGTACTCCGCCGCGGGGGTCCCGATGCGGGCGTCGAAGCACAGCGTCATCTCACAGGCGCCGCCCACCGCGATCCCGTTCAGGGCGGCGACCACCGGTACCTGCGTCTGCAGCGCGGCCCGCGTGATGTCGTGGAACAGCTCCACGTCGGCGATCAGGCCACCCGGCGGGAGTTCGGCCGCCTCCTTCAGGTCCAGGCCGGCCGAGAACGCCCGCCCGGTGCCGGTGACCACGATGCCACGGACCAAGCGGCCGTCGCCGTGGTACCTGAGGATGGCGGCCAGTTCCCGGCGCATGTCGGCGGTCAGCGCGTTGAGCTGGTCCGGGCGCCGCAGCGTGACCACGGCCACGGCCTCGGACTCGGATACCTCGATGTGGCCGGATTCGGCGCCCCAGGTCGCCATGACCACCCTCCTCTCGGTCAGACCCACGTGTTCGCCGCGGCGTCGAACACGCCGGTGCGCTGGTCCCGCCCAGGTTCGGTGAGCTTGCGCTTCTCCACCCGCGCCGACGGCGTCATCGGGAAGGATTCCACGAACTCCAGGTAGGCCGGGACCTTGAACCGCGCCAGCCTGGTCCGGGCGTAGTCCAGCAGGCTTACCGCCGTCTGGGTATCCGGCTGCTGCCCGGGAACGAGTTGGATGAACGCCTTGGGCAGCTCGCCGAACAGCTCGTCGGGGATGGGCACCAGCGCCGCGGCCGCGACCGCCGGGTGCAGGGCCAGGACGCTCTCCACCTCGGCCGCGGATATGTTCTCCCCGCCCCGCCGGACCATGTCCTTCAGCCGTCCGGCATGGTGGATCCAGCCCGCGGCGTCGCGGAAGCCGAGATCGCCGGTGTGGTACCAGCCGCCGCGGAACGCCCGCTCGGTGCTGTCCGGATGGTTCCAGTACCCCGTCATCATCGGCTCACCCCGGATGAGAATCTGGCCGAGCTCGCCGTCGGGCAGCGTGGTGTCGGCCTCGTCCGCGATCCGGACCTGCTTGCCGGCCAGCGGCCGGCCCATCGCGCCGGTCCCCACGGTCTGGTCCGCGCCGGGCGGCACGGCCAGGTCCAGGCCGCTCTCGGTCGAGCCGTAGATCTCCCGCCAGGGCGCCCCCCAGCGTTCCTCGAACCGCCGGTGCAGGTCCGGGACGATCCCCGAGCACAGCACCAGGCGCATGACGTTGTCCCGATCCAGCGGGCTGGCCGGTTGGCCGAACATCAGCCCGGGCATGGCGCCGAGCACGTAGGTCAAGGTCGCGCCGTGCTCCCGGACCGACCGCCAGAACCTGGACGCGGAGAACCGGGGCAGCACCACCAGCGGACAGCCGCCCATCAGGCACATCAGCGCGGCCCACTGCGGGTCCATGTAGGAGAACGCCTGAGCCATCAGCATGACGTCATCGGCCCGCAGTTCGGCCTCGATCGCGGTCAGCCAGCCGGTCCGTAGCCAGTAGCCGTGCGAGAGCATGCACGCCTTCGGGAAGCCGGTGGTGCCCGAGGTGTACTGGAAGTTGGCGATGGCGGACGGCTCCAGCGCTACCGCGGGGTCACCCAGCGGCGCGTCAGCCAGTTCCCGGGCCAGTTCCGCGGCCGTCAGCACCTCCCGGACCGGGCCGACCGTGGCGGCGACCGCCCGCACCAGGCCGGCGTGCTCGTCGGAGGTCAGCACCAGTACCGCACCGGAGTCGGCGAGCACGAAGGCCAGGTCAGAGTCCCGGTAGCGTGCGTTGACCGGCACCGCGATCGCGCCGGCCTTACCGATCGCGAACCAGCTCAGCGGCCACTCCGGTATGTTGCCGAGCATGATCGCGACCCGGTCGCCGGGCTGGATCCCGTGCGCGACCAGGACGTGGGCCAGCCGGCTGCTGGCCTCGTGCACCTCGGCGAAGGTCAGCGACACCCCGGGGAAGCGGAGGAACTCCCGGTCGCCGGACCGCTGCGCCGCCTCGCGGACCAGCTCGCCGATCGTGCCCCAGCGCGGATCCGGGCTGGAGCGGGCGCGATCGAACAAGATGCCGCTCACGCACGCACCCTAACAGGGCACGATCGTCAGCCAAGAGCGTGGGCACGAGCAGGTGCGAATCGTATTCGCCGCCGGCGTGGATGACGTGCGGGCCGCGGTTCACCGAGTCGTCGTGCCAGGCCTGGATCAGCGGCCGTGGGTAGCGGTACACGTCCCGGCCCTGGATGACGAGCCGCAGCGTCTCGCCCGGCCGGAACAGCGTGCCCGACGGGAGGATCTCGACCTCCAGCGGGACGATCTGGCCCGCGGCGAGCGGAAGCTCCCGCCGGTGCGCGAGCACCGGCTGCCACGGCCGCGAGCGCTCCTGGTCGAGCTCTCGGTGGGACGCGCGCAGCCAGCCGAGCGCCACCGGTCCATCCTCGAACACCGCGTAGAACGGGAACCCGATCAGGTCCCCGTAGGCGTCCAGCTTCTGCACCGCCACGAACACGTCCAGGTCCGGCGCCTCTGGCGCGGACATCCAGACCTTGAGCTTCATCCCGCCGACCAGCTCGGTGGCCGCCTCGAAGCGGAAGTCGAACGTGGCCCGGCCGCGCCCACGCCCGGCCTGTTCGCTGTCGTAGGAAACCGTGGCGGCCGCGCCGGGCCGGGCCCGGGTCAGCGTGCCCGCGGCCGCGTCCAGGTACAGCGGCTGAAACGACGTGCCGGGCACGGGCCAGTCGTCCGCGGTCTTCCACGTCCCTTCGTGCCCGCGCTCCCTGACCTGGTAGCGGACCCGCGGCCAGTCGCTGATCTCGGTGTCCCGGCCCAGCAGGAAGTGGTCGAAGAACGCCTGCTGGCGCCGCAGGCCGTCGGCGCTGTAGTAGTAGCCCCATTTCTTCCCGCCGTGCGCGTCCAGCCATTTGCGCTCCGAGCCGATCCGGGCGAACCCCTCGAACGTGCCCCGGGTGTGCAGGCCCTGATCCGACCAGCTCGCCACCACGTAGGCCGGCACGGTGATCTGACCCAGCGGCGCCGCCTTGGACGCCCAGAAGTCGTCGAAGAGCGGATGCGCGGCCGTCTCGGCGCCCAGGTCCTCGATCCGGCCGGTCCCGTAGCCCCAGCGTTCCCCGATGTACGGCCAGAAGTAGGTCTCCGGGATGCCGCCGTGCCTGGCCACCTCCCGGTAGGTGTCGCTCCACCCCTCCCACGGGTTGATCGCGGCCAGGTGCGGCGGGCGGGTCGCGGCGATCGTCCACTGGCTCGAGGTCAGGTAGGAGACCCCGGACAGGCCCACCCGGCCGTTGCTCCAGCTCTGCGTGCCCGCCCACTCGATCAAGTCATGCCCGCACGCCGCCTCCTCAGGGGACAGGAACGTGGCGTCGCCGCCGGAGAACCAGGTTCCGGGGATGTCGGCGTTCACCACCGCGTACCCCCGCGCCGTCCAGTGCACCGGGTCGGGGGACTCGAAGGCCGCGTACCGCGACAGCTGGCCGGGCGCCACCCCGCCGTCCGGGTACCGCTCCGGCAGCTGCGGCCCGGCGTGCTTGCCGTACGGCGACCAGGCGATCAGCGGGGGAGCGGGACGCTCGTCGGCCGGCCGGAACACGTCGGCGTAGACGGTCACCCCGCCCCGCACCGGCACCGGTACGTCCCGCTCGATGATCATGCCGTCCGGCCCGGTCTCCCGCCGGTACCGGGGCGGCGACGCGCCCCGGTCCTGCGGGCGGCCGGTCGGCGTCCGGAACAGGTACCGTTCGCTCACCCCACCAGGATGTCAGCCCGCCTTCGGTTGGTCACCCGGCCGCGGCGGTGAAGGCGGGCAGGTAACCGAAGTCCTGCCCGGCGGCGGTGGGGTGGTAGGACGAGCTGATCGCGAAGATGTTCACCGCGTGCAGCCAGCTGCCGGAGTCACAGATCACATGCCCGCCGAACCGGTCGCGGACGTCCGCGAACGTGTCGTTATTGGCCTGCGCGGCGGCCTGCAGGGCCGCGTCGAGCTCATCCGCGCCCTGGTTGAGCGCGGTACGGTCGCTGGTGCTCAACCCGATGCAGGTGCCGGACTTGGACAGGTCGTACAGGTCCGGGTAGCCGAGCACGATGACCTTCGCGTTCGGCGCGTCGGTCGCGATGGTGTGCAGGGTGGTGTCGAGCCGGGTCGGCAGCTGGCTGGTGATGAAGGCCTCGGCGGCCGCGACGGCGTTCAGGCACGAGCTGGTCGGGGCGAGCACGCAGGTCTCCATGACGTGGGAGAAGCCCGCGTCGTTACCGCCGATCGTGATACTGACCAGCGTGGTGCTGGCGCTCAGCGCCGATACCTGGCTGGCCAGGACGTCGGCCGTGCCCGCCCCCGAGCAGGCCACCGAGACGAAGGTGGCCGGAGCGTGGGCAGCGGCCCATTGCTCCGGATAGGCGTTGACGCTGCGCTCACAGCTCCCGCTGGACGAGATGTAGCCCCCGGCGCCCACCCCTGAGCTGTAGGAATCGCCGAGCGCCACGTAATTGACCGCGCCTGCCGCACTAGCCGTGCTGGCCGGGCCTGCCGCACTAGCCGGGCCTGCCGCACTAGCCGTATGTGCCGTGCTGGCCGCACGTGACGCGCCTGCCGCGCTGGCCGCCGGGCCCGTGGCCATGGCCGTGACCAGGCCCGCGGAGGCCGCGGAAACCACGATCCCGGCCGTGAAGAGGACCCGGAAGATACGCACGAATCACCCGCTCTACCCACGAAAGGCCTTGTCGTAACGCTGTGTATGACTCTTGTATCAAACGGTAGCAGGCGGATCAATATTCAGGAGTGCCGATCGCCGGATCTGGTCAAAACGCCAGTATCAACCGGCCGCGCACCCCGTGCGCCGCGAACCGGCGGTGCGCCTGCGCCGCCTGCTCGGCGGGCAGCACGTCCGCCACCCGTGGCGTGAGCACGCCCTCGGCGGTCTGCTTCGCGAGCCGGGCCAGCCGGTCCGCCTCGTGCAGGTGGCGGGATACCAGGACCTGAGAGACGGTGATCCCGCGCTCGGTCTGTCCGGCGAACGAGCGGACCGCGATGACCTGCCCGCCGTCTCGCACCGCGGCCAGTACCGGCGCGCCCATGACCGCCGCGTCCAGCAACGCGTCCACCCCGCCGGGCACCGCCTGGCGCATCCGAGCCGCCACGTCCGGGCCGCGTGCCACCACGGCGTCCGCGCCGAGGTCGCGCACCAGGGCCTCGTCGGCGGCGCCGGCGTCCGCGACGATCCGCAGTCCTTCGGCCCGCCCGAGCTGTATCGCGTACCCGCCGACCACGCCGGCCGCGCCGGTGATCCCCAGCGTCTGTCCCGGGTGCAGGGCCAGCTCGTCCAGGGCGGCCCGGACCGTCAGCGCGTTCATCGGCAGCGCGGCGGCGGCATGCAGGCCGATCTCCGCAGGTATCCGGGCCAGCGCGTCCGCGTCCACCACGACGTACTCCGCCTGCGCCCCGCCGCCTGCCACCCACGGCGAGACCGCCGCCATCACCTGGTCGTCGGCCCGCCAGTCACCGGCCGCGTTCGCCGCGTCGATCACCCCGGCCAGGTCCATCCCGGGCACGTAGGGCGGCTGCATCCCGGCCGGCATGGACCGGTGCACGCCGGCCCGGAACGCCAGATCGGTCGGGTTCACCGCCGCCGCGGCCACCCGCACCCGCACCTGGCCGGGTCCCGGCGACGGCACCGGCAGCGCCACGATCCCCAGCACCTCGGGTCCCCCGAACTCGGTGAACCCCACCGCCCGCATGTTCTGGCCCTCGCTCACGCTGGCTCATCGCCGTCCGGGATCCCGAAGATCCGCTCGGCGTTGCGGTGATAGATCTTCCGCCGGTCCTCGTCGGAGATCTCGGCCTCGTCAAGGAACCGGACCGCGCCCTCGGCGGTCTGGTACGGGTAGTCGATCGCGAACATGATGTTGTCCGCGCCGACCGCCTCGATGCAGAAGCGCAGCACAGGCGCCCAGTTCATGCGGCTGGTCGTGATCGCGCCCGGCGCGGTGAGCGAGAGCAGCTGCACGTCCACGCCGTTCGCGTCCATGATCTCCAGCCGCTCGTCCTCCAGGTCGAGCAGTTGCCGCCGCACCCGGTGCAGCCCCGGAGTGTCCTGGGTGCAGACGAAGTCCCAGAAGTCCTGGTCCGGCTCGGCCGGATCCGCGGTCGCCGCCCAGCCGCGCATCGCCTCATACACCTCGGGCAGCGAGAACGCCTCCTCGGTCGCGATCCGCCGGTACGGCCACGGGAAGCTGAGGATATCGTTGCGCTCGCCTCCGTGCTGAGCCTCGCTCATGGAAGCACCGCCCGGACCGCCTCGGCGATCTTCGACTCGTCGGGCAGGATGTACTCCTCCATCGGCTGGCTGTAGGGGACGGTGGCATCCAGCGCGGTGACCAGCTTGACCGGCGCCTTCAGGGTGGCGAACCCGTGATCGGCCACCTCAGCGGCGATGACCGCGGCCGCGGAGGCGTGCCGGGTGGCCTGGTCCACCAGCACCAGCCGGCCGGTTTTCCGTACCGAGTCCAGGATGGTAGCCAGGTCCAGCGGCACCAGCGTGCGCGGGTCGATCACCTCCGCCTCGACCCCCGAGGCCGCCAGGGCGTTCGCTGCCGCCAGCGCCTTACCCACCATCCAGCCGGTGGCCACGATCGTGACGTCGTCCCCGGCCCGCCGCACGTCCGCCTGCCCGAATGGCACCAGGTACTCCCCTTCCGGTACCTCGCCTTCCTCCAGCGTCAGCAGGTAGTGGTGGAAGAAGCACACCGGGTTGTCGTCCCGGATGGCCGTGGCCATCAGGCCTTTGGCGTCGGCCGGCGTGGCTGGCAGCGCCACCTTGAGCCCGGGCACGCCGGTGAACATGCCGTAGATCGACCCGGTGTGCTGCCCGGCCCAGCCGGCCGTGAACCCGTACCCGGCCTTCAGGACGAGCGGGACCGTGACCCGGCCGCCGCTCATGTACCGGAATCGCGGCGCCTCGTTCACCACCTGGTCCATGGCCACGAGCATGAACTCGGCCATGTACAGCTCGACCACCGGCCGGTACCCGGCCAGCGCGGCCCCGACCGCCATCCCGATTTCCGCGGTCTCCGAGATCGGGGTGACCCGCACCCGGTCAGAGCCGAAGGCCTTGAGGAACTCGTCGTTCTCGGTGGTGGCGATGTTCTGCCCGAAGTACAGCACGCTGGCGTCCCGGGCCATTTCCTGGCTCCGGGGTCTCCATCTAAGCGGAGCTACGCGTGGGAGGTAGCCGACATTAGTGCTGGCCACAGCTCCAGGGTGTCGGCTCAGCCGGTTGCTCTCGGCGCGGCGCTGACCTGTGCTACTCCGGTTAAATGGAGACCCCCATCCTGGCTAATGGCCTCGTTGATCGCCGCGATGTAGGCAAGCTGCCTGCCCATGATGACCGCCTCTCGATAACGCGTAGACGTGGCGCAGCGCCTCATCGGGCGCGGGATACGGACTGGCCAGGGCGAAGTCGACGGCCGCGCGCATCTCCTCCCGGACTGAGGCCGCCATCGCGTCCGCCGCGCCTGCGTCGAGCGCGCCGGCCGCGATTACCCGGTCCCGCATCCGCAGCAGGGGGTCCGCGCGCCGGGCCGCCTCGTACTCTTCCGGCGCTCCGAACACTGCGACCGCCTCGTGCTCGGGAAAGTGCAGCGGCACGCCGGGCGGGGCGATGATGTTGCCGTGCGCGCTCAGCCGGTAGAGCTTCGACTCCACCAGCGTCGGACCGGCTCCCGAGCGGGCCCGGGCCACCGCCGCGCCCACGGCCTCGTAGACCGGCAACGGGTCCCCGCCGTCGACCGTGACCCCTGGCATCGAGAACGCCTTGGCCTTGACCGACAGCGGTTCGCCCGCTGCGGCGTTCGCGTCCTCCTGCTCCACGCGGGTGACCACGTTGTAGGAGTTGTTCTCCAGCACGTAGACGATCGGCAGCTTCCACAGCGAGGCCAGGTTCAGCGCCTCGGCGAACGCGCCCTGCTTGGACGCGCCGTCGCCGAAGAAGCACAGCACCACCTGTCCCTGCCCGCGGATCTGCGCTGCGTACGCGGCGCCGGTGGCCTGCGGGATGCCCTGCCCGACGATCCCGGACGTGCCCAGGAACCCGCGCTCGGGATCGGCCAGGTGCATCGAGCCGCCGTAGCCGCCGCACAACCCGGTGGCCCGCCCGTAGATCTCGGCCATCATCGCGTTCGGATCGCTGCCCAGGACCAGGGGATAGCCATGGCACCGGTAGGTGGCCATCACCTGGTCGCCTGGGCGCAACGTGGCCAGCGACCCGACGATCGACGCCTCCGCGCCGTCGGCCAGGTGAGTGTGACCACGGATCACGCCCGGGTGCTCGGTGAACGTCGCCTTGACCCGTTCCTCGAACTCCCTGATCCGCAGCATCTGCCGGTACATCCAGGTCAGGCGCTCGGTGTCCAGCTCCGGTACCGCGTCATTCATCGCATGGCCTCCTCACGAGTCAAGATCACCAGTAGCTCATCAACGCCCCGCACCTGCAGGTGCGGCCGACGGGAAGCGGGCAGGCTGTCGTAGGCGCCCGGGCCGCCCAAGCCGGTGCCGACTGCGATGGCCAGTGCTCGGCCTCGGTGCGCCATCGGCACCTCGAGCTCGGGGTCATCACCCACCACGGCCAGCTCTGTCGGCCGGGCCCCGAGCCGGTCCGCCGCGCTGCGCAGCGCGTCCAGCGACGGCTTGCCGACCACCCGGAGCCGGCACCCGGTCAGCGACGTGATCATGGCCGAGATGGCCCGGGAGGTGCCGAGCGCCCGGCCGCCGTCTACCGCGAAGAACGGCGTCTGCGAGCAGCTGTACAGCTCGGCCCCGCCCCAGACCGCGTGGCAGGCGGCCTCCAGCGCGGGCATGGTGAACTCGGGGAACCAGCCGGCCAGCACCGCGTCCGCCGCCATCCCGGCCGCCGGCGGCACCACCTCGAACCCGGCCTCGGCCAGCGGCTCGGTGAGCCCGGGCCCGCCCAGCACCATCACGCGCCGATGCCCGTGACCGCCGAGCACCCGGACGGCGCTGCTGGCCGGCGTCATCATCGCCTCGTCGGGCAGGCCGAAGCCGATCTCCCGCATGATCCCGGCCAGCCGGGCGGGCGTCCGCGTCGTCCCGTTAGTGAACACCACGAACGGCAGTCCGCGGGCTTCGGCCCAGCTGGTGATCTCCACCGCGCCCGGCAACGGCCGCAGCCCGTGGTTGTGCCGGTCGCCGAGCACCAGCGTGCCGTCCATGTCGAATACGAAGCCCCGGACGTCCCGCAGCCGGGCCAGCGGATCAGGATCTGGCACCGCTGACCCCCCGCAGCTCGAGGCGGAAGCCGGGCTTTTCCACCACCAGCCGGGTGACCGGCGGGCGCGTGCCGAGTTCGCGCAGCAGTCGCAGGACGGGCTGGACCTCGGGATGGTAGTGCCGCGCGGCGGGCGCGGCGGCGAGCATCGCGTCCACCTCCTCGCCTGGCATCCCGAACCGCAGCAGCAGCTCCTCGTCGGTGATCCCGCGCGGCAGCCGCTGCCGCAGCTCGGCCACGGACGGGGGCGGCGGCTCGGCGGCCAGCTCGCGGGCGCGCGGCCGGTCCAGGATGCGGTCCAGGACCCACGGCTCGACATCCGCGGTCGGCTTGCCGAAGCTGCCCAGCACGTACCTGATCACCTGATCGGGGACCACCGCATACCGCGCGCCGCTGAGCACGTTGAACAACGCCTGCCCCATGACCATCTGCGGGAACGGCGTGACCATGATCGGGTAGCCGAGCTCGGCCCGGACCTGGGTCACCTCTTCGATCACCGCCTCGAACCGGTCCTCCAGCCCGATCTCGGCCAGCTGCCGCCGCAGGGTGGTCAGCACCCCGCCGGCCAGCTGATGCCGGGTGAACGCCGCGTCGTACGGTCGCGGCTGCCCGGGTGGCAGCGACTCCGCGGCGGCGAGCCGGTCGAAATAGCGGGCCGCCTGGGCCAGCAGCCGGTCATCCACGGTCACCGTATGCCCCAGCTCGCGCAGGTTCGCCACCGTGCGTTCGGCGTCGGGCAGCGAGGACCCGTCTCCCAGCGCACCGCAGGCCACCTGCAGCACCTCCACGCCCAGGTCCGGTGCGGCCAGGTAGACCAGCGGCGACAGCCCGATCGTGCCGTGCGCGTGCAGTTCCAGCGGCTTGCCCGCCAGCCGCGCCCGGACCGCGGGGATCAGCGTGCGGGCCCGCTCCGGGGTCAGCAGCCCGGCCGGGTCCTTGATGTAGGCGCGGTCGATATCCCGCGACGCGGCGACCTGCCCGGCGATCCCGGCGTAGAACGCGTCGTCGTGGACGGCCGAGACCGTGTAGGTCAGCGCCGCGATGATCTCGGTGCCGCCGGCCTGCCGGATCATCCGCGCGGTGGTCAGGACCGCGCTCATGTCGTGCGTCGGGTCGAGCACCACGAAGCGCGAGATGCCGGCCGCGACCAGCCGCTGGTAGACGAGCCGCATCACGTCCGGGTGCGCCCGCTCCCAGGAGATGAAGCGGAACCCGGTGCCAATGAACTGCAGCGCCGTGTCCGGCATCGCAGCGCGGGTGAGCCGGATCCGTTGCCACGGATCCTCCCGGTGCGTCCGTACCGCCACGCCCATGGCCGTGCTCGACAAGTAGTCCAGGGCCCGGAACCCGATCCGGTTCATCACCGGGGCTATCTGGAGGATGTGCTCCGTCCGCAGCCCGGTCGCACCCCACAGGCTCTGGTTCCCGTCCCGTAGCGACACGTCCACCAACTGCACCTCAGCCACCAGCCCCACCGCCCTCAGCCACCGGTCCCACCGCCCTCAGCCATCGCGTCCGGCCCCGTTCCAGCCATCCGCTATCGACCCCGCCCGCTGCCCATTCTCCATCGTCGACCATCCTCGACAGCATCGGCAGGGTGGTCGCCACCCCGTCGACCTGGCACCGGGCCAGCGCGCTGCGCAGCCGGGCCAGCGCCTGTGCCCGGTCGGCGCCGCTGACTACGAGCTTGGCCAGCAGGCTGTCGTACTGCGGTGGCACGGCCGAGCCCGCCTGGATATGCGTGTCGACCCGGATGCCGGGCCCGGCCGGGAACACCGCGCTGGTCACGGTCCCAGGGCTCGGCCGGAATCCGTCCGCGGGGTCTTCGGCGTTGATCCGGCACTCGATCGCGTGCCCGCCGAAGCCCACGCTGGCCTGGGACAGCCGCAGCCTTCGTCCCTCCGCGATCGCGATCTGCTCCGCGACCAGGTCCAGGCCGGTGACCGCCTCGGTCACCGGGTGCTCGACCTGGATCCGGGCGTTGAGCTCGAGGAAGTAGAACGCCGCCCGCTGCGTGTCGACCAGGAACTCGACGGTCCCCAGGCCCTGGTACTTCAGCTGCAGGCCGAGGGCGACGGCCGCCACCCGCATGCTGACCCGCAGCGTCTCGCCGAGCAGCGGCGCTGGTGCCTCCTCCACGAGTTTCTGATACCGCCGCTGCACCGAGCAGTCCCGGTCGCCGACGTGGATCACGTTCTGGCCGTCGCCGAGCAGCTGCACCTCGACGTGCCGGGCGGGGGAGACGTACCGCTCCAGGTACGCCCGCGGATCCCCGAACGCCGCCTGCGCCTCGGCGCTGGCCACGGCGACGGCGTGCTCGAGGTCGGCGGCGTTCCGGACCACCCGCAGTCCCCGGCCCCCGCCGCCGCCGACCGCCTTGACCAGTACCGGATACCCGATGCGCCCGGCCAGCGCACCCGCATCGGCGGACCCACCCGGATCCGCAGGCTCATCCGGGCCCACCGCCCCATCCGAACCCACCGGCCCATCCGAACCCATCGGCCCATCCGGACCCATCGGCCCGCCTGGACCCGCAGACCCATCCGGACCCACCGGCCCGCCAGGACCCACCGGCCCGCCCGGCAGGACCGGTAGCCCCGCCGCGACCGCGTGCGCCCGGGCCGCCAGCTTGTCCCCGGCCGCCTCCAGCACCTCCGCGCTAGGCCCAATGAAGATGATGCCCGTCGCCTCGCAGGCCCGGGCCAGCCGCGGGTTCTCGGCCAGGAACCCGTACCCGGGATGGATCGCGTCGGCGCGCGCCGCGACCGCCGCGCCGACGATCGCCTCCACGCTGAGGTAGGTATCCGCCAGGCCGCCTGGCCCGAGGCTGATCGTCCAGTCGGCCAGCCGGGCCGGCACCGAGTCCGCGTCGGCCTCGGCGGTCGCGAGCACGGTCTCGATGCCGAGCCGCCGGCAGGTGCGGATGACCCGGACGGCGATCTCGCCGCGGTTGGCGATCAGCATCCGCCGGATGATCAGCACTAATCGGCCCTGATGCGAAGCAGAGTCGCGCCGTGGGCGGCGAACTCGGCGTTCCCCAGGCAGATCTCGGCCACCGCACCGGCCACCCCCGCGGTCACCGAGGTCATCAGCTTCATGGTCTCCACGATCCCGACCACGGTGCCCGGGTCCACCCGGCTCCCCACCTCTACGAACGGCGCCGCCCCCGGCCGCGGCGCCCGGTAGAACGTCCCCGGCAGCGGTGCCCGCACCGCCACCAGCTCTCCACCCGCGTCAGCCCCGCCGTTCCCGGCCTCCGCCTCCCCGACCGCCTCCCCAACCGGTGCCCCAGTCGCCGCCTCCGCCTCATCAGCCCCGTCAGCGTTCGAGCCTGAGCGACCCGATGGCCCATTGGACCGGTTATAACCGCCCCGATGGGCCATCGGGGCGGTTGCAGGGGCGCCCGGGAGGCCCGGCGCGGCGGCGAGTGTGGCTTGCGGGGCCGGTGTGGCGATTGACGAGCCCGCCGAGCCCGCCGAGCCCGGCGAGCCCGGCGGGCCTGATGCGGCTACGGGCGGCTCCGCGGCGGCAGCGGTCACACCCGGCGCGCCCGCATCGAGCATGTTCGGCGCGGAGCGGGTCTGCACGGACTGGGTCCAGCCGTCGGGAGTGCGGCGCAATACCAGCCGGAACCGGGCGGTCTGCAGGTCGAGTTCGTCGTAGGGCAGCGAGTCGAGGAGGGCCAGCACATCGGCCACATCCTCATTGGTCAGGTCCATCACAACGGCTTTTCCAGCCAGGCCAGGATGTGGTCGCTGGCTCGGGGTTTCGGGGTGGCGACCGGGGCCTGGGAACGAGCCGCCCAGACCGTTTCCGGGCGGCTCTGCAGCAGCCTGATCCGGTCCGCCGGATCGCCGTGCATCGGCGGGCAGGCCGGGTCATCGCCGATCATCGCCCATTCGATGTCCTGCGGCACGCCATAGAGGTCCTCGACCCGCTGCCCGACGAACGCCAGCGCCCGGGCCTCGTCATCGGTCAGGCAGGGCGTGCCGCGGAGCGCAAGAGGCATGGCCGAGGAGGAGATCCCCGGCTCGTTCGATCCAAATGAATGCAACCTGAGTTTGGCCCCCACCCGTCGGCCGGTGATCTCACCCGTCACCTTGCTGATCGTGAATCGGTCCGGGGTCACCTCCCCGGCCACCAGGGCGGAGCCGAGCCCCCAGGTGCCCTCGATGGCCACCACGGAACGGTCGCCGGTGACCGGGCTGCGGGTGAACATCACCCCGGCCGCGCGCGGGCGCAGCATCCGCTGGATCACGACGCCCATGGCCAGTCCGTCCTCGGGCAGCCCGAGACGGCGCCGGTACGCGACCGACTCGTCGTTGTACAGGCTGGCCCAGCACCGGCGCACCGCGTCGAGCACCGCGGCCGCGCCGCGCACGGCCAGGTAGGTGTCCTGCAACCCGGCGAAGCTCGCCGTGGCGCTGTCCTCCATGGTGGCGCTCGACCGGACCGCCACGACCGGCGCTGGCACACGAGGATCCAGTGCCTCGTACATCGCCGTGATCTGGGCTTCGACCTCGGTCGGCAGCGGTACGGCCTTGATCCGCTCACGCACCCGGGCCGCCACCTGCGCGATCGCCGAGACGTCGTCGGGGGACAGCGAGGCGACCGAGCGCACCAGCGAGCCGGACGGATCTATCGCGGCCAGCGCCTGGCCGAACGCCTCCGCCAGCACCACGTAGCCAGGCGGCACCGGAATCCCGGCGCGGCCCAGTTCGCCCAGGCCGGCCGCCTTGCCGCCTACCGAGGGCTTGTCCGCGCCGCCGACCTCGGCGAGCCGACGCGCGTAACCAGCACTCACTCGATGACCTGGACGATCCCGAGGTCACCGTCGACGCGTATCCGCTGGCCGGTGCGGATCCGCTTGGTCGCGTCGCCGGTGCCGACCACGGCCGGCATGCCGTACTCCCGGGCGACGATCGCTGCGTGCGACATCGAGCCGCCAATGTCCGAGACCGCCGCCTTGATCTTGCCGAACACCGGCGCCCAGCTCGGTGCGGTCACCGGGCAGACCAGGATCTCGCCGTCGCGGATCTCGCCGATCTGGTTCACGTCCATCAGCACCCGGGCTGGTCCCTCGACCACGCCGGACGATGCGCCGAACCCCCGCACCTCATCCGAGGCCGGCGAAAGCCAGGCCCGGATCCGCTCCTGGGTCACGCCCCACAGCATGCGCACCGCCGGGTCGTTCAGCGCCTCGGGCACCGGCCCCAGCGCGGGCGGCGGCGACCACTCCCGCAGCGCGGAGAGCATCCGCTTCCGCGACGCCACGATGGGCTGCCAATGCCGCGCGCCGAGCGGCGGCCCGCCCGCGGCCCAGGCCAGCATGACGTCCGACAGCGCCTGGTCGACCTCGGTGTGGTGCAGCTGGAACACGTCCTCGCCGTCGGCCAGCACCCCGAACCGGGCCAGCAGCGCGCCGAACTCGCGGATCTTGCCGAAGAACTGCGAGGTGAACCAGTGCTCGCAGTAGAACTTGTGGTCCTCCACGAACGGGAACACCCGGCGGCACAGCCCCAGCATCTGGTCGAACGCGGCCCGCTCCTCGTCAGACCCGAGCAGCGCACGGTACGAGGACGCGATCCGCTCCCGCTCGGCCCGCAGCGCCTCGGTCGGCCGGGCCCCCAGCGACCCGTCGCGCACCTGGGCCACGTACCGGGGCAGCGCCGTGAACGGGACGGTCAGGTCATCGGCCCAGCTGCGGTGGTGATGGTAGAAGCCGTCTCCGGTGGAGACGTTGAACCACGGCTCGCGCGCCTCCTCGAAGGCCGCCAGCCACCGCTTACCGCCCTCGCCCCGCGAAGCCAGGGCGTCGAGCACGGCCGACGGCGAGCAGCCCTCGGTGAACAGGTCGTCCACCCCGGCCTCGACGGCCAGCCGCGCCAGCCCCCGCAGTTCGTCGTCCGGCCGGTACATGATCACGTCGATGCCGGCCACCATGCGGGCCGCGGTCTGGTCGCTGATCTCCGGGAAGGCCTGCCTGCAGAACTGGAAGAACACCACGTAGGCGCCGTAGCCGAGCATCAGCATCTCGGTGTGGTGGTGCCACATCTTGGAGAACAGGTCGATGCACTTGTGGAAGTTCTCCCGCAGATAGTGGTTCTGCGCCACGCCGACCGATTCGAAGACCACCGACGCGTCCTCGAACTCCGGCAACGACGGGACGGTGATCGACTCGATTTCATCGATGAGCGAACGCATGCGGACCTTCCAGCCCTCGTACAGCGCGTCCCAGTTCTCGTAGTAGTAGCTGGCCCGCTCGCCGAAGATCGCCGCCCGCCGCCCGATCTCAGCCTCATCAAGAACCGGGATGGCCGTGATGTAAACCCGCCCGTTGACGATCCGGTGCTCGATGCCGAGCGTGGTCGGGAAGACGAATACCCGGGCCGTGTTCGCGCCGATCGCGCTGTAGGGCACCTCGGCGGTGATCGTGTCGAAGGCCGGCATCGGCTCCGGGAAGTGCATGGAGTTGTAGAACCAGAAGCGCTGGTCGTCCTCAGGCTGGAAGCGCGTGAAGTAGGGGTACATGGACCGCCAGTCCTCGGCCCCGGGCGCATCGGCGATCTCCGATGGCAGGAGGAACCTCGCGGGCGGGGTCATCCCCCCGTGGCCAGCAACTGCGGGGGGTCCCGGCGGAGTCGTCTCCCCGTGGCCCACGCTGCTGTCCTCCATTGCACCCTCCTCAGCCCGGCCCAGCGATCGCGGCCGCCGGAAACACCCGCGCGTCTTTGTGCAGGTCCGCACCGCCGAAGCTGTCACAGCTTTCCGGTCCGGAGCAATGGCGTATCCAACCATTTCGGTCCGCCCAATCTTGGGCCATCCACCAAGGCGAGGAAAATGGAATAGTAGGCGCGATGATCGGAGACCAGCAGACCATGGCCCGCAGCGGGAATCTTGCCGAGTGGCAGGGTCGCCAGGCCGCCCAGCACCAGGAAGATGAGCGGCTGGCGCGGGAACGCAGGCGGCAGGAACAGGAGCAGGAGAAGGTCCGCCAGCAGGAGCATCTGGAGTCGCAGCAGCAGGCCGCGGACGGGCAGACCGCCGAGGTGCTGGAGCAGATCAAGAGCCTCGATGGGGTGTTGACGAGCGTGCTGGCGCTCCCGCCGATGAGCTTTGACCGGCTCATGGCCACCGCGCGGACGCCGCCCTTCGACCCCGGCCCGCTGGACGTGGCTCGTCCCGCTCCGGACTGGAACGATTTCGCGCCCGCCGAGCCGGACGGGTGGCGCCGGCTCCTGCCCCGTTTCCTGGGCCGAACCGCCCGCAACCGCCGGCAGACGGCGCAGGCGCAGGGCCGTTTCGAAGCCGCCGCGGCCGAGCACCGGCAGCAGGAGTCGGAGCGCAGGCAGGCGCTGGCCGTGGCCACGGCCAAGTACCACCAAAAGGTCACCGAAGAGCGCGGCCGGGCGGCGGCGCGGAACGCCTACGTCGCCCGTCGCCAGGCGGCGTTCGCCGCGGGTGAGGCCGAGTCCGTGGTGTGGTTCGTCCGCTGCGTGCTCAAGGCGTCCCGGTACCCGGACGACTTCCCGCGCGAATACCAGGTGGCCTACGACCCGGAGCACCGGAACGTCGCGGTCGAGTTCGAGCTGCCCGCGCGGCGCGTCGTGCCGCCGGCCCGGGCGTACCGCTACCTGCAGGCGCGCGACGTCATCGAGCCGGTGCCGCGTCCGGAACGCGAGATCGGCCAGCGCTACGAACGGCTCATCTCCGGCATCGCGCTGCGGACGCTGCACGAGATCTTCACCGCCACCGCACCCGATGTGGTGCGGGCGGTCTCGTTCACCGGGCACGTCAGCAGCACCGACCCGGCCACCGGGAAACCCGTCCGCGGACCGCTGCTCAGCGTGTCGGCCGAACGGCCCGTATTCGAGGACCTGGTCCTGGCCGCGGTCGAGCCGGCGACCTGCCTGGCGGGCCTGGGCACGCCGACGCCGGCTGAGGCGGGGGGATAGCCGGTCCGGCCGCGGCCATTAAATCGGATGGGGTCTCCATTTAACCGGAGTAGCACAGGTCAGCGCCGCGCCAGAGCTCCGGCTGCGACACCGGAGCTTGGCCAGCACTGACCTGCGTACTCCGCTTAGATGGAGACCCCGAAATCGGATATGGAACGGGCCGTCGTAACAGCGGCTAGAACTCGGTCTCGCGTTCCGCGGCCTCGAACATGTCCAGCAGCGAGCGGAGGGCCTCGAGGTAGCCGCGGGACTGCTGGACCAGCGGCGTCCAGTGGTCGGCCTCGAACTGGCGGGCCACCTCGTCCTGCCATTGCCGGGCCGCCTCCTCCCAGGCGGCGCCGAGCCGGCGGAGCTGCTCGTCACCGTCGCGATCCGGCCGGGTAGGCACGGCCGTCCGGCTCAGGATCCGCTGGCCTGGACGCGGCGGGCCGCTTCCAGGCTCGTGATCAGGGCCAGCAGGTGAGTCTCGGCCCGGGGCAGGCCGCTGTCCAGCAGGTCACCAAACGCGCCCGCCGTGCCCCGGAACTCGTCGGCTTCGACCTCGACGCGCTGCTGCCAGCGGCGGATGAGTTCCAGCCGCTCCCCCGTCTGCTCGACCGCCCGGGCGTACGCCGAACAGTCCGGAGCCGCCTCCTCCCCGCCCCTGGCCCGGCAGGCCTCGAGCTCGGCCCAGTCCTGCTCCAGCCGGGCTTGCCAGTGGCTGGCCTTGGCCGCCAGCGATGCGCGGGTCACCTCGATCTCGTCTCCACCGCGCTCGGCCACCTCCCGCTGGGCGTACCGGAACCGGACCATCGCCTCGTGCAACCCCTTCAGGGCGTCGATGTCGGCGTGGACCGTCGTCACGCCGACTTACCGCGGTCCGACTCGGCCCGGCTGGTCCCCCCGCCCGTGCCCAGGCCCGTCTCGAGGTAGCCGCGGAGCCGGTCGGCCAGGACGGCCAGGTGCGCCTCGTGCGCCTCGGTGGCCGCCAGGTACTGGGTGATGCCCGGCGTGACCTCATCGAGCGCCTCGCCGAACCGCCGGTACATGTCGTCCCGCCAGACCTCCCCGAGCTCGCGCCAGTGACCCCGGATGGTCGCGAAGTTCTCCGCCAGGTCCCGGTTGAACTGCAGCAGGTGGGCCCTGAACTCGGTCAGCGCGTCAATATCGTTGATAACCCCGGACATGCCTGTTCTCCTGTTTATTGATTAGCAGGCCGATGGCAGAGGCCGTCGAATTCGGCGGCAATCTCGTCGAGGCTCAGCTTCACGATATCGGGATATCTCGCGACCCCGCCGGCGGCGATGTGCTCGACCCGGCTACTGTACGGGATGTCGATTTCCTGCTCCCGCATGATCGCCAGGACGGAGGCGGCCAGCGGCGGCAGGAAGCGGTTGACCTCCCTGTTCCGGTCGGGAAAGTCCTCCGGGACCTCGCGCAGTACCGCCCGCAGCGCGTCGATGGCCTTGCCGATGGCCGCGGGCGGCATGGTGTTGCTGATGTCCTGGAGCGGCCCGCGGCAGGAGTCCCAGACGGCCTTCCCCAGCTGGATGTTCAGCTCCGCGGCCGGGCCGTCTTCCCCCGCGTCGGCCAGGAAGCCGGCCAGCCGCCGCGCCCCGTCCCGGTCCCCGCGGCCCAGCAGGGCCTGGGCCAGGGCCATGGTGCTGCCCACCACCTTGGCCCAGAGCAGGCCGGCCTCTGCGTAAGCGCCGAGCAGCTGGGCCTGCCGGTCACCGCCGTCCTCCTCCTCCTCCTCCGGCGGCGCCGACCCGGGGTCGGCACCGCCGAAAGAGGACGGCGCGCGGGCGCCGAGGATGTCGGCCAGGCCGGCCGCCTTCAGCAGTTCCCGGGTCAGGAAGAGCAGGTCCTCGCATTCCGCGGCCAGCTGCCGCGCCCGTTCCTGGTCTTCGGCCAGCAGGAAGTGCGCGAAGATGGCCGGACGGACGGCCTGCCGGAGCGATAGGTAGGGGGAGGAGGCGGGGGAAGGGGCCATGGCGGGCTCGACGGTCCTTTCCTGCGGAGTCATGCCGGGTTCCCGAAGGCGGTCCGGGCGAAGGAATACAGCGAGGCGACCGAGTACGGCTTGAACTTCTCCACCAGCTCGGCGGGCCACTCGGTATCCCGGTACAGGGCGCGGTCGTCGTCCAGGCTGGCCGCGGCGGATATCCCCAGCAGGGAGTCGCTTTCCGCGGGGGTCAGCACCCGGAGCACGGCCCGCAGGCCGAAGTGGGCCAGGCCCGGCCGGCGCAGCGCGCGTTCGGTGGTCGCGTACCCGTCGGCCCAGGCCACCACGTGGATCCCGGCGTCCGGTCCCTTGTCGGCCAGGCGGACCAGGCGGGCCGAGGTCTCGCTCGCCCGGCCGTAGTCGCCCTCGGCCAGCAGTTCGTGCCAGCGGTGCAGCCCGGCGATGAGGAAGAACCGCTCGGGCCGGGTGGCCCCGTCGGACTCGGCGAGCCGGGCGTCCAGGTCGTCGAGCAGGTCATCCAGCGCCGCCCCCGCCGTCCGGCGGTCGGCGATCAGTACCTGGTGGGGCAGCCGATGCAGCGGGGCGAAGAAGTCATGGGACGGCGCCGAGGGCCGGGTGAACTCGGCGATGGTGAAGCAGACGTCGGCCGGGGAGCGCTGGACCGCGGCGCTGAGCACGGTGGCCAGCAGCAGCCCGGGGCCGTGGTCTTCGCTGCCCACGATGAGCAGGTTGGACCGGACGTAGCGTTCGAACGTGGCCGTGGTCGCGGGCTTGATCTCGATCGCCTCGCCCAGCCACGCCGCCACCGTCGCTCCCGGCGTCGGCCACCGCTCCGGTCCGCCCGCGGCAGGCGCGGTACCCGCAGAACCCACAGCGCCCGCGGCAGACCCTGTACCCGCGGTACCCGCAGCGCCCGCGGCAGACCCTGTACCCGCAGTACCCGCGGTACCCGCAGCGCCCGCGGCAGACCCTGTACCCGCAGTACCCGCGGTACCCGCAGCGCCCGCGGCAGACGCTGTACCCGTTGTACCCGCAGCGCCCCCGGCCGCGAACGCCGCGCACGGGCCGTGCGCGGCGAAATCCGCGGGCGCGTCGGGGTCGAAGCTGGCCGGCGCCGGGTATTCCCGGCCGTCCCCGAGCGCCCTGATCGCCGCGATCAGCTCCAGCCGTTCCCTGGTGGGGAGCATCGCGATCCGCATCACCGGGTTGTCGCCCTCGCCGCGGCGGTCATTGTAGATCGCGTCCCCCGCCTGGACCAGCCTCGTCGCGGCGTCGTTGCCCTCGCCCAGGATCGCCTGGGACACGCTCGGTTGCGTGCAGCCCAGGGCGATGCGCAGCGCCATCTGCTCGTAGACCGGCCGCAGGTACGCGGCGAGCGGCCCGCCGGGCGACTGGGTGGCTAGCAGCAGATGCAGCCCGAACGCCGCGCCGCGCTTGGCGATGTCCGCCAGCAGCCGCCCGGCCTCCCGGGCCAGCCGGTCCTCCTCGCTGAACAGGACCTGGAACTCGTCCATGATCACCAGGGCCCGGGGCAGCACCCGCCCGGTCGCCTGCCGGTAGTCGGGCAGGTCGGTCACCTTGGCCTCACGGCACAGCCGGGCCCGCCGGTTGATCTCGTCATGGAACCGCCGCAACATCGAAAGCCCGAACTCGCGGTCGGTGCGGGAGGTGATCGCGCGGGCGTGCGGCAGCCGCTCGGTCAGGTAGGCGTCGAACTCGACCTCCTTGAAGTCGAGCAGGTACAGCTCCAGCTCCTCCGGCGGGTAGCACAGGGCGAGCTGGCTGATCAGCACGTGCAGCAGGTTGGTCTTCCCCATCCGGACGTCCCCGCCGACCAGGCCGTGGTGCACGCCGCGGACGCCCATGACGAAGCGCTGTGGCTCGCCCTTGCCGTCCACGCCGATCTGTACGTCCAGGCCGTCGGTGCTCACCCCGGCCCACCGCTGCTCCGGACCGACCGCGATCCGGCTGAAGGGCAGCTCCCGGGCGGCCGAGCTGGCGGCGGCGCCCACCGCATCCAGCCACGGGTTGGCCCGGGCCGCCGCGGGCATCTGGTCCGGCTCGATCGCGCTCCGCCCGAAGTCGGGGTCGTCCCAGCTGAGGTACCCGTGCGCGTCCAAGCCCAGGTTCGTGCTCAGTGCGGTCAGGGTGGGCAGGTCGAAGCCTCGGGGCATCGCCTGGCCCGGGTCCACCGTGGCCAGGATGTACAGGCCGGCCCGGGGCCCGTTACGGGCCAGGCTGGCCAGCAGCTCCGCGGCCTGGTCGCTGACCCCGGCCGGGAATCCGGCCAGGACCAGGACGTGGTAGGGGACCAGCACGCCAGTCGTGGCCGCGTTGTAGGCCTCCACCGAGTCGTACACGTTGGTCAGGCGCTGCTGGGTGACCTCCACCACGTGATCGGTCAGCCTCGTCAGCAGGGCCTCGATCTCGGTCGGCCGCGCCGCGACCCCGCCGCCGAGCGTGCCCACGCGCAGCAGGGCCGGCAGCCGCAGGAACGCGCTCAGGTGCCGGCCCTGCCCGACCGGATCGGCGAGCGCGAACCGCACCGTGCCCGGCCTGGTCGCGGTGGCCAGCCGCAGGACCAGCGCCTGAAGCAGCGACCTGGCCCCGTCGGCGAAGCCGCGCTCGCTGATCAGCACGTGCCCGTGTCGGGCGAACCGGGCCACCGCGGGCAGCAACGGCAGCGATGGCCCGCCCGGAGCCCGCAGCAGGCCGACGCGCAGGCCATCCGGCGCCGGCGCGCCCGGATCGGGCTGATAGTGGTCCCACGCCACCTCGCCGAAGCCGTCCAGCGCCCACGGATGGGCGGTGGTCAGCGCGGTCACGGTGCCCGTCAGGTCACGCCCGGCCAGGCCACCCCCAGCCAGTCCCCGGCCGTCCCCAGCCAGTCCCCGGCCGTCCCCAGCCAGTCCCCGGCCGTCCCCAGCCAGTCCCCGGCCGTCCCCAGCCAGTCCCCGGCCGTCCCCAGCCAACTCGCCCGTGGCCGCGCCCAGCGACCCGCCGAGGTCGTCCAGGTAGTGCTCATGGCAGTGGCGCGCCGTGGCGGTCGCTTCGGCCAGCCGGGCGTAGGCGTCACCGATCTCGCGCTCGATCGCCCCGACCGGCATCGTCACATCTGTTATCAGCCTGCCCACCCTTATGGTCAGCCCGTTGCGGGCAATCGGCAACCCCCTGTTACCCTCCGCAACCCCCGCGGGCCCGGCCGGGACCCGGTAACGATATCCAGGGTCGGGTCAGTCGCCGACGGGGGCCCGCCCCCGGGCGGGGCTCAGCGCGGCCGCCGGGGGCCCGCCCCCGGGCGCCGCTCAGCGCGGCCGCCGGGCCGTCCCGTACACCGCGTCACCGCGTCGGCGGCGGCCCGGTACCCGGACCCCAGCACGATGTCCCAGAACCGATCCGGGTGATCGAGCCGGTGCCGGCCTTCCGAAGCCACCGCGACCACGGACGGTGACGGCACCCCGACCCGCGCGAACAGGTCCGCCAGCGCCTCGGGCGTGGTGATCTCGTCCCAGGGGTTGAACGCCTTGAACAGGGCCGGCTCGGCCTCGCCCACGTACCGCCAGAACTGGCTGTTGGCCGGCTCGAACAGGCCCGGTCCCCAGGTCGTGACGGCCAGCACGCCACCCCGGCCGGACCAGGCGCCACATCTCGGCCACGAACCCGGCCATATCCGGCGCGAAGAACACCCCGAACACGCACACGACCGCGTCGAAGTCGCCGTCCGGCAGCCCGGTGCGGGTCGCGTCCCTGGCGGAACCAGACGTACCCGAGTCTCTCGCGGGCCGCCCGAGCCCGGGCTAGTGCCGCATCAGACTGTGTTTGCCCGGTTGGCCATGCGGTGCAGGCGTGTGCTCGTGGGCCATCGTCGGGTTCACGCATCCCTAGGCGTCCGGTCACTGGGCACAGTCTCCGGGATCGGGCCGGGCTGTTCCGCCAGCGAGCGCTGCGAGCCGCGCACCGGAAATGCGCGGCGCACGATGACCCGCGTCCTGCGCAGCGGTCCTGAGATCGCGGGCAGGGCGAAGATAACTCCGGCGCTCACCAGGACGGCTCCGGCCAGATGGCTCAGGCCGCGGACGGCTCCGGTCAGATAGCTCAAGACTTGAAATGCCACCCCCGCACTGGCGACGATCGCGGCCGCAAGCAGACGCTGCCACGGTCGGGCGTTGATCAGCCAGGCTCGCAGCAAGGCGGTTTGGCGGAGAGAGAGCAGCCAGTAGGCCATGCCCGCGGGAGGACAGACGCACAACAAGATGATCAGCAGGCGCAGGTCCACGATCATGCCCGGCCGTGGCGGCTGCTGTCCGGCGTCGGGTAGATCGGCGGTGAGATCGCGTAGCTGGGCCCTGGTCCGCGCCGCGTAAGCGGTACCGGCTCGTTCTTCGAGCTCGGCCTGGGTCAGCCGGCCGTCGGCAAAGCTGCGCTGCAGCAGCGCCACGGTCTGCTCCCGTTCAGAGTCGGAGGCCCGGACGGCCAGGCCGGCGTGCTGTGCGGGGGCATTATTCATGCTGGGCTCCCTCGCGATTCATGCTGGGCTCCCTCGCGATTCATGCTGGGCTCCCTCGCGATTCATGCTGGGCTCCCTCGCGATTCATGCTGGGCTCCCTGGCGGAGGGTCGGCGTCCGGGCGGTCTTGCAGGTCGACGAGCGCCCAGACCACCCCGGTCCAGGTTCCGTCGGCACCGGGATCGGCGAACCGGGCGGCGAGCTGCTCGATATGGCCGCGCAGCTCGGCCAGCGCCTGATCGGTGAGCCGCACCGCGCCGCGGCTCAGGTCGACCTCCCGGCGGCCGCCCGCCCGCTTGGCCTGGTAGGCCGCCGTGATGTCCATCGCGGTGGCCTGCAGCACCGATCCGAGGAACGCGGCGGTTTCCTCCGGGTCGGCGTCGTCGCCGGGCGGCTCGGTCTCCGCGGGCGCGTATACCCGCTCGACCTTGCCGCGGGCCAGCGGCCGGTACTCGGCAACCTCGATCAGCCCGGCCTGCTCCAGCTGGCCGAGGTGGTAGTAGAGGCGGTCAGCGGGTAGTCCGGCGCAGTCGGCTAGCTGCCGCGCTGACCGGGGCGCCTGGAATAGCCACCCCAGGAGCCGGACGCGCAGCGGGTCAGCCAGCGCCTTGTGCACCCCGTGCCAGGTCTTGCGCGGCGCGCCCGCCTGGGACAGGCCCGGCTCTGCTGAACTATCCTCCATTCATTGGAATCTATTACAGTGCACTATGCCCGTCAACTGCCACGTCACCGCGAAGGCACTAGGTCAGCCGCCGCTCGGCGGCCCATCTGGTCAGCTGGTGCCGCGACGACAGCTGCAGCTTGCGCAGCACCGACGACACGTGCGATTCCACCGTCTTAACCGAGATGTACAGCTCGCGCGCGATCTCCTTGTACGTATATCCCTGCGCGATCAGCCGTAGCACTTCCCGCTCGCGCGAGGTCAGCTGGTCCAGCTCGGGATCGAAGGACGGCTTGACCCCGTCGGCTGGGCCCGCGGAAGCGAACGCGTCCAGCACGAACCCGGCCAGCCGGTGCGAGAACACCGCGTCGCCCGCCGCGACCCGCTGGATCGCGTCGGCCAGCTCCGCGGTGGAGATCGTCTTGGTCACGTACCCGCGTGCGCCCGCCCTGATCACCGCGATCACGTCCTCGGGCGCGTCCGAGGCGGACAGCGCCAGGAACCGCACCTCCGGATCAATCGTCTTGATCGCCTGGACCACCGCCTGGCCGCCGCCGCCGGGCAGGTGCACGTCGAGCAGCACCACGTCGGGCCGCACCGAGGCGATCAGGTCGATCGCGGGTTGGACGTCGTCCGCCTCGCCGACCACCTCGACCTGCCGGCCGAGCTCGGCGCGGACCCCGGAGCGGAACAGCCCGTGGTCGTCCACCAGCACGACCCGCGGCGCGCCGCTCACGACGGGCGCCCGGATCGGGACGTGTCCACCGCTGACCGCGGCATCTTCAGCGTCACCTTGGTTCCCTCGCCTAGACCGCTGACCACGTTGGCGGTCCCGCCGCGCCTGGTCATCCGGCCGTGTACCGACTCGGCCAGGCCCTTGCGGTCCTCGGGCACGGCCGAGGGATCGAACCCCTTCCCCCGGTCGCGCACGACCAGCGACACCGAGCCCGGCTCTACCTCGGCGAACAGCGAGATCACGCTAGCCCCGGACCACTTGGCCGCGTTGACCGTCGCCTCCCGCGCCGCCGCCACCAGGGCGCTCAGGTTCTCGTCCAGCTCGCAGTCGCCCACTGTCACCGCCTCCACGGGTACGCCGTACCGGGACTCCACGTCCTGCTGGATCTGCCGGATCCCCGCTGCGAACGTCACGTCAGCATCGGCCGGATCCCGCCCCTCGAACAGCCAGGACCGCAATTCTCGTTCCTGCAGCCGGGCCAGCTGGATGACCTTCTGCGGATCGTCCGCGCGCCGCTGGATCAGCGCGAGCGTCTGCAGCACGGAGTCGTGCACCCGGGCCGCGATGTCGAGCCGTTCCTGCGCCCGGACCTTGGCCTGGCGTTCCAGGACCAGGTTGCGGGCGATCCGTAGCCACCACGGCCCGAGCAGCAGCACCAGACCGGCAATCACCAGTAGGACCGCGCCCAGCGGCCGCAGCAGGGCCAGGCTCTCGTGCGCCGAGGCCAGCCAGCCCGCGCCGCCGAATATCAGTAGGCCCGCGACCGCTAGCCGGATCGCGGACCTCCGGCCGGGCCGCGCGGGGCTCGCCGCCGCGCCCAGCGGTTCGGCCAGCCGTCGTAGCGTGGCCTGCTCCTCCGCAGAGGCGTTCCGCCAGATCAGCGCTAGCCCGGCCACGGTGAAAACCTGCGGCCAGGCCCAGCTGGAGGGCCAGCCGGTGTTGAACACGCCGACCACGAACAACAGGAAGGCGAGCCCCGTCGCCAGCCCGGCCGCCAGCGCGATTCCCCGGGAGTCAGACCGGGCCCGGCTGCCGATGCTGGCGTCTTCCCCGGCCGCCGGGATCAGCAGCCAGGCCGCGACGTACAGCGGCACGCCGAACCCGCCGGTCACCAGAGCGATCAGCACGAACACGATCCGCACGGTGGTGACGTTGAAGCCTCTCCAGGCGGCTACGCCCGCGGCCACGCCGCCGGCCAGTCGCTCGGCCGGGTCACGGCGCAGCGGCTCGCCGTTGCCCCGTCGCATCCAGAACGGCCCGCGATGCCGGTGCCCGAACCGCCCTCGCGGCCAGGGCCCGAACGGGTCATGGTCGCCGTGCCAGCGTTCCGGTTCTTCCACGTTCCCCATCATCGCTCCGCGCGCGTGTATTTGAGTATCCGGATCATCCCCGATCGGACCCTGACTACCCCCGGAAAGGATCAGGGTCGCACCGGGGATCTTCCCGATGTGCCGGGTCGGCCCGCCGACGCAAGCTAGGGCCATGAACACCAACACCGTGAACCCGCAAGACACCACCACCGAGTCCGAGCGGCCCACCCAGCCCGCACGCATCCTGCTCCGCCGGTCCTACGAGGACCGCATGCTGGGCGGCGTCGCCGGCGGCGTAGCCCAGTACTTCGGCGTCGACGCGATGATCGTCCGGATCGCCTTCGTGGTCCTGACCCTCTTCGGCGGCGCGGGCATCCCGCTCTACCTGGCCGGCCTGCTGCTGATCCCCGACGAGGGCAGCGACCAGTCCATCGCCGGCTCCCTCATCGAGTCCCTCCAGTCCCGGTCCCGGTAAGGAGCCGCAGCCATGTCTCCGCAGCGTGACTACTCTCAGGGCACCGACCCCCGGGCCGGCTCGTCCCGGACCCGCGGTTTCTCGCCGCTGTTCCGCGGCCTGTACTCCGACCAGCACCTACGCGTGTCGGACGGCGACCGCCAGGCCGTGACCGACCGGCTGGCCGAGCACTTCGCCGACGGCCGGCTGGACCGGGCCGAGTTCGACGACCGGGTCGGGCAGGCCATGAACGCCAAGACCCGGGCGGACCTGAGCGGCCTGTTCTCGGACCTGCCGGAAACTGGGGCTCCGGCAGTCCCGGATCACCCGCACCCGCTCCGGCGCCGCCGTCACCCGGTCCTGGTCTTCGTCCTGCTCGTGCTGTTTGTGATAGCCGCCGCGCACGCGGTGATGTGGGTGACCTGGCCGTGGCTGTGGGTGGCCGTCCTCGGCCTGGCCGTGTTGTTCGCGACCGGCACTATCGGCCGGTCCCGCCCCCGCCAGGACCGCTAATGTGACCTAACGAAACGTGGTTCTACGTCCCGGGCCCGCTGGATACGCCAGCGGGCCTGTCCTCGCGCCACGCCGGGGGCGGCGGGATCGGCGAGCAGGAGTCCAGCTTGTGGCTGGGCGGCGGCGGGATGACTGAGCGGTCCAGCATGTGATTCGGCGGCGGCGGGATCCGGGAGCTGGAGTCCAGCTTGTGGATCGGCGGCGGCGGGATCACGGTGCAGTCCAGCGCGTGGCTGGGCGGCGGCGGGATCCGGGAGCTGGAGTCCAGCTTGTGGACCGGGCGGCGGCGGGATCGCCGTGCAGTCCAGCTTGTGGCTGGGCGGCGGCGGGATCGCCGTGCAGTCCAGCTTGTGGCTGGGCGGCGGCGGGATCGGCGAGCACGACACCTCGCTCGCGTCGGACTCCATACTGCTATGCTGCGCCGTACCAGGCCCCGGCGTCCAGCCTCAGATCCCTCCGGCCAGCTCGGAGGTCCATACCACGACCCGGGTGCGGTCGCCGCGGAACAGGTCCCGGGCGAACTCCAGCGGTTCGCCGGACCGGGCGTAGGCGGTGCGCTCGACCAGCATCAGCGGAGCGCCCTCGGCGACCTCGAGGGCCTCGGCCTCGCGCACGCCTGCGGTCACCGGCTCCAGGCTCTCCCGGGCCCGGTGCGGCCGCAGCCCGTACCTGACCTCGAGCAACTCGTACAGCGAGCCGTCCAGCCGGCACTCCAGTAGCCCCGGAAATCGCTCGGCCGGGAACAGCGAGCGCTCCAGCACGATCGGCCGCCCGTCGGCCAGCCGGATCCGCCGGATCTCGTACGCCTGGCCGTCCTCGCCGATCTGCAGCGCGGCCCCTGCGGCCGGGCCAGCCGGGCGCAGCATGGCGGACAGCACCCTGGCCCCAGCCACCATCCCGTGGCGCCGCAGCTGCTCGGAGAACCCGGCCAGTGTGGTGAGGTCCTGCTCCAGCTTCGGCGCGGCCACGAAGGTCCCGCCATGCCGTCCCGTCGTCCTGGTCACCAGGCCGCGCCGGGCCAGCTCGGCCAGGGCGTGCCGCAGGGTCATCCGGCTGACGCCGAACCACGCGGCCAGGTCCTGCTCGGTCGGCAGCCGGTCGCCCGGCACCAGCGCGCCCGCCGCGATCTGGCCCGCCAGCCAGTCCTCAATTTGCGCGTGCACGGTGGTGCCCGGCCCGCGCACGATCTCGGGCGGCTGCCGGGTGCTGGTCCGCAGTGCGGGCCGGACACGGCGCCGTCCCGCCCGCGGCTGCCCAGTCCCCGGCTGCGGCTGCCCAGTCCCCGGCTGCGGCTGCCCAGTCCCCGGCTGCGGCTGCGGCTGCCCAGTCCCCGGCTGCGGGGCCATGCTAGGGCTAGGCCGCGGCCTCGGTGCCGCCCGCGGCCGCCTGCTCCACCGGGTCGTCCCCGGGCGGCGTGGTGACCGGCGCGAACGCCTTGGTTCGCCCGGTGATCAGGTAGTAGAGGGCCCCGATCAGCGCGATGACGATTACCACCGTCCACAGGATCGGGATGTCATTCAGGAAGGCGAGGTGGAAGTCGAGCTTGGTCGGCGCTACTGTCTGGTTGGGCTTGGGGTTGCTGAGCGCCCGCGGCCAGGCGAAGTTGACCAGCATGGCCCCGCCGTACAGCAGCGCGACGACGTTGACCAGCATGCCCCAGCGGCCCAGCTTGAACGGCGCGCTGGTCCTCGGCCAGCCGCGAGCGCGGGCCAGCATGATCACGATGTTGCCCAGGAAGTAGCTCAGGTAGATCATGCCGGTCGCCGCGATCGCGATGGTCCCGGCGCCCGAGTACTGCAGGAACGGGATCGCGGACAGCAGCGCGATCACGACGCAGCTCCACACCGGGGTGTGCAGGCGGGGCGAGACCCGGGACAGTACCCCGGAGATGGGCAGCTGGTTGTCCCGCGACATGCCGAAGCACAGCCGGATCGTCGCGGCCAGGATCGACAGGCAGCAGACGAAGATCGCCGCGGAAACCACGAACAGGTACAAGGTGGCGAAGCCGGTGGAGAAGTTGGCCTCGATGATATTTGCGGGCCCCCACGCGTTCTTCACCGCGAAGCCTAGGTGCGGGATGGCCACCAGCGTGCCGAGCAGGAACACGCCGCCGATGATGAACGCGCCGATCACCGAGAACAGGACCGCCTTCGGCGCGGCCCGCCGCGGGTCCTTGGTCTCCTCGGACAGCGTCGAGGCGGTGTCGAAGCCGTAGATGACGAACAGGCTCATGAACATCGCGGCCAGGAACGTGCTGCCGGTCACCGGCAGGCCCGCGCTGTTGGTCACCACGTGGAAGCCCTGGTGGTTGTGGAACGCCAGCAGCACCAGCGCGAACACGAACATGCCGAGGATCTCGAACACCACGCCGGTGTTGTTGATGAACGAGACCAGCCGGACCCCGTAGATGTTCAGGATGGTGATGACGACCAGCGTGATAAGGGCGACGACGAGCTGGGTGTGCAGCAAGGTGGTGGCATTACCCGCGCCGAGGCTGTGCCAGCCGAGCCCGTTCAGCGCGGGGATCAGCGCCAGCGGCAGCGTGGCCACCACCGCGGTGACGGTCAGGACGCCGGCGAACAGGTAGATCCAGCCGGTGAACCAGGAGTAGCTCCGGTTGGCCAGGTACTTGGTCCACTGGAAGACCGATCCGGCCACCGGGTAGTGGCTGGACACCTCGGCGAAGTTCAGCGCCACGATGAACTGGCCGAGCGCGACCACCGGCCAGGTCCAAATGAACACCCCGCCGATGGTGATCAGGCCCAGCGAGAACAGGGTGAAGATGCCGGTCGACGGCGAGATGTAGCTGAACGCCACCGCGAACGAGCTGAAAAACCCGAGCGATCGCCTGAGCTCCTGCTTGTAGCCAAAGCCGGCCAGGTCGGCGGAATCCCGCTCCTGCCCGCCGGAAACCTCGGTATCAGTGCTCATTTCAGGGGAACCTCCCTGTACGACCGACGGGAACCCATGGAGCCGCCATTTGAGCGCTAAATGTACGGCTGCGGCCCTTTACTGTCTAGACCCATTAACGGCAAAGCACTACCGTGGCCCCGTGACGCCCTCAGGGTCTAGACCAGAACTCGACGCTCTCCTTGATCGGACCGATCATCTGACCGCGCAGCCGCGCACGGTCGAGGAGCTGCCCGGCGGGCTGACCAATCGCAACTACAAGGTGACCACGCCGGACGGGACCTTCGTCGCCCGCATCGCCTTGGGCGGCACCGAGCTGCTCGCCATCGACCGGGACTGCGAGTACCGGAACTCGGTGACCGCGGCCACGGCCGGGGCGGGGGCGCCGGTCATCGAGTACCGCCCCCAGGACCGCCTGCTGGTCCTGGGCTATATCGAGGGCCGCACGCTGGCCAGCGCCGACGTCGCCGACGAGCGGAACATTCCGCGCATCGCGCAGGCCTGCCGTCGGCTGCACGCAGGCGGGCGGTTCGGCAACGACTTCGACATGTTCGACATCCAGCGCGGGTACCTGGCCGTGGCCCGGTCCCGCGGCTTCCGCATCCCGACCGGCTACGACGACCTGCTCCCGCCGTTCAGCGCGGCCGAGAAGGCGCTGGCGACCCGGCCGACGGCTACGGTCCCCTGCCACAACGACCTGCTGGCCGCCAACTTCATCGACGACGGGGACCGGATCTGGCTGATCGACTACGAGCTGTCCGGCAACAACGACCCCGGCTTCGAGCTGGGCAATATCGCGGCCGAGTCCCACCTGTCCGGCGACGCCCTGGCCGCGCTGGTCACGGCCTATTTCGGCCGCCCCCGGCGGAGCATGATCGCCCGGGCCCGGCTGTTCGGCCTGGTCAGCATGTACGGCTGGACGCTGTGGGGCGCGATCCAGAACGGCGCGAGCCCGCTCGAGTACGACTTCTGGTCCTGGACCATGGAACGCTTCGAGGGCGCGGCCGCCGGCTTCACCGCAGCCAGCTTCCCCGCCCTGCTCGAGGAGGTCCGGCTCGATGACTGAGGACCTGCCCAGCCGGTCCCGGGTCGTCATCATCGGCGGGGGAGTGATCGGCGCCAGCGTCGCTTACCACCTGGCCCAGCTGGGCTGGACCGACGTGCTGCTGCTCGAGCAGGGCCAGCTGTCCTGCGGCAGCACCTGGCACGCGGCCGGCCTGGTCGGCCAGCTGCGCGCCTCGGAGAACGGCACCCGGCTGGTGCAGTACTCCACTGAGCTGTACGACCGGCTGGAGGCCGAGACGGGCCTGTCCACCGGCTTCCGCCGCTGCGGCGGTGTCACCGTGGCCCGGACCCCGGATCGTCTGACCCAGCTCAAGCGCACCGCGGCCACCGCCGAGGCCTACCAGCTGGAATGCGAGCTGATCAGCCCGCGGCGGGCCGCCGAGCTTTACCCGGTCATGCGGACCGACGACCTGGCCGGGGCGATCTGGCTGCCCGGCGACGGCCGGGCCAACCCGACCGACCTGACCGCCGCGCTGGCCCGCGGCGCCCGGGACCGCGGCGTCACGATCCGGGAGCGGACCCGGGTGACCGGCATCCGGGTCGCCCAGGGCGCCGTGGCCGGCGTCCGCACCGACGCCGACGACGTCGAGGCCGAGGTGGTGGTCAACTGCGCGGGCCAATGGGCCAAGCAGGTCGGCGCCATGTGCGGGGTGACCGTGCCGCTGCACTCCGCCGAGCACTTCTACGTGGTCACCGACCAGATCGACGGAGTGCACCGGGACCTGCCCGTGCTGCGCGACCCGGACGGCTACACCTATATCAAGGAAGAGGTGGGCGGCCTGGTCGTCGGCGGGTTCGAGCCCGAGGCCAAGCCCTGGGTCGCGCCGGACCGGCTGCCCTACCCGTTCGAGTTCCAGCTGCTGGACGAGGACTGGGACCACTTCGCGATCCTGATGGACAACGCGATCCTGCGGATCCCGGTGCTGGCCGAGACCGGGATCAAGATGTTCTACAACGGCCCGGAGAGCTTCACCCCGGACAACCAGTTCATCGTGGGCCAGGCGCCGGAGCTGCGGAACTTCTACGTCGGCGCCGGCTTCAACTCGGTCGGCATCGCGTCCGCGGGCGGCGCCGGGCGGGCCCTGGCCGAATGGATCATCGAGGGGGAGCCCAGCCTGGACCTGTCCGCGGTCGACATCCGCCGCTTTGCCGCCTTCAACGGCAACAACCAGTGGCTGCACGACCGGGTCAGCGAGGTGCTGGGCCTGCACTACGCGGTGCCGTGGCCGAACCGCGAGCTGGACACCGCCCGGCCGTTCCGCCGGTCTCCGGCCTACCACCTGCTCAAGCAGGCCAACGCCAGCTTCGGCAGCAAGATGGGCTGGGAGCGGGCGAACTTCTTCGCCCCGCCGGGCGAGCGCCCGGTCATCGAGTACGCCTGGGGGCAGCAGAACTGGCAGCCCTGGTCGTCGGCTGAGCAGCGCGCCGCCCGCACCGCGGTCGCCGTGTTCGACCAGACCAGCTTCTCCAAGTACCTGGTCACCGGCCGGGACGCCGAGCGGGTGCTGCAGTGGCTGTGCACCAACGACGTCGCCGTCGAGCCCGGCCGTACCGTCTACACGGGCCTGCTCAACGCGCGCGGCACCTACGAGGGCGACATCACCGTCACCCGGCTGAAGGCCGACGAGTTCCTGCTGGTCAGCAGCGCCTCCAGCACCGAACGCGACAAGGACCACATCCGGGCCCGGATCCCCGCCGATGCGCACGCGTCGCTGGTCGACGTCACCTCCGCCTACGCCGTCTACGGCGTTATGGGCCCCCGGTCACGGGATCTGCTGTCCCGACTGTCTCGCGCCGACTTCAGCGACGAGGCCTTCCCGTTCGGCAGCAGCCGCGAGATCGACCTGGGCTACGCCACGGTCCGCGCGACCCGGATCACCTACGTCGGCGAGCTCGGCTGGGAGCTGTACGTCCCGCCGGACTTCGCCGTCGGCGTCTACGAGGACCTGATCGCGGCCGGCGCCGATCTCGGCCTGGCTAACGCTGGCTACTATGCGATCGAGTCGCTGCGGCTGGAGAAGGCCTACCGCGCCTTCGGCCGCGAGCTGACCCCGGACTACAACCCGGTCGAGGCCGGCCTGCTGTTCGCCTGTAAGCTCAAGACCGCCCTCCCGTTCCTGGGCCGCGAGGCGGTCGAGAAGGCCCGCGCCGAGGGCCCCCGCCGCCGCCTGGTCTCGCTCGTCCTGCCCGACCCGGCCGCCATGATCTGGGGCGGTGAGCTGGTCCTGCGCGACGGCGTCGCGGTCGGCCAGGTCACCTCCGGCGCCTGGGGCGAGGCCCTCGGCGGCTGCGTGGCCTTGGCCTACATACGCCATCCCGACGGCGATGTCCTCACCCCCGACCTGGCCCGAGCGGCTCCTACCAGGTCAACGTCGGCGGCGACCTCTACCCCGCCGCCATCCACCTCCGCCCCCCCTTCGACCCCTCCAGCGACCGCATCAAAGGCCACTACCCCGCCTGATCCAGCCGGGCTCGCCAATCCACTGCCCCACCCGCCTCGTCTACCTCACCCGCCCCGCCCGCCCCACTCGCCTGCGCCGCTCCCTCACCCGCCACCCTCTGCCATCTCCTCACGCTCCACATCAGCCTCGTCTATCCCACCCGCCGCGCCGCGGCGACAGTGCTTACCTGGTCGATGGTCCGACGTACTTGCTCTTACTGGTACAACGGTCCATCAACCAGGACACTGCGGGAGGTTTTGTCGGAGCCTCGTGACATATTGCGCTCATGCCAACCCTCTCCGGATACGACCGCGAGCAATTCGGGCGCATATTGCGGTCTCAATACGAAGTCGTCTCGAGAAGTCAGGCGCTCGAGTGCGGCATGACTCGCGGCACCATCGAGTACCGGCTCAGGCCGGGTGGCCCGTGGCGTCAGATCCTGCCGGCGGTGTACCTTACCGTGACTGGGACGGCCACCGCGGACCAACGGGATGTCGCCGCCCTGCTGTACGCCGGCCCGCATAGCGTGATCACTGGGTCTGTCGCCGTCCGGCGGCATAATCTGCGGTGCGCAGGCCTAAACGTCCTCGACGTGCTGGTTCCGGCGGACTCCCGCCGGAAAAGCATCGGATATGTCCAGATTCAGCGCACGACCCGAATGCCGGGGGATCTCTATACCACCGGTCCGATCCGGTTCACCTCTCTGGCCCGCGCCGTCGCCGACGCCGCGCGCGGGATGACCCGCTTCAACGATGTACAAGCTCTGGTCTGCGAGGCCGTGCAGCGAGGTCGCTGCACGCTCGAGGAACTAGGGCAAGAACTCGACCAGGGGCCATCGGCAGGCAGGCGCTGGTACCGCATGGCCCTCGCCGAGATCAGCGAGGGCATCCGGTCCGGCGCCGAGGCCCAACTGAAACGCCTGATCGACCGCTCGGACCTGGACCGGCCGGTGTATAACGCGGACCTGTACACCCTCGACGGCATCTTCCTCGGCCGTCCCGACGCATGGTTCGCGCGCGCCGGGGTCGCAGGCGAAGTGGACTCAATCGAGTACCACATGCGGGCCAAGGACTACGAGGAAACCACCATGCGCCACAACCGGATGGAAGCGGCCGGGATCCACATGCTGCACTGGCTGCCCAGCACGATCAAGGCGGAGCCGGGGCGGGTCATCGCCGACCTGCGGGCCGCGATCGAGGCCGGGAACAAATGCCCCCCGCTTCCCATCAGAGCCATCGCACCCCACGCCTGAGCGTCGGTACTCGCGCCGAGTCCAGCGAGGAATCGCGCCGAAGTCCGGCGAGGAATCGTGCCGAAGTCGGGCGAGGAATCGCGCCGAAGTCCGGCGAGGAATCGCGCCGAAGTCCGGTCCAGGTATCAGGCGCGGTTACGGCCCGGCCAGCGCCCCGTGGCCGCCACCGCGCCCGCCAGCGCGCACGCGAGCGCACCGAGAAGCAGCACGGTCGTGACTGCGAACATGGTCTCGTGCGTGGCGGATGTCTGCCCGCTGCCGGTGCGCGCAATGATGCCGAGGGCCAGCCCCGCCGCCACCAGCGGGAGGCTTCCGTGCCGCTGCCAGGGATTGAACCCAACCGGACCAGGCGTGGCCCTGCGGCGGACCCGGATCAGCGTGACCGTAACCCCGACGAGCATGACCACGCCGATAGTGATGGCAGCGATCGCTAGTGGCTGCATCGATGTCTCCCTCCGGCATCACCCACTGTACCGGCCTTACCCTTCCCGATCGTCGCTCACCGCGGGCCCGCTCGGGTAGCCGGCCGACCAGCCCGACACCGGACAGGATGACGGCCGCGGCGCCACGCCGCTCAGTCGACGTCGAAGTTGTTCTTGCGGCCCTCGCGAACGTAGTCCACGGTCGAGGCGATGTGCTGCGAACCGTGCACGGCGCGCTTCTTGGCGATGTGACCGAACATCTGGATGCCGAACCCGCCATCGAGGTCGTTGACGATCCGCTGCTTCCACGGGCGCCGGACGATCTGGGTGGTCAGCCGGCGCACCGTCCGCGGCTGGGTCATGATGTGGTCGGCGATCTCGTACGCGCGAGGAATCAGCCGCTCGCGCGGCACCACCTCGTTGACCATGCCCCAGTCCAGGGCCTGCCGGGCGCTGATCGCCTCGCCGGTGAGCAGCGCGTAGGCTGCGCGCTTGACCCCCAGCAGCTCCTGGAACGCGTTGTGGATGCCGTCGGCTGGCACCGACCCGATGTCATAGTGCAGGTCAAACAAGGTGGCGTCCTCGGCGGCCAGGGTAATGTCGCACATCAGCACGATCTCGGAGTGGAACCCGGGCCCGTTGAGCAGGCCGATGGTAGGGATCTCCACGTCGTTGACCAGCGCGCTGACGTTGATCCGCCCGTCCTTGTAGGCGTACTCGTAGGCCCAGTACTCCATGTCGGCTTCCTCGAGCGCGAACCCCGAAGGATCCGACGCCATCATGAAGTCGGGCCCCGAGCCGGTCAGGATCAGTACCTCGTTCGCCGGGTCCGCGCCGACCGTCTTCAGCATCTGCCCGAGCGAGCGGTGGTTCTGCACGCTGAGCTGGACCGGACCGCCCAGCGTGTGCGCGGCGACGAGCAGCACCCCGTCGTCCCGGCGCTCCATCCGGTAGAAGTCCTTGAACGCCTCCCGGTACTGCTCGAACCGAGGCGTGGGCACGAATTCCTGCAGCGACATGGTCATCCCTCCGACTCCGGGACCGAGGAAGGTGCACAACGGCCCGTTCAGGAAAATCTTTTTTATATTGAACGGGCCGTGGTGCACGCCCCGGAATCCCGGGTCAGCTGCTCGCCGACGGCGCGCCGGAACCGGCCGCCGCCGAGACCGCCTCCGAACCGGTGGTTGGACGGGCCGGTGGTTAGACGGGCCGGTGGTTAGACAGGCCCGTGGTTAGACAGGCCCGTGGTTAGACAGGCCCGTGGTTAGACAGGCCCGTGGTTAGACAGGCCCGTGGTTAGACAGGGGAGTACTCGCCCGCCTCGGCCGCGGCCACCGGCACGACCGGTGCCGGGCCGGGCCGGCCGAGCGCCGACCAGATCGTCTCCACGATCGCCGACGTGGACAGGCCGTACTTGCCGAACAGGTACGAGGCGTCCAGCGACCCTTCGGCGAAGGTGTCCCGGAGCCCGATCCGGCGTAGCGGCCGGCCGAGGCCGGCCTCGGCGATCGTCTCCGCGACGGCCGAGCCGAGCCCGCCGATGATCGAGTGGTTCTCGGCCGTGACCACGAGCGAGACCCCGGCGGCGGCCGCCAGCACGGTCGCCGCATCAAGCGGTTTGATCACCGGCACGTTGACCACCGACACCGAGACACCGTGCCCACCGAGGGCCCGGGCAGCGGCCAGCGCGGCGGCCAGCATCATGCCGCTGGCGAACAGGGCCACGTCGGTGCCGGCCACGACCACCGAGGCTCGGTCCAGCCGTAGCGGATGGGAATCGTCGAAGATCACCGGGATCTCGCCGCGCTTGAGCCGCACGTACACCGGACCCGGCACGTCGACCACCGCCGCGGCCACCTGCCGGGTCTCGACCGCGTCGGCGACGTCCACCACGGTCATGTTGGGTAGCGCCCGCATCAGCGCCACGTCGTCGATCGCCTGGTGCGATGGCCCGCCCGGCGTCGACACGCCGGGCATGAAACCGATGATGCGTACCGGCAGGTTCGGATAGGCGATCGCGTTGGCGATCTGGTCGTAGGGCCGGCGGGTGGCGAAGACCCCGAAGGTGTGCACGAACGGCACGAAACCGCAGCGGGCCAGCGCGCCGGCCATGCTCATCATGTTCGCCTCGGCCATGCCACCGTGGATGAACCGGTCCGGGAATTCGGCCTGGAACAGGTCCACCTCGGTCTGCCTGGTCAGGTCGCCGGACAGGCACAGGATCTCGCCGCGGCGCCGGGCCAGCTCGACCAGTGCCCGGCCGTACGGCTTGAGTTCGGTGGGATAGGGCGGCTCACGCACCGAGCGCCTCCAGCTGGCCGGTTAGTTCCCGCTCCGCCGCCGCGACCAGGGACGGCGGCAGCTTGATGAAGTGCCCGTCGGCGTCCGGCGGCAGGCAGTCCAGCCCGTGCCGGGTTGACGTCCGGCAGACCAGCACGCTCGGCCGTTCCCGCTCCGCCGCCGCCGCGCCCAGCGCATCGCACACCGCGGATACGTCATGACCGTCCAGATCGACCGTGTGCCAGCCGAACGCGGACCACTTGGCCGCGATGGGCTCGAGCGTGGTGATGCTGTCGACCGGGCCGTCGACCTGCGAGTTGTTGGCGTCGAGCAGCACCACCAGCCGGTCCAGCCGGTGGTGTGCGGCGAACAGGGCGGCCTCCCAGACCTGCCCCTCCTCCAGTTCCCCGTCGCTGACCATGGTGAAGATCCGCGCGTCGGAGCCGCGGAAGCGGTCGGCCAGGGCGAACCCCAGGGCCGCGGACAGCCCCTGGCCGAGCGAGCCGCAGGTGTAGTCCACGACCGGCGAGCGCTCGGTGCCGATGGCCTCGACCGCCGAGCCGTTCTGCCCGTAGCCGGACACGTCGATCAAGCCGAGCTCGGCCGCGGCCGCGAACGGGCCGATGATGTAGTGCCCCGGCGAGCACACGATCCGGTCCACGCCGGGCCGGGCGCTGGCGAACACCGCGGCCACCTGCTCGGCGGACGACAGCGCCTGGCCCAGGTAGCCGAACCCCTGCGGCGCGACCATCCGTACGGCCCGCAGCCGGATCCGCAGCGCCAGCACGCGCGGGTCGGGCGCGGCCCAGCCGATCGCAGGCATAGCGGCATTATCTGCTCCTAAACAGCGGGGCGACTAGGCGGCCGGGGGCCGGCGTCCGTAGCGTGAAGGCATGTCCGAGCCCGACGAGCCGCCCCGCCGCTGGGTGAAGCTGCTCGACCAGGACCGCTGCATCGGCTGCCACGCCTGCACGACGGCCTGCAAGAGCGAGAACGAAGTCCCGCTCGGCGTGACCCGGACCTACGTGAAGTCCGTCGAGGTCGGGACGTTCCCGCAGGTCAGGCGCGCGTTCCAGGTCACCCGGTGCAACCAGTGCGCCGACGCGCCGTGCGTGTCCGCCTGCCCGACCCAGGCCATGTACCGGCGCGAGGACGGCATCGTCGACTTCGACAAGCAGATCTGCATCGGCTGCAAGGCGTGCATCGCCGCCTGCCCCTACGACGCGATCTTCATCAACCCGCAGGACAACTCGGCCGAGAAGTGCAAC
This sequence comes from uncultured Actinomycetes bacterium, assembly GCA_963722055.1. Classification (GTDB taxonomy): domain Bacteria; phylum Actinomycetota; class Actinomycetes; order Streptosporangiales; family Streptosporangiaceae; genus Palsa-504. Next base: position 5,574 of record CAVRLA010000014.1, on the reverse strand, counting down.
CTGTGCGCGCACCGCCTTGAGGTCGGCCTGGAGCCGGCCTGCGTCACGGTCTGCCCCACCGAGGCCATCCTGGTCGGCGACCTGAACGACCCGGACTCCGCGGTGGCCGAGATCATCAACCGCGAGCCGGTCACCGTGCGCCGTCCGGAGAAGGGCACCCGGCCGGGGGTGTTCTACAAGGGCGCGCACCAGGCGACGCTGGATCCGCTGGCCGCCCGCCGTCCCGACGGCGGGCTGTTCGCCTGGGCCACTCAGGGCGGCGAGCACGACCCGGGGTTCGTCGCCGCCGGCCATCCCGGCCGCGCGAACTCCAGTGCCGAGGCGCTGCTGTCCTACGACGTGGGCCACCACGCCCCCTGGGGCTGGCGGGTCAGCCTGTACACCTGGACCAAGAGCGTGGCCGCCGGCGGCCTGCTGGTCCCGCTGCTCCTGGTGCTGGCCGGACGGCTGGGCTGGGCCAGCCCGGCCGCCCGCTGGGCGGCGCCCGCGGTGGCACTGGGCTTCCTGGGCCTGACCGGGCTACTGCTGGTCTGGGACCTGCGCCACCCGGGGCGGTTCTACCTGATCTTCACCCGGCCGCACTGGCGCAGCTGGCTGGTGCGCGGCGCGGTCATCATCGGCGCCTACGGCGCGGCGGCCGCGCTGTACCTGCTTGGCTCGCTGGCCGGCTCGGTCGTGCTCCGCCAGGTGGCGGCGGGCTTCGCCATCCCGCTCAGCCTGGCCACCGCGTGCTATACCGCCTACCTGTTCGCCCAGGCCCGGGCCCGTGACCTGTGGCAAAGCCCGCTGCTCGGCCCGCACCTGGCCGTGCAGGCCGTGCTGGCCGGCGCGGCGGCGACGCTGGCCTTTACCTCCTGGCTCGGCCCGCGCCCGGCCGTGACCGCGGCCGAGGTCCTGCTCGCCGCAGCCGCCGCCACGCACCTCCTGCTGGCCGGGAGCGAGATCACCGTGGGGCATCCCACCGAGCACGCGCACCTGGCGGCCGCGGCGATGACCAGGGGCCGTTTCGCCAGGTACTTCTGGCCCGGCCTGATCGGCGCGGCCGTGGCTGTCGGTGCGCCCTGGATCGGCCCGGTCGCCGTCCCGTTCGCCCTGCTCGGGCTGCTCGCCTCCGAGCACGCCTACGTGCAGGCCGGCCAGTCCGTCCCGCTCGCCTAGCAAAGGACCGGCATGACCGACGACCTCAGCGAGATCGCGCAGCGGGTCTCGGCCGCCCGCGCGGCCACCGAGGCGCGGGGCGAGACGTTCTACCCCGGCGCCAGCCGCGTGCACCTGGCCGCGTTCCCGCCCATCGAGCGCTGGGACGACTGGGTGGAACTGTCCTCGCGGGCCTGGCCGGCCCGCGAGGAGCACCACTACATGCTGGTCCCGACCACGTGCTTCAACTGCGAGTCGGCCTGCGGGCTGCTGGCCTACGTCGACCGCGACACCCGGCAGGTCCGCAAGTTCGAGGGCAACCCCGAGCACCCCGGCTCCCGCGGCCGCAACTGCGCCAAGGGCCCGGCCACGATTAACCAGGTCACCGACCCCGACCGGGTGCTGTATCCGCTGCGGCGCGCGGGGCGTCGCGGCGAGGGCCAGTGGGAGCGGATCAGCTGGGACGAGGCCCTGGACGCGATCGCCGGCCGGATCCGCCGGGCGCTGGTCGAGGGCCGCCACAACGAGATCATGGTGCACCTCGGCCGCCCGGGCGAGGACGGCTACACCGAGCGGGTGCTGGCCAGCTGGGGCGTGGACGGCCACAACTCGCACACCAACGTGTGCTCGGCCGGCGGCCGGACCGGATTCCAGTTCTGGATGGGTATCGACCGGCCCAGCCCCGACCACGAGCACGCCAAGGTCATCTACCTGATCAGTGCCCACCTGGAGGCCGGGCACTACTTCAACCCGCACGCCCAGCGGATCACGCAGGCCAGGCAGAACGGCGCGAAGGTGATTGTGCTGGACACCCGCCTGTCCAACACCGCCACGCACGCCGACTACTGGCTGTCGCCGCAGCCGGGCAGCGAGGCGGCTATCAACCTGGCCGTGGCCAACCACCTCATCCAGACCGGGCGGTACGACCGGGACTTCGTCCGCCGGTGGTGGAACTGGCCGGAGTACCTCACGCAGTGCCACCCCAGGCAGCCGGTCACCTTCGAGGCGTTCGAGGACGTGCTGAAAAGCCTGTACGCGGACTTCACCTTCGAGTTCGCCGCGGCCGAGTCCGGCGTCGACGCCGCGGTGATCGCCGAGGTCGCCGACGTGGTGGCCGGCGCCGGGACGCGGCTGTCCGTGCACTGCTGGCGCAGCGCCGCCGCGGGCAACCTGGGTGGCTGGCAGGTCGCGCGGACCCTGTTCCTGCTCTCCGCGCTGCTCGGCGCGGTGGGCACCGAGGGCGGCACGTTCCCCAACGCGTGGAACAAGTTCGTGCCCCGGCCGATCCACGTCCCGCCGCACCCGTCGGTCTGGCAGGACCTGTCCTGGCCCGCGGAGTTCCCGCTGGCCCAGAACGAGCTGAGCTTCCTGCTGCCGCACTTCTTGAAGGACGGGCGCGGCACGCTCGACACCTACTTCATCCGGGTCTACAACCCGGTGTGGACCAACCCCGACGGGCTGTCCTGGATGGAGGTGCTGACCGACGAGACCAAGGTCGGCTGCTTCGTGGCGCTGACCCCGACCTGGAACGAATCCGCCTACTTCGCCGACTATGTGCTGCCGATGGGCCACGGCTCCGAACGGCACGACACGCACTCCTACGAGCAGTACGACGGGCAGTGGATCGGCTTCCGGCAGCCGGTGCTGCGCGCGGCCCGCGAACGGCTCGGCGAGCCGGTCACCGACACCCGCCAGGTCAATCCCGGCGAGGTGTGGGAGGAGAACGAGTGGTGGACCGAGCTGTCCTGGCGGATCGATCCGGACGGCTCGCTGGGCATCAGGCGCTACTACGAGTCCCGGGCCCGGCCGGGGGAGAAGCTGACCGTGGATGAGTACTACGGCTGGATGTTCGAGCATTCGGTGCCCGGCCTGCCCGAGCGGGCCGCGGCCGAGGGCCTGACCCCGCTGCAGTACATGCGCCGCCACGGGGCCTTCGAGATCAGCCGCGGCCAGGGCGCGCTGCACGACCGCGAGGTGCCGGCCGGCGAACTCGCCGACCTGGCCGTCACCCCGGCCGGCCGGGTCTACACCCGCGCCCCCGCCCCGGACAGCCCCAACATCGTGCCGACCGGCGCCCCGGCCCCGGACGATGAGGGCCGGCGCCCGGCCGGCGTCATGATCGACGGCACCGTACGCCGCGGCTTCCCCACCCCGTCCGGGCGGCTGGAGTTCTGGTCCTCGACCCTGGCCGCCTGGGGCTGGCCCGAGCACGCGCTGCCCGGCTACATCCGCAGCCACGTGCACCCGGCCGAGCTGGGCCCCGGCCAGGTCGTGCTGCTGTCCACCTTCCGGCTGCCGACCCAGATCCACACCCGCTCGGCCAACAGCAAGTGGCTGGACGAGCTGGCCCACACCAACCCGGTGTGGGTGCACCCGTCCGACGCCGCCCGGCTGGGCATCGCGCGCACCGGCGACCTGATCCGGGTGGAGACCGAGATCGGCCACTTCGTGGCCAAGGCGTGGATCACCGAGGGCATCCGGCCCGGCGTGGTGGCCTGCTCCCACCACATGGGCCGCTGGAAGCTGGCCGGCCCGAACCGGGCTGGCAGAGACCAGGTCGGCGCGGGAGGCATGATGGCCACCGTCGACCTGCGCCGCGGCGACGACGGCTGGTCGATGCGCGCCGCCGGCCGGGTCGGGCCCTACGCCTCGGCCGACCCCGACACGGCCCGGATCTGGTGGTCCGACACCGGCGTCCACCAGAACCTGACCTTCCCCGTGCACCCCGACCCGATCTCCGGCATGCACTGCTGGCACCAGGCCGTCACCGTCCGGCCCGCCGACCCAGGCGACGCCCACGGCGACATCGCGGTCGACACGGCCAAGGCCCGCCAGGTGTACCAGGAGTGGATGCGGCAGACCCGCCCGGCCGGCCAGGTTTCACCCGACGGCACCCGCCGGCCCCGGTGGCTGATGCGCCCGCTCAAGCCGTCCGCGGCGGCGTTCGCGCTCCCGTCCGCCGAGGCCGGCGGCGGCGAGCCGTGACCGCGAACCCGGAAACCGGCCCGCAAACCGGCCCGGAAACCAGCCGAGCGGCGGCAGGACGCTGGGAGCTGCTGCGCGCCCTGGGCGCCGTCCCCGACAGCCCCGCCGCCGCCCGTAGCGTCGGGCCGGCCCTCGGCCTGGACCCGGTGAGCGACGCCGGGCACACCGACGCGTTCGTGCTGAACTGCCCGCCCTACGCCGCGATCTACCTCGGCCCCCAGGGCGCCATCGGCGGCGAGGGCGCCGACCGGGTGGCCGGCTTCTGGCGCGCCATCGGGATCACCCCGCCCGCCGAACCCGATCACCTGGCCGCCCTGTTCGGCCTGTACGCCCGGCTGGGCGAGGCCGCGGCCGGCGCCCGGCGCCCGGCCACCGCGGCGGCGCTGGCCCAGTCGCAGGCGGTCCTGTTCTGGGAGCATCTGTGGCCCTGGCTGCCCGCCTACCTCGACGCCGTGACGGATCTGGCCGTCCCGGCCCTGACCAGCTGGGCGGACCTGGCGCGGCAGGCCCTGGCCGCCGAGTGCGGCGCTCTGCCGCCCTGCCCGCGGCAGCCGCTGGCGCTGCGGGCCGCGCCCCCGGGCGCCCAGCCGGATACCGGCCCCGCCGGCTTGGTCGAGCTGCTGACCATCCCGGTGCGCAGCGGCCTGATCCTGACCCGGCGCCGCCTGGCCGAGGGCGCGGGCCAGGCCGGGGTGGGGTTCCGGATCGGCGAGCGCCGGTTTGCGCTGCGCGCCATGCTGGACCAGGACCCGCGCGCCACCCTGGGCTGGCTGGCCGGCGAGGCGGACCGCTGGCAGCAGCGGCACCACGACCGCGCTCTCGGCGACGAGGTCACGCTCTGGTGGGCCGCCCGCGCCGCCCGCACCGGTCAGGTCCTGCGCGACTCGCAGGTGCTGCGCGACTACGCGTCCGCGAGGTAGCGGAACTGGCGCATGGTCAGGCCGAACCAGCGCTCGGTGATGCCCTCGTCGCGCATCCCCAGCCGGGCGGCCACCGCCTGGGACCGGATGTTGTCCAGGTCGGTCATGGCCAGCACGGGCCCGAGGCCCGCTTCTGCCGCCACCGCGAGGACCGCCGCGGCGGCCTCGGTGGCCAGGCCCCGGCCCTGATGGTCTGGGTGCAGGTGCCAGCCCACCTCGGTCAGGCCGGCCGGCCCGTCGGCATCGGCCAGCGGCAGCAGCGGGATGGTCCCGACCGGCGGCTGCGGCCCGGGCGGGACCAGCGGGACGATCGCCCAGAACCCGAGGGGCAGGTCGAGGCCACGTTCCCTGGCGTGCCAACTCCGCAGGCGCTCGCGGGCTTCGTCCGGGTCGGCCAGGGCGCGCCGCGGACGTCGGTGTCCCAGCCACCGCATCACGTCATCCCGCGAGTACAGGTCGAAGAACGCCGGGAGATCGTGCTCCTCCCAGCGCCGCAGCAGCAGCCGCCCGGTCCGCGCCAGTTCCACCCTGC
>CAVRLA010000013.1:0-35188 GCA_963722055.1 uncultured Actinomycetes bacterium | reverse complement strand
GGTGACCCCCCCAGCTCACGCTCCAGCGGGGTGCGGAAGCGCGGGGTGATGCGCGCGGGCCCGATCCACTCGCGGAGCCTGCCCGCCTCGGCGGCGATCGCGGCGGCGGCTTCGGTGCAGGCGTCCTCGAGCAGCCGGACCGCGATCTCGCCGTCCTTGCGCTGCGCCCAGCCGCCCACGATCCGGCCGTCCCACCAGGCCGTCGGGCCGATGTTCCCGGACCGGTCGAACAGGGCAGGCCCGTGCTCGCCGACGTACCAGGCGCGCTCGCGCCAGCCCATGGCGGCGGGGTCGAGGGCGGGCAGCAGCGCCGCCGCCGGCTCGGCAGCGGCCGGCCCGGGTGAACCGGCCGTAGCCGCGTCGGCGGTGAGCATGATGCCGGGCGCGCCGTCCAGGTCGACCTCGGTGATGTCCAGCCCGGCCAGGGCCTGCCTGGTCTGGCAGGCCGTCCAGCCAGTCCACCACTGCAGGTCGGCGGGCCGGGCGGGACCGAATGCGGCCAGCCACCGGCGGGCCAGCTCGGCCCGGGCCTGGGCCGCCGCGGGCCGCGCCTGGTCCCCGGCAGCGAACCAGGTGAACTGGCTGGAGGTCCATCCGCCGCGCGGCCGGCCGCGCGTGATGAGCCCCTCGGCGGACAGCAGGGTGAGCAGCCTGGTCGTGACGTTCACCGGGCCGCCGTAGCTTTTGCCCGCGGCGTATACGAGCTGCGCCCGCAGCCGCGGTTCGTCCTGGGCCAGCTCCGCGCCGGTGGCGGTGCCGCGGGCGGCCAGCGCGCGGACCGTGGCCTCGCCCACCTCCTTGAGCCAGCTCGCCCCGTCCGGCGCGATGCCCGACTGCTGAACCCGCTGGGCCAGCTGGCGCCGCATGCGTTCGGCGATCTGGTCGGTGCAGGCGGCCTGGATCACCGGCACGAGGGCTGCGGGCACCACGAACACCGTCCGTCGCATGCCGAGCATGCGTACCAGCGAGCGTTCCTCGTACAGGGCATGCTCGATCGCGGCCTGATCGACGCCTGCGGTGCGGGCCCAGGCGGCCAGGTCTACCGACGCGGGGTCAGTGCCGTGCAGGCCGATGATGTCGGCGACTGCGGCGGTGACCGTCGCGGCGCGGTTCCCAGGCGCCAGGTGATGCCGGACGGCCAGCCGCGCTCTCCGCTCGGCCACCCGCATGACACGTCCCATGACGGCGACTCTATCGGCGAGGCCGCAAGGGCGGCGCGCGGTAGCGTCGGCATCGTGAGCAGCTACCGCCAGCCTGGCACCGTCCTGACCGATCACGTCTTCGCCGTCCCGCTCGACCACGGCCGGCCGGACGGCGAGCAGATCGAGGTGTTCGCCCGGGAGGTAGTCGCCGCGGACCTGGCCGGGGAGGACCTGCCGTGGCTGCTGTTCCTGCAGGGCGGCCCGGGATTCGCGTCGCCGCGGCCGGAAGGCCGGGACTCCTGGCTGGACCGGGCGCTGGACGACTACCGGGTGCTGCTGCTCGACCAGCGCGGCACCGGCCGGTCCACCCCCGCCACCCGGCAGACCCTGGCCCGGCTGAGCTCACCGGGCGCCCAGGCCGGCTACCTGACGCACTTCCGCGCCGATGCCATCGTGCTCGACGCCGAACTGATCAGGTGCGAGCTGACCGGCGGCGCGCCCTGGAGCGTCCTGGGGCAGAGCTACGGCGGTTTCTGCACGGTGACCTACCTGTCCTTCGCCCCGTACGGCTTGGCCGAGGCGTTCATCACCGGCGGGCTGCCGGGCCTGAGCGCCACCGCCAACGACGTCTACCGGCGCACGTATCCCGCCGTGGCCCGCAAGAACGAAGCGCACTACGAGCGGTACCCGGACGACGCGGAGCAGGCGCGCCTGGTCGCCCGGTACCTGGCCGACCACGAGGTCCGGCGGCCTGACGGCGCGCCGCTGCCGGTGCAGGCGTTCCAGGCGCTCGGGAACATGCTCGGCCAGGGCTCGGGCAGCCACGCGCTGCACTACCTGCTGGAAGACCCGTTCGCGGGCGACGACCTCTCCGACGCCTTCCTGTACGCGCTGCAGGCCAGGCTGAGCTTCGCCGCGGGGCCGCTGTACGCGCTGCTGCACGAGGCGGCGTACGGCCAGGGGCCCGCGACCCGGTGGTCCGCGCAGCGGATCAGGACCGAGTTCGGCGCCTTCGATCCCGGCCCGGCCCTGGACGGGGACGCGTGCCTGCTGTTCACCGGCGAGATGGTCTACCCCTGGATGATCGAGGCCGATCCCGTGCTGCGGCCGCTGCGTGAGGCCGCCGAGCTGCTGGCCGAACGTGACGACTGGCCCCCGCTGTATGACCCGACGCGGCTGGCGGCCAACGAGGTCCCCGTGGTCGCCGCGGTCTACTACGACGACATGTACGTGGACCGCGAGCTGTCGATGCGCACGGCAGGCGCGATCCGCGGCCTGCGCTCGTGGGTGACCAGCGAATACGAGCATGACGGCCTGCGGGTGAGCTCGGGCGCGGTCCTCGACCGGCTGATCGGCATGAACCACGGCCAGCTCTGACCGTTTCTGCCGGCCTCGATGGGCAAGACCTACGGGGCCTGGCCAGCCTGAGCCAGGGCGGCGGCCAGCATATCCGCGGCCTGGCCGGCCGCGGCGAGCGCCTCAACCGCGTCGGTCACCCAGAACTCAGGATCCGGGCCGGGGTGCGCGTCCTCGCGCTGCGCCACCATGATCCGGGCCAGCTGCTCGCACAGGCGCGGCAGGTCCTGGCTCATCCGCCGCAGGCTCGCGATCACGTCGCGGACGTCATCCAGGCCCGCGAAATACGCGCCGTCCGCGGTCAGGTCGTTCAGCTCACGCACGGCCTCGGCTGCCTGGCTGGCAATATCGCGAGCCATGGTCGTACTGGCCAGCTCGCCGGACAGCTCACTTCCGTACCTCGACCTGTTCCGGGCCAGTGCCGCGTACTCGGCGTCATCGGCCGAACCATAGGGACGAACCCGTTTGGGCATCTCTCTCCAGCGTTTCTCGGGGGCCAGCGGCTGCCGCGCGTACCGGTCAGGTACCCAAAACAACGTCCGGAAAAGATCTCCAAATTCCCGTATTCAAAACCTGTACAGAAATATGGTATTACGATACAGTACTGTCAGAGCCCGGCACCCGAGCCGGGCGGAAGGCGGTGCCCATCATGACCACTCTCACCATCGCGGAGCCCGTCGCTCCGCCGGACAAGGGCGCGGAGCCGGTTGCTTCGGCTTCGGCTTCGGCTCCGCACGACAAGGGCCTGCGAGCCGGAGCGCTCGGGCTGATCTCCAGTGTCGTGATCGCGGTCTCCTCGACCGCGCCCGCCTACAGCATGGCCGCCACGCTTGGCCTCATCGTCGCCGTCGTCGGGGTGCACAGCCCCGGGACGCTCGTCGTGTCGTTCCTGCCGATGCTGTGCATCGCCTACGCGTTCCGCGAACTGAACAAGGCCGACCCGGACTGCGGCACCACCTTCACCTGGACGGCGCGCGCCTTCGGGCCGCGGGCGGGCTGGATGGGCGGCTGGGGCCTCATTGCGGCCGACATCATCGTGATGGCCAGCCTGTCCCAGATCGCCGGACGGTATTTCCTCCAGCTCGTCGGCGCGGGCTCGGCCGGCGGCGCCTGGGTGACGGTGGTCGGCGTCGCGTTCATCGCCCTGCTCACCTGGGTCTGCTACCGGGGCATCGAGGTGTCCGCCCGCCTGCAGCAGGTCCTGCTGGTCATCGAGGTCGGCGCGCTGGCGGTCTTCGCGGTGGTCGCGCTGGTCAAGGCGGGCACCGGTCACGCGCTGCCCGGCCATGCGCACCCGTCGGCCGGCTGGCTGAACCCGTGGACCGGATCGTTCGGCAGCCTGTCGAACTCCTTCCTGCTGGCCGTGTTCATCTACTGGGGCTGGGACTGCGCGCTCAGCGTGAACGAGGAGACCAAGGACTCCGCGCGCACCCCGGGCCGCGCCGCGATCATGGCCACGCTGATGCTGGTCGCGATCTTCGCGGTGATCAGCGTCGCCGCCCTGGCCTACGCCGGGCCCGCGTTCCTGGCCTCGCACAGCACCGACGTGCTCGGCGCCATGGCCTCCTCGGTGCTGGGCAGCGTGCCGGGCAAGCTGCTCGTGCTGTGCGTGCTGACCTCGACCGCCGCCTCCGCGCAGACCACGATCATGCCGACCGCCCGCGCCACGCTAGCCATGGCCGCGCACGGCGCGATCCCCGGCTGGTTCGCCCGGATGCACCCGCGGTTCCGCACGCCCACCGTGGCGACGCTCGCCATGGGCGCGGTCTCGGCCCTGTTCTACGTCATGCTGACCGCGGTCTCCAAGAACGTGCTGGCCGACTCGGCCTCCGCGACCGGGCTGCTGATCGCCTTCTACTACGGGCTGACCGGGTTCGCCTGCGTCTGGTTCTTCCGCCGCGACCTGGTCACCAGCGCCCGCGCGTTCCTGGTCAAGGGGGTCCTGCCGTTGATCGGCGGGCTGACCCTGCTCGGCGCGTTCGTCCTGTCGATCAAGTCGTTCTGGCCGGCCGCCAGCAGCTACTCCAGCTTCCACGGCATAGGCGGTATCTTCCTGATTGGCGCCGGATCGCTGGTCGTCGGCGTGAGCATCATGCTCGTCACGTCCAGGTTCCTGCCCCGGTACTTCGCGGACGGGATCACGGCGCCGGCGAACGGCGAAGGGAGCGTCTCCTCATGACCTCTGCGGGCCTGGAGTCTGCAGCCCCGATGCACGTGCCCGCCCGCGGCTCCGGACGCCAATCCGGGGGCCGCGGGCCCGGCCGCCGCGCCGGGCGCCGGAAGATCGCCGTGCTGGAGGCCGCGGGCCGGGTCATCGCCGAGCGCGGCGCGGACGCCACCCGCTTCGCGGACGTGGCGGCCGAGAGCGGCGTCCCGGTCAGCACCCTGCAGTACTACTTCGGCTCACGCGAGGACCTGCTGGTGGCGGCCTTCCGGCACGCGTCGAGCGCGGAGATCGCCGCGCTGGAAACCGACGTCGCCGCCATCGCCGACCCGTGGGAGCAGCTGGAACGGATCATCGCCACCTCGCTGACCGGGTATGAGCCGGACGCGCCCGAGGGCGGGCGGCTGTGGATCGAGTCCTGGCACTTCGGCATCCGCGACGCGGAGATGCGGGCCGACGCGCTGCGCGACAACACCGCCTGGCGGCGGCTGGTGGCGCAGGTGGTTCGGCGCGGCATCGAGCTGAGCGCCTTCGGCACCGCGTATGACCCGGAGAAGGTCGCGGTGCTCACCATCGCCGCGGCGGACGGGCTGGGCATCCCGCTGTCCCTGGCCGACCCGGACATCACCCCGGCCGGCGCCGTACAGGATGTCATGGCCGTGCTGCGCGCCCTGCTCCGCCCCGAAAGCTAGGCCCGAAAGCCAAGCCCGAAAGCTAGGAGAGCAGAGTACGCACGCTCCTCTCCATTTTCAATCTATAGCGCACCGGGGGGCTTGCGGCAAGACCCGGGTCGTGCCGCATAATCGCTGGCTGGGGCAGAATACGGAACGGGGCTGATGACGTGAACCCTCTGACCACTAGCGCGTTTGACCTTCCCGACCGCCTCGCCCGCAAGGCCGACCCGGCGCTGATCGCCGGCGACGAGCAGCAGTTCGGGGCCATCGCGGAAAGCCTCGAGCAGTCGATCGCCGACCTGTCCGGCCGCCTCGACGCCGAGCTCAAGGCGCCCGGCGGCATGGGCCAGAAGGCGATGGACCGGGACATGGAGATCCACCGGCTGTCCGCTCGCCTGCGCACCCTGCGCCGTTTCGGCCTGGACCTGTGCCTGGGACGCATCGTCGGCGCAGACAACCCCGAGCCCGTATACGTCGGACGGCTTGGCCTGACCGACAGCGCGGGCCGCCGGCTGCTGGTCGACTGGCGCTCCCCCGCGGCTGAGCCGTTCTTCGGGGCGACCCACGGCAACCCGATGGGCCTGGCCAGCCGGCGCAGGTACCGCTGGACCCGCGGCCGGATCAGCGACTACTGGGACGAGGTGTTCACCCCGGACGGGCTCGAAGGTCACGCCGCGCTCGATGATCAGTCCGCCTTCATCGCCAGCCTGGGCAGCAGCCGGTCGGCCCGGATGCGGGACGTGCTGGGCACCATCGCGGCCGACCAGGACGCCATCATCCGCGCGGGATCGGCCGGCGCTCTGGTCGTCGACGGCGGCCCGGGCACGGGGAAGACCGTCGTCGCGCTGCACCGCACCGCCTACCTGCTGTACTCCGATCCCCGTCTCGGTCACCGCCGGGGCGGCGTGCTGTTCGTCGGGCCGCACCAGCCCTACCTGGCCTACGTTTCCGACGTGCTCCCCAGCCTCGGCGAGGAGGGTGTGCAGACCAGCACCCTTCGGGACCTCGTCGCCGAGGGCGCCGCGGCGGTGACCGAGGCCGACCCGGAGGTGGCCCGCCTGAAGTCGTCCGCGGACCTGGTGCAGGCGATCGAGCCGGCCGTCAGGTTCTACGAGAACCCGCCCGCCAATCCGATGACGGTCGAGACCCCCTGGTCCGACATCCGGCTCAGCGCCGCCGATTGGGCCGAGGCGTTCGAGGCACCAGAACCCGGTACTCCGCACAACGAGGCGCGCGACCAGATCTGGGAGGAACTGCTCACGATACTGATGGACAAGCACGACGACGATGACGCCCCGGCTGACCTGCTCCGCAAGTCGCTGCTGCAGAACCGGGAGCTGCGCACGGCCCTCAACCGCGCGTGGCCGCTGATCGAACCGGCCGACCTGGTCGCGGACCTGTGGTCGGTACCCGCCTACCTGCGCCTGTGCGCTCCCTGGCTCAGCCCCGATGAGGTTCAGAAGCTGCAGCGCAACGACGCCCAGGCGTGGACGGTGTCCGACCTGCCGCTCCTGGACGCGGCACGGCAGCGGCTCGGCGACCCGCAGGCGTCCCGGCGTAAGCGCCGCGATGACGCCGAGGTCGCCGCCGAGCGCGAGCACATGGCCCGGGTCATCGACGACCTGATTCAGGTCGCCGACGACGAATACGGCGTCGGCCTGGTGACGATGCTGCGCGGCGAGGACTTCCAGGACGCCCTGATCGACGAGGCCGCATTGCCCGGCGCAGACCCGGACGTGCTCGCTGGCCCGTTCGCGCACATCGTCGTGGACGAGGCTCAGGAACTGACCGACGCCGAGTGGCAGATGCTGCTGGCCGCGCTGCCCCTCCCGGAGCTTCACCATCGTCGGGGACCGCGCCCAGGCCAGGCACGGGTTCACCGAGTCGTGGCGGGAACGGCTCGAGCGGATCGGGCTCGACCAGATCAACCTGGCCTCGCTGAGCATCAACTACCGGACCCCGCAAGAGGTCATGGCCGAAGCCGAGCCGGTCATCCGGGCGGTGATCCCCGACGCCAACGTGCCGATCTCCATCCGCAGCACCGGCCTCCCCGTCGTGCACGGACCCGCGTCAGATCTGGGCTCGATCCTCGACGCCTGGCTCGCCGCGCACGCCGACGGGATCGCCGCCGTCATCGGCGATCCCGCGTTCCGGGCGACGTCCCGCGTCCGGTCGCTGACCCCGGAACTGTCCAAGGGCCTCGAGTTCGACCTGGTCGTCCTCATCGACCCGGAGACGTTCGGTACGGGCATCGAAGGAGCGGTCGACCGCTACGTCGCGATGACCCGGGCGACCCAGCAGCTCGTCATCCTGACGCGCTAACCACCCGGTTCGGACTGCCTACCGCGGCGTAACGGCTTACTTGACGTAGGCGACGGGCTTGACGGCGGGCGGCTGCGGCAGCGGCTCGGACTGGTAGTGGACCCGGATGCCCTCGATGTAGTGGCGGCACCGGTCGGTGAGCCCCTCGGGCGTCTGCATGCGGCCCTTGGTGACCAGGATGCCCAGGTCGGCGCCGTGGAACCGGTACTCGCCCGGGCCGTAGACGCGCATGAAGAACGCCTCGTCCTCGGTGGTGATGTCGTGCCAGTCGTTGCTGACGTGCTCGAAGGTGAGGGTGCCGCTGTCGGCCAGGCGCCAGGCGCCGGTGCGCGGGGCGGCCAGGATCCGCTCCACCGCGTCGCCGGGCTCCTTCATGATCAGCTGCGACCAGACGTCGACGGCCGCGAGGGCGCGCCAGCGCTCGTTGATCTCCTTGACGTCGATCGCGTAGTCGACGTCCATGAACTCCAGCAGGTGGAACAGGAACAGCGGCACGTCGGCGTAGGCGCCGGCCGTGACGTTGGTCATCGAGGAGACCCCGGAGATCCGCGGGTTGAGCTCGCCCAGGTACACCGCGCCGGTGTCGGTGTCGACGAGCACGTCAACCTCGAGGAAGCCCTTGTACCCCTCCAGGGCGAGCCGGTCGCCTAGCTTGCGCACGTGGCTGATCGCGACGGCACGGTGGTTCTCCGACAGGGCCTCGGGGAACAGGTCGTTGCCGCACCAGCCGCCCTTGTACGGGGTGAGCTCGGGGTATCCGGTCAGGTCGGTCATGAACGGCCCGACGATCGTGCCGTGCCGGGTGATGCACGCCTCCACCGCGGCGGCCTGGTTGTTGATGCGCTTCATGATCTTGAGCTGCTGGCCGCGGATGTCGTCCGCGTTCGCATCCCAGTCCTGCTCGGAGGCGATGAAGAACGTGGTCTTGCCCGAGTCCCCGTAGGGGGTCTGGACGACCAGGTCGCTGCCCAGGCCGGCGTGCGAGGCCAGCTCGCTGAGCTCGGCGTAGCTGTCGGCGTGGCCGAGGATATTCGGCACCGACGGCGCGCCCGCCTCGTTGCCGAGCTGGGTGGTCACGATCTTGGAGTCCAGCCGCCTGCGCAGCGAGTCCGGCGGCAGGATCAGGTTGTAGCCCTGCTCGCGGCAGATCTCCTCGGTCTCTTCGTCGAAGAACACCATCGCGACCATCGGATCGCCCCCGCGGCGGCGCAGGTGCTCCCGGACCTCGGGGTCGCGCAGCAGGTAGTTGTTGATCTGCTCGCTCGACTCGAACTCGATGTACGGCCGGTTCTCGGGCGTGAACACCCGGGGGTGCTGGCCGTCCCAGGAGTCGTAGTAGGCGATGTACTGGAAGTTGCGCACCCAGCGGTCGATGCCGAGCAGGTTGAAGGCGGTCGGCCCCACGAAGTAGATCGGCTGGGAGTTCATCCGGAAGAACGTCCGGATCTCGGCGATGCCGTTGAGGTGACGGCGGGCCCGCGACTCGGCAAAGTCCGCTGGGCGCGGCGTAGCACTCACGAAGCCTCCCTTGGCGCCAGGGATCCGCTGCCTCGCGGACCACGGCATCGTCTGTATACTGCCAGGTTAAGCGCCATTTGAGCGGCCGTACAGGCCGCACAGATAAGATCACGTTCGGCCGGGGTGGGGTCGGCGGGACGGTGTTGCCCTGCCGGCTCAGCCCGGACACCACGCCGGCCAGGCGGCGCCGGCCGAACGCGGGATCGTAGGGTTCCCGTCCGGCGAGCACCCCGCCGACGGCGTCGAACGCGCGCAGCGTGTCCTCCAGGTAGGCCAGGTTCTGCGCCTGCGGCCAGCTGGAGAACTTCACGCACACCGTGTTCGTGCGCCGGCTGACGTGCAGCATCTGGCCGTGGATGCCCAGGCACAGCAGCACGTCGCCGAAGGCGCCCGGCCGGAACCAGAACTGGTTGCGGTACCAGCCGCCGGGGAAGGCCGCCTCGGCCGGGGAGGCGGCGAACGCGCTGCGCACGTCGGCGTCGACGGCCCAGCCCTGCCGGAGCCAGCGCGGCGGGACGACCCGGCGCAGGCCTCCGGCCCCGTCCGGGACCGCTCCCCCGTCCAGCAGCAGCTGGCCGAACCGGGCCGCGTCGCGGACGGTGGCGCACAGCCCGCCGTCGTGCACCGCGGTGCCCAGGCCGTCGTGCAGCAGGTCGGCGTCGTGCTCGGCACCCATCGGCGCCCAGATCAGGGCGGAGATCAGCTCGCCCATGGGCTGCCCGGCGGCGCGCTCGCACACCCAGCCCAGCACGTCGGATTCGGCGGACCGGTACAGGAAGCGGGCCCCGTGCGGCGCCTCGGCGGGCAGCGTGGCCAGGAACCGGTACAGGCCGCGGGGCTCCTCCCCGTTCCCCTCGGGCTGCCAGCCGATCCACTCATCCAGCCGCCGGATGTCGGCCTGCGGGTTGGAGTACTCCTCGAGGAACCTGACCCCGCTGCGCATGTCCAGCACGTGTCGCACGGCGGCGCCGGCGTAGCCGCTGGCGGCGAGTTCGGGGACGTAGTCGGTGACTGGGCGGTCGGCGTCGAGCAGGCCGCGGTCGATGAGCACGGCGGCCACGCACCCCACGACGGACTTCGACACCGACATCAGCGCGTGCGTCCGGTCCGGCGCCCCGAGCGGGCCGTACCACTCGGTGACCAGTTCGCCGTCCTGCACTACCGCGTAAGCGTCGGTGTAGGTGTCCGCGAGGACCTCGCCGACCGTGCCGGCAGGCCCGTCGACCCGGGCCGTCTCGATGCCGAGCAGATCCACAGGCGCCGCGGCGGAGGCCAGCACGCGCGCTGGCCCGTCGCCACGCGCGACCCGGTAGGCGGGCAGGATCTCGCGGACATGCCAGAACGCCCAGCGGTTGACAGGGGGGTCCTGCCAGTTGAGGGCGGTGACCGGTATGCCCGGAACCTGCGCGCCTGGTTCCAGCGGCATAGCCCGAATCCTAGTTGAACCCGGCCGGTCAAGCCGGTCCGTTAGGGTGCGGTTCATGACGCCCGAGCTCATGACCGGCTTTCCCCCGGCCCCGGAATCACAGGTCACCCTGGCCAACTGGCAGGATCCTCCGTTCAACCGCTGGGCGTTCAAGCACCTGCGCGAGCTGATCCCCAGCCACGTGATCCCGGCCGCCCCGCCCGGCGCGGCACCGCTGCCGTCCTCCGCGCTCTCCCTCGGCAACCCCCCGGTGACCCGGCTCGACGGCAGCGCCGCGACGCTGGATGACGTGCTGGCCGGCACGTTCACCGACGCCTTCCTGGTCCTGCACGACGGGCAGGTCGTGGCCGAGCGGTACTACGGCGGCATGACCGCCGGTACCAGGCACCTGCTCATGTCGGTGTCCAAGTCGATCCTCGGCTGCGTGGTGGGGATGCTGGCCCGCCGCGGGCTGCTCGACACACACGCCCCTGTGACCACATACGTCCCCGAGGCCGCCCGGTCGGGGTACGCGGGCGCTACCATCCGTGACCTGCTGGACATGCGTACCGGAGTCGCCTTCGACGAGACCTACACCGCTCCGGACTCTGAAGTCCGCGTGATGGAGCGCTCGATGGGCTGGCGGCCCATGCAGCCCGGCGACCCGCAGGGCGCCTATCCGTTCCTGCTCACCTTGGGCAGCGCCGGGCCGCACGGCGGCGAGTTCCACTACCGGTCGGCCGACAGCGACATGCTCGGCTGGGCGTGCGAGCGGGCCAGCGGCATCCGCATCGCCGATCTCGTCTCCGCCCTGGTCTGGCAGCCGATCGGGGCCGAGGCCGACGCCGAGATCACCTGTGACCCCCTGGGTTCGGCCATCCCCGACGGCGGGATCTCGGCCACCGCCCGCGACCTGGCCAGGTTCGGGCAGATGCTCATCGACGACGGCGTGGCCCAGGGCCAGGTCGTCGTCCCGGAGGCCTGGCTGGCCGACGTCCGCAGCCCCGAGCCGGGTGTCCGCGAGGCCTTCGCGCGCACCGACAACGAGACCGTGCTGCCCGGCGGCTGGTACCGCAGCCAGTTCTGGGTCATCCCCGGGTCCGGCGGGCCGGTGCTGGTCTGCCTCGGCATCCACGGCCAGCTGATCTACGCCGACCGCGCCTCCCGGACCGTGGTGGTCAAGATGTCCAGCTGGCCCGACGCCCAGAACGCGGCCTACCTGTTGGACACCCTCGGGGCCTGCGCCGCCGTCGCGGACTGGCTCTCGGCGACGGCGGCGCCCTGGTCCCGTTAAAACCCGTTAAACCTGGCTAGGCCGCGATCACATGTTGACCTCGTCCAGCGCGTTGGTCCCGTCGTTCGCGATGATGAGGCCGTTGCCCGACCGGGTGGTGATGATGCCGAACAGGTCGCCGGCGCCGTTCTTGATCAGCGTCTTGATGGCGACCTGCTGGCCGGCCGGGGTGATCTCGACCGCGTTGCCGTCGTTGCCGTTCACCACGACCAGATCACCGTTGGGGGCCATGGTCATGCCCAGCGGAGCGTCCAGCGCCCCGCCCGCCGACAGGTTCCCGCTGGCGGCGGAGATGGCACTGGTCCGGGTGAGCGCCTGGGGAATGGCCGAAACCGAATTGGTCAGCGCATCGTCCGCGTACAGCGTCCCGTTGGCCCCCAGGGCCAGGCCGGTCGGCGCGAGGATGAGCGCGGCCTTGTTCGCGCGCCACGGGAAGTTGGTCCCGACCACGGTGCTGCTGGTGAGCTTGGGCGGCGCAGCGGGGCTGAGGGCCAGGTCCAGGCGCACCACCGTGCAGTTCCCGGTCACCGGGATGCCGTGGTTCGTGGTGGTGTTACCGCCCAGCGCGTTGGACACGAACACCTCGGCCGAGGTGACGCTCGCCTTCACGGTGAGGTCCCACGGCCCGGCGATGTCGGTGTTGGTTATGGTCTCCGCGACGGTCCCCTGATCGTTCAGCACGATCATGCAGCCGGCAGGATTGCGGGCGGGCAGCCCGCCGTCCTTGGTGGTCGGCAGGCTGCCTACCACCACCCAGCCGCCGGGCAGGATGCCCAGCGCGGTGGTCAGGCCGATGCCTCCCGGGCAGGCCTGGCCGACCGGCAGCGCGGCGATGTTGGCGAATACGCTGGTCTTACCGCCCGGCGAGACCTGCACGAGGGTGGTCCCGGTGCCCTGCACGTTAGCCTTGTCGTTGAAGTTGCTGACCAGGATGTTGCCCGCCGTCAGCCGGCCCGTGGAGACCGGGACGACCGCGACCCCGTACGGGTTGACGTCGCCGTTGGCTGGAACGGTCGAGGCGACCTGGGCCAGGCCGTGCAGCTGGGGCAGGAACGACGTGACCGGCTGCGACACCGCGGCCGGCGTTGCGGTAGCGGTACTCGAGTTCGCCGAACCCGAGCTCGATGAGGATGAACAGGCCGTGGCCGCAAGGCCGAGGCCGATCATGGCGGTCAGGATTTTGGCAAGGCTCCGCGGCTTCACCGTGCTCCCCTCTTGGAAGGCCCGCGCCCTCCACGTCCAGCTGGACGCGATCCGTCCAGCTGCTATCCGTTCCGGGCAGGCGACATCGCCCGTCCGTGGTCCCGACCTAATACACGAGCGCCCCGGTAACCCGGTTCACTTCTCACCGAGCGGCGACCCGCCGCAGGTCAGGTGCTGGTTCGTGAGCCTTGATATTTTCGGCCGAACGGATCGTGGTTCCCGCGCCCGGAACCAGCCCCGCGCCGCGCGTGGGGTAACGATCTTCCCGGCTGGGTTCGGTTCAGATCAGCGACCCGCCGCCGACGGCGACCCGGCGCAGCAATGCTGAGGCCCGGTAGCGGTCATCGCCGTACCAGGCGTGCATCGCGTCGAGCACGGCCAGGACCTCGGCCGGGCCCCAGCGCTGCCCCCAGGCCAGCGGCCCGAGCGGGTAGTTGGTGCCGAGCCGCATGGCGATGTCGATGTCGGCGGCGCTGGCCACTCCCCGGTGCCGCGCATCGACCGCCCCGTTGACCAGCATGGCCACGGTGCGCGTCACGATCAGGCCCGGCGCGTCGTCGATGACGTACACCGTCAGCCCGGCGGCCTGCAGCAGCCCGACCGCCTCGTCCACGGCCGCCGCCGGGCAGCCGTCGCACGCGGCCACGGCGATGCCCGTGGCCGCCGCGTCGTCCAGCGTGCGGTCGACTACCACGACCGGCCTGCCCCGCCCGGCCGCCAGCGCGGTGGCCGGGCGTCCGTCGCACCGGGCCAGCAGCGCGCCGCTGGGCAGCTCGACCGTGCCGCCGGTGTCCGCACCCGGGCGGACCTGTACCCCCGAGCGGTCCAGCAGCG
This sequence comes from uncultured Actinomycetes bacterium, assembly GCA_963722055.1. Taxonomy (GTDB): domain Bacteria; phylum Actinomycetota; class Actinomycetes; order Streptosporangiales; family Streptosporangiaceae; genus Palsa-504. Next base: position 21,276 of record CAVRLA010000013.1, on the reverse strand, counting down.
TGCGCAACGCCGATGCGCCGTGCTCGAGGACCCACGGCGGTGCCGGGCGGACGGCGGCCACGTCCGGACTCGGCGGTGCCGCGTCCTCGCCGTACTCGTACCAGCCCTGGCCGGACTTGCGGCCGAGCCAGGCCGGCGTCGACCAGGGCCCGCTGCAGCAGCGACGGCGCGAACCTGGGGTCGTACCCGAATCCGGCCCAGACCGAGCGGGTCACCGCCTCGTTCACGTCCTGCCCGATCAGGTCCATCAGCGCGAAGGGGCCCATCGCGAACCCTCCCGCCTGGGTCAGCACCGCATCGATCGTGGCCGGCCCGGCGGCCTGCTCCTCGGCCAGGCGCAGCGCCTCACCGTAGAACGGCCGCGCCACCCGGTTCACGATGAAGCCCGGCGTCGCGGCGGCCTGGACGACCTGCTTGCCCCAGTCCTGGACCAGGGCGGTGACCGCGGCGGCGACCTCGGGCGAGGTGGCCAGGCCGCTGACCACCTCGACCAGCCGCATCACCGGCGCCGGGTTGAAGAAGTGCAGGCCCACCAGCCGCTCCGGGTAATCGAGCGCGGCGGCGACGGCGGTCGGCGAGAGCGACGAGGTGTTGGTGGCCAGTACGCAGTCCGGTTCTACGATCGCCTCCAGGCTGGCGAACAGCGCCTGCTTGACGGCCAGGTCCTCGGCGACCGCCTCGATCGCGCAGGAGACCAGCGCCAGGTCCTGCGGCAGGTACGCCACGGTGAGGCGCAGCCGGGCCGGATCGACGTCGAGGCGGCCCTTGCCCACCAGCGCGCCAACCCGCTTCCCGATCGCCGCCACCGCACGCTCGGCGGCGCCCTCCGCCGTGTCGTACACGATGACCGGGTACCCAGCCACCGCCGCGACCTGCGCGATTCCCGTGCCCATGGTGCCGGCGCCGATGACCGCGATCGGCGTGGACCGGTCGAGGCGATCAGTCATAGTTTCCGTCCGGTAGTCGTGGGCAGCTGGGCCGGGTCTTCGAACAGCGGGCACTGGTCCAGGCTCGGGCATTCGCACCGCGCGGCGCATTCGAGCCAGTCGCGGACCAGCTGGCTCCGCTCGATCAGGGCCGTGACCTCCGGGAGCTTGCGCTCGGCTACCTCCCTGAGCCGCTCGACCGCCGCCGCGTCGTCCGGCGACGCGGCCAGCAGCGCCTTGATCTCATCCAGCGTGAGGCCCGCCCGTTGCCCGGTCTCGATCACCGCGAGCGTGCGCACCGTGTCCATGTCGTACACGCGCTTCCCGCTCACCCGGTCCGCCTGGGGCAGCAGCCCGATCTGCTCGTAGTACCGGATCGAGGACGGCCGCTTGCCCACGAGCCTGGCCACCTCGCCGATGGCCAGCGCCGCGCGGTCCGGGGGCCGGGAATGGGCATTTGACATCAAGTCGACTTTAACAGCGACGATGGCCAGTGCCGATCCCAATCAGGAGGTACATGATGACGACACCGCAGTCCGCACCGGTCGCCTGCACGCTCACCTCGGCCGAACTTGCGGCGCAGGCCGGCCGCTGGCAGCGGCTCATGGCCCGGGCCATGACGAAGCGAACCGAGACCGCGGACGGCGTGCGCCTGGCCTTCCGCCCCGAGCCCGGCACCGAGGAAGAACTGCGCACCCTGGTCGCCGTGGAGAACGAGTGCTGTGCGTGGGCCGCCTGGACGGTGGACACGGGCGGCGAGACGATCGTCCTCGACGTCCGCTCCTCTGGCGACGGCGTCGCCACCCTGCACAGCATGTTCCGCCCATGCTGACCCGCCGGTCAGGCGTCATGCGCCGCGGGCCCGGGGGCTGACCCCGGGGCCCGCGGCACTCCCCCGTCAGGCGGTGGCCCGGCGTCCCGGCATCAGCCGGGTCAGGGCGGCCACCACCAGCAGCAGCGCTCCCATCTGGAGCGCACTGCGCTCGAAGGCCAGGCTGTATCCGTGGCTGATCGCGCCGAAGAACAGCACGCCGGTGACGGCCACGCCGATGGAGTTGCCGACCTGCTGGGCGGTGGACAGCGCCCCGGACACCGAGCCCGCCGTGGCCGGGTCGGCGTGGCTCAGCACCGTGGTGGTCAGCGGGGTGATGCACAGGCCCTGCCCGGCGCCGAGCAGCAGCAGCCCGGGAAACAGCCAGGCGACCGATCCGCTGGTCCCGGCGTGCGCCGTGGCCAGGTAGAGCGCGCCGTCGCCCGCCGCCGCGATCAGGGCGCCCGCAGCGATCACCCGCCGGCCGAACCGCATGGTCAGCGCCGGGGCCTTGAACGAGGTGATGAGGTAGCCGGCGGCCAGGAAGCTGAACACCGCGCCCGCCGACAGCGGGGACAGGCCGCGTCCCTGCTGGAGGTACAGCCCGAGCACCAGGTACCCCGCCGCCTGCTGGCACCAGAACACGGTCTGGGTGAGCAGGCCGGCCCGCAGCGGCCAGGCGGCGAACACCCGCGGGTTGAGCAGCGGCGCGCCGCCGCGGTCCGCCTTGCGCCGCTGGTGGATGCCGAACGCGACGGCCAGCGGCACCGAGGACCCGAGCGCCAGCCAGGACCAGGCCGGCCAGCCCGCCTGCCGTCCTTCGACCAGCGGCAGCACCACGGCCACCAGGCACGCGGTGATCAGCGTCACCCCGGCCAGGTCCAGCCGGGACCCCTGCTGGTTCCTGGACTCCGGGACCAGGCGCGGCGCGGCCAGCAACGCGGCCACGCCCAGCGGCACGTTGATCCAGAAGATCGCCCGCCAGCCCAGCCCAGCCAGGTCGGTGCGGATGAGGACGCCGCCGATGAGCTGACCCGACGTGGCGGCCAGCCCCATCACCATGCCGTACACGCTGATGGCCCGGACCCGCTGCGGCCCGGTGTACACCACCCCGAGGATGGACAAGATGTTGGGCGCCATCAGCGCGGCGCCGACGCCCTGGATCACCCGCGCTGCGACCAGCACGGCCGGATCGGGGGCCAGCGCGCACGCCGCGGAGGTGATGACGAAGACGGCAATCCCGATGGCGAACATCCGGCGGCGGCCGAACATGTCGCCCAGCCGTCCGCCGGTCACCAGCAGGACCGCGGTGGAGATCGCGTAGCCGACCACCACCCACTCGATCGCGCTCTCCCCCGCGTGCAGTCCCTGCTGGATCGAGGGGAGGGCCACGTTCACGATGAAGAAGTCCAGAACGACCATGAACGTCCCGAACATGAGCACGGTCAGAGCCGCCCAGCGGCTCCGGGCCAGCCGGCCGGGGAGCGACGGTCTGGCCACCCCTTCTACGGGGCGGGAAAGACTGGTTGTTGTGGTCATGCCCCCGAGCCTGCTGCCTCCCGTAACAGGAGAGTCAAATGCTGCCGCGGGCCGTTAACCGGCTCGAATCCGTGAGGCCGCCAAAAGGATCGATGCGGCCAGTGTGTGGCGATGGCAGCCACCCGGACCTCACGTGCCAGCATGGCCACCATGAACCGGCTGATTTTCGTCCCGTTTGCGGAGACGCACATCGCGGGGGCGGCACAGCTGCTCGCCGAGCGGCACGCCGCTCACCGCCTCCTCGAGCCGCTCCTTCCGCAGGTGTCACACTTCGGCCGGCAGGTGGCAAACGAGTTCGAGGACGCCACTGGCGCGGCCGCGATCCTCGGCGGCGAGGTGGCCAGGTACCTGATCGGCAAGCGCCGGGAGGATGAGATCGGCCCGCACGTCTGGAGCGCCGCAGGGTCGGTAACTGGTGTGCGTCACGTCCACTGACACGCGGCAGCAACCGGCTTATAGATGACAGGCAGGCGCGCTGCACGGCTCCCCAGTCGTCTTCTCTCACCTGGCGCGTATACGGGGGTGTTACGCGTTCGCTCACCACGAGCATCTCGTGCCACTGATCGTGAGCACCGGGCAGCGGGGCAGCGGCATTACCGCAGGCGACGACCAGGCTGGCCAGTGCCGCGGTAGCCAGCGACATCGCCACTCAGCAGCCGCGCTTCCCGGCGGTCGTACGAGCGCGACGGCGTGACTGAGCTTGCTGAATTGGCAGGGCTAGGGGGGCGGGGTCATGGCGCTTCAGCAGGGCGACGCCGGCCATGACGTGACCCGTGCGGGAAGCCAGGGGCGTAAGCGTTTTCTCGTGCTGCCAGGCGCCCGCTTCTGTCACCCAGGGGCTGACGAGCCGCCATCCAGAAAAGAACGAGGCGATCTCAGCTAGTGAGTGGTTGACGAACTGGGCTGCCTTGTACTCATCCGCGAGCTGCTTGGCCAGCACGTCGTCGTCATACCGGGCGACCGAGACGACCAGGCAGCTGCCCGGCGCGACCAGCTGCCGGTACCCGGCTGTCACCCGCCGCGCGTCGTCCGCCGTCAAGAAGTGCAGGACCGCGCCAACGATCACGCATACAGGCTGTGCGGGGTCGATGACCTCCCGCATCTCGCGGGCGCACAGCACCGCAACCGGATCGGTCAGGTCTGCCTCAACGGCGGCCACGCCATCGTCAGTGGCCAGCAGTGCCGCGGCGTGGGTGAACACCACCCGGTCGATATCGACATAGGCGACCCGGGCTGCGGGCAGGACCTCCCGCGCCGCCTGGTGGACCGACGGAGACACCGGGAATCCTGCCCCCAGGTCGATGAACTGCCCGATCCCGTGCCGGGCCGCCCAGCCGGCAGCCTCGATGACGAACGCTCGGTTTTCCCGGACCAGCGAGGGCAGCGGCGGGTAGAGCTTCACAAGCCTGTCCGCTTCGGCCCGGTCAGCGGCGTAGTTGTCCTTGCCGTTCAGCCAGTAGTTATAGACCCGCGCCATGTTCGGCACGCTGGAATCGAGTCCGCCGGTCATCGCGAGCACCGCCCCGGCGTGCCACAGCACGGCGAGCTGGGCCTTGGCCGTCGGCGCCGCCGTGCCCGTCTGAGCCACAGCCTGACCAGCTGCCATCGGAACCTACTGCGTCTGGCCTGGCACGGATAGCGTCCGGCGCACACAGCCTTCAGGCGGCCACAACCCAGGCACCCAGCGGGCGGGCTGACGCGATGATGCTGCCATTCCGGCAGGCATGTTCTATCGGGTGGCGGGTCGGACATCCCGCAGATCAGGCAGGTAATGACATCGTGCTGGCCTGCGGGGACGGGCCGGGTAAGTGCGCTCATCACTGCTGCCCCCAGCTTTCCCGCGGCGTCTGGAAGAACGGGGACCGTAGGCCGAATCGCGCGATGGCCATCATGATCAGGCCGGCGACGATGACCCCGGTGAACGACCAGAGCTGCGGCGCGGCTGCGGTCTGCAGGTACCGGTACAAGATCCAGCCCAGGAAGGCGGCGCCGCCCAGGGGCAGCAGGCCGACGAGGATCGCGTCCCAGACATTGCTGCTGATGCGGTGCCGGTAGTAGGCGACGGCGGCCAGGGCGGTGAGGATGTAGAAGACGGCGAACATCTGGCCGGACAGGTTGACCACATCGTTGAAGGCGCTCTGCAGCGAGGTAGCCAGCAGGTACACGATGGTGGGACCTGTGATGACCGCGCCGACTACTAGGCTGGCGGCCACCGGGGTGGAGAAGCGGCCGGACACGTTGCCCAGGAACGGCGGCAGGACCCGGCGGCCGGCCATCCCGTACACGATCCGGGCAGGCAGCACGATGGAGGTGCCGGTGGCGGCGATCACCGACAGGGCCAGAGACAGTGCCATCACCTTGGCCGCGGCCCCGCCGCCCATCGCGCCGGCCACGTAGACCAGCGCGGCGGGGGCGTTGGCCTGGAGCCTGGCCGGGGATACCACCCCTTGCAGGCCGACCTGCGAGAGGGTGTACAGGACGGTGAGGATGCCGACCGCGATGACGGCGGCGCGGCCGGGGTTGACCCGCCTGTGCTTGACTTCCTCGTTGACGTAGAAGGTGCCGTCCCAGCCGGAGAAGATGTATACCGAGGCGACCAGCCCGGCCGCCAGGTCGCCCTTCCCGTTGACCCCCGTGAGGCTGAACCAGCCGCGAGTGACCGGGACGGTGCCGGGGTGATGGCCCAGGACCCAGGCCAGCCCCGCCACGGCGAAGCCCACCAAGATGGTGTACTCGGCGATCGCCATCGTGACCTGGACGCGGGCGGTGAGCTTGATGCCGGCTACCGCGATCACAAGCATGACCAGCAGCACGGCGGTGCTGATCGCGATGTTGGCCCCGGTGCTGGTGGTGTTCGCCCCGGTCACGGCCAGGACGGAGGGGGCCAGGACGACGACGCCGGTGACCGCGCCGGTGATGTAGGCGGCGATCATCAGCCAGCCGGTGAGGAAGCCCAGGTAGGGGTTTATGGCGCGGCCGACCCATTCGAAGGAGGCGCCGCAGTTGGCGTTCCACAGGTTCAGCCGCCGGTAGGCGTTGGCGATGACCACCATCGGGACCGCGCACAGCACGATGACCGGGCCGCCGCCGTAGGCGGCGGTGGCGGCCAGGGTCAGCCCGACGGTGGCCGCCGGGGCGGAAGAGGCCAAGCCGATGACCGTGTCCTGGGTCACGCCGATGGCGTCGGGCTCCAGCCGGGCCGGGATGGCCGGGACCGGGGGGGCACCCGGCGGAACGGGCGCAGGCCGGTACGTCACTCTGATCTCCTGTCATAGTCGGGGGGGGGCCGCGCGGGCAGACTCCGGGCAGCGGGCACAGCAGACGTTGCGCTCTGGCTCCGGCGTGGTGCCGGTAACGGTCCCGCGGGCTAAGGGCCGCATGTCCTGGACGACCGCGGCGTGCCCCTGACGGCGAGGTTTCCCCGGCACGTCGCGGGGCTATCCATCTGCTCACTGCATCGCCTGCCAATGCGCCCGGATGGCCCGGTCCAGCTCATCCGGGATGGCTCCGGTGAGCACGTCCCCGGCGCTGCTGATCGCCGACCAGGTGCCGCCGTCGGCGGTGAAGCCGTGATAGCCGCCGGGAGCCCAGGGTCAGCTTGAGTTCGGCCAGCGCGGCCTCCACGTCCACGGCGAGCACGCCACCGGCTGCCCGTTCCATAAGAGGGCACCCTCCGACTGGGCCGCGGCGGCTTGACGCCTGACGGCAAGCTCCGCGTCAATGGCCTGCATCTGTGTCACGACCATGAGGTAGGCACCCGAACTGGGCACCGCCAGCGCGGCGCTTACCGTCAGATCCCGGTGAACGCGCTTAAGCTCGCCGGTCGAGAGATCGCTGAAGTCACGGCCACGGGCTGGCGACTCTTCCTGGCGCCGGATCTCCGCTGCCAGCTTCTCCGGTGTGCTCACGCTGATCGTGGCCAGCCTGCGGCCGGCCGGCCTAGCGCACCACAAGTAACCATGAGGATGCAGTGGCACATGCCAAATGCCCCAGCGCTCCTTGTACTGCGCGCACAAGAGCGCTAGCTGCTTGTCGGCCCAGGTTGCCTGGTCTGCCCACGATGTGCCCGCAGGCGGCAGCGGATCGAAAGCGCCCCTGCCGTGCTGCCCCGAGAGCAAGCGTTCGCCGCCGGCCATCACTGCATCGCCTGCCAGTGCGTCCGGATATCCTGGCCCAGCTCGTCCTGGCTGGTGCGCATGAACGCTTCACTTTCCCGGTTTCTCACATAGCCAGTTCACCGGGCACTGCCAGTCGCGGGATAGTGACAAGGCGGAAAGAACGGAGGACATTGAAGGACACGGCCGTGATAATTGGCGATGTGAGGTCCGGAGTGCTGTCCAGGAGCACGCTGCGATGACCGCAGATCCGCCGTCCTGGGCTGCTCGACTGCGTGAGGAGCGGTGCAAGCGCGGGTGGAGTCAGCGGCAGATGGCGCTGCGGATTTATCGTGCGGCTGATGAACGGATCCAGGCAGGGCTGCCGCGTGTTGAGCACATAGTCCGGCGCATTGTCGGCTATGAGGGTGGTGTCCACCGGCCCCGCGACCCGTATGTGGAACTGTATAGCCGAGCCTTCGGAATACCCCGCGACGTCCTGTTCGGCCCTGGAAGCGGCGAACAGCCGGATCGCCTACCGGTGGCTGCGGACGGTGACGGGCTGGCAACCTGGATCTCCAGCAGCAATACCACAGACGAGGCGATCGACCGCATCGGGCAGACCGTGCTGGCGCTCGCCGACGTACACGCCCGCCAGCCCCCACGGCACGTGCTTGAGGACCTGATGCAGGCCCATCGACAGGTCCAGGAACTCCTGCACGGCGGGCGGCAACGGCTGCGACAGACCCGTGACCTGCTGCGGATCGACGCCGATCTGCTGGCCCACGCAAGTCTGCTGCTCGATGACATCCGTCACAGTACCAGCGCCAAGGCGCACGGTCGCGCTGCGCTCCTGTTTGCCGTCGAGGCTGGAGCCAGCCGGGCGCTGGCGTTCAGCGCCCAGGCGAAGACGGCGCGATGGCAGGGCATGCGATGCAGCGGCCGGGCAAGCCAGCGGTACTTTCTCGCAGTCGGCGGACCTGGCTCGCGCGGGCTTCGAGAGCAGTGATCCGGCGCATCCCGTCCGGGTTCTGCTGGCCAACCAGGAGGCAAGCGCCGCCGCATTGCTCGGCGACGCATCGGCCGCCCGGCAAGCACTCAAACGTGCCGAAGAGGCAGCGAATACCACGCCAGCCGCCGTCGAAGCGACGGCATGGTCGTGTCCCCGCCCGCGGATGGCTTTGTACGCCTTGTCGGTCGCGCTGCGCCTGCGTGATCCGGATGCGGCGCTGCGGAGCGCCGCAGTAGCCGACGAACTGTGGGAGAAGGGGGAACCGCGCCCATTCGGGGTATGGTCCTTGATCCACGCTGGCGCTGGCATCGCTCACGTCATGAAAGGCGATCTCGCCGCCGCAGACGAGCGGCTCGAACTGGTCACACGCCTGCCGCCGGACCTGCGCATTTCGACAATCACTAGTTACCTGGAGGACATGGACGCACTACTGCAGGGCTACCGGTTCGCCGGGATCCGGCAAGCCGCCAGTATGCACGAACAGATCGCCGCATTCACCACGCCCGTAACGGCGGGAGCAGAGGGGTGAGCCCGCTCCCCACCCAGATGACGGACAACTGGGCGATCCGGCCCGGTACCGACCCGCAACACCAGCAGCTCATGTGGCCCATGACCCTTGGCGCTGACCGGACCGTCATCGAACTGGCCGGGCAGGCTCACCGGCGGATCGCGAGAATCTCCGGCCTGGACCTGGTGCCACCGCGCTGGCTGCACCTGACGACCCTCACCAGCGGACCCGCCGATGACATCGCTCCCGATGCACTGGCCGCCCTGATCAAGGAAGCACAGCACCTGCTCGCCGCTATCGCGCCGATCACCATCACGCTGGGCCGTGTGCTCTACCACCCGCGCGCCGTCATGCTAGACGCCGGACCCGCCGGGCCATTCGAGCCCGTTATAGAAGCCGTCCGGACAGCCACCCGCCACGCCGGATCTAGCACCGCGCTCTACCACGATCCGTGGCGACCGCACATCACCCTCGCCTACAGCAACGCCGCCCGGCCGGCGGCCCCGGTAATCGAGGCACTCGGCCGGAGTCTCCCAGCCCGCCAGGTAACCATCCGCTCAGTCAGCCTCGTCACCCAGTCACCTGGGCAACGCTGGATCTGGGACCTCATCGCCGACCTACCGCTCGCAGCGGGCGAATCTCAGCCTCGCTGATCTACCACTCCTCGTTCCTCATCTCGGCCGCCTGGACAGTCAGGCGGCCGGGACGCCCTGGTCCTGGCCGGTCGCGACCGCCTGGCCGGCGGCGACCGCGCCGGCCGGAGCCTGCCCCAGCGCGGCACAGCGCTGCTGCGGGCCGACGCACACGACCTGCCGCTCGGCGACCCTTCACGGCGCCGTGCCCTGTACCGGGACGCATGGCTCGCCCTCGGCTACGCCGCACGCGGCGATCTCGAAGGAGCCCGCGGCGAGGCCCGCGCCGCGATCGGGCGGCTCGGCTCGGTACGTTCCCCGCGCAGCAACACCCAGGTGTCCCGCAAGCTCGGCTACGTCGGCAACGGCCGGCACCGGGTCTACAGGGACGATACCGGGCGCACCACCGAATACCGGCTCCGCCTGGACCGCCCGGCCTGGCAGGCCAGCCGCGACGGCACACCCCGCACCATCACGGGACTGACACCGTGCCTGGCGATGTTCGGCCTGGGCACCACGACCACGGACGCCGGACCACCGAGGCGCCGGTCCCGCCACGTAGGCACGATGCCAGGAGAAGACTGTCCGTCCAGACGGTACGGCCCCGATGGCCCTGGGGTTGGGGTCTCAGCGGGTGGGGCCGCGCGGCCGGGGCGGTCCCGGCCGACGGGCTGGCCGTGGGGCGGACTGGTCCGCTCCGTGCTGGCCTGGTGCGGGCTGTGCGGAGCGGGCCGGTACCGGCGGACCGAGGAACGATGTCGCCGCCAGGTCGGCCGCCGTGCGGGCACGTGGCGAGGCGTCCGGCCGGGCGGCCGGGGCGGGCCGGGCGGCGGCATACAAGCGTTCGGCGGCGGCAGCCTGGGCGGCGCGCTGCTGGGACTCGCGCAGGTCGGCGACGGCTTCGGCGAGCGCGGCCAGCCGGGTGATCACGATGACCGGCATCAGCGTCCGGTCGCTGGTGAGGCATGCGAACGCGGACATGACCCTGGCGGCTTGCCGCAACCGGTTCCCGGCCGGGGTCGGGGCGGGTATCCGCCCATAGGGGGCACGGGCCGCGCGGTCGTAGGCGTCGGCGGCCTGGCGCAGGATGCGGCAGCCGAGCGCGGCGGCAGCCACGTGCAACGCGTCGGAGGCGGCCCAGGCGGTACCGTCGGCAGCGGCCGGGTCCGCGCGGATCTGCGCGGCGGCCTCGGCGGCGACCTGGGCGGCGTGGTCCCACCAGGCGTTGCGTTCGGCGGTGGTCAGCGGGTCGCGGCGCGGCGGGCGGGCCGGGCCGGTCCACCGCTGGCACAGCTTCGGCCAGGCCAGGTCGGCGACGAGCTTGCCGCCCTCGTACCACACCGGGCCGCCGTCTTTCCCCGTGTCACCGGGGGAGCGCGACGGCGTACCCGATGACCTGGCCTGGGTTCCCGGTGCTGTACCGCGTGCGGACCAGCACTCCGGCCTGGTCCAGGCGGGCGAAGAACTCGGTCGCGCTGGCCGAGGCTGCGGTGGTGGTGGTGGTGGTGGTGGTGACGTGGCGTCGAAGGGTGACGCGGGGGCCTCGTCCAGGCCGCGCCGGGCGGCTTTCTCGTTCTCGCCCCGGGTGGGGCAGCGGGGCGCGGTGCGGTCGGCCGGGGCGGTGGACCGCAGCCCGTAGCGTTGCTCGGCGGCTAGGCAGGCGTCCCGGACCCGGTACCGCTCGTTGTGCACGCTGGGCCCTGGACCGGTCTTGGCGGGCCAGTATCGCCACGATGTGCACGTAGTCCTCGGCGTGGCGGATGGCGACCCAGCGGACCCCGTCGTCTTCCTGCCCGTACCGGGACAGCCCGGTGCGGTTCATCACGTCGTGCGCCATCTGCGCCCACTCATCATCGCTGAGCAACCGGTCGCCGGGGGCGCGCGCACCGAGCAGTACGACACCGGCCGCGCGTACCCCCACTTTCCCAGCGCGCCGTGCGGCTGGTTCAGCAGGCCGTTCAGCTTGCGGAAATCCCTGGTGCTACCCGGGCGCAGCGGCGGCTCCAGCTCGGCGGGATGCCGCCAGCCCGCGACGATGTGCGGGTCGGTGTGTGCTCCTAATGCCGGCCGGACCATACAGGTAGCGGATCAGCGGTTCCACCCGGACCCCGCGCGGCGCGGTGATCTTCCCGATCATCCGGCGATCCGCCCGGCACGGACCACGATCCGCTCCCCGGTCCGCCCGCCCGGGATGATCCGCGGGTCCGCGCGGAGCGCCATCCGCCCGGAACCGGTGATCCGAGATGGGGAGCGGGACGCCATGCGCGGATTCCGGGCCGCGTTCCGGTCTACCGAAAGGCGGCCCGCACTGCGCAGGACTGGGGCGTGAGGTGCGGGGATATCACCGGATCGCGTTCCGGACCTGTTCGGCTATATCGTCCAGGCAGGCTCCGGCGTTTCGTAGACGTCGCTAAATCGAGTGCGTGTTCCAAGCCTCGACCTTGTAACGTAACTATGTGCCGACTACCGTCTACCTCGACCTGAACCACTGGTACATGCTTGGGGAAGCCTCGGCTGGTCACCCACGGCAGCCGGAGCACGTTGATGTGCTGCATCAGTTGGCCGAGCAGGTGAAGCAGGGACGGCTCATGTTCCCGCTCTCGGCAGTGCACTACACGGAGCTGGCCGAGAACCCGCGTGACCTTCAGCGGCAGGAGGCGGCACGCGTGATGATGTCGCTCTCGCGTTTTAACACGATTACTTCTACATCGAAGATTCTCGATGAAGAATTGGCCCTTGCGCTTAACAGCCGTTTCGGGCGCCCCGCCTTCCCGGTGAAGGTTAAAAAGTTTGGCTTTGGCGCAAACTTCGCTTTCACTGGTATTGAAAAAGTACTCGGCTTGACTGGCGTCACCGACGAGGCACGTAGAGAGCTAGAGGCCAAACTAGGTAAGCCTCTCGCCGAATGGGAGGCGGAGGTGATGCTGTTTACCGAATACGAGCTTTTGAAACAACCCTCGGCAGGTTACAGGGACCGCATCCCAGGCTACGATCCTTATGCGGCCAGGCGACTGGCTGATGAGGAGCTTCAGAGTTTCAATGTGATGCTGAATACCTTGCGGACTGATCCCGACATCGCCGCCCGCCCCCTCGACGCCATCTGTGAACGGCAATTCATCTTTGAGTTCCTTGACAACTATACGCGGGCTCTGCTCAGTGCGGGATTCAACGCGAGGCGTAGGCCGCCATTTAACACACGGGAGCAGCTTACCGACTTCCTGATGTCGCTGCCGTCAAGACGAGTCGCAACGATGATCCAGTTCCATTACCTCAAGGATGTCCAGCGAGACTGGACTATTAACGATCTGCGCGATATCGCTGCACTGGCGAAGGCCATACCGTACTGTGACATTGTCGTGACGGACAAGAAGGCATGGGATGTGTCGGTTAATCGGGCACATCTTGACACAGAATTTGGAACACATATCTTTCGTCGGCTTACAGATCTAACGGCACACTTGAGAGGCTTGGGCGTGGCGCCTCGGCAAGCAATGTGCAGTGACGATGGGACGGCTGTCGCAAGTTTAAGCTGGTCGGCCGCCACCGCTTCCAAGTGCTGCTGGGCGATCGCCCCAGACTGGTTCACGTACCGGGCTCCTTCCTCGCGATACCTGGCGACGCCAGCGGCCGGTGTCAGGTGACCGGGGTGCGGGCTGCGCGCCGCGTGGTCTTGACCGGGGCCAGGCTGTTACCGGTGCTGGTGTCGTGGCTGGCGACGTGGAGCTGGGCGAGTTCGTCGCGGTAGGCGTCGGCCTGCTGCTCGGCGCGCTCCGCGCGGGCGCGCAGGTCCGCGCGCAGCTCATTGCGCTCGCGGGCCGCCCGGCCAGCCAGATGAACACCAGCACGCGGATGACTATGACGCCCTGCGCGCTCATGTCTAAGGAACTGGCGTTGGCGACGGTAAGCCACTCGGAGCTCACCGCGATGTAGCCGAGTCGACCACACAGATGGGCGGCGACGGCCGGCATGTGGCCCGCGCCGAATACCACGCCTACGCTTACCGGTTGGGCAGCGCGATCATGGTAAATCTCGTCGAGCATGCATGCCAGCCTGGCATCTCGTACGGTCTTAATGTTGTACTCCAGCATCCGGTCAAACCAGCCGCCGGTCAGGTTCTCCGCGCTCTCGTCGTAAGCTTCCGCTTGTTCGACGCTCCCTATGGTCCTGGGATCGATAAACTTCCGGCTCAGCCCGATGATCGCCGCCCCGGCAGCATCGATCATGCGGGACTTGACCTGCTCGCGAAGCGATTTCGGCTGGTCATCCAGTGTCTCCTCCCAGCGCACCGGCGCGCCTAGGCTCTCCAGCCGCAGCCTGGCCACTTGGTCGACAAGGCGGTCCCAGCGGTAACTTTGTGCCATCCATTCCTGCGCGGGTGCGAACTTGGAAGGAATGCCCTCGGCCACGATGAGCTGGCACAACCGGGCACGGGCCGCCACGTCGTCATAGAACTGCTGCTCGGCCACGTGCACCATGGGAAAGAGGACGAACCTCAGCGGGCTTGTCCTGTGCCTCAGGGTGGTAACCGCCGAGCGGAGCCCGATGATGCTCGACTCGATGAACTGCATGCCCCTCCAGCCGCCCGTCCTTGTATGGTGTGTCGCCATAAAGCTGCTCCCCAACCCCGGCGCCTAGGACGTCGGGGCAGTGCGGAACACCGGCCAGCAGATCTCGATCCGGTAGCCGCCGGCGGGCTCGGTCTCGGTGAACGGCACCGGGTAGTACTCGCGGATCGGCCCCTCGACGCCGATCGCTCGCTCGGCCACCATGGTGCCCAGCGCGCCGTAGGTCTGGTCGGTGTCGCCCAGCGGCCCGGAATGAACCATCACGGCCGCCTCAACCGCGGGGATGGTCATGGCCTGCACCCGCCCGTCCGCCGGGACCGCGCCCGGCACCGGGACGAAGGCGGTCAGCTCGGCCTGCTCCAGCTCAAAGAACCCGGCCGGGAACAGCGCCCCGCCCGGGCCCGCGGGCACCTGGCCGGCCCGCTCGATCCGCCCGTAGAGCTCGGCGAACACGCCGCCGCCCCAGGCCACGGCTTCCTCGGCGGTCACGGTCGCCCGCACGGCCAGCACCTGGGCCGCGGGGATCGACCGGAACTCGACCGCGGGAACGACCTGGGATCCCTCCAGGAGGGCGCGCAGGCTGGCCACGCTCATCTGCATCTCGGCCAGCTTGGTTTCCATGGCCGTCAGGTGAGCGATGATCTCCTGGGTCCTGGTTTCCACGTCGGGGGCCTTGATGACCGCCTTCACCTGGTCCAGCGGCATGTCCAGGTCGCGGAACCTGCGGATCACCTGGGCCACCGGGACCTGGCCAGGGTCGTAGAACCGGTAGCCGGTCGCCGGTCCATTTCGGTCGGCTCGAGCAGGCCCTGGTCATGGTAGAAGCGCAGCGCCTTGATGCTCAGATGGGTCATCCGGGAGAAGTCGCCGATCGATACCAGCGTGCTCATGGCCAGGCTCACCCCCTTCGCGGTGACATCATGGCGCTGATCTTCGACCCTCCCGTAACGGGAGAGTCAACCGATACCGGTAGCGGGCGCGGCGGCACCGGCGCCGAGTGCACGATCGAGGTCGTGGTGCGGCCGATCAGCTGGCCATGGCCCGGCTGGCGCGCGCCACCTTCTCGCTCATGCTCGCGCTGCTGCCCGTCTTCGCCACCGTCATCGGCGCGATCGTGCTGCGCCAGATCCCTACCGTCCAGGACGCCGCCGGCATCACGCTGGTAGTACTAGGCGTCGCCATGCACCAACAGGAGAGGAAACAGCGTGGACTACGTAAAGCTAGGATCGGCCGGGCTGAAGGTGTCCAGGATCTGCCTGGGCATGATGAGCTACGGCAGCCAGGCCGAGCGCGCCTGGCACCTGGACGAGGCCGCAGCCGAGCCGATCGTCAAGGCGGCGATCGAGGGCGGCGAGGCTCGGTCACATCAGCGATGCGGTGGCCGCCGCGGCGATGACCTTGACCGAAGAGGAGATGCGCCGCCTCGAGGAGCCCTACCTCCCGCACCCGGTGCTCGGCCACGGCTGAACGCCGCGGCCCGGTACGCTTTCGGAGCGTGGCCGATCGCGAGACGCGCAGGTTGTCCTTTGGCTCGGTGGCGGCCGACTACGACCGCTACCGTCCTTCGCCGCCGCCGCAGGCGCTGGACTGGCTGATACCGCCGGACGCGCAGGCGGTGCTCGACCTGGCGGCCGGGACCGGCGCGGTGACCAGGGAACTCATCGGGCGCGCGGCACGGATCATCGCCGTCGAGCCCGACGGGCGGATGCGCGCGGTGCTTGCGGCCAGATGCCCCGAAGCCGAGGTCCTGGCCGGCCGAGGCGAAGACATCCCGCTGCCGGACGCGTCGGTGGACGCGGTGGTGATCTCCGCCGCCTGGCACTGGCTCGACCCCGAGCGGGCCGTGCCCGAGATCGCCCGGGTCCTGCGCGTCGGCGGCACGCTCGGCGTGATCAGGATCTCCTGGGACATGCGAGTGCCGTGGGTGGCCGAGCTCCGTGCGCTCGACCGCGAGCCGCGCGGTGCGGACCGGCCGCCGGACCGCGATCGGGGCCAGCGCCGCGAGGTCAGGTTCCCGTCCGGTACGCCGATGTCGCCTGTCGAAACGCTCAAGGTGGAGTACTCGCGGCCGGTGACCAAGGACGACCTGGTCGGCCTGCTCGGAACCTACAGCCAGGTGATCACGCTCGGCCCCGAGCAGCGGGCCGATCTCTCCCGCCGGGCCAGGGCGCTGCTCGACCGCCAGCCCTGGGATCTGCGCGAGCTGCCGCAGATCTGCCGGTGCCAGCGCAGCACCCGGCTGCCCGGGCCGCCGACGGGTAACGCCTGAGGGCAGCACCGGGTCAGGCCCGCTCTAGGCACCCGCGTGCTCCTTCAGGAACGGCAACAGGGCCGCCGTTACCTGGTCGGGGAACTGGGCGTGCGCGTAGTGCCCGGCGCCGCCGACCATCACCAGCCGGCCCAGCCCGGCGGGCATCGCGGCGATGATGGCGTCGCCTTCGGCCTTGGTGTCCGGCCAGTCCGAGTCGAGGGTGCCCTCGAACACCAGGGCCGGGCACTGGATGCGGCCGAGCGCAGCGCCGGCGTCAGACGGCTGGGAACGGCCCATGGCCCGCGCTGCCGCCATCCGGCCGGGCTCGCGCAGGTTGGCCAGCAGCGCCGCGATCGCGGTGTCGTAGTCGGACGGCTTGCGGCCGGGGAAGGCGATGTTGAGGTAGCTCTTCCATATGCCGATGCTGCCGGTGAGCGCGACGCCGACCAGCCGCAGCCCGCCCCGGCGGTACCGGCGGTTGGTCAAGAAGGCGCCGAAGCTGATCTTGGTCACCCGGGTGAACGGGCTGATCTCCACGATCGCCCGGACCAGGTTGGGGGCCTGCGCCGCGCCGATGGTGGCCGCGCCGCCGGCGAACGAGTGCCCGACGATGACCGCGGGGCCGCCTAGGTGCCTGACAAGCGCGAGTAGGTCGCCGGCCGTGTCGGTGCGGGTGTAGGACGGCCAGCCGGTGCTCGACTCGCCGTGCCCGCGCAGGTCCGTGCTGGCCACCCGGTAGCCGGCCTCGGCCAGCACCGGGACCAGGAACCGGTAGGTTGTCCGGTTGTCCCCCATGCCGTGCGCCAGCACGACCAGCGGGCCCTCCCCGGTCACCTCGTACGCGATCCGCCCGCCGTCTACGTCCAGGAACTCGGTCATGCCATCCTCCCAGCTAATATCGATAGCTATAAAGCTAATAGAATTAGCTCTGGATGTCAACCCGTAGCAGTCCTTACTCCCCGTCAGGACGCGCGGCGCGTCGTGCGGCGGTGGCGGCACAGGTAGATGACATAGCCGGCCACGACGGCCACGGCGGGGCCGGAATGCACCGCGAACACGCCGGCCAGGCTGAGCCCGCCCCAGTCGTTGCGGTAGCTGGCCGGGTCGGAGTAGTTGATCGTGAAGAACTCCGCTATCCCGCGTCAGCTTTCTCCCCCGTCCCGGGGTTGCCTGGCCGGGCTGAGTAATCCCGGGAGCGCCGGTTGCGCGTTGAATAGGCGTGGGAATCCAGCGCCTGGACTTCGCGGAGTTCTACCGGAGTTCCAGGGACGACTGCCTGCGCACGGTCGTGGTCATCGTCGGTGATCAAGACAGCGCGCAGGAGCTTGTCGCCGAGGCCTTCGCCCGGGCCTGTGCCTCCTGGCGCACCCTCAGCGGGCACCCGGCGCCCGCGGCGTGGGTGGTACGCACCGCGCTGAACCTGAACATCTCCCGGTGGCGTCGCCGCCGCCGGGAAGTACCGGTCCCCGACCCGGGCCTGCTGGCCGACCGGCCCGCGGCTGCGGCAGCCGCCCAGGACCCGGTTGATCGGCAGATCATGGCCGCGCTGCTGCGGCTGCCCGCTCGGCAGCGGCAGGTCGTCGCGCTGCGGCTGATTCTCGACCTGGACACCAGTGGCACCGCCCGGGTGCTCGGCATCACGCCGAACACGGTGATGGCGCACATGGCCCGCGCCCTGGCCACGTTGCGCAGCGATCTTGTTCCCGAACCACAGCAGGAGAACCAGCGATGAACGACCAAGAACTGATCACCGCCGTGCGGCAGTCCGTCCAGGGGGTACGCATGACCGTCCCGGCGGAGCAGATCGTCAGCCGCAGCCGCGTCATCCGCGCCAGCGGCCACCGGCGGCTCGCCGCCTGCATCACCGCCGTAGCGGCCGCCGGATCAGTGGTGCTCGGCCTGGGCCTGTCCGGCGCGCTCGGCGCAGCACCGAACGGCGGGACCGGCACCATCCGCGGGACCAGCACGATCCGCAGCGCCGGCACGATCCGGACCGCGGCCTTCACCCTTACCAGCAATGCCAACGGCACCGACACGCTGACCTTGACCCGCAGCCAGCTGTTCAACCCCGCCGCGCTCCAGCAGGCACTCGCGCACCACGGCATCCCGGCCCTGGTCAAGACCGGCACTTATTGCTCGTCCAACCCCGCGGCCCTCGACCCGTCCAGCATCGGGGTGCTGACCGTCCAGCTCGCCAACGGCACCCCCCTGCCCAAGCCTTCCTCCGCTGGTAAGACAGTCCCATCCGCCGGCTTCATCCCCGCTGACATCGTGACAGTGATCAACCCCAAGGCGATGCCCTCCGGGACCGAGCTGTTCTTCGGCTACTTCAACAGCGACCACGGCCTGTTCTTCGACCTCATCTACACCAGCTCCTACACCTGCGGCAACGGCCTACCGCCCGGCGGCCCCGCAGGCTCGTAATCAGCCGAGGTGGCGGCCACCAGTTACCGCCACGGGAGGGACCCTCAGTTCCCTCCCCTTAGCCTGCTGCCTGGTCTGCGGCCGGCGGAGAGTTCAGGCCGGTCCTCCGAGGTACTGCAGCACGGCGAGGACGCGGCGGTTGTCGCTCTCGTCGGGGGGCAGGTCTAGCTTGGCGAAGATGCTGGCCACGTGCTTCTCGATCGCGCCGCCCGAGACGACGAGCTCGGCCGCGATCCCGGAGTTCGACCGGCCCTCGGCCATGAGGGCGAGGACCTGGCGTTCACGCGGGGTCAGCGTGGTCAGCCCGCCGCGCTGCCGGCTGGCCCGGAACAGCTGGCTGACCACCTCGGGATCCAGCGCGGTCCCGCCGGTGGCCACCCGCTCCAGCGCCGCGGTGAACTCGGCCACGTTGGCCACCCGGTCCTTGAGCAGGTAGCCGACCCCGGCCGCGCCGCCCTCGAGCAGCTGCGCGGTGTAGGAGGTCTCGATGTACTGGGAGAACACGAGCACGCCCGTGCCCGGGAACTCCTTGCGCAGGGCCAGGGCGGCCCGCAGTCCCTCGTCGGTGTGGGTGGGCGGCATCCGGATGTCCGCCACCGCCACGTCGGGCTGGTGCTCCGCCACCGCGTCGAGCAGCCCGTCGCCGTCGGTCACCGCCGCGCACACCGTATGGCCGCGGTCCTCGAGCAGCCGGGTCAGGCCTTCCCGCAGCAGCGCGGCATCCTCCGCGATCACCACACGCATTGATGTCCCCTATGCCTTCAGAGGTAGCACGACGGTCACGACCGTGGGACCGCCCGGCGGGCTGGACACGTCGAGCTGCCCGTCCACCGTGGACACCCGCTGAGCCAGCCCGGCCAGGCCGCTGCCGTGGGCCGCGTCCGCCCCGCCGATGCCGTCGTCGCTGACTTCGAGGCGGAGCACGCCGGACCGTTCGGTAAAAATATTGATTTTGATCTGATTCGCGTAGCTGTGCTTGGTGGCATTGGCAATCAGCTCCGCCGCGCTGAAGTACGCGATCGTCTCGATGGCGGGAGCCGGCCGCGGCCCGATATCGGCGGTGACCGTGGCCGGGATGGCGCTGCTCGCGGCCAGGGTGGCCAGCGCGCTGGCCAGGCCGTTGTCGAGGGCGGGCGGGTGGATGCCGCGGGCCAGGTCGCGCAGGTCGGCGAGCGTGTCCGCCGCGTTGTGCTGCGCGGCGTCGATGAGCTCCCTGACCGTGGCGTTATCGGCCTGGTCGTCGTCCTCGCCCAGCTTCTCCCGGGCCATGCCCAGGTTCATGGCCAGCGCGGCCAGCCGCATCTGCGCGCCGTCGTGCAGGTCCCGCTCGACCCGCCGCAGCGCCGCGGCGGCGTCCTCCACCGCCAGCGTCCTGGTCCGCTCCAGCTCATGGACCCGCTGGGCCATGGTGCTCGGCCCGAGCAGGCCGCGGACCAGGCGCCGGTCCCCCGCGTTGATGGCCCGGGCCAGCCACGACGCCGCGATCAGGGATGCGGCGCCGACGAAGGCCGCGAGGAAGGTGCCCGGCCAGGTGTAGATCTGGAGAGTTCCGCCGAACGGCAGCGGTGTCACCGCGGTCAGCGGACCCAGCGAGCCCCCCGAGTGATTGCGGAACAGCACCCAGTCGACCGGGTAGCAAAGGTCGACCAGGCCGATGACCGCGGCCGAGACCGTGTACAGCTGGACCGCCGCGACCGGCAGCTTGAGCAGGCTGTAGGAGATCCCCCGCCAGGCCGCGCGGTCCCGCAGCCGCTTGTCCAGCCGGCCGAGGATGCCGGTGCCCTAGCGGCCGCGGCTCACGCGTCGCGCCGGGCCAGCGCCCAGCCGCCCGCGGCCAGGGCCGCCACCGCGTATAGGCACAGCAGCGCGAATCCCACTCCTGGCGACAGGCTATGCGCCACCGGCTTGACCGCGGTCAGCGAGTTCTCCGCGATCAGCATCGGCATGAACTGCCCGACCGCGTTCTGGATCGAGGTCCCGAGCGGAACCAGGATCAGCGGCAGCACGAACAGCACCCCGACCACGGCGGAGATCGCGCCCGCCGTGTGCCGGATGAGGGCGCCCAGGCCGAGGCCGATCAGCCCGATCAGGGCCGGGTAGGCCCCGGCCATCAGCACCGCGCGCAGCACGCCCGGCTGGCCGAGCGAGGCGTGCGCGGCCGGGGCCTTGAGCACCGCCTGGCCGACCGCGAACGCGGCGAAGGCCAGGATCTCCCCCGCAACCAGCGTCACAGCGGCGACGATCGCCGCCTTGGCCGCCAGCACCAGCGGGCGGCGGGGCGTGGCGGCGAACGTGGCCCGGATCATGCCGGAGGAGAACTCACTGGTGATCGCCAGCACGCCCAGGACGCCGATGGCGAGCTGGCCGATGGCCAGCCCCGCGAAGCTGTCGTTGGTCGGATCGAAGGAAGGGCTGCTGTGCTGGCGGCTCATGACCAGGATAGCGGCCGAAGGCCGCCGCTTCCTGGTCACTGAGAAATTCCACCGGCACGGATTGCACCGTAGGACCAGACCA
>CAVRLA010000012.1:0-231356 GCA_963722055.1 uncultured Actinomycetes bacterium | reverse complement strand
CGGGTGCAGCTCGTTTGGAGTGAGCTGGCCGGTCAGGCACCAAGCGTGTACTGGCCCTGTACGGTGCCGGGGTAGAGCCGCTGGTGCTCGCAGGCTAGATGGAAGCGCCACTATGCGCGGCGCCTGATTATGTGTGGCGGGTCTGGTGGAGCCTGTGCTGGCAGGGGGGTTCTGCCTGTTCTGGGCGGCATAATCGTGGGTGTCAGAGGTTGTCGAGGAATGCGAGCAGCCGATCCGGCGGACGGTAGCGGCCGGGTTTAGCTGGGAATGGTGCGATCCGGGCGAGAGCGCGTTCCTTGATCGACATGTCGGCGTGGAGATAGGCGCGGCTCGTGGTTTCGACTCGCTCGTGCCCCAGCCAGAGCGCGATCACCGCCGTGTCGACCCCGTTTCGCAGCAGGTCCATGGCGCAGCTGTGCCGGAGGGTGTGGGGGGTTGGGTGCCTGGCGCGCAGCGATGGGCAGTGCTGGCTGGCGGTAGCGGTGTGCCTGGCCACCAGCGTCGTGACTGCGCCGCGGCTGAGAGCGGTGCCCCGGCGGCTGGGGAACAGCGGGTCGGCGGGGTCGCCGCCGCGCTCTTGCAGCCACGCCCGGAGCACGCCGTCTGCCTGGATAGCGGCGTGCACCGGTCCTTCCTGCCCTTGCCGCGGCACCGGACATGGGCGCCGGCGCCCAGCTCGACGTCGCAGTTGCGCAGGCCGGTCAGCTCTGAGACCCGAAGGCCGGTCTGGGCTGCCACCTCGAGCAGGGCGTGATCTCGCCGGCCGATCCAGTTGCCCTGGTCGGGTGCGGCCACCAGGGCGTCAAGTTCGGGCCGGTCAGGTAGGAGACCTCGGTCCGCGGGCAGCGTTTGGGCGGGATGGCCAGGACCTGGGCGATGAGCCCGGCGTGCTCGGGATGGCGCAGCGCCGCGTAGTGGAAGAAGGAGTGGATGGCGGCCAGGCGGGCGTTCCGGGTGCGGGCGCTGTTGCGACGCTCCTGCTCCAGGTGCTCCAGGAAGGCGCTGATGACCGGGGCGCCGAGGTCAGCCAGGTCCAGCTGGGCGGGCGCCTTGCCGGTCCGGGCATGGATGAAGCGCAGCAGGAGCCGCCAGGCGTCGCGGTAGGCGGCCACCGTGTGCGGGCTGGCGTGACGCTGGCTGATCAGCCGTTCGGTGAAAAATGCCTCAAGGTCGGGGCGAGCGCACTCATGCCCGCCCCCCCGGGATGCGGTCGCGCCGTTCGGCCGCCAGCGCCAGCAGTTCGGGGACCGCCGAGACATACCAGTACGTGTGGCGCGGGATCGGCGTGCCCCAGGTAAGTGGACAGCCGGGGCATCTGCGCCTCGACGTCGACTCCGTCCCGGTACCAGCCGAGCACGTGTGACCGCGAAGGTGTGCCGCTTATGCGGAATTCCGCATAAGCGACATTAGGCGGACGGCGGGGTTATGCGCCCTGCCGGCGTGTTTCTGCTGGTGGGGGCCGTGCCGGTGGTGTTTTCGTCCGCATAATCCTGGCGGTCGGTGTTACCGGGCCAGCGAGTCGAGCCAGCCGATCAGAGACGGCGCGGGCTGGCTCGCAGCGCTGCTGGGCGCTGCGCGCATCGGCGAAGAATCGCTTGTCTGTTCATTCCGCTACCGGATGCAGAGGTGATTCTCGTGGGAGAGGCAGATGTCAGGGTCTCCGTCAGCCGCGTCTTGGCGGTGTTGCGCGGTGCTGGGAGGGCCGAGGGCACGGTCCGTCGCCAGCAGGTCGTGCTGGAGCGGTTCGCGGACTTCCTGGCCGGGCGCGGCCTGGACACGGTGAGTGACCGGGTGTGCATCGAATTCATCGCGAACCAGACCGGGGTCAGGTTGGGGTCATTGCGGGAGCCGGTCGAAGACAGGGCTGTCCGGGCGGTTCGCCGGCCGGTGATGTTGATGGCAGACGTGCTGGCCGGCAGGGCGATCGAAGTTGACCGGACGGTGGTCCCGGCGAAAGACGGTTGTCCCGCGAAGTTCCGCCCGCTCAGGGACGACTACCTCGCTTCGTGCCGTGGGCGCGGCAACGCCGAGGCGACCGTGGTCGCGAAAGACAGGGCGGCCAGCCGGTTCCTGGGCTACCTGGACGAGGTGGGCGTCGATGATCTCGCGGCGCTCAATGTGCGAGACATGTCGGGCTTCTTGCTGCGCCAGCGTGGACTACGACGCAAGACCATCGCGGCCATGAGGTCATGCCTGGCCGACTTCCTGGACTTCTTGGCCACCGCCGGACGGACACCGCGCAGTCTGGCGGATCGGCTGCCGCCGCACCGGCACGTCCGTCACGAGTCCGAGCCGCACCTGTGGACCGCGGATGAGATTCGCAGGGTGCTGGCCGTGATCGACCGTCAGTCCGCAGCCGGCAAACGCGACTACGCGATGATCCTGACGACCGCGCGGCTCGGGCTGCGGATCTCGGATCTGCGTCACCTCGAACTGGGCGACCTCGACTGGCGGGCGAAGAGGATCACGATCGTCCAGCACAAGACGGGCCGGCCGTTGAGCCTGCCGCTGCTGGACGACGTTGGCTGGGCGATCATCGACTACGTCCGGGGCGGCCGCCCCGAAACCGCCTGCCCGAAGGTGTTCGTCAAGCATCGTCACCCGTTCGGCGCGTTCGGGGGCGCTTCGTCGGTCGCCTCCCGGCTGTCGCGGCACGCCGCCCGCGCCGGGATCACGTTCCCGCCGGGCCAGGTCCGCGGGATGCATTCTCTGCGCGGCGCGCTGGCCGTGGCGATGATCGGCAACGGCACTCCGGTGCCGGTGGTATCGGCCGTGCTGGGACACGCCTCGAGCGACACGACCCAGGCCTACTACCTGCGGTTCGACGTCGAACGGCTGCGCTGTTGCGCGCTGGACGTCGAAGACGTCATCGAGCGGGCCGGGGCTGGTGAGCGCGATGCCTGAGACGACGCTGCCGGACCTGGTCGCCGGCCTGGTCACCGCACGCCATGCCGGCGGATACAGGTTCAAAGTCCAGCAACGGGTCCTGCGCCAGTTCGCAGACCATTGCCGGCGGGAGGGCTACCCGGACGGGTCGATCACCAAAGAAGCGGTCGACGGGTTCCTCTACGGCCGTCACCTGCGGTCCTCCACGGTCCGGCGCAACGAGCTGGCGCTGCGCCAGCTGGCCGGCCATGCCCAGGCCTTCGGCTGGGACGCCTACACCCCGGCCGCGGCAACTCGCGTCCGTGTCCGTCACCAGCCGCCGTATGTGCTCACCGACGATGAGGTGCGCCGCCTGTTCGCCGCGATCGACTCTCAGCCCATGTCCTGCTACTCGAACAAGGCGCTGGTCGACCCGGTCCTGTTCAGGGTGTTGCACGGCGCCGGGCTGAGGGTTTCCGAGGCGCTGAGCCTGACCCTGCCGGACGTGGACACGCATGCCGGGACGCTGCGGATCCGCGACTCGAAGAACGGCGAGGGCAGGACCGTCCCGATCACCGGCCGGCTCGCCGCGACCCTGGACGCCTACACCGCGGCCGCGCATCCCGCCCCCGAGCACAGCGATTACGTGTTCTACAGCAGGGCTGCGGGCAAGCCGATCAACCAGGCGACCGTATACATCCGGTTCCGCGGCTATCTGGCCGACGCCGGCATCCCCCACTTCACCGGCGGTCCCCACCCGCACTCGCTGCGCCATGGCTTCGCCGTCGCCAACCTGCGACGATGGGCCGCAGAGGGCGCGGACCTGGCCGTGATGCTGCCCTATCTGGCCTGTTACATGGGCCACGCCGACCTTCGCGGCACCCAGTACTACCTGAGGCTGACCGCGGACGCCTACCCCGACGTGATAGCCAAAGCCCAGATCCGGTTCGGCTACGTCATCCCCGTCCCACCCGAGGACGAGCCGTGAGCCCGCGGCCCGCGCCGCCCCCGGATCTGGCCGGGCGCTGGCTGGCGAAGTTCTTCACCGATCACCTGGCCGGGGAGCGCGCAGCCTCTCCCAGGACCGTCGCCGCCTACCGGGACGCGATGAAACTGCTGCTCACCTGGTTTAAAGACGCAGAGCGCATCCCGCCCGAAAAGCTGCGCCTGGCCGACATCGACCGGCCCCGGGTCCTGCGGTTCCTGGACTGGCTGGAAACCGGGCGGTGCTGCTCGGCGGCCACCCGCAACCAGCGCCTCGCGGTGATCAAGTCGTTTTCCCGCTACACCGCCGTCGAACAGCCCGAAAGGCTCGACCAGGTCACCCAAGTCCTCGCGATCCGGCAGAAGAACACCCCGGCCCCCGATCTGGGGCACCTGACCGGTGACGAGGTCAAGGCGCTGCTCGCCGAACCCGGCACAGCCAGCGCACGCGCTGTCCGGGACACCGTCCTGCTCGCCCTGGCCTACGACACCGCCGCCCGCGTCCAAGAGCTCTGCGACCTCAACGTCGCCGACATCCGCCGCTCCAAACCGATGACGGCGGCGATCCGCGGGAAGGGATCCAAAATCCGGTACGTGCCCGTGATGGACCCGACCGCCCGGCTCGTCGCCGGCTACCTGGAACACCGTGACCCGCACCCCGGCCTCGGCGCCGACGCAGACCCGCTGTTCCACGGACCGAACCACTCCAGATTGACCCGGTCCGGGATGGCCAAAATCCTGGCCCGCCACGCGCGAGCCGTCCGGGCCCGCGACCCCGGCTGGGCCCCCGGCCTGCCGGTCACGCCTCATACCCTGCGGCGCAGCCGGGCGATGCACCTGATCCAGGCCGGCGTCAACCTGATCTACATCCGCGACCTGCTCGGCCACGCCGACGTGTCCACCACCGAGATTTACGCCCGCGCAGACGCGGAGACCAAACGCAAAGCGATCGAAAATGCCTACCAGCCACTCACCCCAGACGCCCTGCCCGACTGGACCTCGGACACCTCTCTGACCGGCTGGCTCGACTCGCTGGCCCGGTAACACCGACCGCCAGGATTATGCGGACGAAAACACCACCGGCACGGCCCCCACCAGCAGAAACACGCCGGCAGGGCGCATAACCCCGCCGTCCGCCTAATGCCTCTTATGCGGAATTCCGCATAAGAGACATTTCTACGCCTCGACGCTGATTGCTGCCAACCTGAACCCTAAGGTGATCCAGGCCCGGCTCGGTCATGCCACGATCACCGAGACGATGGATATTTACGGGCACCTCTTCCCCGACGCGGAAGACCTCGGCCGCGGGGCTATCGACACGATTTTCGCGGTCGCTCTGACGGAACAGGGACGGAACCAGGAGACGCGGTGACCATTCCGTCCCAGGTCAGCGCCATAGAAGGGGGTGAGCCGGCCTGTAGGCCGGGTTCTGTGCTCCCGCTCGCGCGGGGCGGCGATCATCCATCTAGGACTGCCGTTGCCGACAGCCTCGTGCGGTCTACCCGCGAGCATCGGGCGGGCCGCCCTCGATCGCTCGCGCAGGGAACCGCTGGTTCCCCTCTTGACCTTGCTCCGGGTGGGGTTTACCGAGCCGCCGCAGTCACCTGCTGCGCTGGTGGTCTCTTACACCGCCGTTTCACCCTTACCCCGCATACCAGACGCGGGGCGGTCTGTTTTCTGTGGCACTATCCCGCGGGTCACCCCGGGTCGGCGTTACCGACCACCCTGCCCTATGGAGCCCGGACCTTCCTCACCGGACCTGCGTCCGGCGCGACCGCCCGGCCGACTCACCCATGCTCAGGATACGCCGAACGCCACCGACCCGGTGTAGCAAACCGATCTGGTGCCCGCGAGTCAGTCTCGGCGCGCCAGAGGACAAGGGCGTGCCTGCGCGAACTCAGGCTCCGCTGACCGGGCCGGGGACCTGACGGGTGAGGTCGTCCCGTGGCTCTTCATCCTGGTCCGGCGCGGGCGGCTGCGGCGCAGGCGGCTGCGGCGCGGACCGGACCCGGGCGGGGGCGAACGCGAGGCCCGCCGCCAGGCAGGCGAAGGGAAGTACGGGGAGCAGGTACCGGTAGTCGAAGTCGGCGACCGCGATCGGGCCGACCAGCAGCACGATGCCGGTAACCCACGGCATCATGCTCCCGGCGCGACGGGACCAGACCAGCCGGGGTTGCCGCTGCCGGAGTCCCTCGATCCGCACGACGCCGCCGAGCCCGGTAAGCAGGATCAGCCCGAACAGCGGTCCCCAGGTGTAGACGATGTGCTCGTACAGGGTGATCAGGGCGGCGAACGGCTCGACGATCGTGCTCGGGTTGGCGTGGCCGTAGCGGATCGCGTCCTGGTAGGCGGTGCCGCCGGGGATCCACTCATGGTTGAGGAGGTTCGGGATCGTCTGCGGCTGCAGGGGGAAGTAGTAGTAGGACACCGTGCCTGCGTCCGGGTACTTGTGCCGCGGCCATTCCACCACGAGGGCGAGGTTCTTCAGCACCGACTCCGCGTAGCCGAACGGTTGGGCCTCGACGGCGCGAATGGCGAAGTTCGTCAGTAGGGCGTTGTTGGCATTGCTCACCGGGCCGCCGGGGATGTCGTGCACCTGCGGTGCGTGCCAGATGTAATCGCCCGGCGGGGTGCGGCTGGACGGCGAGCCGGTGGGGCAGATCGACAGCTCGTCGGCCGGCGGCTTGATTACCGAGCACTCGGCGAACGAGGACACCCGCCCCCACAGATAGAACCCCTCGGACCGAGTCAGGTTGTACGAGCCGTTCCAGGAGTGGAACCAGGCCGCGTAGGCCACTACCGGTGCTACGCAGCCCGCGGCGAGCGCGATGGCCGCCAGCCAGCCGCGCCACTCCTTCCAGCCCCGCCTGATCGCGCGGTAGACCAGGAAGGCGGGGAACAGGACCAACAACGGCAAGCCCTCGCTGCGCACATCGACCGCGTAGCCGACCAGCAGGCCCGCCACCAGCGCGGTGGCCCACGATGCCCGGTAGCGCCAGAGAATCAGCAGCAGGGCCAGCATGACGAGGAAGGTGAACAAAGGCTCGGCCATCACCAGGTGCTCGTCTTCGATCTCGAAGCCGTCGAGCAGCACCGGCAAGGTGGCGAGCGTGGCCCACAGCTTCGGGACCCCGACGCGCCGGGCCAGCAGGTAGATCATGACCGCGATGCCCAGCCCCATCAGGTGCTGCAGGCCGGTGACCAGCGTGAAGCTGTGGAACGGCAGCAGGGCCCGCAGGAAGAACGAGTAGCCGGTGGTCTTGGACAGATCTGGCCGCGGCCGCAGTGCGGCGCCGACGTAGACGTAGGAGTCGCCGGCGAACCACAGCGCGCCGGGGTAGGCGATCATCGTCACCAGCCGCAGGACCGCGCCGACGGCCAGCGCCAGGGCGAACTGCGGGTGGCGCGCGGCCAGTTCACGCAGCCGCCGCACCAGCGGAGCGCGTGATATGCCTGCGATCACGCCGATCCCTTCTCCGCGCCGTGGGACACGCAACAATAGCACGCGCCCGGCCAGCGGTTATGGTGTCCTGGCCCAGGCTTCCAGCTGGGCGACGAAGGCCCGGGCGTCGGCGGGCCAGCCGAGTGAGCTCCGGGCCGCCTCATGCCCACGGTGTCCCATCTTGACCCGCAGCGAGGCATCACCGGCCAGTTCGAGCACGGCGTCGGCCGCGGCGCGCGGGTCGCCGAACGGCACCACGAACCCGCACTCGTACCGGGTGACGAGGTTGGCCGCGGCGGGCAGCGGGGTGGTCACCACGGGCACTCCCCGCGCCATGTACTCCACCACCTTGGTGGGCATGGAGTGCCGGAAGTTGGGTTCGTCCTGGAGCAGCGACAGACCGGCCAGGGCCCCGTCCACCATGGGCATGGCCTGGTCGTTGGGGACGAAGCCAGGCCAGCGGAGCAGGCCCTGGGCCTGCGCGGGCTCGATCATGGCCCGAGCCCGCGCGTCGGCCGGGCCGATCAGCTCCACGGTGATGTCGTGCGGGCGCAGCAGGGCGGCCACCTCGATCATCTCGGCCACCCCGCGGTCCGGGGACAGGTGGCCGAGGTAGACCACGTGGTGGTCGGCGCTAGGCGGAGCCGCGGTTTCCGGCACATACGTCGTGTTCGGCACCACCGGGTGCGGCCGGGTGAACCGGGGGACGTAGCCCTGCTCGGCCAGGATCAGGTGCAGGCGCCGCTCGGCGAGCCGTTCGGCCGTGTGCACGGCCGCCGCAGCGGCGGGCCGGAGCGGGCGCGGCAGCCACGCCTTGGTGCTGAGCGCGGCAGCGGTGTCCTCGTGCACGTCCCAGACGGTGGGCGGGCGCTTGCGCCGCGGCGGCAGGGCCAGCAGCAGCTCAGGGTCGTGGATCAGCAGCAGGTCCGCGCCGGGGGTATGCCGGGCCAGCTCGCGCCGTGCGGCGCGCAGGGCGCCGAGCCGGTTCCGTCCCACGGCTCGCGGGACCGGGATGACCTGCGGCTGAGGGCCGGTTCGTTCCATAGAAAATTTCTCCGCCTCCGCCGGGGCGATGTAGGTGACCTGGTGACCGGCCTCGAGCAGGGCCCTGATCTGGCGATGGTAGATGCGCGCGTCGGACGGATGGTGGACGATCGTGCATACCACTACCCGCACCGAGGACTCACAGGGCCTCGACGTGCGGCGCGGCCGGGACGACGCCGCGGGTGTCTAGCAGCAGGCCAGCCACCTGGGTAAGCCGGGCCGGGTCGTAGCAGGAGTGGGGCTGCAGCAAGATGACCAGGTTGGCGGCGGCCAGGGCGGCCTCCAGGTCGTCCGCGCGGGGGATGGACTGGCCATCCACCTGCCAGTCCGGGACATAGGGGTCGTGGTAGCTGACCTGGGCGCCGCGGGCCAGCAGCTTGCGGGCCAGCGGCCGGGCCGGCGATTCCCGCTGGTCGGCGATGTCGCGCTTGTAGGTCACGCCGAGCAGCAGCACCTTGGCCCCGTTGACCGCCTGGGCGTGCCGGTTGAGCAGGTCCGCGGCACGGTCGGTGACGTAGCCCGGCATCCGGCCGTTGATCTCCTGGGCCAGCTCGACGAACCGGAACGGGTAGCCCAGCGTGCGGACCTTGTAGGACAGGTAGTTGGGGTCGATGGGGATACAGTGCCCGCCGACGCCCGGCCCCGGGTAGAACGGCTGGAACCCGAACGGCTTGGTCGCCGCGCACCGGATCGCGTCCCACAGGTCCACGTCCAGCTCCCGGCAGAAGATCGCCATCTCGTTGACCAGGGCGATGTTCACGTGCCGGTAGGTGTTCTCCAGCAGCTTGGCCATCTCTGCCTCGCGGGCCGACTTGGCCCGGACCACCTGCTCGCAGATCTGGGCGTAGAACGCCTGCGCCGCATCCGTGCAGGACGGGGTCAGCCCGCCGACGATCTTGGGCGTGTTGGCGAAGCCGTAGACCGGGTTGCCCGGATCGATCCGCTCCGGCGAGAAGGCGAGGGAGAAATCGATCCCGGCGGTCAGCCCGGAGGCCTTTTCCAGCAGCGGGCGGACCACCTCCTCGGTGGTGCCCGGGTAGGTCGTGGACTCCAGCGACACCAGCGTCCCGCCCTTCAGCAGCCGTCCCGCGGTGGCGGCGGCGGCCCGGACCGCGCTCAGGTCGGGCCCCGCGGCCTCGGACAGGGGGGTCGGCACGCAGATCACGATGACGTCCTGGGGCTCCACCGCGGCTTCGTCGGCCGTGGCCCGGAACCCGTGGTCCAGCATCTCGGCGATCTCGGCGTCGGTGACGTCATCCACGTGGGACCGCCCGGCCATCAGCCCGGCCACGATCTTCTCGCTGGTGTCCAGGCCGGTGACCCGGAATCCGGACCGTGCCGCCGCGATGGCCAGCGGGAGGCCGACGTAGCCCAGCCCGATCACCAGTACGTCCTGTGCCGGCATGTGGACCCCTAATCTAGACCGCGCCCAAGCGCGCATACGCATCCCGGTACCGTGCCGCGTTGCGGGCCCAGGTCCGGTCCCTGGCCACCCATTCGCGGGCGTTGTCGCCGAGTTTCCTTCTGATATCAGGACTGCCAACCAAGAGTTCAAGAGTATCGGCTAGGGCCACCGGATCTTCCGGTATCGTTAGCGCCCCCGTCACGTCGGGTTTGATGATTTCGGCCAGTGCCTTCACTTCACTGGTGACCACGCACAGCCCGCTGGCCATCGCTTCTACCGGTTTCAATGGCGTGACGAGCTGGCATACCCTGTCCGGGGTGCGGGGGACGACGAAAACATCGAGGAGCGCGTGGAACTCACGTACTTTCGTCGCAGGCACGCGACCGGTGAAGATGGCCGCCTCGCGCAGGCCGAGGTCCGCCGCCTGGCGCTGCAAGGCGGCCCGTTCCGGCCCGTCGCCGACGATCAGCGCTCGCACCGGCAGGCCGCGGTCTTTGAGGAGCCGGGTCGCCTGCAGCAAGGTGCCGATGCCCTCGTGCGGGACCAGGCTGGACACCTCGCCGATGACGTGCTCGTCCCGTTTGATGCCGAGTTGGCTTCGGCAATGCTCCGGCGTCGGGCAGCGGCTGGAGGAAGTCCTCGGAGACGGCGTTCGGCACGATGAGGACCTTGTCGGCGGGGACGCCGCGGGCCACGATCTCCTCCCGCATGGCCTCGCCCAGGGTCACTACCAGGTCGGCGGCCAGCATGCAGCGGGTCTCCAGGTCGCGGTTGCGCCGGTAGAACTCGCTGCTGGCTCGCTTTTCGCTGTCCGGGTACCGGGACAGCCAGGTGTCCTCCCAGAATCCGCGCACCTCGTACACCACCGGCAGTCCGTACCGCTGCCCCAGGGCCAGCGCGATCATGGCGTTGGCGTAGTTGCTCGCGGCGTGCAGCACGCTCGGTCGGAGCTGCTCGGTGAGCCGGGCGGCCATTGCGAGGCCGAGACCGGCCGCTTTGTCGGCGCGGCCGGGCATTCGCCATGGCAGCAGCCGGTGGTACGGGATGCCGTCCAGCATGACCAGGCGCCGGCCGTCCAGCGCGCCTTGCGTGACCGGGAAGCCGGACCTGGTGACTACGTGCGGGTCGAGCCCGGCGGCCCGCTGGGCCAGCACGATCTCATGCGTGCGGATCGTGTATCCGGCGCTCGCGGTGGGCAGCGCGTCGTTGACCAGGTGCAGGACGCGGCTGGGCGTCCGGGAGTTTTCATGATCGTGAGCAGAAATGGGCGCTATTTGCCCAAAACTGTTCATGATCATGGAATCGCCGCGCAGGACGGAACGCTCGGCGGTGAGGTGGGTGCGCAGGTGGCGGGCCCGGAGGCCGGGGGCGTGGTCGAGGGCTTCGATGGCCTGGGTGAGGCGGCCTTCGCGCCAGGCCAGGCGGGCGGCCAGCCGCGGGCGGGCGCGGTCGCCGTCGGGCAGCCGGTCCAGGGCGGCGGTCGCGGTTTCCGGCTGGTCGACGGCCAGGCTGAACGCGGTCAGGCGCCGGGGCGAGGCGTCGAGCACCGCCAGCGCCGCGGCCCGGTCCCCCGTGCCCCACAGCGCGGCCGCCCGTCCGTAGGGTCCGGCGAGCCGGAGCCATCCGCGCAGCGGCGGGGGCAGTACTCTCTGGGCGAGGACCACGGCCCGGACCGGGTTGGCGGCCGCGTGCCGCCAGGCAATCGAGGTCGCGAGCGTGACAGCGCGGGGCGACACGTGCGTGTCGTGGCGGCGGGGCCCCAGTCGGCGCAGGGCGGTCGTCATCACGGCAGATTTTATCGGTTCAGGTGAACGGAAAGGACGCGATGCGCGCACCTATCACCCACGTGCTGGGCGCGAGGCCGAACTTCATGAAGGCCGCGCCGGTGATCGCGGCCCTGGCGGAGCTGGGCCACGAGCAGCGGATCGTGCACACCGGGCAGCACTATGACGAGCGCATGTCAGAGGTGTTCTTCGTCCAGCTCGGCCTGCCGCGGCCTGATGTGAACCTGGGTGTCGGGTCGGGAAGTCACGCGCGGCAGACCGCCGAGATCATGACCGGGATGGAGCGGGAGTTCGGCGAGAACTCCCCCGCCCTGGCCGTGGTCTACGGGGACGTCAACTCCACCCTGGCCGCGGCGCTGGCCGGCGCGAAGCTGGGGGTGCCGCTGGCCCACGTGGAGGCCGGACTGCGCAGCTTCGACGACACGATGCCGGAGGAGATCAACCGCCGGCTGACCGACCAGCTGTGCGCGCTGCTGTTCGCGACCTCGCCGGAGGCGATCGGGTACCTGGCCCGCGAGGGCCGCCCGGTCGGCGCGGTACACCTGGTCGGTAATCCGATGATCGACACGCTGCTGGCCCACCTGGACCGGTTCGACGTGGCGGCGGCCCGCGCCGCCCACGGGCTACCCGAACGGTACGTGGTGGCCACTTTGCACCGTCCGGCCAACGTCGATGACCCGCAGGCCGCGGCCGCCCTGGTCAAGGCCCTGCACGAGGTAGCCGACGAACTGGACCTGATCATCCCGGTGCACCCGCGGGGCCGGGCCGCGCTGCAGGCTGCGGGCCTGGGCGCGCACCCCCGGCTGCTAGTCTGCGACCCGCTTGGCTACCTGGAGTTCATGGCCCTGGTCAAGGGGGCCAGCGCGGTAATCACCGACTCCGGCGGGGTGCAGGAGGAGACCACCCTGCTCCGGGTGCCGTGCCTGACCCTGCGGCCGAACACCGAGCGGCCGATCACCATCACCAGCGGCAGCAACCGCCTGGTCACCGACGCCGAACTGGCCGCGGCGGTACTCAAGGCCTGCCACGACGGGCCTTACACGGGCGAGCTGCCCCCGCTGTGGGACGGCCAGGCCGGCCCGCGGATCGCCCGGATCATCACCGCCTGGCTGGACCTATGAGCGAGCCGGAGGGCCGCGGCGGGCCCTGGACTGAGGAGCGAGGAACGAGCGACGAGGGAAGGGACCGCCTCGAGAGCGGCCCGGAGGCGAGCGGAGAGCAGAGCGGCCCGGAGGCGAGCGGAGAGCAGAGCGGCCCGGAGGCGAGCGGAGAGCAAGGCGGCCCGGAGGCGAGCGGAGAGCAGAACCTGGCCGCGGAGCGCGACCGGCTGGCCCGGACGCTGCGGGACACCCGGCTGCAGCTGGCCATGACCCAGGCGCGGCTGTCCGCGCTGGAAGGCTCCGCGACGCTGACCCTGGGCCGGACCCTGGTCCGCGCCGCGCGGCGCCCGTGGTCCCGCGGGGTTCAGCTGCCGCTCGAGCTGATCCGGATGTGGCGCGAGCGCGGCGGCCTGACCGGGCCCGCGGCGGCTACCCTGGCGCTGGCGTCGGC
The DNA here is from genome assembly GCA_963722055.1 of uncultured Actinomycetes bacterium. Classification (GTDB taxonomy): domain Bacteria; phylum Actinomycetota; class Actinomycetes; order Streptosporangiales; family Streptosporangiaceae; genus Palsa-504. The sequence goes on along the minus strand of CAVRLA010000012.1, from coordinate 218,281 downwards.
GCAGCTCAACGACCTGTCCGGCGTCGGGGAGCGGTTCTTGTCGGCACTGACCGCTCCCGGGCTGGGCGCGCCGAGCGTCGGGTTCAGCGCGCCAGGGCTGGTCGTCACCGGCGTGCTCAGCGCCGAATCGTCCGCGACGCTGGCCCCGGACGCGGCGGTCTACCCGCTGCTGCCACATGATGCGGACGTGATGCTGGAGAGCGTCGGCGCCGACCTGGTGCTGATCGAGGCCGCGGCCATGCTGGCCAGCTCGGCGTGGGCCTACGCGGGCGACCCGGCCGCGACCGATCGCGGCCGGCGGCTCGGGCGGCTGATCGCGGGCGCCCGCGCGCTCGGCAAACCCGTGATCTTCATCCGCAACGTCCCGACGCACCTGGCACCGGGCCTGGACTGGGTCGCGGCCAGCTGCGACGCGGTGTCCGACGACGGCTTGGGGGTGCAGCTGGCCCGGTTCAACCCGATCGGGCTGGACTCCCGGCGGCCGTCCGACCCGGTCTACGCCGGCCCCCGGGATCCGCGGGAGCCGCCCGCGGTCCGGGCCCTGCTCGACTCGCTGACCGGGGAAGCCGGACCCGTGACGGTCACCGGCGAGATCGGCTGGCGCCGGCGGCCCGCGCTGTACCGAGAGCACGCCCTGTTTGTCACCGTGTCCCCAGACCAGGCGCGTGAGCAGCGGGCCTGCGGCGCACGGGTGATCATGGTCAACGGCGAGCAGACCGCGCTGCGGGACCTGATCGCCGCGGCCCGGGGCCAGGCGCCGCTGACCGCGGCCGAGACGCTCCCCGAACTGCGGGAGATCTTCGCCGCGCACGCGACTGCGGCCAGGCTGGCCGGGCTGGCCAGCCTGGCCGGGCTGCCCGGTCAGCTGGTCACCGGGCGGCAGATCGCGGTGCTGGCCCGCGTGCAGGACGTGGCCGCCGCCACTGATCTGGCCGCCCGCCTTGACCGCCAGCGGTTTGCGCCCGCCGAGCTCGTCGTGGCGGTTGCCGCCCGGGCCGGGGAGTCCGCCGAGCTGTCCTGCCACGCGGTGACCGCGGCCCTCGCCGGCCAGGGAATGCTGGTTGCGGCGGTCCCTGAGGAAGGCGACTGGGTCTCGCGTGCGGCCAGCGCGGCGCGCTCGCCGTGGGTCGCGCCGTGGCAGGCCGACCGCGAGTACGACGAGTGGTACCTGCTCGACCTGGCCTGTGCGCGAGAATGCGCGCAGGCGGACGCGGTTGGCTACGCGGGGTCCGGCTACGGGTACGTGACCTCGCTCGACCCGGCGCTGGCCCGGCGGGAGTACTTCGGTCCGGACGGCCCCGACCTCGGTCTACGACTGTTCTCTCTGAGTCAAGGAGTTGTCGCGTGACCACGCGCGCGCTTGTCTACGGTGACATCGACCTGAACCTGATCGATGGTTCGGCCATCTGGCTGCAGTCCGTCACGCAGGCGCTGGCGCGGGCGGGCAGCGCAGTGACGCTGGTGCTCAAGGCACCGGTCCGCACCAGCCGCCTGATCGCGCCGCTGCTGGCCGAACCGGGCGTGACGGTCCGGCGGCCGTTTGAGGAACACCTACTGGAGGGACCCGGCCCGGTCACGGCCGCGGCGGCCCCGGACCTGCTAGCCCGACTGGACGCCGAGGCCCCGCACGACCTGATCGTGCTCCGGGGCCGGGCGGTCACCGCGGCGACGGCCAAGAGCGGCGCGTTCGCCGGGCGGCTGTGGCCGTACCTGACCGACGTCCCGCAGTCGGTGCCCGAGCTCACGCCCGCGGCGGCCGAGGAGCTCGCGATGATCGCCTCCGCCGCGCGCTACATCCTCTGCCAGACCGAGGAACTGCGCTGCTTCCTAGAGGGCGGCATCCCGGCAGCGTGCGGCAAGTGCGTGCTGCTACCGCCCATCCTGGCCGAGATCCCCACTTCGCGGGGCACCTCTGCGGCTGGGACGCCGCTGCGGCTGGTCTACTCGGGCAAGTTCGCACCGCGCTGGAACACGCTGGAGATGACCGAGCTCCCCGGCCTGCTGGCCGCCCGCGGGGTGGCCGCCGAACTGCACATGATCGGCGACAAGATCCACAACGCACCGGGCGACTATCAGCAGCGGATGCGGTCCGCGCTAGACACCAAGGGCGTGATCTGGCACGGCGGGCACTCGCGGGAGGACGCCCTGCGGCTCGCGGCGTCCTGCGACATCGGGCTGAGCTGGCGTCACCCCGAGCTGGACGCGAGCCTGGAGCTGTCCACCAAGGTGCTGGAGTACGGGGCCATCGGCCTGCCGGTGATCCTCAACCGCACCCCCATGCACGAAGGGCTTCTGGGAGCGGACTACCCGCTGTTCGCGGCGAGCCTGACCGACGTGGTGGACGTGGCCGCCGCGGCGGCGGCTAGCCCCGGGCTGTTCCGGACGGCGGCCGACCGGACCGGCCGGGCCGCCCAGCAGTTCACCCTGGACCGGGCCGCGGAGCGGCTGCGCGGGTACCTGACCCAGGCGCTGCCGGTCAAGGCGGCGTCGCCCTCTGCTAAAAAGCTCAAGGTCGCGGTGGCCGGACATGACCTAAAGTTCTTCACCCCGCTGCTGGATTACCTGCGGCTCCAGCCGGGCCTGGAGGTTCGGCTGGACCAGTGGGCCGCGCTGGGCAAGCACGACGCGGACGTCAGCCGGGAACTGGTGGACTGGGCCGACGTGGTGATCTGCGAATGGTGCGGGCCGAACGCCGTCTGGTACAGCAAGCACAAGCGGCGCGGGTCGCGGCTGCTGGTCCGGCTGCACCGGTTCGAGCTGGCCTCGCCCTACCCGGCCCAGGTCAAGATCGGGGCGGTCAACCAGGTGGTGTGTGTGAGCCGGTACTACTCGCGGCTGACCCGGGAGAAGACAGGCTGGCCCGAGGCGAAGGTGGTCACGGTCTCGAACGCGATCGACATAGCCCAGCTGGACCGGCCCAAGCTCGACGGCGCCCGGTTCCACCTCGGCCTGGTCGGCATCGTCCCGTCTCGCAAGCGCATGGACGTGGCCCTGGACGTGCTGGAGGAACTGCGCCGCGAGGACGACCGGTACCTGCTGTTCATCAAGTCACCGATGCCCTGGGAGCACTGGTGGGTGTGGCAGAACCCGGCCGAGCGCGAGCACTACGCCGCCGCGCTGCGCCGGGTGCAGCGGTCCCCGCTGCTGCGCGGCGCGGTGGTGTTCGACGACGCGGGCCGGGACATTCCGGCCTGGCTACGACGGGTCGGCTTCATGCTGTCCACCAGCGATGACGAGAGCTTCCACGTCGCCCCGGCGGAGGGGATGGCATCCCGGGCGGTGCCGGTGGTGCGGCACTGGCCAGGCGCCGAGACCATCTACGACACGCGCTGGATCCACCGCGGCCCGGCCGAGATGGCGGCCGCGATCGCGGCCCTGGACGAGGCCGGATGGCGCCAGGCCGGCGAGGAGGCCCACGCGCAGGCCGCAGCCGCGTTCGACCTGCCGCGGGTGTGCGAGGCCTGGCGCGATCTGCTGACCACCGACCTGGACCCGGCGGTGCCGGATCCGAAGCTCGAGCTGCTCGGCTCCGGCTGAGGCGGTATGTACTTCACGCTCGCGGTCAGCGCGGGCACCCGCGAGCGGTGCGTGGCGCTGGTCAGCGTGGCGGCCAGCACCGATCCCCGGGTCATGCCGATCCCCGGTCCCCCGGCCGTCGTATGGAAGGCGGCAGACGGGTGCTCGGCTGTCGTGTGCTGGCCTTCGCCTGAGGTGATAGCAGCCCGCTCGCACGGCGGGACGATCTGGGCGGACGACCGCGGGCTGCACGCGCGGACCGGGGTGACCAGAGTCGACCCGGTTTTCGTGGCCGAGGTCCCCGGTGCCGTGCTGGTCAGCGACCGCGCCTCCTGGGCCGCCGCCGTGGCGGGCCGACTGGGCGAGCCCGATCCGGTCATGGTCGCCGCGTTCCTGGCCCTCGGCTATCCGGTCGGCGCCGCCACCGCGTTCCGCGGCGTCCAGACCCTAGGCGCCCAGCGCCAGCTCACGGTCACCGCCGGGCTGATCGCGGGCCTAACCCCGCGTGACGGTACCGCCGCCGGGTCCTACGAGGCGGTCGCGGCCGCGCTGGTCGAAGCGGTCCGGCCGCTGGGCGAGCGGGACGTCCCGGTGGAACTGTCCCTGACCGGCGGCAAGGACAGCCGACTGATCGCCGCCGCGCTGACCGCGGCCCGGGTGCCGTTCCGGGCCCGCACCCACGGTTTCGCCAGCCACGCCGACGTCATCGTGGCGACCATGATCGCCGACAAGCTCGGCATCGAACACATGGTCACCGAGCCGCGCGTGGCCGCCCCGGAGCGGGCGCCCGACGAGGCCGACGTGCTGGCCCGGCTGCGCTCGGCGGTGCTGGTCTCTGACGGGATGCTGTCCGCGTTCGAGAACGTCGGCCGGCCCGACCCGCCCGTGACCACGGAGCCGGTGCAGACCGGCGGGCACGGCGGCGAACTGCTGCGCGGCGGCTACGCGCCTGCCGCCTGGACTTCGCGGCGGCCGGCTCGGGCTTGGAGCGAGGCGCGCGGGACTGAACTGTTCCGCCGCATGGTCACCCGCCGCCTGGACCTGGTGCGCCCGGCCGCGGCCGGCGCGTACCTGGCCAGCCTGGCCCCGTTCGCCGCGGCGCTGCCCCGCGGGCCGCTGCGCACCCTGGACAACTTCTACCTGGTGAACCGGGCCGGACGGTGGTCGGCCGCGGCCCGCCAGGCCTACCTGCTCCGAGAGCCGCTGGTCCAGCCGTTCTTCGGCGACCAGGTGGTCCGGGCCGCCCGTGCGGTGCCGCTGCCGGACCGGATCACCGACCGGCTGCACCGCGGCGTGCTCGAGCGGCTTTGCCCGGAACTGCTCGACCTCCCCCTGGCGGGCAGCGTCTGGAAGTCCGGGCCCCGGATCCCGCCGGTCCGGGCTGCGGCCGCGGCCGACGCCGCGACCGGGACCACAGCACCGGCCGACGCGGACTGGCGGCGGGCCTACGGGGACAAGATGGCCCGGCTGCTGCGCGATTACGCGCTGGATCAGGGCGCTGCGGGCGGGATGTTCGACCTCGTCCGGCGGACGGCGGCCGAGCGCGCACTGCGCCCTCCGCAGCAGGACGCGCAGGCCGCCTGGGCCCTGGCCACCCTGGCCGCGCTGCTGTCCGGCGACTGGCTGAACGCCCGCCAGGCGGACGCCCGCGAGCCGACCGGGCCTAGCAGCTGACCGACGAACGTCGTAAGCCGACGGCGTAGCCGCCACGTGACCGGCGGCGGCCTCAGCCGCGGCCGTACCGTGTCTCGGCCTGCCAGAAGAACACCGCTCCCACCACGAGCGTGACCAGCGCCCAGCCGAGCCCGACCAGCCACAGCTCGCCGATCGAGGTGGTCGCATGGCAGTAGGCCTGCAGCGCGGGGATCTTCTTCGCGTGGAACAGAGCGCACGCTGCGGCGTTGTACGGCTTCGCGCCCGGCGCGTTGGCGCGCTGGGTGGACATGAGCGCGTACCTGGCCAGCGAGATGTAGACCGCCGCCGGGTTCAGGGAGATGAGGTCCTTCGCCCAGTCCGGCAGCGTAGCGTACGACGGCAGCGATGTGACGCTGTACATGACGCCGCAGAAGTACCGCCACACCCGGGTCAGGAACGGGATCAGCTGGCTGAAATCCTGGGCGCCGGCCCCCAGCCGGGCCATGAGCAGCGCGGCGCCCATGTTGAACGTCCCCTGCAGCAGCAGCGCCGGCAGCAGCAGCAGCCAGTACCAGGTGACCGGTTCCCCGGTGATGATGACGATGGGGAACACCACCAGCAGGGACACCGCCAGCTGCTGGAATTCCACCATTACGTACGCCAGCGGCAGGCAGGCCCGCGGGAAGTGCAGTGCGCGGATCAGCGCGATGTTCGCCCGCATCACGGTGGAGCCGACCACGATCGACCGCTCGGTGAAGGAGAAGATGAACACCCCGATGACCAGGTACGCGGTGTAGTGCTCGATGCCGCGGTTCTGCTGGAACAAGATCCCGAAGATCAGGTAGTAGACGGCCGAGTTGAGCAGCGGCGTCAGTACCTGCCAGAGGTTGCCGAGCCGGGCCTCGGTGTACATCGATACGTTGCGCGCCGTGGCGTAGGCGACGATGAAGTGCCGCCGATCCCACACCATGCGGATGTAGGCGAACAGGCGGGGCCGCGCGGAACTGGGGCGCAGGCCGTACCGGGCCGCCAGATCGGCCAGGCTCCCGCTGCCCTCGGCCATCTGGCCGAGTTCCTCGCCGTCAGGTGCGAGCACCTCCTCGTGCAACAGGCTGCCTGGAGCGGTCAGCCGCCCGCGATCGTCCATGACAGTGGATTCTATTGATCAGGACAGGTGGCCGGTGTCATTGAACGACCTCAGCACGGCCGGCCCGTCGGCGTACCAGTCGATCTCGCACAGCGCCGCGACGTCCAGGTGCATCCGGTACAGGGCGGCCGGCGGGGCCAGCAGGGCCGCGGCGACCAGCGTCTTGATCGGCGTGACGTGGCTGACGATCAGCACCGTCTGGCCGGCCCGGACGGCCAGTACGCGGTGCAGGGCGGCGGTGACTCGCGCGCTTACGTCGGTGAAGCTCTCCCCGCCGGGCGGCGCGACCTTCGGGTCGGCCAGCCAGGCCGCGAGCTCGGCGGGCCAGCGCTCGCGCACCTCCGCGAACGTCAGGCCCTCCCAGGCGCCGAAGTCGGTCTCCCTGAACCCGTCGTCGGTGACCAGGGCCGCTCCGGTGACGGCGGCCACCTCCTGCGCCGTCTGCACTGTGCGCAGCAGCGGGGACGTCACGATCACGCCGAGGCCGGCCGACATCAGGCGCTTGGCCGCCGCGGCGGCCTGCTGGACGCCGACGTCGGTGAGCCGCGCGTCGGAGCGGCCCGCGTACCGCTTCTGCACGGACATCGGGGTCTGCCCGTGCCGCAGCAGCATGGTGACCGTGGGCTCGCCCTCAGCGGGCCGCCAGGAGGTCCTGGGCCGCACCTAGAGACCGGACTCGGGGGTGCGGACGAGGATCCGCCGGCACTCCTCGCACCTGAGCACCTCGTCGGGAGCGGACGCCCGCATCTGGTTCAGGTCGACTTTGCTGAGCGTCACGTGGCATCCCTCGCAGCGGCCGGCGCGCAACGCGGCCGCGCCGACTTCGCGTGCGTCGCGGATCTGCTCGTAGAGCTTGACCAGGTCGGCGGGTACCTCGGCGGCGATGCCCCGGCGTTGCTCGGAGGCCTTGCCCGCCTGCTCGTCGATCTCCGTGAACGCCGCGTCGCGGCGCTCCGCCACCTCGGTCGTCTCGGCACCCAGGCGGTCGCGTTCGGCGGTGAGGTCGTCCCGCCGGCTGACCAGGCCCTCACGGCGCTCCATCAGGTCGAGCACGATCTCCTCGAGATCGCCTTGCCTGCGGTGCAACGACTCGATCTCGGACTGCAGGGTGGCCAGCTCGCGGGCAGCGGATACCTGCCCGGCGTCGAGCCGGGCGCGGTCCCGGTCGATCCTGGTGCGGACCTGCTCGACGTCGCGCTCGGCCCGGCCCTGCTCCCGGGCCAGGTCGCCGAGTTCGGTCTCGGTGATCACGATCTCGTCCTTGAGCTCGCTGGCCCGGGTCTCCAGGCGGGCGAGCTCGGCTACTTCGGGCAGGCTGCGCCGACGGTGGTCGAGGCGGGCGAGCTCGGCGTCCAGGTGGGCCAGTTCGAGCAGGCGGAGCTGGCTCTGCGGTGATGCCTTCACGGCTCCCAACGTTAGTCGCCCCGGCGACCAGTTGGGGGTATCCCCGGGCAGGCGAGGCGCATGGTAGACCTGCGCCATGGAGATTCCTCGGGTTAGCCGGCCCTACATGCCCGGGTACGGCATCTCCGGGCCGACGGAAGGAAGCGGGCTCCTGCACTGGTCCTGGGCCACGGAGCGGCTGACCGCGGCCCGCAACTACTGGCTGGCTACCGTCTGGCCGGACGGGCGCCCGCACGTCATGCCGGTCTGGGGCATGTGGGACGCCAGCACGCTATGGTTCACCAGCGCGGTGGGCTCCCGCAAGATCCGCAACCTGACCGCCGACCCGCGCTGCTGCATCACCACCGAGGACGCCTCCGACCCGGTGGTCATCGAGGGCGTGGCGCGCATCACGGCCGAGCCGGCCGTACTGCAGCGGGTCATCGACCTGATGAACGCCAAGTACCGGACGGACTTCGGGGTGGACTTCCTGGACCCGGCCACCAACGCGACCGTGGGAGTGCGGCCGCGCCGGGTGTTTAGCCTGCGGGCGGGCGACTTCACCGGTTCACCCACACGCTGGACCTTCGATGAATAACGGTAAGCAGGACACAACAATTACGCGGCTAACGGCCGCTGCCCGGCGGGTAGCGTAGAGGCAGCGTCTACCTACGAGTTCGCCATGACACGATCGCCTGCCACCGCCGCCGACCCGCCGCCGCAGCCGAGCGCGCTCGCCGGGGCGGCCGCCGGGGTGCTCGCCGCCGCAGTCGCGATGGGCGTCGGCCAGCTCGCCGCGGGTCTGGGTGCCGCGCAGAGCTCGCCGGTGGTCGCGGTCGGGCAGGCCGCTATCGATCTGACGCCGCTGCCGATCAAGGACTTCGCCATCTCGACGTTCGGCGCCGACGACAAGAACGCGCTGCTGGTCGGCATCTTGGTCATCCTGGCCGCGTTCGCGGCGGTGATCGGGATCCTCGCCGTGCGACGGCTCGCCCTCGGCCTGGCGGGCCTCGCGGTGTTCGCCTGCATCGGGCTGGCGGCCGCGCTGACCCGGCCGAACGCCACGGCCGGCTATGTGATCCCGACCCTGGTCGGCGCCGCGGCCGGCGCGTTCGCGCTGACCCGCCTGGTCCACGCCGCGCAGGGACTCGGTTCCCCGGCGCCCCACGCCGTCCCTCGCCCCTCCGCGGCCACGCTCGAACCACCCGACCTGCCCGACCTGCCCGACCTGCCCGCATCCGAGCCGGCCGAGGACGCGCCCGCAGGCTCCTCGTTTACCTTCCTGCCCAACCCGGATGACCCCGGCCCTTCCCGGTGGCCCGCGCGACGGCGGTTCCTGACCACCAGCGGCCTCGCCGTGGCGACCGCGGCAGCGGGAGCGCTCGTCGGCCGGGAGCTGATCACCCGGCACAACGTCAGCGCGGCGCGCGCCGCCGTCCGCTTCCCCAGGCCGACGGTCCCCGCTCCCCCGCTCCCGCCTGGCAGCGACCTGCACATCCCCGGCCTCAGCTCGTTTATCACCCCGAACGGGAGCTTCTACCGCGTCGACACCGCCCTGCTGCTGCCCCAGGTGGACCCGGCGACCTGGCAGCTGCGGATCCACGGGATGGTGCAGCGCGAGGTGACGCTGACCTTCGACGAGCTGCTGCAGCGACCGCTCATCGAGGACTACATCACGCTCACGTGCGTATCCGACCCGGTCGGCGGGCCCTATGTCGGGAACGCCCGGTGGCTCGGCGCGAGCCTGGCCGACCTGATCCGCCAAGCCCGCCCGCTCGCGGGCGCCGACCAGCTGCTGTGCACCTCGGTCGACGGGTTCACCTCGGGTACGCCGTTGCAGGTGGTGCTCGACGGCCGCGACGCCCTGCTCACGGTGGCGATGAACGGCCAGGCCCTGCCGGTCGAGCACGGCTTCCCGGCGCGGATGGTCGTGCCCGGGCTGTACGGCTACGTGTCGGCGTGCAAGTGGGTCACCGACATCAACGTCACCACGTTCGCGTCCGCCTACGCGTACTGGGCCACACGCGGCTGGTCCCAGCAGGCGCCGATCAAGACCGAGTCCCGGATCGATGTGCCGGCGGACAGCTCGACCATCGCCCCGGGGCGGACCGCGGTGGCCGGCGTGGCCTGGGCGCAGCACAAGGGCATCGCCGCCGTCGAGGTCCGGGTGGACCGCGGTCCCTGGCAGCAGGCCCGGCTGGCCGCGGTGCCCGACATCGATACGTGGCGGCAGTGGGTGTGGGAATGGGACGCTACAGCGGGCAATCACCTGCTCGAGGCCCGGGCCACGGACGCGACCGGCTACACCCAGACCGCCGTGGAAGCCCAGCCGCCGCCGAACGGGGCCAGCGGCTACCCCTCCGCGGCCGTGAGCGTGAGCAACTCCTGACCACACGTGGTCGGCCACGGGACGCGGGCGCGGGAACGGGAGCTCGCGGCCAGGTCCGTTCCGTCGAAAGATCTTCAAGCCGTTCGTTACCGTTAGCCAAGTGTCCGGCGCGATGACGGGAGGGTCTATGGACGGCGAGGCCGATCGGGCGTTCGCGAGGCTGGCCGGTGAGTACCTCGACGACCGGGCGGAACGGCATCCCGAGCTGGCCACCGGGCTGGGCGACCACCGGTTCGACGATCGGCTGGCTGACCCGTCCCTGGCCGCCCTCGCCGCCGAGCGGCACGCCCTGGATGGCTGGGCCGCACGGCTGGACGCGCTGGATCGCGGCGCGCTATCGGCCGAGCACCTGGTGGACGCCGCGATGATGGCGGACAGCGTGGCCCGGCGGGTGTTCGAGCTCGACGAGCTGGCCGAACACACCTGGAACCCGCTGCTGGCCAACCCGGGCCGGGCCATCTACCAGCTGCTCGCGCGGGACTTCGCCCCGCTGCCCGACCGGCTCGCCTCGGTGGCCGGCCGACTGGACGAGGTGCCCGCCGTGCTGGCCGAGGCCCGGCGGCAGCTGGGCGCCATGCCCAGGGTGCACCTGGAAACGGCCATCGGGCAGTTCGACGGCACGATCGCGCTGGTTGACCAGGAGATTAACGCGGCCCTCGCGGCCGCACCTTCCTGCCGCCCGCGGCTCGCCGAAGTCCGCCCGGCCGCGCTCGAGGCCTTGGCCGAGCACCGGGCCTGGCTGTCCGCGCGCCTGGACTCGGCGGCGCCGGGACCGGACGGCGACCGGGACCCGCGGATCGGGCCCGAGCGATTCGCCCGCAAGCTCTCCCTGACCCTGAGCGCGGCCGCCGACGCGGACGCCATCCTGGCCCGGGCCCAGGACGACCTGGACCGGGTCAGCGAGCAGATCGCGTCGCTGGCCGCGTCGATGGCCCGGCCAGCGACGGCCAGGGAAGCGACGGCCGGCCCGTCGGTCGTCCGGCAGGTGCTCGACCGGCTGGCCGAGGACGTGCCCGACGACGCGACCATCCTCGGCTTCTGCCGCGACGCCCTGGCGGCCCAGATCGACTTCGTGACGGACCGCCGTCTGGTCTCGGTTTACGACGATCCGGTCGAGGTGATCCCGATGCCGGAGATCGACCGGGGCGTCGCCGTGGCCTATTGCGACTCGCCGGGTCCGCTCGAGCCCGCGCCGCTGCCTACGTTCGTCGCCGTCTCGCCGACGCCGGCGGACTGGACGCCGCAGCGGGTCGCCTCGTTCTACCGCGAGTACAACCGGCACATGGTGCACAACCTGATGGTCCACGAGGCGATGCCCGGCCACTACCTGCAGCTGCAGCACTCCCGGCGTTTCGCCGGTTCGCGGACCGCGATCCGGGCCGCGCTGAGGTCAGGGTCGTTCGTCGAGGGCTGGGCGGTGTACTCCGAGCGGATCATGGCCGAGCAGGGCTACCCCGGCGACGGCGATCCCCGGGCGGTCCGCATGCAGCAGCTCAAGATGCAGCTGCGCACAATCATCAACGCCATCCTGGACGCCCGCATCCATGGCCACGGCATGACCGAGGCCGAGGCCATGGCGCTGATGACCGAGCGCGGCCATCAGGAGGAGGGCGAGGCGGCCGGGAAGTGGCGCCGGGCGCTGCTCACCTCGGCCCAGCTGTCCACCTACTACGTCGGCTACACCGAGGTCTCCGACCTGTCCGGCGATCTGCGGGCCGCCGATCCCGGCCTGGCGGACCGGGAGGTGCACGATCGGATGCTGGCGCACGGCTCGCCGCCGGCCCGGCTGCTGCGCACCCTGGTCCTGGCCGGCTGAAATACCGCCGGACTCCATCTGAACCGTGCTCGGGCCCGGCACGTTCAGGGAATGGATAGGTGTCCTCGCTGGTGCGTGTCGGCGAGTTCGTTTCCGCCCGGGCTCGACGCCGCCAGCTTCGCCATCCTGTCGTGGGCGACGCCAACTGCGCTCCGGCTATCGCAGCGGCAGCTCGCGGCACCCGGCCGTGGCCCGCAGCTTGGGCCACGGCCGGGCCTGCCACGGGTCCTACTCGCGCGCGGCCAGCGCTGGTTTCGGCGGGCTCGGCGCCGCACCGGAGATGCGGCCGGTGCGCCAGAAAAAGGCCCGCTCGGCCAGCGCCCACCCGGTGGAGACGAACAGGTAGATACCGGCAGCGAGCGGCACGAACGCCGCGATCACCACGGTCAGGTACGGCAGGACCTTGATGAGGGCACCCGGCGTGGTGGCCCCGTCGAGGCCGGCGGGCGGGGGCATCATCAGCTGGCCGAGACGGACGGACAGCCAGCACAGCCCGGCCACGAGCACGAAGACGCCGAGGAACACCAGGCCGTGCAGGCTCAGCGGTCCGGCCCCGGCCAGCCAGTGGCTGCCCAGCGGCACGCCGAACAGATCGCGGGTGAGTAGGGTGTTCGGCTTCCCGCCGATCTGCGCCGAGCGGAACAGTAGGTACATGACGGACAGCAGCGGCCACTGCAGCAGGAGCGGCGTGAGGCCAGCGAACAGGCTCGTGCCCTCCCGCTTGTACAGCGCGGTCATCTCGCGCTGGAGCCGTTCTGGCTGCTTGGCGTAGCGCTTGCGCAGGGCCTGCAGCTGCGGCGCCAGGCGGGCCTGCGCGGCCTGCCCGCGTAGGCCACGCAGGCTGAGCGGCATCAGGATAAGCCGGGCGGCGGCGGTGAACAAGACGATCGCGGCCACGGCGGCCACCCCGCCGAGGGCGGGGGTGAGGAAACTGGTGAATCCGGAGACGAGGTGGTACGCGGCGTCCACGGGGACGCCAAGGATACTGGTCACGGGAAACGGCCTTCCAGCTAGGACGGATGAGGTGCTGGAAGCGGCCGCGATATCCGCGTAACTCCGGGGGGCGACCCCCCGAAGCTCCCCGAGCCTTCGGCGGTGGGGTCAGCCGGACGTGGCGGCCGCTAGGGCCGCCGAGGGTGCTCTGGGTCTGGTCCGGCCCGCGGCATCCGGATCGCGCTGGCGCAAGAACGCCGCCCGCCAGGACTTCTCCCGCAGCGCGCGGGCGCGCCGGACCAGCGGGAGGGCGGCCGCGGTGCGGGAAACGCCGGCTACCGAGGTGAGCAGGGCTACGACGGCCACGAGCATGGCCCCGGCCAGGACGGTCGCGGCCAGCGCGGTCAGCCCGGAAGGGCTCGCCGCGAGCTGGGCGAGGTCGCGCACGAGCCCGGCCAGCATAGCTAGGAGGCTGCCGAGCGCGGTCATCGCCATCGACCCACCTCCGCGACGCGCCGAACTCCCCGTCCCCGTAGACGGAACTACTCTCAGCGTACGCCGCTGGGAGCGAGTTCGGCGACGGCGGCCACCAGCCGGTCCACCTCGGCCTCGTCGTTGTAGTGGACGAGCCCGGCGCGGACACCGCCGCCCGAATCCCGCAGGCCGAACACGCCGGCCAGTTCCCACGCGTAGTTGTCGCCGTTCCACACGTTGACCTGGCGGGTCGCCAGCCGGGCCGCGACCTCGCGGGGCGTGTACCCGGCGACGGTGAAGAAGGCCGTCGGCGTGCGCCGGGCGGCCTTGCCGTACAGCGTCACGTGCCGCAGAGCGGCCAGGCCGCCGAGCAGGCGCGCGAACAGCTGACCCTCGTACCGCTCCACGGCGGCCATGGACGCCAGCAGCCGTTCCCGTCGGCTGCCGGCCGCCGGGGCAGCCAGCGCGGCCAGGTGATCGACGGCCGCCGCCACCCCGGCCAGGTCCGCGAACGCGGCGGTGCCCCGTTCGAACCGGCCGGGAACGCCGGACGGGGCGGGCGCGAGCTTGTCCGGGTGCAGGGTCTCGAGCAAGGCCGGGTCGGCGACCACGGTGCCGATGTGCGGCCCGGACCACTTGTAGGCGCTGGTGGCGTAGAAGTCCGCGCCGAGCGCCCGCACGTCGACCGGCACGTGCGGGGTGGCGTGCACGCCGTCCACGTAACACAGCGCGCCGACCGCGTGCGCGGCGGCCGCGATGGCGGGCACGTCCGGCCTGGTACCGACGATGTTGCTGGCCGCGGTGACCGCGACCAGCCGGGTCCGCTCGGACAGCAGGTCGCGGTACTGGGCGGCCGGGAGTTCCGCGGTCGAGGCGTCGGCTTCGGCCCATCGCAGCGTGGCGCCGCTCCGCGCGGCAGCCTGCACCCAGGGCCTGATGTTGGCGTCGTGGTCGAGCCGGGACACGACCACCTCGTCTCCAGGGCCCCACTGCCGGGACAGCGTGTCCGCGAGCCGGTAGGTGAGCGTGGTCATGTTCGGCCCGAGCATCACGCCGTCTGAAGCGGCGCCGGTCAGGTCGGCGATCGCGCGGCGGCACTCGGCCACGACGGTGTCCGCGCGTCCGCTGGCCGGGAACGCGCCGCCCGCGTTCCCGATCCCGGACCGGTAGGTTTCCGCGATCGCCTCGATGACCGCCGTGGGCACCTGGGTGCCGGCGGCGCCGTCGAGGTAGGCATAGCCATCGTTCAGGGCCGGGTAGGCCGCCCGCACGCGACTGACGTCAAAGGTCACGAACCACAGACTCTCACAGCTGAACCCAGGCCGGATCGCGCCCCGACGCGAGAAGCAGCACGTGCCACGGGTCGTCTCGGGCCGGCTCGACGGGCAGCCCGGCCCACAGCTGCGGCGTGCCGCCCTGCCACGCGGCCAGCACGAGCTCGGGATCGGCGGGCCGGTAGTCCTTGCCGAGCGAGCGGGCCAGATCCCACGCGTGCAGATGCCACTCCGCGCAGGCCGCGCCCGCCATCGCGCCCACCGTGACCTCACTCCCCCGGTACGTGTGGTGCGGCAGGTTCCAGGACGGCGGCAGGCGCCGTCCGTAGGCCCGGGCCGACTCGGCGAACGCCGCGATGTGCTCGGGGCCGGGGACGTCCGGCAGCGCGGCGAGCTCGGCCGCGTTCTGCCGGGCCAGCTTGCGGGCGAGCGAGTCCGCGGGCACGTTGGTGGCCAGCAGCCGGGCCAGCCTGCTGGCCGGAGCGTCATCGAGGTACTCGTGATAGTCGTCGGCGACGCACCGCAGGTGGCCGGCCAGGTCCGCCGCCCGCCATTCCGAACACGGCGTCGCCGCCAGCCAGGCCGCATCGCTGAACTGTGCGGCCAGTTCACAGATCACGGTTACGCCATCGCGGTAGGCGGCCAGGACGCCCGCGCGCGACACGCGGCTCACGGGCTGGTCCGGGGGGGTGACCCCCCACTGCTGCGCTTCACGGTTCCTCTCCCTGCCGGTAACTCCCGGCAACCGGTGCGCGAAGCCTTCGGGTAGGCCAGCGTGTCAGAGTTATGGCCCGCCGACAAGCCGTACGCGGCAAGAAAAATCAGATGACAACTTCTCCCCTGCCCGGTTAACCTCCGGACAATGCCCCCTGTTTCCCCTTCGCTGGTCACGCACGCCTCAGCCCGGGTCCGGCCAGTCGGGGCACTGTGGCGGCTGCGAGGCTACCTGAAGCCGTTCCGGGTCCAGATGGTCGTCATGTTCGCCGCGGCGGTCGGCGCGGTCACGGCCGAGATTTGCATCCCGCTGCTGACCAAGGCCGTGGTGGACGGGGCGATCGCGCACGGCGACCGGCGGCTGCTGATCCCGCTCTCCCTGGCCGCCATCGGCTTCGGAGTGGCCGAGGCGCTACTGAACCTGATCCGCCGCTGGATCCAGGCCGACGCCGTCGCCTCGATGGAGAAGACGATCAGGGACGACCTGTACGCCCACCTGCAGCGGCTGCAGGCCTCGTTCCACGACCACTGGCAGTCGGGTCAGCTGCTGTCCCGGGCCACGACCGACCTGTCGGCGATCCGCAGGTTCGCCGGGTTCGGCCTGATCTTCATGGTCACCAACGTGATGACGTTCGTCGCGGTGGTCGCGCTGCTGATCCACCTGAACTGGTGGCTCGGCCTCATCACCGGCGCGGTGTTCGCGCCGGTCCTGCCGGTCTGCTTCAGGTTCGAGAAGCGCTACCGGGTGCTGTCCCGCCGGGTCCAGGACGAGCAGGGTGACCTGGCCACGCTGATCGAGGAGGCGGCGACCGGCATCCGCGTGCTGAAGGCGCTCGGCCGGGGCCCGCTGGCGGGCGCCCGGCACGGCGCGCAGGCGGCGAAGGTCTACCGCACGCAGGTCGAGAAGGCTGGCCTGCTCGGCTCCTTCTGGGCCCTGCTGGACCTGATCCCGAACGCCGTCATCGGCATTGTTATCGTGCTCGGCGCGTTCGCGGTCAGCCGGGGATCGCTGACCCTCGGCGGTCTGGTGGCCTTCATCACGCTCGCGCTGCAGCTCGTCTGGCCGGTCGAGGCGCTCGGCTACATCATCGCCTCTGGCCAGGAGGCGGCTACCGCGGCGCAGCGGGTCCTGGAGATCTTCGACGCCGAGCCGGAGATCACCGACAAAACCCACGACCTTGATTCTGAACGGGCCGTGGTGCGTGCCCTGCGTCCGGCCGGTGCGCGCGTCCCGGCCCAGCGCTCCCGGGGGCACCTGGTGTTCGATCACGTGGCTTTCAGGTATCCGGGCGCGGCCGAGCCGGTGCTGCGGGACATCGTGCTCGACCTGCGGCCGGGCCAGACGGTGGTGCTCACCGGGGCGACCGGCTCGGGTAAGTCCACCCTGCTGCAGCTCGTGCCGCGGCTGGCTGACGCGACGTCGGGATCGGTCCGGCTGGACGGGACGGACATCCGCGACATCCCGCTGACCCGGCTGCGCGCGGCGGTCGGGTGCGCGTTCGAGGACGCCACGCTGTTCTCGGCCAGCGTCCGGGAGAACGTCATGTTCGGCGCGCCGGACGCGGACGAGGCCGCGGTCGAGGCCGCGCTGACGGCCGCGCAGGCCCGGTTCGCGTACGACCTCCCGTGGGGCCTGGACACCCGGATCGGCGAGCAGGGCATTGCCCTGTCTGGTGGCCAGCGGCAGCGGATCGCCCTGGCCCGGGCCATCCTGGCCGGGCCGGATGTGCTGATCCTGGACGACCCGCTGTCCGCGCTGGACGTGCACACCGAAGAGCGGGTCACCCGGGCGCTGCACCAGATCCTGGCCGGCGCGACGGCCCTGGTCGTGGCGCACCGGCCGTCCACGGTGGCGCTGGCCGACACGGTGGCGCTGCTGTCTGGCGGCGTGATCGCGGCCACCGGCAGCCACCGGCACCTGCTGGCCTCGAACCCCGAGTACGCCGACCTGATGGATATCCAGGACCTGGAGGCGACGGCGTGACCGTAAACGCCTGGCGGGGGGTCGCCGCCGAGCAGGCCGACGAGGTCACCGCCGGCCTGGACGCCCTGCTGCGCGAGCGCAGCAGGCGGCTGCTCGCCGAGCTGCTGCGGCCGCACCGGCGCGCGGTGACCGCCACCATCTCGCTGATCGTGGTGGAAAGCCTGGCCGCGCTGGCCGGCCCATGGCTGGTCGGCCTGACCATCGACAACGGCCTGCCGCCGCTGCTGCACGCGCACGACGCGGCGCCGCTGCTCGGCATCGCCGCCGCCTTCGCGGTCGCGGTCGCGGTCCAGGCCGTCACGACCCGGATGTTCGTCACCATGACCGGCCGGGTGGGCCAGAAGGTCGTGCTCGAGCTGCGCAGCCGCCTGTTCGCACACTGCCAGGCCCTGGATGTGGCGTTCCACGAGAGCTACACCTCCGGGCGGGTCATCTCCCGGCAGACCTCGGACATGGACTCGATCTCCGACCTGTTCGAGGAGGGGCTCGATTCGCTGATCGCCGCGACTTTGACCCTGCTCCTGGTCGGCACCGGCATGCTGCTGCTGGACTGGCAGCTCGGCCTGGTCGTGCTGGCCGGCTTCATCCCGCTGACCTGGATGACGGCCTGGTTCCGGCGCGAGTCGGCCCGGGCCTACCGCCGGACCAGGGAGGCCATCGCGCTGGTCATCGTGCAGTTCGTCGAGACGTTCGGCGGGATACGGGCCGTGCAGGCGTTCCGCCGGGAGCCGCGGAACTCGGCGATCTTCTCCGGGCTGGGCCAGGACTACGCGGAGTCGAGCCGGCATGCCTCCCGGCTCTACGCCGTCTACGGGCCGAGCATCTCGCTGGTCGGCAACATCACCACCGGCGTGGTCCTCGGCTACGGCGGGCTGCTCGTCATCGACGGCGACATCAAGGTGGGCGTGCTCACCACCTTCCTGCTCTATCTGCTGCGCTTCTTCGACCCGCTCCAGGACGTGTCCCAGTTCTATAACACGTTCCAGTCCGCGGCCTCCGGCCTGGAGAAGATCTCGGGCGTGCTTGATCAGGAGCCGTCGGTGCCGGAACCTGCATCGCCCGCGCTTCTGCCTGCCCGTGGCGTGGAGGCCGCGGCCGGGCGGCGGGTGCGGTTCGAGGACGTCACCTTCGGCTACCGGGACAACCTCGTGCTGCCGGGCCTGGAGCTGGACATCCCGGCCGGGCAGACGGTCGCCCTGGTCGGCGAGACCGGCGCGGGCAAGACGACGATCGCGCGGCTGCTCGGCCGGTTCTACGACCCGCGCTCGGGCCGGGTCACGCTGGACGGGACCGACCTGCGGCAGCTGCCCGATCCGGTGCTCCGCACCGAGGTGATCGTGATCACCCAGGAGAATTTCCTGTTCGAGGGATCGGTCGCGGACAACATTCGGCTTGGCCGCCCCGA
The DNA here is from genome assembly GCA_963722055.1 of uncultured Actinomycetes bacterium. GTDB lineage: Bacteria > Actinomycetota > Actinomycetes > Streptosporangiales > Streptosporangiaceae > Palsa-504. The sequence goes on along the minus strand of CAVRLA010000012.1, from coordinate 199,611 downwards.
CGCGTCAGACGCCGACGTGCGCCGGGCGGCCCGGATGATCGGTGCGCACGACTTCATCGACGCGCTGCCCGACGGGTACGACACCCCGGTCGGCAAGCGCGGCGGCCGGCTGTCGGCGGGGCAGCGCCAGCTCATCTCGTTCGCCCGGGCCTTCCTGGCCGCCCCGGCCGTGCTGGTCCTGGACGAGGCCACCTCGCTGCTCGACATCCCGAGCGAGCGGCTGGTGCAGGCCGGCCTGCGCACCGTGCTGGCCGACCGGACGGCCGTCATCATCGCCCACCGGCTGTCCACCGTGGCGATCGCCGACCGGGTGCTGGTCCTGGACCAGGGCCGGATCACCGAGGACGGCCCGCCCGAGGAGTTGATGGCCGGCGACGGGGAGTACGCCGCGCTGCACTCGAGCTGGGCGGCCAGCCTGGCCTGAGCCCGCGCATCTCGGCTGCCGCGGCGCTACATGTAGTGGACGTCGGACTGCTGCGGCTCGTCGTCGACGAGGTGGTCGCAGGTCGGGCAGTACCAGCGGGCCTCCACCGGCGTGCCGCAGGCGGGGTGTACCGGGGCCTGGGCCGGGTCGGCGTGCCCGGCCCCCCAGGCCGCCAGCAGGCGGAGCGCCCCCGCGAGCTCACTGCCCTCGGCAGTCAGCTGATAGGCGACGCGGGGCGGGCGGTCAGAGTAGGGCCGGGCCACCAGCAGGCCGTCCCGCTCGAGCCGCTTGAGGCGCTCGGACAGGATGTTCGCCGCGATACCCGGCAGCTGGCCGAGCAGGTCGTTGAACCGCTGCGGCCCGGCCAGCAGCGCTTCCACCACCAGCAGGGTCCACCGATCGCCGACCCGTGCCAGTGCCTCCGCGAGCGGTGAGGAGGCGGTTTCCCGCTGAGCCATGAGCGAAATCGTAGCCTTCTGCATTGACAGTCCTCGAGTCAGTAGTAACTTGCAAATTACTACTAACTCCGAAGGGATGTGAAGAGGATGACAGTCCTCGACGAGATCGGAGCCGGCATCGCGCGACTAGCCGATGAGGCGGGCTCCTCAGTGGTGGGTATCGGGCAGCGCTGGGGCGCCGGCTCGGGCATCGTGCTCGGCGAGGGCCGGGTGCTGACCAACGCGCACAACGTCCGCGGCGGCCACGTCACGGTCACTTTCGCCGACGGGCGCACCGCCGAGGGGACCGTGGCCGGGACCGACATCGACGGCGACCTCGCTGTCATCGAGGTCGACACCGGTCAGGCCCCGGTCCTGCCATGGGCCACCGAGGCCCCCGCGGTCGGGACGCCCGTCTTCGGGCTGGCCAACCCGGGCGGCCGCGGCCTGCGGGCGACGTTCGGGTTCGTCTCGGGCATCGACCGGGCCTTCCGCGGCCCGCGCGGAGTGCGCATCACCGGCAGCCTCGAGCACACGGCTCCGCTGCTGCCTGGCTCCTCGGGCGGCCCGATCCTGAACGCCGCGGGGCAGTTGCTCGGCATCAACACGAACCGCCTGGGTGAGGGCTTCTACCTGGCCATTCCCGCCGACGAGGCGCTGCGCAGCCGGGTCGACGCACTGGCCAGCGGGGAGTCCGTCCAGCCGCCGCACCTCGGCGTCGCCATCGCTCCCGGGCACGTGGCCAGGCGGCTGCGCCGCGCGGTCGGCCTGCCCGAAGCCGACGGCCTGCTCATCCGTGAGGTCTCCGAGGACAGCCCGGCGGCCCGCGCCGGTCTGGCCCGCGGCGACCTGATCGTCACGGCCGGGGGCCAGCCCACTCGCACCGCGGACGACCTGTTCGGCGCGCTGCGCGCGGCGGCCGCGGGCGGCAGCCTCGACCTGACCGTCCTGCGCGGCAACGAGGAGCGCAGCGTCCACGTGGTGCTCGGCGCGACCGGCGAGGCAGCCTCGGAAGCGTAGGCACCGCGGCTCCTAGGTGGGCGCTCCCGTGGGGGGCGCTCCCATGGGGGCCGCTCCCAATGGGATGAAACCCGGGTTTCACTGCGCTAGAGCGTGGTGGAACCCGGGTTTTACTTCGCTTAGGCCTAGGCCTAGGCCGAGGGGTGGCCGGGGATGACGATACCGGTCTCGTAGGCCAGGATCACGGCCTGCACCCGGTCGCGGAGACCGAGTTTGGCCAGCAGGTTGCCCACGTGCGTCTTGACCGTCGCCTCGCTGACGAACAGCGCGGCCGCGACCTCGGTGTTGCTGCTGCCCCGGGCCAGCAGCACCAGCACCTCGCGCTCCCGCGCCGTTAGCGACGCGAGCCGGGACGGCGCGGGAGCGGTCTCCGGCGGCCGACGCGCGAACACCTCGATCAGGCGGCGGGTGACCGATGGGGCGAGCATGGCGTCACCTGCCGCAGCCGCACGGACCGCGGCGATGAGATCAGCACGCGGCGAGTCCTTGAGCAGGAACCCGCTGGCGCCCGCGCGCAGCGCCTCGTAGACATACTCGTCGAGGTCGAAGGTGGTGAGCATGACCACCTTGGGGGCGGGTGAGCCGCGGGTGAGCAGCCGGGTCGCCTCCAGCCCGTCCATACCCGGCATGCGGATGTCCATGAGCACCACATCCGGGTGCTGCGCCGCCGCGGCCGAGACAGCGGCCTCGCCGTTGGCCGCCTCCCCCACCACCGTGATGCCCTCGGCAGCGTCCAGGATGACGCAGAATCCGGAGCGGACCAGTTCCTGATCGTCGACTACGAGCACGCGGATCGGGATCGTCGGGTCCGGCGGGGCGGGGACCGTCATCGCGCCGGCAGCCGAGCCGTGACCGAGAAGCCGTCCGCCTCGGTCGGCCCGACGCTCAGGTTGCCGCCGCAGGACGCCACCCGCTCCGCGATGCCGGCCAGGCCGAGCCCGGATCCTGTGAGCAGCGAACCCGGCCGACCGGTCGCGGCTGTATACATCTCCGGGGGGGCCGGGGACGGTCCGTCCGGCCGACGACCGGAATCGGTGACGCTGACCGTGATGTACCCGGGCTCATAGCGCAGCATCACGGCGGCCTGGGTGGCCCGGGCGTGGCGGATCGTGTTGGTTAGTGCCTCCTGGACGATGCGGTACGCAGTCAGGTCCACGCCAGGAGACAGGGGGCCGGGCGTGCCCACGACCTCGAAGTCCACCGGCAGGCCGGTCCCGCGCACCTGGTCGAGCACCTCGCCGAGCTCGCCGAGCGACGCCGACGGCGCGGTCTGCAGCCGCTCGGAGGGACCGCGCAGGACGCCGAGCAGCCTGCGCAGCTCGGTCAGCGCCTGCCGGGCCGTATCGCCGATGATGTCTACCGCCGACCGGGCCTGCTCGGGTCGGCCAGGCAGCAGCGAAGCCGCCGCCTCCGCCTGGACCGCGATCAGGCTGACGTGGTGCGCCACGACGTCGTGCAGTTCGCGGGCGATCCTGGTCCGCTCCCGCCCGGCGGCCAGGGCCGCCTGGCGGTCGAGTTCGGCCTCGGCCCGGTCGGCTCGGCTCCGCGCAGCCTGCAGGTTCGCCCGCTTGGTCCGGCTGAGCGTACCCGCCGCCCATGCGGTGAGGAAGATCATCACCTGGAAGATGGCCTCATAGGGCTCGGAATGTCCCGGCGCGGCCCCCCCAACGGCGATGCCCGCCGCCACCACCACGAAGGCGCCCCAGCGCCAGACGCGACTAGCGCGGTCGATGACGGTGTAGAACGCGATCGCGGGACCGAGCGGGAACGGCGCGAACGTGAAGCCGAGCTGGTCGTAGGAGACCCGCGCGACCGCGATGACCAGGCCGACCGCGATGGGCCAGGTCCGGCGCCAGGCCAGCGGGAGGGCCTGGGCGATGACCAGGACCAGGGCGAGCCAGAGCGGATGCTGCTGACTCTGGTAGGGCAGCAGCGAGAGGGCGTTGACGGCGGCCAGCGCGATGCCGAGGCCCAGATCCTGGATGCGCTCCTGACGCCGTGGCGGGAGTGAGGCCACCCGCGCTCCCAGCCGCTGCGGGAGCCCGGCCACCCGCGCGGCCATTGCGTTCACGACCCGATCGTACGGCGGACCGTCCGGGCGCGGATCCTCCGTGAGGCGGATCCGGTCTTTGCGACTTACGGCGGAGATGCGCCCGCCGTCCGGCGGTCCGGCTGCGACCCCGGGCGGAGCCGGGAAATCGCCACCGCGCCCGATCCGCCGGGCACGCTCGCGTCCTCATGATGAGCCCATGAGTACAGCTACCGTTCCCAGTCTCCAGCCCTCTGAAATCCTGCGAACCCGGCCGCCGTGGCCGGGCATCGCCGCGATCGCGGCGGCCGCGTTCGCCGTCGAGATGGCGGTCAGCGCGCGCTACGGCTACGCCCGCGACGAGCTCTACTTCCTCGCGGCCGGGCACCACCTGGCCTTCGGCTACGTCGACCAGCCGTCGCTCACCCCGCTGCTGGCGCGGATCGAGTCTGCGGTCTTCGGCAACGCGCTGGCCGGACTGCGGGTCCTGCCCGCGCTCGGCCTGGCCGCGCTGGTCGTGGCCACCGCCGTGATGAGCCGCCAGCTCGGCGCGGGCCGGACCGGCCAGCTGTTCGCCGCGCTGGCCGCCGCGACCTGCGCGGAGTTCCTCGGCGTCATGCACGAGCTGACCACGGCCGCGCCCGACTTCGTGTTCTGGGCGGTCACCCTGGTGCTGGTCATGCGGCTTCTGGCCAGCGAGGATCCGCGGTGGTGGGTGGCCATCGGCGGCTGCGTGGGGATCGCCAGCGAGGCCAAGTGGAACATCGGTTTCCTGGTCGCCGCGCTGGCCGCCGGCTTCGCCGCCACTGGGTTTGCCGACCGGGGCGCCCGCCGCCTGCTGCGCAGCCGCTACCTGCTGCTCGGCGTCGTGATCGCGGCGGCCCTGGCCGCGCCGGATCTCGTGTGGCAGGCCACGCACGGCTGGCCCGAGCTGGACGTCTTCCGCGCGCTGGACGGCGCGGCCGGGCACAACCGGGCCGTCTACTGGCTCGGGCAGTTCCTCTACGCGGGCCCGGTGCTGACCGGGGTCTGGGTGACCGGCGCGATCTGGTCCCTGCGCAGCGCGCAGGCCCGCCGCTTCCGGCCGGTCGCGATCGCCTGCGTCGTCGCGATCGTGTTGCAGTTCGTGCTGGGCGGCAAGTCGTACTACCCGGGCGCGGCGTACACGTTCCTGCTGGCGGCCGGCTCGGTCCCGCTCGAGCGCCGGCTGACGGCCCGGCGCCCGGTCAAGCCGACGGCCCGCGTGATCACGCCCGTGACGCGGACCGCCGCGGCCATGCTGGCGGGCGCGGTCCTGGCCGCCCCGGTTGCGCTGTCGGTTCTACCGGCCCGGGTGCTGCACACCGTGCCGCTGCAGAAGATCAACTACGACCTGGCCGAGACGATCGCCTGGCCGAAGGAGGTAGCGCTGGTCGCGCGGGAGTACGACTCGCTGCCCGCATCGCAGCGGGCGCAGACCGCGATCCTGACCGGGAACTACGGTGAAGCCGGCGCGATCGACCGCTACGGTCCCGGGCTCGCGCTGCCGCAGGCCTACAGTGGCGCCAACAACTTCTGGCTGTGGGGCCCGCCGCCCGCAGGCGACCGGTCGGTCATCGCGGTGAACGTGGACCCGGTCCTGCTGCACCGCGAGTTCACCCGGGTCCGCCTGGTCGCCACCTTCCGGAACGGCCTGGGTGTCAGCGACGACGAGCAGGGCGCGCAGGTCTTCATCGCCACCGGTCTTCGCTCGTCGTGGGCGCAGGCCTGGCCCGCCTTCCGCAACTACTCCTGAGCACGCGTAACCTATGGGCCATGAAACCTCGGGTCAAGGGCCGGCAGAAGCCCAGTAGCGAAGCGGAGCAGAGCTACGCGGCCGACGCGGCGCTCGCGGCCCGGCAGTCCGAACTTCTCGACGCGGCGAGCGAGGCCGAGAGTCAGTTCCGCGAGGCTCAGGCCCGGCGCGTCCCCGACGCCGAACTGCGCCGTCTGGCGCTGGAGCTGGACTCCGCGCTCACCGACGCCATGCACGCCGCCTTCGCGGCGCAGCGCGCGGAGATCGGCCCGCGCGGGTACGACGACCGCATCTACCGGCGCAAGGCCAGGGCCAAGCCCCGGGTCCATGCCCTCACCGCCGAGGCCGAGCGCCTGCTCACCCTGCGCGAAACCCATCGCCTCAACGACGTCCCGGCCGTGACGTTCGAGCCCAGCCCTCTGATGGCCCCGATCACCAAAGCCTGAGCTCACCGTCGGCATCTGAATTCCCGCCCCGGCCGGGGTGAACCTACCGGGTGGTCGCGACGTCTCCAGATAGAGGGGAAACCAGTCCGGCCGCGGCTGGACGACACGCAGAAGATGTATACACAACAATCGATTGTTCGGATTTGGCGTGTCGCTTGCGCCGTAGCATGGGAGGGAGCACAGTTGGTCTAGGCCACTTGATCGGCCGGATCAGAAAACAGCACAGAAGGAATGTATAGCGGCACCAGATAGTTACCATAAGTAGTCAGAACGTGCCAGTCAGAAACTAGCGGAAGGCTACAGATGGCCAGCGAGAAAACGATCCGCTCGAGCCATATAGCGATCGCGAGAGCTGCGGGCACACTAGTAAATGTTCGAGAATACGAGCGATGAACCAACCAGGAGGCACTGATATGTGCCCACACTCGCCGCCCTGTCCGGAGGCATCCGCCCCGGACCGCGAAGCGGCGCACACTGTTGTCAGCCATCCCGAGCAGGGCTGGAGCCTGCTCTGCAATGGCATCGTGATCTTTGAAGACACGGGGGAACTCCTGCCTGACGGCGCGTCGATCGCGCCACACCGGCCTACGGACCTGGCCTTCGATCGCCCGGCCCGGGTCGTGCCGCAGCACGGCGGGCAGGCGCCGGCGGCGTTATCCGCCACCGGCGACCCCAGGCGGGGTGCCCGATCCGGCGACCCCCTTTGCCGCCCTCAGCTCGGACTTCGTTCGCGCAGCACGCCGGGCAGCCAGTCGGCCACCGCCCCGGCGATGACCGCGCGATGACCCTTCAGTGAGTGCGTCTCCCCCGGCACGATGACGACCCGGTCCGCATCGCCGGTCCCGGGAATCCCGAACGGGTCGCGCTCGCCGTTCACCACCAGTACCGCGGCTCCACCCGTCTTCGCTGCCCGCAGTTCGGCCACCCGGCTCTGTCCCGCCGGACCCGGCGGCCGCAACGGGAACGCCAGCGCGATCACGGCCCGGGCCCCCACGACGGCGGCCGTGCGGCACGCCACCCGCGCTCCGTTGCTCCGCCCGCCCTGGACGAGCGGGACGCCGGGGGCGAGCGCGGTCAGCGCGGCCACGATCTCGACCCAGGCGGCGTCCTGACGGACCGCCGACCCAGGCGCGCGGGCACCCTTGACCCGGTACGGCTGGGTGACGCGGGCCACCAGCCCACCGAGCCCGAGCGAGGCGTCGCGTACGGCCAGCAGGTCGGGCGAGGCCGCGCTACCACCCGCCCCGTGCGTGAGAACGAGCAGGAACCGCGGCGCGGCGGCCGGCCCTTCTCCGTCCAGCTCGGCTCGCGCCACCCCGCTGCTGGTCATGATCTCCACCGCACACTCCTGTCCGCGCCGACTTCCCCGCTGCGGACTCCTGGCGCAGGTCGAGCGTATAGTCGCCCCGGCCACCGGTGAGTGAGGTGACCCGGAGTTCGGGGTAGGCGGTGGGTAAGACCACTCGCGACGCTGTTCCAGGGGACGAACCTGACCCGTGCCCCGAGGCTTCGCCGGAAAGGACCACCGATGACAGACAACGTGTATTCGATCAGCGAGATTGTCGGCTCCTCCACCGAGGGCATCGACGACGCGATCAAGGGCGCCGTCAGCCGCGCCTCGAGGACCCTGCACAACCTGGACTGGTTCGAGGTCACCGGGATGCGGGGCCGCATCGAGGACGACGGGCGCTGTCACTTCCAGGTCACCGTGAAGGTCGGCTTCCGGCTCGACGACCGGCCCGCCTGACCCGCACCGCGGACCGCCCGCGCTCATCGGTCCCGGCGGTGCGCTTAGGCTCGAGGGGGCCGGGCTAGACGGAGAGGCCGATGGACCAGGGCGAGGCGGGGGGCCGGAGCGGGGGGCTCATGGCCCCGCAGCGGCGCGCGCTGACCGTCGGGCTGGTTCTCACGATCACCTTCGTGGCGTCGGAGGCGCTGGCCGTGGTGACCGTGATGCCGGTCGTGGCCCGGGATCTGGGTGGCCTGCGCCTGTACGGCTGGGTGTTCAGCGGGTTCATGCTGGGCAGCGTGATCGGCATCGTGGCCGCCGGCCGAGAGGCCGACCGGCGCGGACCGGCGCTCCCGTTCGTGGCCGGGGTGGTGCTGTTCGGTTCCGGCCTGGCCGTGGCGGGCCTGGCGCCCTCGATGGGCGTGCTGGTCGCGGGCCGGGTGTTGCAGGGCGTGGGCGCCGGAGCGGTGCCCTCGGTGGCGTACGCCACGATCGGCCGCACCCTGCCCGGGACGCTGCGGGCCCGCATGATGGCAGTCCTGTCCACCGCGTGGGTCGCGCCCGGGCTGGTCGGGCCCGCGGTCAGCGCGGAGGTGGCGCGCCTGTTCGGGTGGCGGTGGGTGTTCCTGGGCCTGCTGCCGATCGTCGCGGTGGCCGGGGCGATCGCGGTGCCCGCCCTGGTCCGGCTCGGGCCGCCCGCCGCCGCGGGGGCCGAGGAACACCGGATGGTCGACGGCTTCCGCACCGCGGTCGGCGCCACCATGATGCTGGCCGGCCTGACGCTCGCGGCCGGTTCCGGCACGTTCCCGGGCCGCCTCGGCACCATCCTGGGCGGCCTGGCCTTGATCGCGGCGGGCGTGGCCACCGGGCTGCCTGCGCTGCGCCGGCTGGTCCCGGCTGGCACCCTGACCGCGCGCCCGGGGCTGCCCGCCACGATCCTCAGCCGGGGCCTGCTGACGTTCACGTTCTTCGGCGCGGACGCCTACGTCACCCTGGCCGTGACCGCCGTGCGCCACCGCACGCCGGTGGTGGCCGGCCTGGCCGTCACCGGGGCCACGGTGGCCTGGACCGCAGGCGCCTGGGTCCAGGCCCGGCTGAGCGATACCTGGGAAGGCCGCCGCCTGGTCCGCACCGGCCTGGTGATCGTGCTGGTCGGTATCGCCGGGATGGTCCTGGTCCTGCAGCCCCGCGTGCCAGTGGCCGTGGGCCTGGTGGCCTGGACCGTAGCCGGCCTCGGGATGGGCCTGGCCTACGCGCCGATCTCGCTGATGATGCTGCAGAAGGCGCCGCCCGGGCAGGAAGGCCGCGTCTCGGCTTCGCTGAACCTGGCCGACGTGCTCGGCACCGCGATCGGCATCGGCGTGGGCGGAGCGGCGGTGGCGGCGGCCGCCGGAGGTGACCTTCGGCTGGGCGTCGCCGCGGCGTTCGTCATCGCGGCGGCGGTGGGCCTGGTCGCCCTGGCCGTCGCCGGCCGGCTGCCGCCCGGCCCCAGCTCACCTGCTCCGCCGCCGGTCACGGAACAAGCCGTGGTCAGACGCTGACGAGCTTCTTGAGAAACTGGCCGGTGTAGCTCTCCTCGACCCCGGCGATCTGCTCCGGCGTCCCGGTGGCCACCACCAGCCCGCCGCCCGCGCCGCCCTCGGGCCCGAGATCGATGACCCAGTCGGCGGTCTTGATGACGTCCAGGTTGTGCTCGATCACGATCACGGTGTTGCCCGCCTCGACCAGCCGGTTCAGCACGCCGAGCAGCTTGCGGATGTCCTCGAAGTGCAGCCCGGTGGTGGGCTCGTCGAGCACGTATATGGTGCGGCCGGTGGCCCGGCGCTGCAGTTCCGAGGCGAGCTTGACCCGCTGCGCCTCGCCGCCGGACAGGGTGGGGGCGGGCTGGCCGAGCCGGACGTAGCCCAGGCCCACGTCGACCAGCGTCTTCAGGTGCCGGTGAATGGCGGGCACCGCCTCGAAGAACTCGGCGGCCTCCTCGATCGGCATGTCCAGGACTTCGGCGATCGTCTTGCCCTTGAAGTGCACCTGCAGGGTGTCGGTGTTGTACCGGGCCCCGTGGCAGACCTCGCACGGCACGTAGACGTCGGGCAGGAACTGCATCTCGATCTTGATCGTGCCGTCGCCGGAGCACGCCTCGCACCGGCCGCCCTTGACGTTGAACGAGAACCGGCCCGGCTGGTAGCCGCGGATCTTGGCCTCGGTGGTCGCCGCGAACAGCTTCCGCACGTGGTCGAACACGCCGGTGTAGGTGGCCGGGTTGGACCGTGGCGTGCGCCCGATCGGACCTTGATCGACGTGGACCACCTTGTCCAGGTGCTGGACCCCCGTCACCCGGACGTGCTTGCCGGGCACCGTGCGGGCACCGTTCAGCTCCCGGGCCAGCGCCTTGTACAGGATGTCATTGACCAGGGTCGACTTGCCCGAGCCCGATACCCCCGTGACCGCCACCAGGCAGCCGAGCGGGAACGCCACGTCCACGCCGCGCAGGTTATGCTCGGCCGCGCCCTTGACCGCGACCTCACGGTTCGCCTTGCGCGGCCTGCGGGTCGCGGGCACCGGGATGCTCTGCCGTCCCGACAGATAGGCCCCGGTCAGCGAGTCCGGGCTGGCCAGCAGGTCGGCGACCGTCCCGGAGACCACGATGTTGCCGCCGTGCTCCCCCGCCCGCGGGCCGATGTCCACCACCCAGTCCGCGGCCCTGATCGTGTCCTCATCGTGCTCGACCACGATCAGCGTGTTGCCCAGGTCGCGCAGCCGCAGCAGGGTTTCGAGCAGCCGGTGGTTGTCCCGCTGGTGCAGCCCGATGGACGGCTCGTCCAGCACGTACAGCACCCCGACCAGCCCGGACCCGATCTGGGTGGCCAGCCTGATCCGCTGGGCCTCGCCGCCGGCCAGCGTGGCCGACGCGCGGTCCAGGGTCAGGTAGTCCAGCCCCACGTCGAGCAGGAAACCCATCCGGGCGTTGACTTCCTTCACGATCCGCTGGGCGATCTGCCGGTCCCGGTCGGACAGCTCCAGGGTGAGCAGGAGCTTAGCCAGCTCGCCGACGGGCAGCGCGCACAGCTCGGCGATCGACCGGCCATCCACGGTCACCGCCAGCGATACCGGCTTCAGCCGCGCGCCGCCGCAGGACGGGCACGGGACCTCGCGCATGTAACCGGCGAACTTCTCCCGGCTCGAGTCCGATTCCGCCTCGGCATGCCGCCGCTCGACCCACGGGATCACGCCCTCGAACGTCGTGTAGTACGAGCGCTCCCGGCCGTACCGGTTCCGGTACCGGACGTGGACCTGCCCGTCGTAGCCGCGCAGCAGGGCCTGCCGGGCGGCACCGGGCAGCTTGGCCCACGGCGTGTCCATCCGGAACCCGATCGTCTCGCCCAGGGCCTCGATCAGCCGGACGAAGTAGTCGCTGAGGTGCCCGCTGCTCCACGGCGCGAGCGCGCCCCCGGCCAGCGACTTGGCCTCGTCCGGGACGATCAGCTCCGGGTCGACCTCGAGCTTGGTGCCCAGCCCGGTGCAGTCCGGGCAGGCGCCCCACGGCGAGTTGAACGAAAACGAGCGCGGCTCGAGCTCGTCGAACGACAGGTCGTCGTACAGGCAGGCCAGGTGCTCGGAGTACATCCGCTCACGGTGCTGGTCATTGTCCGGCAGGTCGATGAAGTCGAGGATCACCACCCCGCCGGACAGGCCGAGCGCGGTCTCCACCGAGTCGGTCAGCCGGCGCCGCGCCGTGTCCTTGACCGCGAGCCGGTCGACGATGACCTCGAGGTCGTGCTTCTCGTACTTCTTCAGCGCGGGCAACTGGCCGGACAGGGCCTCGTCCAGCCGGACGATGGTGCCGTCCACCCGGGCCCGGGAGTAGCCCTTGATCTGCAGCTCGCGGAGCAGCTCGCCGTACTCGCCCTTACGCCCGCGGACCACCGGCGCGAGGACCTGGAACCTGGTCCCCTCCTCCAGCTCCATCACCCGGTCCACGATCTGCTGCGGGGTCTGCCGCGCGATCGGCCGCCCGCAGATCGGGCAGTGCGGCTTGCCGATCCTGGCGTAGAGCAACCGCAGGTAGTCGTAGACCTCGGTGATCGTGCCCACGGTGGAGCGCGGGTTCCGGCTCGCGGACTTCTGGTCGATCGAGACCGCGGGCGACAGCCCGTCGATGAAGTCGACGTCGGGCTTGTCCATCTGACCGAGGAACTGCCGGGCGTAGGCCGACAGCGACTCGACGTACCGGCGCTGCCCCTCGGCGAAGATGGTGTCGAAGGCCAGGCTGGACTTGCCCGAGCCGGACAGCCCGGTGAACACGATCATGGCGTCCCGCGGCAGATCCAGCGAGACGTCCTTCAGGTTGTGCTCGCGGGCGCCGCGAACGACAAGCCGGTCAGCCACTGCGCCTCTGCTCTCTTGAAGCTCCGGAAAGGGGTAGACGGATCGCTTGGCGATGGTAGCCGGGGGGTCTGACATTTCTGGTCGCCGCGCCCGGGTCCTGCCCCGTTCTCATTACAAGCACCAAATCGGCCGCCGTTATGCCCTCCCGCTCCCCTCCACGATAGCGAAGGACGCCCAGGCCCGCCCGCCCTCCGAGCCATGTGGACGTGGCGCCGTGCCTATAAGAGCCATCAGAACGCCACGTTCATCGGTTCGGACCTGAAACCACCGGAACGCAAGTCACTTTTGGGGTGCGTGAGGACCGGCCAGGGCTGGGAGCACGTACGAGAGGTCATGCACGAGGTGGCGGGGCAGGCGACGCGGGTACGGGCGCAGGCTAGAACTCTGCGGCGGTGCCGGCGCCGAGGCGGGTGGCTTCCTGGTACAGGTAACTGGCGGCGGCCAGGTCCTCGGCGGCCAGGCCGAGCGACTCGAACAGCGTGATCTCGTCGTCATCGGCGCGGCCTGACGCGGCCCCGGTGAGCAGCTCGCCGAGCTCGGCCCGGACCGGGTTGTCGGCGCCTTCCTGGACGGCCAGCAGGTAGTCCCCGGCCTCGTTACGGACCGACTCACGGCTGTCGGCGAACAGGGCCACCTCGGCCATGGTCGCGGTGTCGATCTCGCGGGCCTGGGGCAGGCAGGCGCCGACCGCGTTGACGTGGGTGCCCGCGGCGAGCCACTCGCGATGCAGCACGGGCTGCGCCGAGCTGGTCGCGGTGACCACGATGTCCGCCCCCCGCACCGCCTCGGGCACCGAACCGACGGCGGTCACGGGCACGTTCAGCTGGGCGGTCAGCTCCGCGGCCACCTCGCGGGCCCGGGCCTGGTCACGTCCGGTAAGGCGGATGCGGGTGAGCGGCCTGGTCGCGGCCAGGGCGTGCGCGTGGGCCTGGCCCTGGACGCCGGTGCCGATGACGGCCAGATCGCCCGCACCGGGCCGGGCCAGCAAGCCGGTGGCGACGGCGGACACCGCCGCGGTGCGGATCTCGGTCACCGCGGACGCGTTCACCAGGGCCAGCGGCTCCCCGGTGTCCGCCGCGAACAGCAGCACCCCGCCCTGGTGCGCGTCCTTGCCGATGGCCGGATTGCCCGGCGTGACGCAGATCGCCTTGAGCCCGTAGCCGCCGGGCGAGTAGGCCGGCATCAAGCCCATAAAGCCCGCCGCGTCCCGCGGCCGCACCACCGTGCGCAGCGGCTGCTGGATCTGGCCGCGGGCCAGATCGGTCAGAGCCTGGCGCATCACGTCCGCGCATTCGCGGTAGCCGAGCAACTCACGCACGTCGCGGGCGGACAGGACAAGTATCTTCACTCGGCTCTCCAGCTGGGTCGAGCGTCGGCGCCGGGCCGCGCAGCGCCGGCGTGGATCGTGGTAGTGAGGTCCGTTCGGTATAGGTTTTGAAGGTGACTTACTCGGGAGAGGTTCATGTCGGCGGCCCGCCCGACACTCGTGAGATCGACGGCCTGACCGTGACCAAGATAGCGGTGGGTCCGATGAACAACAACGCCTACCTGCTGCGCTGCGCGAGCACGGGCCAGGGCCTGCTGATCGACGCGGCCAACGAGGCGGGCCGGCTGATCGAGATGATCGGCGACACGCCGGTCGGCACCATCGTGACCACGCACCGGCACGCCGATCACTGGCAGGCGCTGCCGGAGGTGCAGACCCGGACCGGCGCGGTGGTGGTCGCGCACCCGGCCGACGCGGACGAGCTTCCGGTCCAGGTCGGCCACCGCGCCGAGCACGGCGAGGTGCTGACCTTCGGCGACTGCGCCGTATCGCTCATCCACCTGCGCGGGCACACACCGGGCAGCCTGGCTGTGCTATACGACGCGGGCGGCCGGCTGGGCGACACGCCGCACGTGTTCACCGGGGACTCGCTGTTCCCCGGCGGCGTGGGCAAGACCAACTCCCCGGCAGACTTCTCCTCGCTGCTCACCGACGTGACCGAGCGCCTGTTCGACCGGCTCCCGGACGGGACCTGGGTGTATCCCGGGCACGGCAACGACACCACGCTCGGCACCGAGCGGCCGCACCTGGCCGAGTGGCGGGCCCGCGGCTGGTGACCTAGCCCCGCTGCTTGGGCCGGGCGGGCCGGGACGGCATGGGCTCGCCCGGATCACTCGCGCGGACGACCCCGGCCTGCAGGCGGCCGAGAACCATCGCCCAGGCTCGTTCCATGAACTCCGCCTGGGCGGGTGAGTCGACGATCTGGTGCACCTCGACGTGCGCGCCCCGCGGGTGCGGCTGGATCCGGAGATAGCCGGTCATCTCGCCACCGGGGACGGGCACGTTGTCGTCCTCGAAGTCCCAGCGCATCACGATCAGCTCGGGCGGGCAGACGAGCTCGTACCGGCCGCGCACGTTCGTGCCCCACTCCATGGTGCAGGCGAAACGGCCGTTCTCGATCGAGACCGGCACGCCGAGCCAGCGGGAGTAGACCGCAGGGTCGGTGAACGCGGCGAAGGTCACCGCCTGGCTGGTGCCGACGACCGCGCCGGCCACCACCACCGGCATGGTGCGGACGTCCGCGGCCCGGCTGGGGTCCTGCGGATCGTCGTCGGCGTTGACCCACTTGCCTGGGCTGACCAGCGCGGCGTGCAGGCCGCGGAGGGCCTCGGGCCGGGCGCGGTAGCGGCGCGAGGTGCCGACCGCGGTGGCCACGGCCAGGCCCGCCTCGCGCAGGACGGCCAGGTGCTGGGAGATCGTGGGCTTGGTCACCGGGAAGGCGGCGGCAATCTCCCCCGCGGACAGCTCGCGGTCCCAGATCAGGCTCAGGATCTCGCGCCGGACCGGTGAGGCCAGTGCCGCCAGCACCTTCTGGATGTCGCGCACCTTGCCTCCCCGTCGCCCCCAACTATACGATTGCCGCTTATTCGGCATCCGACTAATTTGGCTCTGACCGAACAAAACGGGCGGGCAGCGGCGGCGGTTCCCGCCGCTGCCCGAGGGGAGGATTGGGATGGACGTCTGGCCGGTTATCCACGACGAGCGCAAGGCCCTCGCGGCTGACCTGAAGGGCCGGTCCGGCGAGGACTGGACCACGGGCTCGCTGTGCAGCCAGTGGACGGTGCGCGACGTGCTGGCTCATATGACATCGACCACGAGCTTGACGCCGCCGGCCTTCTTCGCCAAGCTGGTCGGCTCCGGGTTCAGCTTCGACAAGGTGCAGGAAGCCGGCGTCGCCGCGAACCGCGGCTCCTCCCCCGCCGACACGATGGCCCGCTTCGAGGCCGTGCTGACCTCGACCAAGCACCCGCCGGGCCCCACGGACACCTGGCTCGGCGAGACGATCGTGCATGCCGAGGACATCCGCCGACCGCTCGGGATCGAGCACCACTACCCGACCGAGGCCGTGGTACGGGTGGCCAACTTCTACAAGGGCTCGAACCTGCTCATCGGCAGCAAGAAGCGGATCGAGGGCCTGACCCTGAGCGCCGCCGACACCGAGTGGTCGCACGGCACCGGGCCCGAGGTCGTGGGTCCGATCCTTTCTCTGGTCATGGCCATGACCGGGCGCAAGCAGCCGCTCGACGACCTCACCGGCGACGGCGTAGCCACGCTGCGCTCCCGGCCTTAGCGCGGGGCCTGCGGGCCGCCCCAAGGCAGATGAAACCCCAGTTTCACTAGGCTAGAGCGCAGTGAAATCCCGGTTTCATTACGCGGCGGGGCGCCAGGCCGACCGGGGTCGGACCTGCTGAACAGCGGCACGAAGATGTGGGCCAGCGGGCCGATGCAGGCCGCGTAGACCACGGTGCCGACGCCGACCGTGCCGCCGAGCAGCCAGCCGACCGCCAGGACCGTGACCTCGATCGCGGTGCGCACCACCCGCAGCGAGTGACCGCGGGCCGCGAACCCGGTCATGAGCCCGTCCCGGGGCCCGGGTCCGAGGCCCGCGCCGATGTACAGGCCGGTCGCCACGCCGTTCAGAACCACCCCGGCCACCATCACCGCCACGCGAACCGGCAGCGAGTGCGGCGGCGCGACCACCGCCAGGACCGCGTCGATGACCGCCCCGATCACGATCACGTTGCACAGGGTGCCGAGCCCCGGCCGCTGCCGCAGCGGGATCCACAGCAGCAGCACCAGCGCGCCCATGATGATCGCCCAGGTGCCGACGGGGATCCCGGTACGCCGCGACAGCCCCTGGTGCAGGACATCCCACGGATCTACGCCGAGCCCGGCCAGCAGCAGCATGGAGTCGCTGATCCCGTACAGCACGAGCCCGGCGAACAGCTGGATGAGGCGGCGCGGCATATCACCACGATGCCAAGATTGGCTCCCTGCAAGTAGTGCCAGTCCGCGCTGCTTTGGCTCTTTATCGGATGGAACGGACCATGGTGACTGCCCTCGGCCCTCGTTAGCTGCTCAGGGGCCGCCGGTAGCGGATCTCGGTGACACCGCCTAGGTCATCGAGCACGTGGCGGGCTCCATCCGGGATGAATCCGGCCCGCTGGTAGAACCGGCGCGCGCGGGCGTTGGCCTCGAGCACCCACAGCGTGATGCATCCGTACCCGGCCGCGCGGACTTTGGCCAGGACCTGGTCCATGAGCGCTCGCCCGGTACCGGTCGACCACCAGGCCGGGTGAACGTACAGCGCGTAGAGTTCGGCGACCTTGCCGCCCGAGCCCGCCGAGGTCAGCGGATACGGCCAGGGCATGTCCAGCACGTCCCGTTCCGGTCCGAAGGACGCGTAGCCGATGATGTCAGGCGCCGCGGGGTCGGCCTGTGCTCGCCCCGGCTGGCGGGCGACCGCGGCGATCATCCACTGCCAGGGCCGCATCCGGAACGACTGCCGGACGCGGGCGCCGCCGTCCGGTGCCGTGGCCCGGTCGATGATCGCGGGCGCGATGATGCCGTCGTAGGCGGCGAACCAGCTGTCCCGCATCACCACCGCGATCTGCGCCGCGTCCGCCGTCGAGGCGGATCGGATTACCATCACCGGGACAAAGCTAGCGAATCCGCAGCGCGAGAAAGAAATCCACCTGGTCGTCCAGCCGGGACAGGTCGCGTCCGGTCAGCTCCTCGATCCGCCTGATCCGGTACCGCACGGTATTGACGTGCACGTACATGGTGGCCGCGCAGGCATTCCACGAACCCGAGCAGGCCAGGAACTCGCGCAGGGTGGGCAGTAGCTCGGCCCGGTGCCGCTCGTCGTAGGCGAGCAGCGGGCCGAGCAGCCGTTCCCGGAAGGAGCGCAGCACGCTGCCGGGCACGCTGGCCAGCAGCAGCTCGTGTGAGGCCACCTCGTCGCTGGTCACCACCGAGACGACAGCTGACGGAGCCGGTCCCGAGGCGGGCGCTCGTATCGCGGCGAGCCGGCCGGCGCTCTGCGCCTCGTGCAGCGCGCCGACCAGGGCGACCACGCCTTCGGCGGGTGCGCTCACGCCGACGGTGAGCCTGATCCGGGACCGGTCGGACTCCAGGATCGGCTGAGCGTCACGCAGCCGGGCCGCGAACGCCTGCGCGGCCGGGTCGGCGCCGACTCGCGGGGCGTCCTGGGAGTTCTGGGGCTGGGATCCTTCGAGCGCTTCGGGCCCCGCCTCGGGCCCGGGCGGCAACGGGACGAGCGTCACGATCTGGTCGCCGAGCGGGGCCACGACGATGCCCTCGGCTCTGCCTTCTACCGGGCCCTCTACCGGGTCCTGGACCGGGGGCACGGCCAGTTCCTCGGCCAGGTCGCAGCGCCAGCGATCGGCGTTCGGGCCGGTCATCCGGTCGGCCTCCGCGCTCATCGCGACCACCAGGTAGCGCCCCCCGGGCGGCAACCCGGCCGCGCGCATCAGCGAGGCGATCTCGGCCGGGGCGGCTCCCTCACCGCCCTCCGACGCGAGCATGGTGACGATCACCTCGGCCAGCTTGCGGTCACCGGCCCGCCCGGCGTCCAGCCGGGCTCGCTCCAGGGCCGCGTCCGCGGCCAGTTCGGCGACGGATTCGCGCAGCTCGTGGGCCCAGTCAGGCTCGTGCCCGGCGCAGGCCAGGAACCAGCTGGTGATCCTCGGCTCGCCGCCCACGGCGAACAGCGAGTACTTCCCGTCGCCGACCACGGGAATCTGCGGCCCGCTGACCCGCACCGTGGCGGGCAGTCGGTCCGCCCTGAGGTATTCCCCGGCCAGCCGGACCGCGAGTGAGGCGGGCAGGGAAGGCCCGGTTCCGCCGACGATCCGGCCGGTCGCGGTGAGCAGCCAGCATTCGGCGCCGATCTCGCGGCCCATCAGCCGGAACATCGCGTCCAGGCCCGCCCCCTCGGCCACCGCGGACAGCAGCAGCCTGCGCCGCCCGAGCACCCTGGTCATGGCCGTGACCCGGTCACCGTTCAGCCGGCGCCCGACCTCATCGGTAACGACCGCGAACGAGGTCTCGGCCGGCACCGCCAGCAGGGTGATCCCGTGCTTTCCGCAGGCCTCGATCACCTCGGGCTTCACCTCGCCGAGCGCCTCCCCCGCGCCGAGCACCCCGGCTCCCGCCCGGGCCAGGGCCCGGACGAACCGGTCGGCATCGCCCGGCTCCCGACACCAGATCATGCCGGTCAGCACGAGGTCGCCCGGGGTCAGGTAGCGGGTCGGATCAGGCAGGTCCGTGGTGTATACGTGCCGGATCACGCGATCCACGCCGGAGACGTCTGTCAGCAGCCGCAGGCCGAGACCGGGCACGTCGAGCAAATCCCGTACTCGCAAAGGGATCACCTCCTGGCGACGAACCCTTCTCGCGCACCATAACGTCCCCGTTTAGCGAAAGCTACAAAACGTCTGCTGCCAGGTTAGCGGTGATTGATTCGATAGGCGCCTATCACGTACGCGGGACGGCTGATTGGATATTCGCGTGGTGAGCACCGACCCGCAGGTTTCCACCCTGGCTGCGTTCAACACGGCTCCACCGGAGGCCGCCGAACGGGACGTGCTCGCGTGCTGCGCGTCACGATCGTTCGCCAACACGATCGTCGGCGGCCGCCCCTATCAGGACCCAGCCGCCCTACAGGACGCGGTGAACGCCGCATTCACGGCGTTGAGCTGGGACGATATCGTCGAGAGCATGAACGCGCACCCGCGGATCGGGGACCGGGTGCCGGGCAGCGGATGGTCGGGTCGCGAGCAGTCGGGCGCCGCATCGGCCAGCGAGGCGGTGCGGCAGGCGCTGGCGGACGGGAACGTCGCCTACGAGCAGCGGTTCGGCCACGTGTTCCTGATCTGCGCCACCGGCCTGTCCGGCCAGGACATGCTGGACCAGCTGCGGGTCAGGCTGGGCCACGACCCGGAAGCCGAACGGGCCGTGGTGCGCGAGGAACTGCTGAAGATCACCCAGCTCCGGCTAGCGAAGTTGCTGGGCCTTTGACGCCCGGGCCGGCTGGGTCCGCGACTCTTTCCACCCACGTCCTCGACGCGACGTCCGGGCGGCCCGCGGCGGGCGTGCCGGTTCGGCTGGAGCGACGCGGCCCGGACGGGTGGTCGCCGGCCGGGTCCGGGCAGACCGACGCGGACGGGCGGCTGAGGCTGGCGGGCGGTGCGGATGGCCGGGAGCCCAGCCCGGGATTCGAGCCTGGCGTGTACCGGATCACGTTCGACACCAGGTCGTACTTCCAGGCGGGCGGGACCGCATCGTTCTATCCCGAAGTGACGGTGACCTTCGAGATCACCGGCCCCGGCGAGCACTATCACGTGCCGCTGCTGCTGAGCCCGTTCGCCTATTCCACCTACCGGGGAAGCTGAGCCGGGCATGACGGCCCCGGCCGCAGCCGGTACGCCAGCTGCTCCGGGCGGCGATCCGGTGGCGGCGCTGGTCTTCGGGCCGCCCGCCCCACTCGAGCTGCTTCTGGTGGACGGCGCGCCCGTAGTCGAACGCGGCGAGCTGCGTACCGCGGACATCACTGCCGCGGCCCGCGAGGTACGGGCCGCGCGGCGTGCGCTGGAGGCCGACCGGTGACTACCAGCGGGGGTTTGTCCCCAGCGGGGACGAACCCCCGCTAGCTCAGAAGGCGACGAAGATCATGCCCTGCGGGTGCACGGTCACGCCGCGCAGGGACACCGGGGAGATGTGGCCGGTGAACATGTCCAGGTGCCCGAGGTAGTTGTTGAGGAACCCGGGCGCGGGGCAGGTGGCAGGCGCGTTGCTCGCGTCGCACGGGGTCACGGCCACGAACGCGGTGCCGGGCCAGAAGATGCCGCTGATCATGTCCACGGTGTCGGCGCCGTTGTCGGTGGTGTAGAACGCGCCGTTCCAGCTCGTCGACCAGGCCGTGTCGTCGACCGACTGCGACAGGTTGAGCACCCACAGGTGCTGATGCGGGGAGGCCGGAGCGTTCACGTAAATCTGCTGCTTATCTCCCTGGCTCGTCAGCATGAAGTCGCCGGCGAAGCGGGGCTCGATGCTGGGCACGATCTCGTTCGAGTCCGGGTCGGTCAGGGCCAGCTTGACCGGATGGCCGAAGTGCGGGCCGTTGGCCGCGGTGGCGTGCGACTCGTCGAAGAACAGCGGGCTGAAGAACGCCAGCTGCTTAGCCGAGTTCAGGGTCACCACGTACACCGCCGGGTAGTACGGCTTCGGCGCGGCCGCCCCGGTGGTGCCCGGCGCCGACGCGCTGATCAGCATCAGGCCGTTGTCGAAGGAGATGGCGTCGGTGCCGCCCTTGTGGGGCAGCGGCTTGAAGTAGGAATAGTGCGCAACCTGGCCGCTGAACGGGTCGATGGTGTACAGGCTAGAGTTCGCGTCCTCGTTGACCGTGGCGATCACCAGGCCGGTGGAGGGATTCGCGGTCAGGCCGTCGCACTTGCCCCGGAGGTCCCACTGGTTCACGACCGCCCCGGAGAACGTGAACTCGACGACCGTGCTGTCACGGTTCCCGTCCGTGCTGGCCTGCCCCTGCGGACCCACCCCGTTCTGGAACGCGGTAAACAGGTCGCTGCCGACCCGCGTGATGTCATCCGGCTTGGTCAGCGGCTCGGAGAACTCCGCGCTGGATCCAGCCTTGGTGTACGAGTGATGCAGCTTCTTGCCCGACAGGACCGTGCTCACGCTGTACGTGGTGCTGGGCAGGGCGGTCGTGGCCGCGGGCAGGACGGTCGCGGCGCCAGCCGGGAGAGCGAACGCGGTCATGCCCGCCAGAGCTGCGGCCACCGCGGCGATGGGGGCGAACGTCTTGCTGACGCGCCGGGCGATACCAGGCCTATCGAGCACATGCATCGTCATCGACCCTTCCTGTGCGATGTCGTTAGTTCTAGCGAGTCTCTGTAACCTACAACTGGCCGGAGCATGGCGCATAGATGAACGAACGAGACAATGATCTTGCATTCGGGGCCCGGTAACCAGGCGACACGCTCATAGGCGGCCATCCGGATCCACACGGCCCGGGGCGGCGGTCGCCAGGGGTGAAAGACTGCCATGGTGCACACTCACGGCCAGCGGTTTGACGTCAACTGTTCAATCTTGTTTACCGAACTGCCGCTGCTGAAGCGGCCGGCGGCCGCGCGGTCGGCCGGATTCGACGCGGTGGAGTTCTGGTGGCCGTTCGCCGAGCCGATGCCGCCGGACCACGAGGTGGACCGGTTTATCGAGACGCTCGGCGACGCCGGCGTGCGGCTGGTGCGAATTCAAGCCGTCCGATCCGGCGGACAGCACTACGAGCTTCGGCTGGAGGTGACCGCTCATGCCGCCGGGCCCGGTGAGGTATGACCTGGTCGTCCGGTCCCGGCGTGCGGTACTGCCCGAGGGAACGCGGGCGGCGGCCGTCGCGGTCACCGGGCCGGCCATCGCGGCCATCGCCGACTACGCCGAGCCGCTGGACGCGGCCAGCGACGTCGACCTCGGCGACCTCGCGCTGCTGCCCGGCCTGGTCGACACCCACGTGCACGTCAACGAACCGGGTCGCACCGAGTGGGAAGGGTTCGCGACCGCGACCCGCGCCGCCGCGGCGGGCGGGGTGACCACCATCTGCGACATGCCGCTGAACTCGCTGCCGCCCACGGTGTCGGTCGCGGCGCTGGCGGGTAAGCGCGCCGCGGCGGCCGGCCAGTGCTCGGTGGATGTGGCGTTCTGGGGCGGGGCGGTGCCGGATAACCACGATGCGCTGTGGCCCCTGCACCAGGCCGGGGTGACCGGTTTCAAGTGCTTCCTGATCGACTCCGGGGTCCCGGAATTCCCGCCCCTCGAGGCGGCGGACCTGCGGTCCGTCCTGGACGCACTGGCGGCCATGGACGCGCTGCTGATTGTGCACGCGGAGGACCCGGCAGAGGTCAAGGCGGCATCCGGCCGTGACTTCGGCTCGTTCGTGGCGTCCCGGCCGCCGGTCGCGGAGCGCCGGGCGATCGAGAAGGTGATCGGGGCTGCGGCCGCTACCGGAGCCCGGGCACACATCGTGCACCTGTCGGCGGCCGAATGCGTCGCCATGATCGCCGGCGCCAAGGCGGCGGGCATCCGGCTGACCGCCGAGACCTGCCCGCACTACCTGTACTTCGCGGCCGAGCAGGTACCCGACGGCGCGACCGAGTTCAAGTGCTGCCCGCCGATCCGGGACGCGGTCAACCGGGAGGCGCTGTGGCGCGGTCTCGAAGCCGGCGTCATCGACTGCGTGGTGTCCGATCACTCGCCCTGCCCGCCGGCGCTGAAGGCCATCGACAGCGGCGACTTCGGCGCAGCCTGGGGCGGCATCGCATCGCTTCAGCTGAGCCTGTCCGTGGTGTGGACCGTGGCCCGGCAGCGCGGGCGGACGCTGGACGACGTGGCCCGGTGGATGTCGGCCGGCCCGGCCCGGCTGGCCGACCTGCCGGCCAAGGGACGCCTGGCCGTCGGCAGCGACGCCGATCTGGTGTCCTTCGATCCGGACGAGACCTACGTGGTGGAGGCGGCCCGCTTGCTGCACCGGCACCCGGTTACCCCGTACGCGGGCCGGACCCTGACCGGACGGGTCCGCCAGACGTGGCTGCGGGGCACCGCGCTGCTCGATCCCGATCGCGGTGTGCCGGATGATGAGCCTGTTGGACGGCTACTTAACCGAGGCTGACGGGGAAGAAACTCATCATGGACGAGCTACTTCTCCCCGATTTGCTACGGCTGCGCGGATCGGTCGTGGCGGCCAGCGACGAGTTCTACGCCGCCAAGGAGAATCTGATCAAGCCGAACGCGCCGGCCTTCGTGCCCGAGACGTACGACGCCAAGGGACAGGTATACGACGGCTGGGAGACCCGGCGGCGACGCGGGCCGGACGGGACGTTGCCGGATCGCACGGCCCGGGACTGGGTGATCGTCCGGCTCGGCGTGCCCGGGGTGGTGCGCTCCATCGTGGTCGACACGGCGTACTTCACCGTCAACTACCCGCAGGCCTGTTCGGCCGAGGCATGCTCGGTTAGCGGGTATCCCTCGGCCGAAGAGCTCACCGCCGACCCGGATCCAGGTCGGTGGCGGGAGATCGTGCCCCGCGCCCTGCTGACCGGCGACCACCGGCACGCGTTCAAGGTGAGCTCCGGCCGCCGGTTCACCCACGTCCGGCTGAACATCTTTCCCGACGGCGGGGTGGCCCGGCTGCATATCCACGGCGAGGTGGTACCCGATCCGGCCCTGCTGGAGGGCCTCACCATCGACCTGGCGGCTCTACAGAACGGGGCCGACATCGCGGCGCGCAGCGACCAGTTCTACTCCTGGCCCCGCCACGTCATCTCGCCCGGGCTATCCCGGGTGATGGGCGAGGGCTGGGAAACCCGCAGGCGCAGGAAGCCAGGCTACGAATGGCTGGTCGTCCGCCTGGCCGGGCGCGGCGTCATCCACCTCGCCGAGATCGACACGTCCTGGTATCGCGGGAACCAGCCTGACTCCGCCTCGCTGCAGACGATGGACGCTACCGATCCGACGCACGGCTCGCTGGCCGATGAGAGCGCCTGGCGTGACCTGCTGCCTCGGGTCAGGCTGCTGCCGGACACCCCGCACCGCTTCCGGGTGGACGGCGGGCCGGCTACCCACGTCCGGCTGAACGTCTTTCCCGACGGCGGCGTGGCACGGCTGCGCCTGTACGGATCACTCACCGACGATGGCCTGGCCGCCGTCCGGCGGCGCTGGGACGAAACCGCCTGAGATCAGCCGCGCAACTGGGCGACCAAGGCGTCGGATTGCTCGACGGTCCGCACCCGCATGGCGTCGGCCAGCGGCAGGACACGGGTACCGCCGGCCAGGAAGATCACCTGGTCCCGGAGGCAGGCCCGCAGGTCAGGATGCCTCTGGGCGATCGCGATCCGCTCGTTCAGTGCGGACTCCTGGCGGGCAGCCATAGCCGGGGCCACCCGCTCGTTGTACGCCTGGCGCATCTTGCGCCCGATGACCCGGCCGATGGCCTTGGTGGCTGCGCCCAAGACCGCTTCGCCGATCGCGTCCTCGAACGTGGACGCGTCACTGCCGCTGTCCCAGCTGCGGCGCCTGGGCGGCGGCTGACTCTGCCACGATTCCGCGCCCTGGTAGCCGGGCTGCGGCCCGCCCTGGTAGCCGGGCTGCGGTCCGGCCTGGTAGCCGGGCTGCGGCCCGCCCTGGTAGCCGGGCTGCGGCCCGCCCTGGTAGCCGGGCTGCGGTCCGGCCTGGTAGCCGGCCGGCGGCCCGGCCGGGCTGGCGGGCGGCGGCGGGGGCTGCTGTTGCTGCGATCCACCCTGGGATCCCGGCTGCTGGTATTGCGCGGGGTCGGGGAACCCGGACTGCTGGTACTGCGACGGGTCCGGGAAGCCCGACTGCTGGTACTGCGAGGGGTCGGGGAACCCGGACTGGGGGCCGGACGCCGGTGGCGGCGGTGCGTACCCTGGCTGCTGGGTCGGCGCGGCCGGGTAGCCCGGCATCGGCGCGCCCGGCTGCCACGTGTACGCCATGTTCGCCTCGGCCATCGCGGCCCACTCTTCGATCGAGTGGACTTGGTTGGCACTGCCGCACTTCGGGCACACCGCTCCTGCCTGGGGGTAAGTCACGCTTCATTGTGCAACCCAGGCCGCCTGCGGGGAGGCGTTTCCGGTTTACCGCTTGACGTGGTCATATTCGGCGAGCGCCGCGGCGACCGCCGCGTCCTCGTCGGGCAGGAGGCGGGCCCGAGCCGCGGCAGCCTCGCGCAGCCGGGCAGCTAGGGCGGGATCGCCGAGCACCGCGCGTACCGCCTCGGCCAGCCGCTGCGCGTCGCCGGCCGGGACGAGGAGCGCGGCGGCGTCGCCGACCAGCCCGGGGGTCCCGCCGACCCGCGTCGCCACGATGGGCACCACGGCCCGCAGGGCCTCCTGGAGGATGAGCGCCTGGCCTTCCCACACGCTGGGCAGCACGAACACGTCCGCGGCGGCCAGCAGCGCCGGCACGTCGTCGCGGCGGCCTGCGAACCGCACCATGAGCCCGAGCGCTACCGCTTTGGCCTGGAGTGATGCAGCTAGCGGTCCGTCCCCGGCGATGACGAGCAGCGGCTCGGGCTCGAGGTCCCGCCAGTGAGCGGCGGCGTCGAGCAGGAAACCGAACCCCTTCTGTGCGGCGAGCCGGCCCACCGCGAGCACGATGGCCTGACCCGGCTCCGCGCCGAACTCGGCACGGAGCGCCGCCGAGCGCGTTTCCGCGGAAACGCCGCCCGTCGGCGGGACGGCGGCGGCCGGGACCACGGCATGGCCGACCCGGCGCGCGCCCGCGGCCCGCATCCGATCCTCCAGGTCAGCGGATACGCACAGCACCGAATCCGCGTTCCGCGCCACAATCCGCTCGAGCAAGCGGTAGATGGCACCGGTTACGCCGCCTGCGGGAGGCGCGTTGTGGACGGTGACGACCAGAGGCGTCCGGCCTGGCGCGGTCCGGGCGAACGCCACGGCGATCGCCGTCAGCGCCCCGGCCCGCAGGCCGTGCGCGTGCACCACGTCCGGCCGCCAGGCCTGGAACAGGCGGCGCAGCCGCCCGATCGCCTGAAGGTCACCGGGCAGCCGCGGCCGGTCAGCGATCTCCGCCGTGGTGAAGCCGATCCCGGGGGCGGCGGCGCCGAAGGCGAAGTCACGATCGGTTTGTGCGGGGCCGAACACCTCCACCCGCACGCCGCGGGCCGCGCAGCCGACCGCGAGCATCTTGACGTGCCGCCCGGTCCCGCCCGTGCTGGTGCCCAGGACGAGCGCGAGCTTCACGGGCGGACCACGCGGCGCACGACCGCGCGGAGGTCTCCGCCGTCGGTCAGCGCCGCGACGGCCAGGAAGGCCGCCAGTACGGCACCGCTGGCCAGCAGGGTGACGCCCACGTTGGGCAAGAAGCCGCGGACCGGGATGCTGAGCGCAACGCCCAACCCGGCGGCCGTCCCGGCCAGCGCGCCGGCCAGCCCGGCGACCGAGGCCCGGGCGCAACCCTGCAGTGCGCGGGGCCCGCGAAGCCGGCGGACCAGTACCAGCAGGGCCACCCCGGATGCGGTCAGGCCGATGGTGGTCCCCACCCCGAGCCAGGGCACGACCTGGGACCGGGGCACGAACGGCACGATGAGCAGATCCGCGATGATCACGATCACCCAGCCGCCGCTGACCGCCAGGGCCGAGGCGCGGCTCCGCCCGGCCGCGTACAGCACCCGGGACAGGTTGGCGGTCAGGCCGTAGCCGACGAGTCCGGGCGCGAACGCCGCCAGCGCGATGGCCAGTTGCCGGGCGTCGGCCGCCTGGCCGACGTGGGACTGGAAGACCCGCGCCAGCGGAATGCAGGTGCCTGCCATCCCGGCCGCCCCCAGCCAGGACGCCACCATCACGGCGCGGGTGGTGATGGCGGTGGTGGCGTCGAAGGTGTCGGCCCGCGCGGACAGCTCGGGAAAGGCGCTGGTCGCGATCGGCACGGCCAGCACGGCGTAGGGCAGGAAGAACACGGCCCACGCGAAGCTGTAGAGCACCAGCGTGCCATCGCCGCCGTGCGAGTTGGCCAGCACGATCACCACCGCCACCGAGGCGTCCTGGGCGATGAGCGTGGCGACGCCGGCCAGGGCCAGGGACCGGACCCGGCCGCTGATCCCCACCGGGAACTGGAGTGTCGGCCGCAAATGGAGCCGCAGCCGGGTCACCGGGACCAACGGGGTGGCGACCAGCGCCGCGACCCCGGCCGTGGTCCCCACGGCCAGGATGATCCAGGCAGCGTCGGGCACCGGCTGGCGCAGGTTCTGGGATCCGTCCGCCACCTGGGCAAACCAGAAGTATGCCCCGATGACGACCAGGCTGGACAGCACGGGAGCCAGCGCGGGGGCGACGAACTTGCGGTGCGCCTGCAAGATGCCGTACAGCACCACGGCCAGGCCGTACAGCAGGATCTGCGGCGCGAACACGATGAGCATCCGGGTACCCAGGGCGACCATGTTGGTCCGCGGGCACCCGGGCGCCGCGCCGAGCAGCGCCGAGACCAGCGGCCGCGCGGCGATGGCCACCACCGCGCTGATCGGGGCGAGCAGCAGCACCGTCCAGCTGAGCAGGGCGGCCGAGGTCTGCCGGACTTGGTCGCGGTCCCCGGCCGACACCCGGGCCGGCCCGGCCAGCACGGGCACGACCACGGCGGTGAGCGCCCCGCCCATCACGATGTCGTAGATGATGTTCGGCACCATGTTCGCGGTGGTGTAGGCGGTACCGAGGCACCCCGCCTGTACGGTATGCGCGAACACGACCTGCCGGCCGAAGCCGACCACCCGGGCCAGCATGGTGATCGCCCCGATCATCACCGCCGCGCGGCCTATTCCCCCGACCCGCCGCCGAGCGTTCCCCCGCTCGGCCACCGGGACGGTCACTCCTCTGGCGGGGTCAAGTCGGTATGTTCAGCCGAACGGAACGTGGTGGCAGCGCCGCTGAACGTCGCCGGATCGCCGCGCTGGGCGGGGATCAGGACCCTCGGCACCGGGTCGGCGGGCCGCCGGCCCAGCATGTCTAGCCAGCGCAGGGCAGGCGTGCGCTCGATCACCTTGGTGAAGCTTACCTTCTCGCTGGCCGCGGTCAGGCCGGCGATTACGGCGAGCAGCGCGATCCGGGTCGGGCGCGGCAGGCCCGCCGCCGCGGCGCCCAGCATGGCGCCCAGGGCGTTCGCCCCGCAGTCGCCGAGCATGGCCCGCTCGCCCAGGTCCTCCGGCAGCAAGGCCAGTGCGGCCGCCAGCGGCGCCGCGCCGCCGAGGCCGCTGCCGTTCCGGGACCCGGCTGTGCCGATCAGCGTGCCGGAGGCGACGGCGACCTTGATCGCCCGGCCCGGCCGCAGGTCGAACAGGTTGAGCAGATTCGCTCCTCCGGCCACGAGCCCGGCGTTGATGACCATGTCGCCGGGCGAGCCTCCGGCCAGCATGGCGCTGAGGATCCCGGTGACGCCGATGCCGCCCAGCTTGACCGTGCCCGTGGTGACCTCGCCGTGCCGCAGGGCGCCCAGGTGGCCGCGGAACCCGCGCCGGTCCCCGGACCCCGCAATATCGTCGTAAGCGCCGAACGCCGCCGCGCCCGCCCCGGCGACGGCCAGGGCAGCACCCGATCGAGCGCTATCGGATCTGGCCGTCCCGAGGCCGGCCTGAGCCAGTACGCCGGCGATCGCGCCGACCGCCAGCGCGGGTCCCTCGAGCAGGGTGACCGGTTCGCCGCGGTGATTGACCCGCGACCAGATCTTGATCCCGCCCGGCGGCCGCCGGTTCGCCGCGGCGTACGCGAGCCGGGCCGCGCCCCCCGCGGCCACACCCGTCGCGGTGGCCGTGATCAATCCTGCGGCGCGGCTCACTTCTTCGGCTTCTTGCTCGCCGACGGGGAGGCCGTCGCGCTCGGGGACGCGCTGGCACTGGGCGTGGGCGCGGGACTCGGCGCGACGGCGCTGGCGCCGTTGGCGAACCCGTAGCTGCCCGGGTTGGCGCCGTTCAGCTGCGCCGCCAGCGCCTGGACCACCACGCTCTGCCCGGCCACGAAGTCGGCGTCATCGACCGTGGACACCTTGCTGGCCGCGCTGCTCGCGCGGAGCACGGCGATCGGGCTGTCCGGACCCGAATCGGCCGACACGCCTGCCACCACTGTGGCCGAGCTGTTCGCGGCCAGCTCCTCGGCCACGGGTCCGAGCAGCTGGTCAAGCGGATCCGCACTGCCGTCGGCCGGCGCGGTCTGCGGCGTCACGATCAGCGCGAGCGTGGCCGACGCCGCGGGCTGCCCGCTGATGGTCAGGAACCCCTCGTTCGCGTACGCCGTGAGCATGGTCTGCGCGGTGGTCTCCTGCTGGCTACTTGCCGACGGGTTGCTGCTCACAGACGGGTTGCTACTGGCCGACGGGCTGCTGCTCGCCGACGGGCTGCTGCTCGGCTGGGCGCCGGACTGCTGCGCGGTCGATGATCCCGCCGCCCGGAGGAGGATCTCGCTGGCTATCACCTGAGCGGCCTGCTGCTGGTAAGTCGTGCCGGCGTTCAGGACGATCCCGTCGGCCTGCGACATGGCCAGGTTGACCTGGTTGAGGGCGTCCAGCGTGGTGTCGCTGTTGTCGAAGAACTTCGACTGCAGCGCGATCTGCCCGGTGACCGTGGCCCCCGCGTCCTGCGTCGCGGCGTTGCTGATCGCCGTGACCACGGAGGCCGGGGCGCCGGGCTCGGTGATGATCAGCAGCCGCTGGCCGACCAGCAGGTTGTGCAGGACCACGGGCTCGACCGCCTGGGCATAGTTCTGGCCGAGGTCGGCCTGCTGCTGGGCCGCGTCACGCTGGCTGCTCGCCTGGTTGTACTCGTTCTGCAGCTTGGCGGTGGTCTGGTTCAGCAGGTTATAGGTGGGCCCCTGCAGCTCGGTGGAGCCGAGCACGATGCCGATGGCCAGCGCGAGGAACACGGCCACGATGGATACCAGGTGGTAGCGAAAGTCGATCACTAGAGTCTTCCGATAAACGAATGCCAGGTCGCTTCGAAGTACCTGGCCAGGATGGGTTCGGCGGGCGAGAATAGCACGGCCACGAGCACGGTCACGGCCGCGGCCAGGACCAGCACGAGCAGCGACCAGCCAGAGATCCGGCTCTGGTACAGCTGGTGCACGCCCCGGGCGTTGACCAGCTTCCCGGCGACCCGCAGGTGCGTGATAAAGGTACTCGACATGCCCGGCCGGCCTTTGTCGAGAAACTCTTCGAGTGTGTGGTGGGTGCCCACCACGGCGATGAGGCTCGCGCCCTTGGCGTCAGCCATGAGCAGCGCGACGTCCTCGCTGGTGCCTGGCGCGGGGCAGGTGACCGCGTCCAGGCCCAGCTCATGGACCCGGGCCAGCCCCGGTGCGCGGCCGTCCGGATAGGCATGGACCACGAGTTCCGCCCCCGAGCACAATGCCTCGTCGGACACCGAGTCCATGTCCCCGAAGATCGCGTCGGGCAGGTAGCCGGCCTTGAGCAGGGCGTCCGCGCCGCCGTCCACGGCCAGCATGACCGGTTTGTACTCGCGGATGTAGGGCCGGAGAGCGGCCAGATCCTCGCGGTAGTGGTAGCCGCGCACCACGACCAGGACGTGCCGCCCGGCCATGTCCGTCTCCATCTCGGGCGCCTGGATGCCGTCGGTGAGCAGGGCGTGCTCGCGGCGGAGGAACTCCAGCGTGTTCGCGGCGAACGATTCGATCTGCACCGCCACCAGGGACCGGGCCTGGGTCATGGCCGTCTCGACCGATTCCTGGGTCAGCGGTGTCCCCTTGGCGATGACCTGGTCGCCGAGGTACAGCGTCTCCTGATCCAGGCGCACCACAGTTCCGTCGGCGACCCGGACCATCACGTCGGGGCCGACCCCGTTGATGACTGGGATGCCCGCGTCGAGCAGCAGCTGCGGACCGAGGTTCGGGTACCGGCCGGTGATGCTCATCGAGACGTTGACGACCGCCGAGACCTTCCGCCTGATCAGGTCCTCGGCACTCACCCGGTCCAGGTCGGAATGATCGATGATGGCAATCTCGCCCGCACTGAGCCGCTTGGTGATGATCTTCGTGGCTCGGTCCACGCGCGCCACGGCGACGATCCCGGGTGGCTCCCCAGCCCGGCCCCGGAATACCGGCGGAATCACGGACGGCAACTTCATCGAGTCCATCCTGCCAGAGCGCCCGAGCGTCGACGGCCACGTTGAAGCTCGCGGCGTGTCATGGATCTTGCGGCCGGCCGTCACCGCCGGACGTGCTGCAAGGTACCACCTCAACCTGAGAGCTGGCTGCGAGAACGAACGCCCCGGGGTTTTGTCAGACCCATCGGGTAGGGTTCTAAATCGTGATAAAGGGGGCGCGCTTCACGGAAGCAGACGCCGAAGCGCACGTTCACGGGATCTGTTTCAAGACCGGCCCGCCGGAGCGGGTCGGCGTCGAACTCGAGTGGCTGGTGCGCGATCCCCGCGATCCCGCGCTGCCGGTCCGGGCGGAACAGGTAGCCGCCGCCCTGGCCCCCTTCGAGGCCGATACTCCGGCCAGCGAACAGGGCTACCAGGGACACGAACCACGTATCGTTCAATATAAAATTCCTGCCCTCCCCTCGGGTGCCACCCTGACGGTAGAGCCTGGCGGGCAGCTTGAGCTCAGCTCGGCGCCCGCGGTCACCCTCGGTGAGCTGGTGGAGGTGACCGGGCGGGACCTAGCCGCCCTGCGTGACGCGGCCGCGGCGGCCGACCTCGAACTGTGCGGCTACGGCCTTGATCCATTGCGCCCGCCCCGGCGCGTGCTCGATCTGCCGCGATATGCGGCGATGGAGAAATTCTTCGACCGCGATGGCTCGTGGGGCCGCCAGATGATGTGCGGCACCGCGTCGGTCCAGGTCTGCCTGGACGCGGGCGAGGACGGCAGCGGCGATTCGGGCTACCGGTCACGCTGGCGGCTGATGCACGCGATTGGGCCGGTGCTCGTGGCCGCGTTCGCCAACTCCCCGCTGCGTGCGGGCCGGCCCACCGGCTGGCGTTCGGCCCGCCAGCAGGTGTGGTCCAACATGGACCCGGGCCGGACCCGCGCGCCGGCGGCTCCGCTCAAGGATGGCGCAGACCCACGCGACGCCTGGGCGGCCTACGCCATGGACGCCGAGTTGATGTGCATGCGCGATCCGGACTCCGCCGATTGGACCGCGCCGCCCGGCCTGACGTTCCGCGAATGGGTGCGGGACGGCGGGTCCGGGACACTGCGGTCACCCACTCCCGAGGACCTGGACTACCACCTGTCCACGCTGTTCCCGCCGGTCCGGCCGCGCGGGCACCTGGAGCTGCGCATGATCGACGCCCAGCCGGGTGACGGCTGGATCGTGCCGACGGCCGTGGCTACGGCGCTGGCCGGCGACGAGCGCGCCGCCGAGCTCGCGATGGCCGCCGCCGAGCCGGTGTGGGCCGGAAATGAACACGGCCTGGACCCACGTTCCGGCGCCCCGTATTCGACCCGTGGCTGCGCGCGGCCCGGTCCGGCCCGGCCGACCCGCACATCAGCCGGGCCAGCAGGCAGTGCTTCGAGGCCGCCGACGCGGCGCTGGGCCGCGCGGGCGCGCCCGCGCCGATCCGCCGGGCGGTGGCCGAGTTCACCGAGCGATACGTGCTGCAAGACCGATGTCCCGCCCACGATCAATTGGAGGCAATCACATGACGTACACGGGGGACACGCTACGGGAGATGATCGCCAGGGAGCTGACCGGCGCGCGGCAGCGGACGGCGCTGCTCACCGACAGCGTGGACGAAGCCGACCTGGTCGTACAGCACTCGCCGCTCATGTCCCCGCTGGTCTGGGATCTGGCGCACATCGCCAACCAGGAAGAACTCTGGCTGCTGCGCGAGGTCGGCGGGCGCGAGCCCATGCACCCGGAGATCGACCCGCTCTACGACGCGTTCGAGCATCCCCGCTCCGAACGCCCCACACTGCCGCTGCTGCCGCCGGCCCAGGCGCGCGCCTACGGCCACGAGGTGCGCGGCCGGGTGCTCGACCTGCTGGAGCGGGCCAGATTTAGCGGTACCCAGTTGCTCGGCGACGGGTTCACGTTCGGCATGATCGCCCAGCACGAGGTCCAGCACGACGAGACGATGCTGATCACGCACCAGATCCGGACGGGGGCCCCGGTGCTCACCGCGGCGGCGCCCGGCCCGGCGCCGGCCGACGCGGTGCGGCTGCCGTCCGAGGTGCTCGTGCCCGGTGGCCCGTTCACCATGGGCACCTCCACCGAACCTTGGGCGCTGGACAACGAGCGGCCCGCGCACGTCGTGGACCTCGCCCCGTTCTTCATCGACACCACGCCGGTGACCTGCGGCGCATACGCCGAGTTCATCGCGGACGGCGGATACGACGACCCCCGCTGGTGGACCGCGGACGGCTGGGAGCACCGGCAGCGGGCCGGGCTGGCCGCGCCGCTGTACTGGAGCCGGGACGGCCGGCAGTGGATCCGCGCGGTATTCGGGGTGACCGAGCCCGTCCGGCCAGAAGAACCCGTGCTGCACGTGTGCTGGTACGAGGCCGACGCGTACGCCCGCTGGGCGGGGCGCAGGCTGCCGACCGAGGCCGAGTGGGAGAAGGCCGCGCGGTTCGACCCGGCGACCGGCCTGTCCCGCCGGTACCCGTGGGGCAACGCGGACCCGGAGGCGGCGCACGCCAACCTCGGCCAGCGGTTCCTGCGGCCCGCGGCGGCTGGCTCGTACCCGGCCGGCGCGGCACCGTGCGGGGCCCGGCAGCTGATCGGGGACGTCTGGGAGTGGACGAGTTCGGATTTCGGTCCGTATCCGGGGTTTGGCGCCTGGCCCTACCGGGAGTACTCGGAGGTGTTCTTCGGTCCGGAGTACAAGGTGCTCCGTGGCGGGTCGTTCGCGGTCAGCCCGGTGGCCTGCCGGGGCACGTTCCGGAACTGGGACTACCCGATCCGGCGTCAGATCTTCGCCGGCTTCCGCACCGCTCGCGCCGGGGTGGCGGAGACGTCCTGATGTGCCGGCACCTGGCCTACCTCGGGCCCGCGGCCACGCTTCGTTCGGTGATCATCGATCCGCCGCATGGCCTATACCAGCAGGCGTGGGCGCCGCGCTACCAGCGGCGCGGGGCGATCAACGCCGACGGGTTCGGAGTGGGCTGGTACCCCGCCGATGACCTGGATCCGGTCAGGTACCGGCAGGGGGCACCCATCTGGGCCGACGAGTCCTTCTACGAAATATCCGCGGTGACCCGGGCGGGCGCGATACTCGGGGCGATCCGGAACGCGACGCCACGGACCAGCCACGGCGCGGCGGCCGCCGCGCCGTTCAGGCATGGCCGGTGGCTGTTCAGCCACAACGGCGCGGTCAATGAATGGCCCGAATCGACCGCAGCGCTCGCCGCGACGCTGCCCGCCGTCTCGCTGCTGGAACTGGAGGCCCGGGTCGACTCGGCGCTGATGTGGGCGCTGGTGCGGCACCGGCTCGATAAGGGCCTGGCGCCGGCCGAGGCACTGGCGGACACCGCCGAGGCCCTGCACGCCGCGGGGGTCACCGGCCGGTTCAACTTCCTGCTCACCGACGGCCGGATCATCGCTGCCACCACGGCGGGGCACACCCTGTACTACCGGCGCGCGCCGGGCAGCGTCACCGTAGCCTCCGAACCCGGCGACGACGAGGGCGGCTGGATCGAGATCCCCCGCGACGGATCACTGGTCACCGCCACGCCCGAGCAGGTCAGCGTGACCCGGCTGCCCGCCCTGAACGCCATCATCGCGGGCACAACGACCGCCCACGAAACGCCCGAAGTCCCCTGAACGCCCGGTCGGCTCGCCACCCCTGGAGCCCTGTTCTCTCCGCAACCCCGGATGGAAGGATCGCGATCCCTTGACCCGCATTGACCGCCGGCTGCCGCCCGGTTTCCTCGCCGAATCGCTGCGCGCGGACGCGCGCAGCGGGCTCACGTCGGACCCGAAGTCGCTGCCGCCCAAGTGGTTCTACGACGCGCAGGGCAGCGCGCTGTTCGAGAAGATCACCGAGCTGCGCGAGTACTACCCGACCCGGGCCGAACGGGAAATCCTGTACGCCACCGCGGCCGAGATCGCCGGGCATACCCGGGCCCGGGCCCTGGTCGAGCTCGGCTCGGGCTCGTCGGACAAGACCAGGGTGCTGCTGGACGCGCTGCGCGCCGCGGGCCTGCTGCGCTCCTACGTACCGGTCGACGTCAGCGAGCCGGCCCTGGTCGCGGCGGGAGAAGCACTGTCCGCCGAGTACCCCGGGCTGGACGTGCGGGCCGTGGTGTCGGACTTCGAGGAGCACCTGGGGTTCCCCGTCGACGGCGACGTTCCGGCGCCGCGACTCGTCGCCTTCCTCGGCAGCACGATCGGGAACCTGTTGCCCGATCAGCGGGCCGCCTTCCTGGCCCGGGTCCGGGCCGGGCTGCGCCCGGGCGACTCCTTCCTGCTCGGCACCGACCTGGTCAAGGACCCGGCCACATTGGTCGCCGCGTACGACGACGACGCGGGCGTCACCGCCGAGTTCAATAAGAACGTCCTGGCGGTGCTCAATACGGAGCTCGGCGCCGACTTCGACCCGGACGAGTTCGAGCACGTGGCGGTGTGGGACGCCGGGGCCGAATGGATCGAGATGCGGCTGCGCTCCCTGGCCGACCAGACCGTGCAGCTGCCCGCGATCGGGCTCACCGTGCGGTTCGCCGCCGGGGAGGAGATGCGCACCGAGGTGTCCGCCAAGTTCCGCCGGGCCGGGGTAGAGGCCGAGCTGGCCGCGGCTGGCCTGACCGTGCGCTCGTGGTGGACCGACTCCGCGGCGCAGTTCGGCCTGTCGCTATCCGTCCTGGCTTGAGGGCGGCTCGCTATCCGTCCCGGCCTCAGAGTGGCTCCTGCCGGGCGGCCTGCCACACCGTGATGAACCCCGGGTTTCACTTTGCTAGAGGCAGGTGAACCCCGGGGTTCACCTGGTAAAGGGACGCGATCCGGCGGGAAAGCCGCGTCAGGTGTGGCGGGTGGGGCCGGTGAGGCGCTCGAGCAGGCGGACGGTCACGGTATCGCCTGCTTGCTTGCCGATGGCCTGTCGGATGTCAGCCTTGACTGGGAGCTTGTGGGTGCCGTCGCCCAGAGCCATGAACGAGCTGCGGAACGGGTGCCCGTCGATGGTCCCGCGCACCTTGACCAGGCCCCGGGTGCCGAAGAACGCCGCGGACTCCGGCCATACGACATAGGTCCAGCCGCCCTTGGCCTCGCTCTGCCGCAGGGTCGCGGTGAATTCGGTGTTCACCGTTGCCTCCATCGGCCCTAGCCTGCCGTAGTCGCGGATCCTCGGTTAGGACTGCGGCCCGTCCCGGAAGTCATCGCGGGAAGAAGTGCGTCTGGGGTCGTTCCAGCCGCTGCCCGTCCAGGGTGATGTCGACCTTCTCGTTGTAGAAGGCGATCAGGCCGGCGATGGGCAGCAGCTGGCGGGTCGGGAAGTCGTAGCTCCAGGCCAGGTCCGGGTGGATCGTGCCGCCCGCCCGGACGGACCAGTAGCCGCTGGTCGTGCCCTTGTACGGGCAGGCGGTCACGGTGCCGGTGGGGATCAGGTGCGCGAAGTCGATCTCGGTGCGGTCCAGGTAGAAACGGGTGGGCAGGCCGGTCTCGAAGACCATCACCGACGAGCCTGCCTCGGCCAGCACCACCCCGTCCAGCTCCACCTGGACCGGCCGATTGGAGCGGAGCGCGTCGACCCGGGTGTAAGGGCTGCGTGGATGGACGAACACCTGCTCGTCCTCCTCGAACCAGGCGTCCATCGCCGCCCAGTCGAAGCGGACGGTACCGCTCAGCCCGGCGATCGGCGACTCGGCCAGGACCCGGGCGGCCCGCGGCCGGTGCAGGTCCCCCACCCGGAGCCCGCGCACCTCCACGACGCCGCGGCCGGTCTGCTGGGCGTGTCCCTCAGGGTCCAGCAGATCCTGGCGCACGTCGGCCAGCGGGACATAGTACTGCGGGTAGTTCGGCCACTCCCAGACGTACAGCGCCCGGCTCGTGTCCAGCACCTTCTCGCCCCCGAGGAACGCCCGGATCCGGCGCGGCACCGGCGCTACGTGGTTCACCGTGGTGATCGCGGCCGGGTAGTCGCTCATGGGCTCGGCTCCCTCCTGGTGATAATGATCGTGCCATGTCGAAGACAGGCCGGCGGCTCCGACCCGGTAGTGAGAGCGCGCCGACGGGGCGCGCGACGATGGAAGGCATCCAATGAAGTACTTGCTGCTCATCTACGGCAACCAGGAGAAGTGGGCCTCGATTCCGGCCGAAGAATGGCCGGAGGCCATCGCCAAGCAGGACGCGTTCAACCGCAAGTACCAGGCCACCGGCGAGCTGATCGGCGCCTACGGGCTGGCCGACGCGGCGGCAGCCCGGCTGGTGCGTCGGGAGAACGGGCAGCCGGCCGTGACCGACGGACCCTATCTGGAGACCAAGGAGTACATCGCGAGCTTCTACCTGCTCGACTGCGAAAGCGAGGAGCGGGCGCTGGCGATCGCGGCGGACATGCCGTGGGCGGACGTGGAGCCGGTGGAGTTCTGGCCGGTCCCGCACGAGGCCAAGCCGGACCTGTGACCGCTGACCGGGGCGTCGAGGACCTGCTGCGGGAGCTGGCACCGCAGGTCCTCGGCGCGCTGGTGCGCCGCTATGGGCAGTTTCACCTGTGCGAGGACGCCAGCCAGGAGGCGCTGCTCGCGGCGGCCGTACAGTGGCCGGCCGCGGATCCCGGAGAACCCGCGCGGCTGGCTGATCACGGTCGGCTCGCGCCGCCTGATGGACCAGGTCCGCAGCGAGCAGTCCCGGCGGAACCGGGAGGAACTGGTCGCGGTGGCTACGCCGCAGTCCGAACTGCTCGGCCCGCCGGCCGACGCGGAGCCCACGGACCGGGACGACTCGCTGGCTTTGCTGTTCGGCTGCTGTCACCCGGAGCTGTCCGCGCCCAGCCAGGTCGCGCTGACCCTGCGCGCGGTGGGCGGCCTGTCCACGGCGCAGATCGCCGCGGCCTTCGGCGTGCCGGAAGCGACGATGGCGCAGCGCATCAGCCGGGCCAAGCAGACGATCAAACAGGCCGGCTTCGACTTTAGCCTGCCGACCGGGACCGAGCGGACCGAGCGGCTGCGCGCCGTGCTGCACGTGCTGTACCTGGTCTTCAACGAGGGATATACCACCACCGACGGGGACGAGCTGATCGTGCCCGCGCTGTCGCAGGAGGCCATCCGGCTCACCCGCTGGCTGCACCGGCTGCTGCCGGAGGACAGCGAGGTGGCTGGCCTGCTGGCGCTGATGCTGCTGACCGATGCGCGGCGGCCCGCCCGTACCCGCCCGGACGGATCGCTGGTGCCGCTGGCCGAGCAGGACCGGCGCCAGTGGGACCAGGAACAGATCGCGGAGGGAACCGCGCTCATCAGCGCGGCCCTGCCGCGCGGCGCGGCGGGACCCTATCAGCTGCAGGCGGCCGTCGCCGCGGTCCACGACGAGGCGGTGACTATGGCCGACACCGACTGGCCGCAGATCCTGTCACTGTACGACCTGCTGGAGCTGCTCGCGCCCAATCCCTTCACGGCGCTCAACCGCGCGGTCGCGGTGGGCATGGTGCGCGGGCCGCAGGCGGGCCTGGAGGTGCTCGACGGGCTGGCCGCGGACCAGCGGATGGCGCGGCACCACCGGCTGCTGGCCACCCGGGCGCACCTGCGCGAGCTGACCGGGGAAACCCAAGCGGCGGCCGCGGATTACCTGGCGGCATCGCGCAGCGCGACCAGCCTGCCCGAGCGCCGCTACCTGGCCGTCCAGGCCGCGCGGCTGGAGGCGGACCCCTAATACCGGGAGGAGACCGGATAACGCAGGGCCGACCACGCGGGGCGATCGACGGGGCCTGGTCAGGGGCGGGCCGGTTCGTTCGGAAGAAGATCTTCAAGAACCTTGTCGCCGACGCTGATCGTTCCGCCGGACAGGATGTCCGCCCGAAGACCGCCGCGGTGGATGAGATCTTTGATGATCCCGGGGCGGGTGAGCTTTTGCAGGTGACGGCACGGCTCGCAGAGCTCGACACCCAGGCACTCGACGTCGCCGACGCGGAAACGCTTGCCGACCAGGTTGTTGAGCCGGACGTCACGCACCACGACCTGCCGCCGGGACTGGGCGCCGGTCAGGCCGACGTCCTCGAGCGCTTCGGCCTCGATGAGGGTCAGCGCCTCGCCGGAGCCGGCCCCGTCGGGGAAGAAATAGCGGTCGCCCTTCAGGCCTTGCCCGGCGACCGCGTGGACGGAGCGGACCGGGCCCAGCGCCTCGCTGGTGCCGATGTTGATGGCCTCGACGTACATACCATCCATCATCGCGTCGGTCCGCGGGCCGGCCAACAGGGTTTGGCACGAACCCGGCCGCGGTGATCAGCCCCGCGACGACCTGCTTGGCTTCGGCCGGGGTCCTGGCCTGGGGGCTGGCTACGCTAGGGGCTTACCGGCTGGCAAGATCATGGCCATGACCGTGGTGAGGATCAACGCGATCACCGTGCCCGCCGACAGCGGCGACGAACTGGCGCGCAGGTTCGCCGCGCGGGCCGGCGCAGTGGACAACCAGGACGGGTTCGAGGGGTTTGAGCTGCTCAAGCCGACCGACGGGCGCACCACCTGGCTGGTGGTGACCCGGTGGCGGGACGAGGAGGCGTTCCAGGCCTGGATGCACTCCCCCGCGTTCGGGCACGGGCACCGTTCCGCCGCCGAGCGGCCCGGCGGCCCGGCCCAGCCTCCGGTCGGCATCAGCAGTGAGCTGTGGTCCTACGAGGTCGCCGGCGGTTCAGACCGGAGCGAGCCCTAGCAGCGAGGGCGGATAGGTTGGGCGGGTGGAGCTGACGATCCCCGTGCCGGGTGGCGAGATATGGGCGGAAGACACCGGCGGCGACCGAACGCCCGTAGTGCTGGTCAATCCGGGCTGGAGCACGGCGGGGATCTGGCCGCCGCTGATGGACCTGCTGGCCGACCGGTTCCGGCTGATCAGGTACGACGACCGCGGGCTGGGCCGCTCGCCGGCTCCGGCCGTCCCGTTCACCAGGCTCGCCGACCTGCGCGCCGTGCTGGACCACGTGGGCGCGGGCCCGGCGGTCGTCGTCGGTCACAGCGGCGGCGGCGGAACCGCGCTCGCCCTGGCGCTCGACGATCCGGAGCGCGTCGCGGCCCTGGTCCTGGTCGCGCCGGGTGCGCCCGACTATCCGTGGCCGCAGGACGATCCGTACATCAGTGAGTTCGTCAAGCTGTACACGGCGGGCGACCGGGAGGGGCTGGTGCGCCTCGGGCTGGCCACCTGGGCGGCCGCGGGCCACGACCAGACGGCGGCCGACGAGATCCGCGCCGCCGTGTCGGCGTTCTTCGTCATCGGCGAGCTCGGCCGACCGGACCCGCCCGTCTACGAACGGCTCGGCGAGATACGGGCACCCGCGGTCATGGTCCGCGGCGACCAGGAGTACCCGATGGTCGCGGACTGCGCGGACGCCATCGCGTCCCGCATTCCGGGCTGTGGCCGGGTCGTCATCTCAGGCGCAGACCACCTGCTTCCGCTGCGGGCTCCCGCCCGGCTCGCGGACATCGTTGCCGAGCGGGCCGGCTGAGCCACGGGTCCCGCTCATCCGCGGTGACGGTCAGGCCCGGGCCGTGGCGCCGAGAAGCTGCAGGAGCGCGTTCTTGATCCCCGGACGCGACCCGAACACCAGCAAGAACACCGCCTCGCGGGCCAGTCGCTGGGCGTGCTGGTCCACGGCGGGCGCTGGGGTGCCGTACAGGCCGGCCGCCGCGAGCGCGTCGAGGTGCGACACCGGGAGCGCGTCCAGGCGGTCCACCCGCATCCCGTCGGGGAACAGCACCTCGTCGGCCAGGTGGCGCGCGGACGCCGGGATGCCCTTCGCCACCGGCATCAGCGCGATGACCAGACGGCCTCGAGCGTGTCGGTCAGCGCGATGAGCAGCACCCTGAGCTTGGCCATCCCCCAACGCTAGCCCGCCGGGTCCGGTGGGCGGGCCAGCGCCTCCAGCATCGGCCGGGTCGGCACCAGGCGCGGGTACGGGTCGTGAGCGGCTACCCCTCTGGGCCGTCGCAGAGCGGACCGGCTGTGACAGACTTCCCGGAGCAGATGTGGGAGGTGGAATGCCGGGGCTAACCGTCGCGCGGATCGCGCTCGGCTGCGGCAACTTCGGCGGGGTTGGCTCCGCACCGGAGTTCTTCGGCCAGGGGCTGACCGAGGACCAGGCGTTCGGACTGATGGACGCGGCCTGGGAATCCGGCATCACCTCCTTCGACACGGCCGACGCCTACGGCGGCGGGCGCAGCGAGCAGGCGATCGGCCGCTGGATCCGGTCTCGCGGGGTCCGGCCGCGGCTCACGACCAAGACGTTCAATCCGATGCAGACCGGGGGGGACCAGGGCCTGGAGCCGGACCGGATCGCCCGGCAGCTCCGCTCGAGCCTGGACCGGCTGGGCGTGGACCGGGTTGACCTGTACCTCGCGCATGACTACGACCCGGCCGTGCCGCTGGCCGAGTCCCTGGGGGCGTTCCGCGCGGCCGAGGCGGACGGCCTGATCGGCGCCTATGGGGTGAGCAACTTCGACGCGCGGCAACTGGCGGCCGCGCTCGCGGCTGGCGCGCCGCAAGCCATCCAGAACAGCTACTCACTGCTCACGCGACAGGATGAGGCGGAACTCCTGCCCCTGTGCGCCGAGCAAGGCGTCGCCTACCTGGCCTTCAGTCCGCTGGCGGGCGGCTGGCTGACCGGCAAGTACCGCCGCGGCGCGGCGTACCCGGCCGGCTCGCGGATGACCCAGCGGCCCGAGCCCTATCAGGAATTCGTCACCGGCCAGACCTTCGAGGCGCTGGCCAAGCTGCAGGCCATCGCCACCGGCCGCGGCACCTCGATGGCCGGCCTCGCGCTCGCGTGGCTGCTGGCCGACGAGAGGGTAGCCCAGGTCGTGATCGGCCCCGGCCGTCCGGAGCACCTGACGCCGGTAGCCGAGGCCCTGGAACACCCGGTCACCGACCAGGAGCGGGACACGATCGAGGCGGCCGTGGCCGGCCTTGCCCCCCGGGAGGCCCGCACGGAGGCCCCAGAGCCCCGCACGGAGGCCCCAGAGCCCCCGCACGGAGGCCCTAGAGCCCCGCACGGAGGCCCCAGAGCAAGCCACCAAGGACGCCCTCATGGAGGCTGAGCCGTGATCGCGCTGGCGGACATCGAGGCGGCCCGGGCTCGCATCGCGGACTCGGTGCTCCGGACTCCGCTGGTGCCCCTGCACGTCGAGGGGGCGCCGGCCGAGATCTACCTCAAGCTGGAGAATCTCCAGTCCATCAACTCGTTCAAGATCCGCGGCGCGACCAACGCGGTCATGCTCGCGACGGCCGACGCACGGGCCGAGGGGCTGGTCACCGCCAGCGCGGGGAACATGGCCCAGGGCATCGCGTGGACGGCCCGTGCACTCGGCGTCCCGGCCACGATCGTGGTGCCGGACCACGCGCCCGAGGCCAAGCTGGCCGCGATCGAACGGCTCGGCGGCCGGGTGCTGAAGGTGCCGTATGACGAATGGTGGAACATCATCATCACCAGTCACGTGGACGGGGTGGCGGGACTGTTCGTGCACCCCGTCCAGGATCACGCGGTGATGGCGGGCAACGGCACGGTCGGCCTGGAGATACTCGATGACCTGCCTGACCCGGACGCGGTCGTGATCCCGTACGGCGGAGGCGGGCTGACGGTGGGCATCGCCAGCGCGATCAAGGCCCGGCGGCCCGGTACGAAGATCTACACCGCGGAACCCGAGACCGCCGCGGCGCTGGCCGCCGCGCTGGCCGCCGGGCACCCGGTCGACGTCGACTACCGCCCCTCGTTCGTGGACGGCTCCGGCAGCCGGCGGGTGCTGGACAGCATGTGGCCGTTGGTCGCGCCGCTCGTCGACGGCGCGCTAACGATCCCGGTGGCCGAGGTCGCCGGCGCCGTGCGCACGCTCGCCGAGCGCATCCGGATCATCGCGGAGGGCGCGGGCGCGCTGGCCCCCGCCGCCGCGCTGAGCGGCCGGGCCGGGACCGGGAAGGTGGTGTGCGTGGTCTCCGGTGGCAACATCAACCTGAGCACGCTCGCCGAGATCCTCGGCGGGGCGAACGGATAACCGCGGGCGATAACCCCCGGACGGATAACCGCGCGCGGGTAACCGCGGTCCGGCCCGGTTCAGGGCCTCGAGCAGCCGGTCGACCTCGTCCGGGGTGTTGTAGTGGATGAAGCCGATCCGGACCGACTTGTCGCGGTAGCCCAGACGCTGGTACAGGCCGAGCGAGTACCACGAATCGTGCGCCCAGACCCCGATCTGCGCGTCGGCTAGACGGGCGGCCACGTCGGCCGCGGCCACGCCCTCCACGTTGACCAGGAAGGTCGGCACGCGGCCGTCCATCCCGGGCCGTCCGTACACGGTGACCGCTTCGGGCAGGCCGTCGAGGAACCGCTGGCCCAGCGACCGCTCGTAGGGCACGATCGCGGCGAAGCCGCCGATCGAGTCGAGGTAATCGATAGTCGCGTTGAAGCCCGCGAGCAGCTCGTACGGCAGCGTGCCGGTCTCGAAGCTACGCCCCAGCGGGCTAGTGGGCGCGGGCCGGGCCTTGTAGGCCCGCCACCGTTCAATCACCCCGGCCCGCCCGTAGGCGATACCGAGATGGGGGCCGCAGAACTTGTACGGCGAGCAGATCAGCACGTCGGCGTCGATGTCACGGACGTCGATCGGCTCGTGCGCCGCGTAGTGGACGGCGTCCACCCAGGCCAGCGCCCCGGCCGCGTGCGCGAGCCCGCACACGCGGCGGGCGTCGGTGACCGTGCCGACCGCGTTAGAGGCCCAGGCGAACGCGACCACCTTGGTCCGCGGCCCGAGCTTGCGTTCCAGGTCGCCGAAGTCCAGGGTCGTATCGTCGTTCAGCTCGACGTGCCGCACCACCAGATCGCGGTCGTGCGCGATCTCCAGCCAGGGCGCGACGCCGGCGTCGTGGTCGAGGCACGAGACCAGGATCTCGTCGCCCGGGTTGAACGCGCGGGCCGCGGTCCGGGACAGCGCGAAGTTGAGCGTGGTCATGTTGGGCCCGAAGATCACCTCGCGGGGCTCGCAGCCCAGGAACCGGGCTGCCTTGCCCTCGGCCTCCTCGAGGATCTTCCCGACCCGGATACTCGTGGCGTAGCCCGCGCCCAGATTGGCGCTGGCCTCCCGGAGCGCCAGCGCCATCGCGTCGCCAACTTCGTCGGGGACCTGGGTGCCGCCCGGGGCGTCGAAGAACGCGAAACCCTGCCGCAGCGACGAGAAGCGGGCCCGGACCGCGTTGACGTCCACGCTTGCGCTGAGCACTTCGGCCACGGAAGCTCCCTCCTGACGCGGACGACCCGGGAAACGCCACCCGTCGGTATCGAATTCACAACTGCCAGGCGACTCAAGAGTAGTCCTCTTGCCTTGGCGTAAACGGCGGTGGTTTGATCAGCGGTACGAAATCGGCCCATTGGGGAGGGCGTATTGAGCTTCCTGGTC
Organism: uncultured Actinomycetes bacterium; assembly: GCA_963722055.1. Lineage (GTDB taxonomy): Bacteria > Actinomycetota > Actinomycetes > Streptosporangiales > Streptosporangiaceae > Palsa-504. The sequence continues at coordinate 154,957 of CAVRLA010000012.1, read as the reverse complement.
ACGCATGCCGTGGCGGACGGCAGCGGTCGCTGCCAGCCGCGGGCACTTGACCAGGAAGCGGCCGATCTGGCGGCACGCCATCAGCCGAAATGCGGTGCGCTCAATGGGGAAACCCACATAGTGAGACTTTCCGGAAATGGAGGGCGTATCCAATGAAGGGACGCCTGGTCCTCGTCGCGGCGGCGGTTGGCACGCTCGCCGCGGCTGGTTGTAGCAGTAGCAGTAGCAGTAGCAGCAGTACCAGCAGTACCAGTAGCAGCGGGAGCAGCGCAGGCGCATCCGCCAGCACCAAGGCGTGCGTCACCTCGATCGGGTTCGAGGGCCCGATCACCGGACCGGTCGCGCCGCTTGGCACCGAGCAGCTGCACTTCGCGCAGCTCGCGGTGGCCATGGACAATGCGGCCAACCACACGCAGATCACCCTGGTCCAGGGCGACACGCAGCTTCAGCCCGCGCAGGCCACGACGGTGACCCAGCAGTTCATCTCGAACGGGAGCATCGTCGCCGTGGTCGGCCCCGCGGGCAGCCAGGAAGTCGAGGCGGTCGGCGGCCCGATGGCGCGGGCCGGGATGGCCTTCATCTCCGGGTCGGCGACGGCCGTGGCGCTGACGACCGGCTCGTACCCGACGTTCTTCCGGGTGGTGTCGAAGGACAGCGTGCAGGGTCCGCAGGACGCGAACTACATCGTCAACACCCTGCACCCGAAGGCCCTGATGATCGTCGATGACCAGGAGGCCTACTCGACCGGTCTGGTCAGCCAGATGGTGCCGGTCTTCCAGGCGGCCGGGATCAAGGTCGACCACGAGTCGGTCTCGCAGAAGGTCACCGACTTCTCCTCTCTGGTGGCCAAGGTCACCCCCGCAGATACGGTGGTGGTCCTGCCCTGGCAGGTCGCCGCGAACGCCCAGCAGTTCGGCCGCGACCTGGCTCAGGAGCACAAGACCGCGGTGATCTTCGGCACCGACGGCCTGTTCTCGCCGGGCACGTTCACCATCTCCGGCTCGTACGTGTCCTCGTTCGGCCCGGACATCACCGCGATCCCGGCCGACGCGGCGATCGCCCAGGCCGCCCAGGCGAAGTACGGGTCGTTCGGTACCTTCGGACCGCCCGTGTTCGCGGCCACGCACGTGATCGACGAGGCCATCGCGTCGGTGTGCAAGGCGGGACAGACCCCGAGTCGCAGCAACGTCCTGGCCGCGATCAAGCAGACGAACGAGCCGACGTCGATCCTGGGCCAGCCGATTTCCTTCGACTCCCACGGTGACCTGAACGGTGGCAAGTTCTTCCTGTTCAAGATCAGCTCGTCGGGCAAGTACCAGCTGATCCCGAGCTAGTACTGGATGTTTGTTCCGCCGGGCCGGGCCACGGCCCGGCGGAACACCCTTGGTGACAGTGGGAGTCGCACCGGATGAGCTTCTTCTTTCAGGAACTGGTGAACGGCATCACCACAGGTGCGCTCTATTCGCTGGTCGCGTTGGGCTTCTCGATGGTGTACGGGGTGCTGAAGCTGCTCAACTTCGCCCACGGCGACCTGTACATGGTCGGGGCGTACATCGGCTTCTTCATCATCCAGTTCTTCGGCGGCGCGGCGAACGTGCGCATCCCGGTGCCGCTGCTGCTGGCGATCATGTTCGTGGTGGCTGCGGGGCTGGTCGGCGGACTGGGCGTGGCGATCGAGCGGTTCGCCTACCGGCCGCTGCGGGACGCGCCACGGATCGCGCCGCTGATCACCGCGATCGGCGTCTCGTTCTTCCTGGAGAGCGCGGCCCTGCTGCTGTTCGGCTCCCAGTACCGGGAGTACAACACCGCGGAGTTCATCTCGCTGTCCAGCGGCATCCGGATCGGCTCGGTCACCATCGACAGCGTGCAGATCCTGGTCCTGGTACTAGGTCTCCTGCTGATGACCGGCCTGCAGTTGGTGGTCAACCGGACCAGGTTGGGCAGGCAGATGCGCGCGGTGGCGGTCGACCGTGAGGCCGCGGAGATGCTAGGGATCAACGTAAACCTCGTCATCACGGCCACGTTCTTCCTCGGCTCGGCGCTCGCGGGCATCGCGGGCGTGATGGGCGGGCTCCTGTTCAACACCGTGACGTCCACCATCGGGTTCATCGCCGGGCTCAAGGCGTTCACCGCGGCCGTGGTCGGCGGGATCGGCTCGATACCGGGTGCGATGCTCGGCGGCCTGGTGATCGGTATCGCGGAATCGTTCGTCACCGGCTACATCTCCTCTACGTACTCCAACCTGATCGTGTTCGGGCTCCTGATCGTCGTGATGCTGGTCCGGCCGAGCGGGCTGCTCGGCCGCGTCCAGCTGCAGAAGGTGTGACGCGCCGATGAGCATGGATCCAGACTCCCAACCGCCGCAGGACATCATCGAGATCCCGCCAGGCCCCCGAGAGCCACGCCTCGGGGTCGACGAGTGGGTAGCCAGGCGGGAGGGTCGCCGCGAGTACCTACCGTCCTGGCTGGGCCGCGCCGAGCGGGAGAGCGAGCGGATCGGCTGGTGGCCCAGGCTGGCCATCGCCGGGGTGGCCGCCGCCGTGTTGCCGTCGGTCGGCCTGGGCGGCTTCCAGCTGCAGGTCGGGATCGACGCGATGGTGATCGCGCTGCTGGCCGTCGGGCTGAACATCGTGGTGGGCTGGGCCGGGCTGCTCGACCTCGGCTACGTCGCCTTCTTCGGTGCCGGCGCGTACGGCTACGCGCTGCTGTCCTCGAACCAGCTCGGCACGTCTGGCATCCATCTGGCGGCCTACTTTTCGGTGCCGATCGTGATGATCGGTGCCGCGCTGCTCGGGGTGGGTGTCGGCCTACCGTCGCGGCGGCTGATCGGCGACTACCTGGCCATCGTCACGCTGTTCTTCGGCGAGGCGTTCGTGGAGTTCGTCAACAACGTGGCCCCGAGCAAGCTCGGCGGGCCGAACGGAATCACCGGGATCGACCCGATCCGGGGCTTTACCTGGCAGATCACGAGCAACTACGGGTACTACTACCTGCTGGTGATCATCCTGGTGGTCACGATGGCGGTACTGCGACTGGTGGAGAAGTCACGTACCGGGCGCGCCTGGCGCGCGGTCCGCGAGGATCCGCTGGCGGCAGCCTCGATGACGATCCCGGTCAACCGGGTCAAGCTGGCCGCGTTCGCCGCGGGCGCCGTGGTGGCCGCGCTGGCCGGCACCATCTTCGCCGCGCAGCAGGCCAGCGTGTTCCCGACCGACTTCGACACCCCGATCCTGATCCTGATCTACGCCGGGCTCATCCTCGGAGGCGCAGGCAGCATCGCCGGCGCCTGCCTGGGCGCCCTAGTGGTCATGGTCATCTACGACGGCGTCCTGCGCAGCCCGACCGAGGCTGGCTACCTGTTCTACGGGCTGATCCTGCTGACCTTGCTGGCCAAGCTGCGCCCGTGGCGGCGGCTGGCCGGGGTGCTGGCCGCGACTGTAGCGCTCGGCCTGGCGGCGCACGCCATCGCCAAGGCGATATCGGCCAGCGCGGTGGCAGGTGGACCGCAGTCGGGCGGCTGGATCGCCAGCGCGTTGCGCGACTGGGTGATCGTCCCGGCCAGCGCACAGACCGCCGGGAACTGGGGCTTCGTCGTGCTGGTCTGCGTGCTGATCGCGCTGGTGCAGGTCAGCAGCCGCTGGCGGACCATCCTGCTGCCACCGACCCTCTGCCTGGCCTCGTTCGTGTGGGAGACCAGGCTGGTGGTGGAGCCCTCGATCACCCGGCAGCTCATGATCGGGGCGATACTGATCGTCATGATGAACGCCCGGCCACAGGGCCTGCTCGGGCAGCGCCGCGTCGAGACCGTCACGTGAGCGCCGGGCCGGGCCAGCAGGCCATCCTGGAACTCGACCGCCTCTCGCTGTCGTTCGGCGGCCTGCGGGCCCTGTCCGAACTGGACCTGCGGATCGCTGAACGAGAGATCGTGAGCGTGATCGGGCCCAACGGGGCCGGCAAGACCACGGTCTTCAACGTGATCACCGGCGTGTACCAGCCGAGCGCGGGCGACGTCCGCTTCGCCGGGGCATCGATCGCGGGCCAGGCGCCGCACGTCATCGCCCGGCTGGGCATCGCCCGCACGTTCCAGAGCCTGCGCCTGTTCACAAACATGTCCGTGCTCGAGAACGTGATGGCCGCCACCTACGGCGACACCAAGGCGCTGGCGTGGGAGTCCATCCTGCGGCTGCCCCGGGCCCGGCGCGAGGAACGTGAGGTTCGCGCGCTGGCCGAGGACGTGCTGTCCTTCTTCGGCGAGCGGCTCGCGGGGTACCGCTGGGACCAGCCCGCCTACTCGCTGTCATACGCGAACCGGCGGCGGCTGGAGATCGCCCGCGCGCTGGCCACTCAGCCCCGGGTGCTACTGCTCGACGAGCCAGCGGCCGGGATGAACCCAGCCGAGACGCACGAGATCACCGAGCTGATTGGGCGGCTGCGCGAGGAACGCGGGGTCGCGATCCTGGTCATCGAGCACGACATGCACGTGGTGGCCGGTGTCTCGGACCGAGTGATCGCGCTGGACCACGGCGTCAAGATCGCCGAGGGCAGCTTCGACCAGGTCGCGAGCCATCCCGCGGTGGTCGAGGCCTACCTGGGGCGCGATCCCGAGGCGCTGGCGGAGGGCGCATGAGCGAGCCGGAGTCCGAAGTCCTGCTGCAGCTGGACCAGGTCACCACCTACTACGGGCAGATGCGGATCCTGGAGGGGATCTCGCTGCGGGTCGCCAAGGGCGAGCTAGTCTGCCTGCTGGGCGGGAACGCCTCGGGCAAGTCCACGACGCTGAAGACCATCCTGGGGATCGTCCGGCCGCGCTCGGGCCACGTGCTGCTCGGCGGCCGGGATGTGACGCAGTGGCCGGTGCCGCAGCGGATCGCCGCTGGGATGGCCATCGTGCCGGAAAACCGCCGCCTGTTCGGCCAGCTGACGGTGCGGGAGAACCTGGAGCTCGGCGCCGTGCTGCGCAAGGGTGAATCGCTCACCGAGGACTTCGATATGGTTCACTCGCTGTTCCCGCGCCTGCTCGAGCGACGCAGCCAGCTGGCGGGCACGCTCTCGGGCGGCGAGCAGCAGATGGTGGCGATGGGTCGGGCCCTGATGTCTCGCCCCCGACTGCTGCTGATGGACGAGCCGTCCATGGGGTTGTCGCCCGCGCTCGTCCAGCAGAACTTCCAGATCATCAAGACCGTCCATGCCTCCGGCGTCTCGGTCCTGATGGTCGAGCAGAACGCGACGATGGCGCTGTCCATCGCCGACCGCGGCTACGTCCTGTCGACCGGGGAGATCGTGCTCGAGGGCCCGGCCGCCGAGCTGCTGCGCCACGAGGATCTCAGGCGCGCCTACCTGGGCCGGTGAGCGCCGCTACCAGTCCAGCGCGCGCGCCGCTCGCTCGGCCAGGGTGCCCAGGTCGTCGCGGGCGGCCTCGCGGTACAGCGGGCCGGTGCCGTCGGCCAGCAGCTGGGCGACCAGGGCCACGCCCCGCGCCGGTACCGGGCCGGGCTCGAGCAGGCGGCTGGCCAGGTCGGCCAGCAGCGGAGCGGACTGGCTGATCCGCGTCGTGCGGAGCGGGACGCGTAGGGCGCGGGCCGGACCGACGGACGCAGCCGCGGCCACCGGCCGCGCGGGCTCCCCGGCCGCCACCAGGATCCGCCGCAGGCTGGCGGCCAGGTCGCGGCGGAACCCGGTGGAGGTTAGCCGCCCGGCCCGGGCCGCCAGGCTGGCGCTCGCGTCCGGGCTGGTGCCCGCGGCGAGCTTGCGGTCCAGCCGCGCCGCCTGGCCGCGAGCCAGGACCTGGTGCCAGGGCCAGAGCCGCTTCAGGATCAGCTGGCCTCGTCCGTCGTCCAGCAGGACGTGCATCGTGCCACCCCGTTTCGTGGCCTAGTGACCTATAAAACAAGTATATTGGTCATGCATGACCTGTAAAGGAATTTATAAGGTCACAAGAGGAGGTGATCATGACGGCTAACCTGAACGGCATGGCCCTGCCCTCGTGGGCCTCCCACGTAGAGGACAAGCTGGCGCCGATGCCGCTGCTGCTGGTCCAGGCGTTCGTCGATACCCTCGACCGGGACCTGGGCACGGATAAGCTCGCGCATCCGGACGAGGCCCGCGCGTGGCTGGCCGATGCGGGCCTGCGCGTCCCGGACCCGGACCAGCCCGACCCGGGTTTCGCCGACGATCTGCGGCTGGCCCGCGAGGCCAGGGCGGGCATCCAGGCGCTGATCGGCCGTACAACCGAGCCCGAGCCCCTAACCCCGGACGACCTGGCTCCGCTGGAGCAGGTGCTGGGCCAGGCCCAGCCTCGGCTGGAGATCGGCATGGACGGCCGGGTCCGGCTCGGGCCGGACCTCCCGGCGCGGACGCTGGCGGACGGCCTGCTCGGGCTGCTGTTCATCGTCCGGGACGCGCAGGCCGACGGCAGCTGGGACCGGCTCAAGCTGTGCGGCAACCCGGACTGCCGGTGGGCGTTCTACGACCGCTCGCACAGCCGCCGGGGCGCCTGGTGCGAGATGGCCTCGTGCGGGAACCGGGTCAAGAACCGCAACCTCCGCGCCCGGCGCGCAGCGGCCCCGGCCTAGGCGCTGGCCTAGGGCCCGACGTTGCCGGGTCCCTTCTTGGGCGGCCGGCCGAGGTCGGTGAGCAGGTTCTTGTTCCACACCATGATGGTGTAGGGGCCGTCGTGGTAGATCTCGGCCGGGGGCCCGAAGGCGTTGCGCAGGTCGCGGGGCGGGATGATGGCCGGCGGCTGGTCGGCGCCGGTGTTCACGACGAAGTTCGCGTAATGCAGCTGCGGGTCGTACCAGGAGGATTCGGACTGATAGGCGCGCGGCACCGACTTGTGCGCGCCCCAGGACACCGTGACGAGGCGCACGCGGCCGCCGCTGTCCAGGGTGGTGATGTTGCCCTCGTAGTAGTTGGACAGCCCGTACGTGAAGTGGTGCGCGACCAGCCAGTCGGCCAGGGCCTGGTCGTGCGCGGGAATGTCGGGCTGCGCGGCGTCGAAGCCCAGGGCCGCGGTGTAGCAGGCCAGGAGGACCGTCAGGGCCGGGACCAGCCTGGCCCGCAGCAGGTCGCCGGCGAGCAGCCGTCCCGCGAGGGCGGCCCCGAACGGCAGCACGGCAGAGATCTGCCTGGTGTCCCAGATGGTGCGGGGCAGGCTGCTGAACGCGAAGGCGGCCACGTCGGCCAGGATGCCTACCGTCAGCACCTGGACCAGCAGGTCATCGGTGCGGGCGAAGCGCCGCAGCGCGCGGCACAGGGCCCAGGCGGCCAGGGCCAGCCCGGCCAGGTGGAGCACCGCGAGGGCTGTCTGCGGGCCCAGCGGCGCATGGACGAAATCCGCCCCGTACAGCCCGAGCAGGCCTTCGCCGGTCAGCCGGAAGTGCTTGGCCAGCCCCGACGCCTTGGCCACCAGCGTGCCCAGCGGGATGAGCGTGTACCCGCCGGCGTGCCCGAGAATCCGCAGCGCTAGCAGCGAGATCCCCAGCGACGCGATGCCCGCCGCGATCAGGGACACCTCGAACCACACCGCCGAGAGCGGCCGGTTGGCCAGCACCACGCCGCGGAAGACCCGGAATCCGCACACCAGCACGATGGGAATGACGGCGGCCGCGATCACCAGTCGGTCGCCGATCGTCGCCCAGGCCAGCATCAGCGCGATCACCGGCGGCACGTACCAGCGCCGCGGGGCCCGGTCCAGGACCAGGAAGATGAGCAGCATCGGAACGCCGGTGCCGACGTGATCGGGCACCAGGAGCAGGACGAAGACGGGGTTGCCGAGCTGGGGCGCCAGCATGAGGCCGGAGCCGACCAGCACCCGGGCCACGCCCTCCCGGCCCGTGGCCCGGCCCTTGGCGACCAGGCCGGCCAGCACGACCAGCAGCGTGTAGGTGAAGGCGGCCGCGGTGTGCACCACCGCCGGGCTCAGGCCGCGGATCAGCTCCACGAGCATGTACTCGGGCAGTTCGGTGGTGTAGAAGGAGACGTCGGTCAGGGTCCAGCCGTGCAGCACCAGGTTGCCGTGCAGCATGTCCCACGCTTCCAGGGCGTTGGACCCGCCGTCGGACGAGATGGACTGGGTGCCCGAGACCCGCAGGTAGCACAGGAACAGCACGATGCCCGCGCCCGTATACGCGGCGATCCACGCCAGCCGGGCCCGGCTCGCCCAGCCCGGCTCGCCCGGGCGGCCGGGGTCAGCGACGGGCCGGTCGGCGACGGTGGCCGGAGGGCCCGCGGCGGGCCACTGCTGTGCTGACTCCCGGGCCCCCGTCACTCGACCCACGGCCAGTCGCGGTCCCCTTCGCTCTCCGCCATGGCCAGCAGTTCCTCGGCGTGGGCCTGGCCGAATTCGGAGTCCTCCAGCCCGGCCAGCATCCGGGACAGTTCCCGTACCCGGCCGGGCTGGTCCAGCCGCGTGACGCCGCTGGCGGTGACCAGGCCATCGTCTGACTTCTCGACCACCAGGTGATTATCGGCGAAGGCGGCGACCTGGGGCAGGTGAGTTACCGCAATCACCTGCGCCGAGCGCGCCAGCCGGGCCAGCCGCCGCCCGACCTCGACCGCGGCCCGGCCGCCTACTCCTGCGTCGACTTCATCGAACACGAATGTGGGTACCGGGTCCGCGTCGGCGAACACCACCTCGATGGCGAGCATGACGCGGGACAGCTCACCGCCCGAGGCGCCCTTGTGCAGCGGCAGCGGTGGCGCGCCCGGATGCGCGGCCAGCCTGATCTCGACGTCGTCGGCTCCGTGCGGGCCGGGCTCGTCAAGCTCGATGAGCATGGCGCTCAGCGACGCGTGCGGCATGGCCAGCTCGGTCAGCTCGGCTGTCACCTCGGTCGCGAATCGCTCCGCCGCCGCCGCCCGCAGCGCGGTCAGGTCCGCGGCGAGCGACCCGACCTGCGTAGCCAGCTCCGCCTCCTCCACGGCCAGGGCTGCGATCTTGTCGGTGTCGCCCTCGAGCTCGCCAAGCCGTGCTCCGGCCTGCTTGGCCCAGTCCAGGACCCCCGCAAGGTCCGCGGGGGTGCCGCCGTAGGCCCGGACCAGCCGGCCCAGGGTGGCCCGGCGTTCCTGCACCGCCGCCAGCCGGGCCGGGTCGGAGTCCAGCGACTCGGTGTAGGACGCGAGGTCCGCGGCAACGTCGGACAGGAGATAGGCGGCTTCGGATAGCCTGCCGGCCAGCCCGGCCAGCGCCGGGTCGTGTGAGCGGACCGGATCCAGCGCCCGCCCGGCCAGGCCGAGCAGGGTCAGCACGTCCGAGGCATCCACCGAGGAGGAGGCCGGGTCGCCGGCCAGCGCCTCGTGCGCCGCGGCGGCCGCGGCGTAGAGCGCGTCGGCGTTGGACAGCCGTTCGTCCTCGGCCAGCAGGGCCGCGTCCTCGCCGGGCACCGGGGCGGCGGCCTCGATCTCGGCCAGGCCGAGCCGCAGCGTCTCGGCCTCGGCGGCGCGCTCCCGCTCGGCCTGGATCAGCGCGTCAAGCTCCTCGCGGATCGCCCGGTGCCGCGCGTACACCCGCCGGTAGTCCGACAGCACGACGGCCAGCTCCGGGCCGCCGAACCGGTCCAGCGCGTCCCGCTGCCGCCCGGGCTTGAGCAGCTGCTGCTGATCGGCCTGCCCGTGCACGTTGACCAGGTTGTCAGCCAGCACCTGGAGTAGCGACACCGGCACCGAACGGCCGCCCGCGAACGCCCGCGACCGGCCTTCGGCCGATACCGAGCGGCTGAGTACGAGCACGGTCCCGTCCTCGTCGAGGTCTCCCCCGGCGTCCTCGACCGCCCGGGCCACCTCCGGGGAAACCAGCAGCCGACCTTCCACCGCGGCCCGCTCGGCGCCCGGCCGGACCCGCGCCGGATCGGCCCGGCCGCCGAACAATAGCCCGAGCGCGGTGACGACCATGGTCTTCCCGGCGCCGGTCTCTCCGGTCAGCGCCGTGAATCCGGCCGACAGCTCCAGCACCGCGTCGTCGATGACGCCGAGGCCGCTGATGCGGACTTCCTCAAGCATGCTCGCCAGCATCCTCCCGGGTACGGCCGCGCCAGCCCGCGACGGGCAGGCCGAACTTGGCTACCAGCCGGTCCGTGAACCCGGCCGGGCCCGGCCCGTGCAGCCGCGCCAGCAGCACCGGCAGCGCGCCCCGGCGGACCTCCACCCGGGCTCCGGGCGGCAAGTCGACTTTACGCCGGCCATCGCACCACAACACCGCACCTGAGGTTTCGTGTCCCGCGATCAGCTCGACCGCGAGCACCGACCGCGGCGAGAGCACCATCGGCGGCGCGAACAGCGCGTGCGCGCTGATCGGCACCACGAGCAGCGCCTCTACGTCGGGCCAGGTCACCGGCCCGCCCGCGGAGAACGCGTAGGCGGTCGACCCGGTGGGGGTCGAGCACACCACCCCGTCGCAGCCCCAGCGGGACAGCGGGCGCCCGTCGACCTCGGTGATCACTTCGATCATCCGCTCCCGCGCTGCCTTCTCCAGGGTGGCCTCGTTCAGTGCCCAGCCGGACGCGAGGGCCGAGCCGTTGCTGAGCACGGTCACGTCGATCGTCATCCGCTCCTCGACCGTGTACATCTGCGCCACCACCTTGGTGACCAGGTTGGCCAGCCCGGCCGGCTCGGCCTCGGCCAGGAACCCGACGTGCCCGAGGTTGACCCCGATCAGCGGAACCTTGGCCGGGCGAGACAGCTCGGCGGCCCGCAGCAGGGTGCCGTCGCCGCCCAGCACGATGACGAGTTCGGCGCCTTCGGCCGCCTCGTCGCTGGCCGACACCTCCTCGGCACCGGGGCAGCTGAACTCGCCGGCGATCGTGCGGACCTCGATCCGGGCGGCAGTCAGCCATTCGACTACCTGCTGGGCGCTGCGCACCACGTTCTCCCGCCCCGTGTGCGCCGTCACCAGCATCGTGCGCTGTCCCACTAGTGGGGTCCCTCCTGGATCGCGTGCTGCAGCCGATCCTGGTCCAGCGGCGGCGCGCCCCGGCGCAGCCAGAGGAAATATTCCACGTTCCCCGCCGGTCCGGGGAGCGGACTCGCCGTAATCCCCCGGACGCCGAGGCCGAGCCCGGCCGCCGCCCCGGCCACCTTTTCTATGGCGGCTGAACGGTCCGTGGTATCCCGCACCACGCCACCGGCACCAACCCGGCCCTTGCCCACCTCGAACTGGGGCTTGACCAGCAGGACGAAGTCCGCTTCCGGTGCCGCGGTTGCGGCCAGGGCGGGCAGCACCAGGGTGAGCGAGATGAAGGAGAGGTCGGCCACGACGAGATCGGGTACCGGGGTCACCGGCCCGAGGGTGCGCACGTTGACCCGGTCCATGACCGTCACCCGGGGATCGGTACGCAGCGACCAGGCCAGCTGGCCGTAACCCACGTCGGCCGCCACGACGTGCGCGGCGCCGGCCCGCAGCAGCACGTCGGTGAAGCCTCCGGTGGAAGCCCCGGCGTCCAGGGCGTTCCGGCCCTCCACCACCAGATCCCCGAAGGCGCGCAGCGCGCCGGCTAGCTTGCGTCCGCCGCGCGACACGTAACCGGGCTCCCCCGAGTCCGCGACCGTGATCGGCGTGTCCCGGGCCACCTGGGTGGCCGACTTGGACGCTCGCTGCCCGGCCACCGCCACCCGGCCGGCCGCGACCAACTCGCCCGCCTGCTCCCGCGAACGGGCCAGGCCGCGCCTGACCAGCTCGGCATCGAGCCTCGCGCGTGCTGCGGTCATTGCTGGCCCGGGGGGACGACCCCCCCAGACCCCCCCGCCGAGGCATGGCCCGGGGGGACGACCCCCCCAGACCCCCCCGCCGAGGCATGGCCCGGGGGGACGACCCCCCCAGACCCCCCCGCCGGGGCATGGCCCGGGGGGGCATGGCCCGGCCCGAGGTCGTCCAGGATGTCGCGCAGGCGCCCGTGCACCTCTTCCAGGACGGCCACGTGCTCCTCGGCTGGCCTGCCCGGCAGCCGTCTCAGCCCGGCCACCGCGTCGTCCACCCTCGGGTCACCGGTCGGCGGCGGCCCGCCGGGCACCGGCTCCGAGCCATCCGCCCGCACGTCACCGGGAGCAGATGCTTCAGCCACGGTCCGTTCCATATCAAGGTCTTGATCTTTATCCCCTGCACCCAGGGGTGAGTTTTCGTCGGTCATGTGCTGTACCCTCCGGCTGGAACGCTACCGTCCGATGCTGACAAGAGCGAGGCGCAATGGCCACACTCGAGGAGTGCCGCGAGGCGCTGCAGACCCTCACCGGCCGGCTGGGTGAGATGAACCCGCAGGACCGGGCCAGCTTCTTCAGCAACCGCTCGTTCAGCGCCCACGTCACCGACCTGGGCGTGACGTTCGTGACCAGGTTTACCGACACGGGCGCCGAGCCGGTCAAGGAGGCGGCGCCGGACGAGCCGCCGGCCGACATCAGGCTGACCGCGAACAGCGACGATGTCGTCTCGCTCGCGGAGACCCCGGCCAACATTGCCCGCATGTGGATGGCGGGCCGGGTCAAGGTCCAGGCCAGCATCCGGGACCTGCTCGCGCTGCGTCGCCTTTTGTAACGGGGCCGCCTCCTGTAACGGGTCGCCTTTGTAACCGGATCACTCCGGCCGCGCGCAGTTCGGCGATGCGGTCGGCGGTGTAGCCGGCCTCGGCGAGGATCTCGTCGGTGTGCTGGCCGAGCACCGGCGGCGGACGCCGGATGCTGGCCGGCTGGGCCGACAGCTTGAGCGGGGTGCCGAGCATCCGGAGCAGGCCCGCGACCGGGTGTTCCAGCTCGACGACCATCTCGCGCGCGGCGACCTGCGGCTGACCGAGCGCGGCGGGCACCGTGTTGACCGGCCCGGCGGGCACGCCCGCCGCGCTGAGCCGGGCGGTCCACTCCGCGCAGCCGCGGGCGGCCAGGGCCCCGGTGATGCGCGGGATCAGTGTGTCGCGGTGCCGGACCCGGTCCGGGTTGGTGGCGTAGCGCGGGTCGTCGGTCAGGTCGTCCAGGCCGGTGGCGGCGGTGAAGCGCCGCCAGAGCCCATCGCTGCCGACCGCCACCATCAGCGGGTCATCGGCGGTCGGGAACACCTGGTAAGGGGCCAGGCTCTCGTGCGCGCTGCCGTAACGACCCGGTGTCACACCGGTCGCGAAGTACTTGCCGGCCACGTACGTGAGCCAGGCGACCTGGCCGTCCAGCAGCGAGATGTCGATCTGCTGGCCGCGCCCGCTGGCCTGGCGCGCGTGCAGCGCGGCCAGGATGCCGATCAGCGCCCACATGCCCGCGCCGACGTCGGCCAGGGACGTGCCGGAGCGCACCGGCTCGCCCTCGGCCTCGCCGGTGACGCTCATCATCCCGGACACGGCCTGCGCGACCGCGTCGTAACCCGGCAGCCCGGCGCTCGGCCCGGTCTGCCCGTAGCCGCTGATCGAGGCGTAGATCAGCGCCGGGTTCTGGCCGGAGAGCTCCTCGTAGCCCAGGCCGAGGCGGGCGGCGGTGCCGGGCCGGAAGTTTTCCATCACGATGTCCGAGCTGCGGGCCAGTTGCTGCACGATCTGCCGGCCCTCCGGGGTCTTCAGGTTGACCGACAGGCCGCGCTTGCTCCGGTTGATGGACAGGAAGTATGCGGCGTCGTCGCCCTGGAACGGCGGACCCCAGCGGCGGGTGTCGTCGCCGTGCCAAACGTCCTCGACCTTGATCACGTCCGCGCCCAGGTCACCGAGGATCATGGTGGCGAACGGGCCGGACAGCGCCCGGGTCAGGTCGAGGACCCGGATGCCTGCCAGCGGACCTGTTTCCATTTGACCGATATGTTACGAGCCATGGGAGACCTGATCCTGCTGCGGCACGGCGAGACCGAGTGGAGCAAGGCCGGCAAGCACACCGGACGGACGGACATCCCGCTCACCCCGCGCGGCGAGGCCGCGGCCGCGGCGCTGGCCCCGGTGCTGGCCCGGCGCAACATCGTGGCCGCGTTCTCCAGTCCCGCGCAGCGGGCGGTCCGGACGGCCGAGCTGGCCGGGCTGACCGGCGTCAAGCAGGATCCGGACCTGTGGGAATGGGACTACGGCGGTTACGAAGGCCTGACCACACCGCAGATCCAGGAGCAGCGCCCCGGCTGGTACCTGTGGCGGGACGGGGTGATCCCGGGCGACGCCGCACACCCCGGCGAGACCGTGCAGCAGGTCGGCGAGCGCGTGGACCGGGTCCTGGCCCGGGTTCTCGGGGGGCCCGAGCCGCTACTGGCCGACGGCGACGTCGCGCTGGTCGCGCACGGCCACGTGCTGCGGGTGCTCACGGCCAGGTGGCTGCGGCTCGAGCCGTCGGATGGGAAGCTGTTCCGGCTGGACACCGGGACGATCAGCACGCTCGGCCACGAGCACGGTGAGCCGGTCATCCTGTCCTGGAACGTGCCTCCCGTGTCCTAACCGACGGTCAGGACCACGTTCCCGGTCTTCTGCTCGGTGTCGACGTAGCGGCTGGCCTCGACGACTTCCGCCAGCGGATAGCGCCGGTCGATGACCGCCCGGTACTGCCCGGCCTCCAGTAGCCCCTTGAGGAACAGCACGTCCTGCTTGGTGTAGCGAGGTGGGATCGGGAAGATCACCTTCTTGTCCCCGAACCGGGTCCACTGGGCCACGAGCAGGTTGTGCAGACCATCGGTGGCCAGGTAGATCCCGCCCGGGTTGAGCGAGTCTCGGCAGCGCCCGAACGAGTGCTTGCCCACGGCGTCGAAGATGACGTCGTAGGCCTGCCCGTTGGCCGTGAAGTCTTCCCGGGTGTAGTCGATGACCTGCTCGGCGCCCAGCGACCTGACCAGATCCAGGTTCTTGGTGCCGCACACCGCGGTGACGTCGGCCCCGAAGTAGCGGGACAGCTGGACCGCCGCGGTGCCGATGGATCCCGAGGCGCCGTAGACGAGGATGCTCCTGCCCTTCCGGACATCGGCCGGGCGCAGGCCCATCAGGGCCAGGATCACCCCGTCGCATACGGCGGCGGCCTCCTCGAAGCTCATGCCCGCCGGCTTAGGTGCCAGCGCGGCGCTTTCCCGCATGCAGACGAACTCAGCGTGCGCGCCGAACTTCCAGGCCCTGACGCCGAAGACGGCATCGCCGGTCTTGAACTCGGTGACGGCCGAGCCGGCGGCCTCGACCTCGCCGGCCAGCTCGGTACCGAGAATGCGATGCCGCGGCCGGCGCAGGCCGGTGAGCAGGCGGGCCACGGCCGGGCTACCCTGGCGGGTCTCGGTGTCCGAACGGTTGACCGTGGTGGCCCGGATCCGGATGAGGACCTCGTCCGGGCCAGGAACGGGTCGCTCGATATCCTCGATCCGCAGGACCTCCGGCGGCCCGTACCGGTCGCAGGTGACGGCCTTCATGTCATTCAGCCGCGGAGCACCAGGCGCTGGTTCTTGCAGCCGGTCAGGCAGACCGCCAGGCCGAGCACGCCGACGTCGCGCACCGCCGTCGGGGACAGCCCCGTGACCGCCAGCGAGATCACGATCTCCAGCAGCACCACGCTGGCGACCGCCGCCGCGAGGCGCGGCGCGATGCCCGCCACCAGCGCGGCGGCCGTGACGAACAGCAGCCAGCCGTGCACCAGCACCAGGATGACGGCCAGTGACGACGACTCGTTGACCACCGGCACGTACTGGGTCCAGCCGCCGGGCTGGACCAGCTCGTGGTACCCGAACCAGAAGAACACCAGGCCGAGCAGGATCCGCCCGGCGGTCGGCGCCCATTCCGCGCTGATCGCGGCGGCCTGTTCGGCGATCCGGGGCAGCCCGGCCTGCGAGGCCTGAACGGCGCTCGGGCCGCCGCTGGGGCCGGCGCTCCGGTCGGTATGCGGGCCGGCGCTCCGGTCGGTATGCGGGCCGGCGCTCCGGTCGGTATGCGGGGCCTGAGCGGCGGGCGGCGCCGGGTCGCGACTGGGGACGGGCGGGGCGGGCGCCTTGACCCGGGATCGCGGTGCGCCGCTGGCCCAGCGCGTGCTCATCCGGCGCTCCCTCCGCGGACGAGGTGGAACGCCGTTTGCGATGAGTACGGCGGCAACGGTGCCACCACTCCGCCGTGGCGCTGCACCCAGCCGACCACGGCCAGAGCCAGGGCGACGAGCGCGAAGAAGATCAGGACGCTCAGCCCGCGGGGTCCGACCAGGCGGGTCATCCGGATGCTCCGTCCGCGCGGCGGGTTTCTTCTCGCATCCAGGTCAGGTACGTGGCCGACCCGGTAACGATGGGTAGAGCGATGATCTCCGGCTCGTCGTAGCTGTGCCGTTCGGTGAGGAAGGCGGCGAGCTCGTCGTAGCGATCGACCGGGAGCTTGAGAAGCACGAGCCACTCCTCGGCCCGCTCCAGACCGCCGTCCCACCAATACATGGACGCCACCGGCCCGGCCACCTGCGCGCACGCGGCCAGCCGGGCTTCGACGGCAGCGCGGGAGAGTTCCATGGCCTCCGCCCGCGAGTCGGTCGTCGTCTGTACCTGGAGGTACTGCACCTCAAGGTCCGCCATGGCCCTGATCGTACGCTCACCGGGCCCTAGTACGCTGTGCCGCACATCGGGCCGTGACCGCGGTTCTCGCAAAGCAACCGCACCGATGGACCATCGGTGTCGTCATAGCGGCAGCAATGGTCCATCGGTGCCGCTAGCCGAGCTGGGCTTTTGGTGTTGGTGAGGAGCGTGCGTGGAACTGATGTACTCGGGGAAGGTCCGGGATCTGTACGCGGACGGCGGCGACCTCATCATGGTCGCCTCGGACCGGGTGAGCGTGTATGACGTGGTCCTGCCGACGCCGATTCCGGACAAGGGCCGGGTCCTGACGCAGCTGTCGCTGTGGTGGTTCGGCCAGCTCACGGACGTGATCGCCAACCACGTCATCTCCGGTACCGACGTCCCCGCGCAGTGGGCGGGCCGGGCGATCAGGTGCCGCAGGCTGCGCATGCTGCCGGTGGAATGCATCGCGCGCGGGTACCTGGCCGGTCTCGGGCTGGTGTCCTATAACGAAACCGGTACGATCTGCGGCGTGCCGCTGCCGCCCGGTCTCGGCGAGGGCTCCCGGCTGCCGGAACCGGTGTTCACCCCGACGACCAAGGCCGCAGCGGGCCACGACGAGCCGATGACCCGCTTCGAGGTAGCGGGGCTGGTCGGCGCTGCGGTGGCGACCGAGCTGGAGCGGGTCACGCTGGAGGTCTACCGGCGCGGCGCGGAGCTGGCCGCGGCTCGCGGCGTCGTCATCGCCGACACCAAGCTGGAGTTCGGGCTGGCGGCCGACGGGACGCTGATGCTGGCCGACGAGGTGCTCACCCCCGATTCGTCCCGGTTCTGGCTGGCCTCGGAGTGGCAGCCCGGCCGTCCGCAGCGGTCGCTGGACAAGCAGTTCCTCCGCGACTGGTCTGCCGGGCTGGACTGGGACCGGCGGCCGCCGGGCCCGGCCGTCCCGCCCGAGATCGTGGCCGCGACGCGGGAGCGCTACCTGGAGCTGTACACCCGGCTGACCTCGGGTGAGCTGGGCTGACCGGCCCGGCCCGGCCCGCAAGTGGGTGCTGAACAGGCCGGGTAACACACGTGCGGCCTGGCGACACTAGGGAGTGTGGACACACCGCGGATGACTACCGTCCGGATCGCGCACGCCGAGCCCCGGCCGGGGAGGCTGGCGGACGGCGGATTCCAGACGCGCGGCCACTTGGTCGTGCTCGTTGACGACGCCCGCCGCGCGGTACCGATCTGGATGAGGGGCGACCCGGGCGCCGGCGACCTGGCCCAGCTCGTGGAACTCGGCCGCCGACCCGCGGGCGAGGTCGTGACGGGCGACGCACCGCAGCTCCTCACCGCCCGGCTGCTCGGCGCGGTCGGCGCGAGCGTGACCGAGGTGGACATCGAAGCCACCGACACGGACATCGACGAGCTGAGCCCGGAGGTGACCGTGGCGCGGATCCGGCTGGCCGGCGCCGCCGGAACGCGGGACATCACGGCGGACCTCGGCCTGGGCCTGGCCATAGCGACCGCTACGGGCACCCCGGTCCGGCTGCCCGACGCGCTCATGGACCGGCTGGCGGTACCGGTACCAGGCGATGACCTGCTCACCCCGTTCCTCGACCGCGTGCCGCCCGTCGCCCGGGCGCTCCCCGGCCATGGCCCGCCCGGCTCGCCTCTAGCGACGCTTCCGGGAAAGCGGCCCCGTTATGAGCCACGGAACCTTGATTTCACCGACGGCCTGGACCGGTGGGACCTAGATTCCGGTTTCCGGGGCGACACGGACCTGTCCGAGGATTACTCGGCCGCGGTCGACGGCCAGAGCGCGGTCCTGTCCTCGGCGGTCCCGCGCCCGGCCGGATCGGCTGCCTTGGTCCAGGCCATCTTCGCTGAGGACTACCGCGGCGCCACGGTCGTCTTCCGCGGCGACATCCGCACCGAGCGGCTGACCGAACAGGCTGGGCTTCGTCTGGAGATCGTCAGGCACCGGTGGGGCGTCGGGCACGCCCGCGAGGAGCACGCTGTGACCGTCTCGGGGGGCTGGGGCCAGTGGATCACACATGAGATCACGGCGCTGATCCCCGAGAACGCCGAAATGATCCGCTTCGGCATCGGCTTGGCCGGCCCGGGCCGGATCTGGCTCAGGGACCCGGAGCTGAGCCGGGCGGTATCCGATGACCTGGAGCCGGTTAGCGGTGGCTGACGATCCGGAGCTCTCCGACGGCGACCTGGTCGGGCTGGCCCTCGACGGCGACCCAATAGCGTTCCGGCTCCTGGTCGAGCGGCACCAGCCGGCGGCCCGCGCCCGCGCCCGGCGGCTGTGCCCCAATCCCAGCGACGTGGACGACACCGTGCAGGAGTCGTTCCTGCAGGCGTTCGTCGCTCTGGACCGGCTGCGGGAGCCGGACCGGTTCGCGGGCTGGCTGGCCGGCATCGTGCTCAACGTCTGCCGCACCCTGTATCGCCGCGAGCAGCCCACCCTCATGCCCGACTGGCCCGAGCCGCTGCACCCGGCCTCTGCCGAAGGCTTGCCCTCACCCGATGACCTCGACCGCGCCGACGCGCTGCGCGAAGCCGTCGCGGGCCTGCCTGCCGGGCAGCGGCGCGCCGTCACCCTGCACTACTACGCGGACCTGCCGCCCGGCCAGATCGCCGAGTCGCCCGGCGCGGCCCGGGTCAGCCTGCACAAGGCCCGGCTCCGGCTGCGCGCCTACATCACCGAGCACCGCCCCGATCTTGTTCCCGCCGCCCGGAGGACACCCATGACCACCGTCCGCATCGCGCGCGCCGAGCGCCGTATCCCGCCCGGCCCCGTACCGGACCGGTTCCCCACTCACGTCATCGTGCTCGCCGACGACGCCGGCCGCCGGGACCTGCCGATCTGGCTGCTGGGACGCGACAGCCACCGGTTCTGGTCGCTCTTCGAGCCGGAAGCGGCAGACCAGGAGCGAGCCGGGACCACTCAGGCGCGAAGCTCGGACGAGCTCACCGACCAGCTACTGCACGCCGCCGGTGCTCGCGTGACCGGAGTTGACCTCGACGAGCTGGGCCCCGAGGTGACCGTGACCCGGATCGAGCTCGCCAGCCCCGCCGGAACCCGGCACGTCACGGCCCGCCTGCCGGACGGCCTCGCCGTCGCCATCACGGCGGGCGCGCCGATCCGGGTCGCCGACGCGGTGATGGACCGGCTGGCGGTACCGACGGGGACCAGTTCATCCGGATCGTTTCCTGAGCAGACCGTACAGGGCCTGAGCCTTGACCACCGGCCCCGCTACGAGCCACGCAACATGGCCTTCGCCGACGGCCTGGACAGGTGGATGTTCGGCGGCAGCTTCACCGAGAGCAACGTCGAGTCACAATGGGAGGACTATTCCTGCGCCGCCGAACACGGGGTCGCGGTGCTCTCCTCGGCCGTGCCGCAGCCCGAAGGCTTCGCCCTGCTGGCCCAGGACATGTACGCCGACGACTACCGCGACGCTGTGGTCGTCTTCAGCGGCCAGGTCCGCACCAGGGACATCGCGGGCCGCGCCGGGCTGTGCCTGTGGGTCAGGAGGGTACGAGACACCCGCAGATCCTTCGCCGAGGAGGCCGCGTCCGGCAATCCCGACAACCACATCGTCGTCGTGGACGACCGCGACTGGACCAGGCACCAGATCACAGTGCGGATCCCCGGCGACGCCAGCATTGTCGGGTTCGGCGTCTTCCTGGCCGGCCGCGGCCGGATCGAGCTACGCGACGCGGAGCTGACCCGGCCTACGACGACCTGATGCAGGTGTAGGCGCCGTATAGCCGACCTTCGAATTCGGCGCTCTCGATCTCGAAGCCGGCCTCGGCCAGCATCGGCTCCAGCAGCCAGCGGAACGTGCTGAACTCGGTGCGGATGTGCTCGGCGTAGTCCTGGGCGGTGTACCCGTCGGCGGGATCGCTCGCGGCGTACTCGAACCAGCGCTGGAACACCTTGGCCGCCTCGGCCGGGCGGAAGTCGTAGATCAGGTCGCGTACCCGGAGCACGCCGCCGGGTCGCATCATGCCCGCGATCCGGTCCAGGGCCACTGCCTTCCAGAAGTCGGGCAGCTGGTGCAGCGCGTTGCGGGTATACACGCCGTCCGCGGGCGGGCCGGAGTGGTCATAGCTGAGGAAGCCGGCCCGGACGCAGTCCAGGTTCGCCAGTCCCGAGGTGGCGGCCCGCTCGCGGAGCAACGCGATCATGGCCGGCGAGACGTCCACCGCCGTCACGTGCCCGAACCGGCGGGCCGCGGCCAGCGCGAACTGGCCGGACCCGGCGGCCAGATCGAGGACGGAAGAGGTCCCGTCCAGGCCGTGCGCCGCGAAGATGGCCAGGTCCTCGGCCGGGTCGGGAGAGCCCTGCTTGCGGTCGTAACCCGCTACGAAGGCAGGGTCAAGGTGCTCGGGTCCCGCGTGCGCCAGTTCGTCGAGTATCCAAGGCTCGGTCACGAGCCCATTGTCCTCGCGCTCGCAACACGTTTCCGGTTTGCTCAGATCCACCGATCCCGTATAATCCATTTCCGTGATATCCGAAAATGGACTACCTGATGTCGTGCTGGCTCTGCAGCGCGCTACGCACCACACCTTGCACGTGCTGAGCAGCGCGCTGGCTGACCTGAACCTCACCGCGGCCGAGATCAACGCGCTGGCGAACCTCGCCGACCGGGGCGTGCTCAACGTCCGCGAGCTCAGCGCCGAGACCGGCACCCGGGCCACCACGCTGACCGGCGTCCTGGACCGGCTGGAGAACCGCGGCTACGTCACGCGGGAACTCGATCCCACCGACCGGCGGTCGTTCCGGCTGCCGCTCACCAAGGCGGGACAGGCGACAGCGGACCGGGTCCGGGCGGCCGTCGCGGACCTCGAGCGGGACGCGCTGGCCCGCCTGTCCCCCACCCAGATCGCCGGCTTCCACGCCGTCGTCGCGGCCCTGCAGGAGGCACGCTGATGTCCCGTCCCCACCTGCCCCACTCCCCCGGCCCGCACCGTCCGCCTGACCCCGAGCTCGCGGCGATCCTGCCCGAGATCACCGGGCCCGGCGGCCAGTTCCGGCACCGGCAGCACATCAACCTGGCCTTCTACGCGGTGCGGCGCTACGGCATGCCGGACGCGGTCGGCACCGTCTGCGGCTGGATCCGGCAGATCGCGACCTACGAACGGGCGCCGCAGAAGTATCACCACACCGTCTCGCGGGCGTGGATGGAACTGGTCGCGCACCATGTCGCCGCGGACCCGGGCTGCGCGGACTTCGACGTCTTCGCCGACCGGAATCCCGCGCTGCTGGACAAGCGCCTGCTAGCCAGGCACTACCGCTCGTCGACCCTGGCCGCCGGACCGGCTCGCCACGACTGGGTTGAGCCCGACCTGCTGCCGTTCCCCTGGTCGGCTCAGGACAGCACGGCGGGCTGATCGATCACCCACCGCAAGCTGCCGTCAGCCTAGCGGCGGGCCACCGTTACCGCGGGATCATCTCACCTGGATACGACACTTTCGCTGGCGCTTGACCTTGCCCCAGGGTGAGGGCTGAGCATAGCGGCAGCAGCTGAGGGAGGAGCGGCGTGGACCTGCTGACGATCGGGGCGTTCGCCCGGGCCTCCCGGCTCTCGCCCAAGGCTCTGCGCCTGTACGATTCGCTCGGCCTGCTGGCGCCCGCGCACGTCGACGAGGTATCCGGCTACCGCTTCTATCGGCCCGATCAGCTGGAGCAGGCCCGCCTGGTGGCCTGGCTGCGGCGGCTTGGCATGCCGCTGGCCCGGATACAGATCGTCCTGGCCGCCGACACCTCGGCCCGGGCCGCGGAGCAGATCGCGGCCTACTGGGCGGAGACCGAGGCCGAGTTCGTCGCCCGGCGAGACCTGGCCGCTCACCTGATCAGCTACCTGTCCGGAGAGGAAACCGCCATGCCTGCAGCACAGCCGACCCTGGCCATCCGATACGCCGCACGATCGGACATCGGCCGGCACCGCGACCGGAATCAGGACACCGCCTACGCGGGACAGCACCTGCTGGCCGTGGCCGACGGGATGGGCGTCGGCGGGGCGGCGGCCAGCGCGGCCGTCATCGAGGCGCTCAAGCCGCTGGAAGGCACGCTACCCGCGGGCAGCCTGCTGAATGCCATGGAGGACGCGGTCCGCCAGGCCGGCTCGGCCGTACGGGACCTGGCCGCGGCCGATCCCGGGACCGGCACGACGCTGACCGCGATGCTCTGGTCCGGGTCCCAGCTTGCGCTGGTGCACGTGGGCGACACCCGGGCCTACCTACTGCGCGCGGGAGAGCTGTTCCAGATCACCCATGACCACTCGATGGTGCAGGCTCTGCTCGACGAGGGCAAGATCACCCCTGCGGAGGCCGAGTCCCATCCGCAACGATCGCTGCTGCTCCAGGCCATCGACGGCGGAGGCGCGACCGAGCCGGATGTCTCACTGCACGACGCGCAGGCGGGCGACCGCTACCTGCTGTGCTCGGATGGCCTGACGACCGTGGTGCCCGGGGGGGTCATCCGAGACGCGCTGAGCGCGCCCGGCGATCCTGAGCAGGCCGTCGGGCGGCTGATCGACCTGGCCAACGAGGCAGGCGGGCCGGACAACATCGCCTGCGTGGTCGCCGACGCCACCGAGCCGCGGCAGCGCGCCAGCTAGCCGGCGGCCGCGCTCACGACGACGGGTTGCTGGCTCTGCTGGGTGGCGGTCACGCCGATGCCGGTCACGGCCGAGCCGGACGAGATCAGCGCGGCGATCTCGTGCGCACCGCCGCCGCTGAGCCCGCTGACCTGGGCGGGAGTCCAGGCCGACCCGGTAGCGGAGGTCCAGATCTGAGCGTCCTGCTGGCCGGGCCCGCCGGACTGGCTGGCTGCGGTGAAGCCGCCTGAGCTGGCCGTCAACGCCGTGACGGCCGTACCGGGCCCGGCCGAGCCGAATGGGGCTTCCTGCCAGCTCGCGCCGCCGTCGGCGGACAGCTCGGCGAACGGCACGGACTGGCCCGCCGTGGTCGCCTGGCCCCGGGCGACCACGTGGTCGCCGTTGATCGCCACCTGCTGCAGCGCGGCAGCCGAGGCGCCGGGCGGCAGGCCTAGGGGGATCATGGTCCAGTCCTTCCCGTCGGTCGTCGTCCACACCGCGGGGTGGCTGCCGTCCGAGCCGACGGCGATGAACTCGTGTGCGTCCGCGCCGATCGCGAGCACCTGGCCCGCGCCATTCGTGTCGTTCATGCTGGTGGCGCGGGTCCAGGAGGTCAGGTTCGGCGACCACCACAGCTCCGCCGTCCCGCCGCTGCCCGAGGCGGCCAGATTGGCGGCGATGACGTACCCGGACGGATTCGCCGCGGTCACGACGGCCGACACCCCGGCCAAGTCCTGGGTGATGGACCCGCTGGCCCGCTGCCAGGTCGTTCCGTCCGTCGAGGTGAGCATGACCGGGCCCGGCCCGCCGGCGGCAAGCCAGCCAGCCGACCCCTGCGTCACGCTGGTCAGCGCCGACAGGCCCGGGTAAGTGGACACGACCGGAAGTGAGGAAACCACGCTCCACGGACCGCCCGGGGCCTGACGCCAGACCGCCGGGTAGCCGTCGGCGCTGCCGACGGCGATCTGCGCGCCACCCGCCGTGGCCAGGCCGTTGACCGCGAGTTCGGGCACCAGGCCGCCCGCGATGGCGGCCGTCGAGACAGGTCGCACGGTTCCGGTCAGGCTGGCCTCCAGGAACACGGCCTGCTGGCTGATCTTGCCGCCGCCCGAGGTGTTGCCGACCGCGATGACGGTGCCGCCCGATCCGACCGTGGCGCTTTCCACGTTCTGGGTGGCGGCCTGGCCGAGCGATCCCGTCGGCTGCCAGGTACCGCCGGTGTCGGTGCTGATGTAGGCCACGTTCTGCCCGGCGGTGGTCGTGCCGATCACGACGAAGCCGTTAGCGCTGCCTTTTACCACCTTCGGGCTCCAACCGCCGGCCGCGCCGATGGTGCCCGCGTACCGCCAGCCCTGTCCGTTCAGATAAAAATAGGCCACGCCATCCGCGCCGCCCGACGCAGCCTGGCCGGACCGGACCGCGATCAGGCTGGACCCGTCGGACCCCAGGCCGCTGATCGAGGTACTCGCCCCGTGGTTTACCGGGATCGGCGCCGCAGCCCATGTCGATCCGCCGTCTGTGCTCATCCAGGCGCCGGAGCCGGCGGTGCCGGTGACTCCGCCGGAGATGACCGTGTCGGCGCCGTGCGAGGCGGCGTAGATGATGCCCTGCGCGGGGACGCCGAGTGCCGTCAGGCCCAGCTGCGTGGCCGTCTTCCGCTGCCACGTCAGGCCGTCCTTCGAGGTCCAGATGACGGCCTGGGTGCCGCCGTCGGCCGGCGCCATGCCTGCGGCCAGGAACCCTTGAGCGGTGTTGGTGATCACATTGAGCTGCTCGCCGGTCACGGTGATGCCATGGGTGGCCGCGAGGGTCCAGTGCACGCCGTCCGGGCTGGTCCAGATGGCCTGCCCCCCCACCGCCACCCACCCGCCGGGTCCGCCGGCTAGCCGCGCGGCCAGATGGCCCAGCGGGGCCGGCCCGCCGCCCGACGCATGGACGGCGGCCAGCCGCCAGGTGGCGCCGCCGTTGGTAGAGACGAAGAACTGCTGGCGGTGGACGCCGTCGCTGGTCTGCGAGCCCATCGCGACGATCGTGTTCCCCGAGGCGACGACGCGGTCCACGGTCTGGAAGACGCCGCGCTGCTCCTGCCCGGGATAAATGCCGAGGGCGGCCGGGGTCACGGTCACGTTCTGCTGCTGGTTCCCGACGAGGCGGCCGAGGCCGGGGAAGTGTCCCGTGGCCAGCGCCAGGACCAGGACGGCGGCGAGGACCGCGAGGACCGGCGCGCCGATCGCGGCTGTCCGGCGGCTGACCCTGCCTCTCCTGCGCCGGCTGGTCCGCGCTGGCCCCGGCTCGAGCAGCAGGGAGCCGCTTGCCGTCGGCCGCGAGACCGGGATGGCCTCGGTCGCCGGCCAGGTCTGGGCCAGTACGGCCTGGGTGCCGAACTCGTAGTCGCGGTCGGTCCGCGTGCGGCTGGTCAGCTGGGCCAGCAGCTCATCCGCCCGGGGACGGCGCTGCGGATCCTTGGCCAGGGCCGCTTCGACCAGCGGTCGGAGCCGTTCCGGGACCGCAGCGGTATCTGGTTCGGTGTGCAAGATCCGGTAGAAGATGACCTCGGCGGATCCGGTGCCGAACGGCATCTCCCCGCTGGCCGCGTACGCGAGCGTCACCGCCCAGGCGAAGACGTCGGCGGGCTGGCCGGGACGGCCGGTTACCTGCTCCGGCGCCATGAAACCCGGCGAGCCGACCATTATGCCGGTCCTGGTCACCGACGTCGCGTCCAGCGCCTGAGCGATGCCGAAATCGATGACCTTCGGGCCGTCCTGGCTCAGGAGCACGTTGGACGGCTTGAGGTCCCGGTGCACGACTCCAGCCGCATGGATGGCGGTCAGCGCCTCGGCGAGCCCGGTGGCCAGGCCGTACATCATGTCGGGCCCGGGCGGCCCGTACCTGGCGACGTACTCGGACAGCGACGGACCCGGCACGTATTCGGTGACCATGAACGGCCGGGCTGAGTCGATGTCGGCATCGATCACCCGCACCGTGCACACGCCCATGACCCGGGTCAGGTTGGCCACCTCACGGCTGAACCGCTTCCGGAACTCCGGGTCATCGGTCAGCTCGGGGCGCAGCGCCTTCACCGCGACCAGGCTGCCGTCCCGGGCCTGGCTCAAATACACGACGCCCATGCCGCCCGCGCCGATGCGGGCGGTCAGCCGGTAGCGTCCGATCTGCGCGGGGTCGGTGTCCAGAAGCGGCTCACGAGCCAAGGATTCTCCCTCCCCCAGAATCAATCATGGCCATCGGGAACGCCCTGCACAACACTCTAAGTAAGGCATTGATCCGGAAATGTTAGTTTATGTCGCTTCTGTCGCGATGTGTCCGGTCAAGCCTTACCAGCTAGTTACGTGTGGACGACCGACCAAGCCAGGTCCGCAGGCCGGATGAGATGGCCCTCCTGGTCGGCGTAGCGGATCCGGGCGACCAGCCGGGAACCGGGGCGCATGGCCTCGGCGATGAGGGCGGGGTCGACGTCGGCCAGCTTCAGCTTGGAGCCGCGGATGAGCCGGAACGTACCGTCGGCCAGGACGTCGCCCCAGACGAGGCCCAGGTGACGGTCGGTGCGGTCGCCGCGCACGAACGGGCCGCCGAAGTCGAGGCCGTCATCGCCGCGCCTGACCGTGACCTCGACCTCCCACCGGGCGGAGCGAGCGTCGCCGGGCACGGGCTCGGTCACCTGCCACGGATGACCGGGCGTGGCCAGCGCCGACCGGTCCTTGCTGGTACTGCGCAGCCCCAGGTGAACGTTCTGGAAGGTCGGTGCGTCCGGTCCGGCGCAGAAGGAGCGGCCGGGCAGGCCGCGGGCCTCGATCACGACCGTCAGCGGCGTGGCCTCGGGCTTGGGCCGGGGTGCGGGCTTGCGCCGCGGCGGAGGCGGCGCGGTGTTCTGCTCGTAGGCCAGCCGGAGCCAGCCGAGCGCCTCATCGTCGAGCTCGGCGGGTTCGGTCAGCGCGATGCGCGCCGTCGCGGCGCCGAGGTTCCTGGCGGGCTGCAGGCGGCCCCCATGCTCGAGCCCGTCTGGTCGGTCCAGCCGCAGGCCGAGATCCACCCGGTGCTTGGTCGTCGCCTGCACCACGGCGAAGACCCGGCGCGGCGTGACCAGCGACACCAGGGTCCGGCGGGCCTCGACCGTGACCGGCCCGAGCGCCGGGAGCGCGGCCAGCACCGCATCCAGGACGGGCCGCAGGTGCAGGCGGTCGGCATACTGGCCGTCGATGAGCTGGACGGCCTCGGGCGACAGGAGCCCGGGCTGCGTGGATGGCTGGGACATGACACATCTCCTCCGAGCCGGCCCAGGCGGGTCCGCCCGGCGGTCCCGCGCCCTCGGCCAGCAGCCCCGTCCCCGGCCCCAGGATAGCGGCGTTGCCAGCGCCTGCGAGGGCTGGCAGCATGGCGGCGTGGACTACGTGCTCGCCCAGGTAAACGTCGCACGGCTGCAAGCGCCTCTGGACAGCCCGCTGCTCGCGGACTTCGTGGCCGACCTCGACCCGGTGAACGCGACGGCCGACGCGGCGCCCGGCTTCATCTGGCGGCTGCAGACCGAGGACGGCAACGCCACCTCGGTCCGGGCGTTCGAATGGGACGCGGCCGGGAGCGCGGGAGTCCTGGTCAACATGTCGGTGTGGGAGTCGGTCGAGGACCTGGCCGGGTTCGTGTACTCCGGTACGCACCGGCAGGTGCTCCGGCGCCGCCGCCGCTGGTTCGAGCGGATGGAAGAGGCCTACACCGCCCTGTGGTGGATACCGCGCGGGCTTGTGCCGACCACGCGGGAAGCCGAGGAGCGCGTGCTGTACCTGCGGGACTTCGGCCCGACGCCGTACTCCTTCACGCTCAGGGAGCACTTCCCGCCGCCCGACGCGGCCTCTTCCGGGCCGGTGCGCAGCCCGGAAAAGTGGACCTGCCCGGCCTGATCCGGCCTCCGTGAGCGAGATTTTTACGGGTTCAGGCCGAGATCGCCGGGCCTGCCTCTACCTGCGGCTCCACGGTCCCGGTGGCCTGACCGGCAGGTACGGCCGGCCTGACCAGCGGCCCGCGGCGGAACAGCAACCCGGCGACGATCGACCCTACGACGAGGATCCCGGCCGTCCACGAGAACGCAGTGTCGTAGCCGTGCGCGAGCGCCAGCCTGGTCAGCGCCGGCAGGCCGATGAGCCGGGCCGAGGCGACGTTAGCGGTGATGTAGGCCGCGACGGCACTGGCGAAGATGCTGTTCAGCAGCGAGGTGCCGAGCGAGGCGCCGAGTTGCTGGCCGACCGTGACGGTGGCCGAGGCCACGCCCGCGTCCTGCGGGGCCACCCCGAACGTTCCGGTGTTGATCGACGGCGCGATCACCATACCGAGGCCGGCCCCGATCATGATGACGGGGCCGACTATGCCCGTGGCGTAGGCGGTGTGGGGGCCCAGCTGGGCGAGCCAGACCATCGCGCCCGCCCCGACCAGCATCCCGGTCGCGACCAGCGGCTTGGGCCCGATCCTGGGCATCAGCACGATCGTGGACAGGTTCGCCGCGACGGCGATGCCCCCCACGATGGGCAGGAAAGCGAAGCCGGTGACGACCGGTGAGTACCCCAGCGTCTGCTGCAGGTAGTAGGTGAGGAACAGGAAGGTTGCGAACATGCCCGCCGAGGCGATCAGCATCGACAGGTAGGCGGCGCCCCGGTTGCGGTCCAGCACGACCCGCGGCGGCAGCAGTGGGTTGCTCGCCCGGCCCTGCCAGAGCGCGAATGCGATCAGGAGGACCACGCCTGCGACCAGGAAGCCCCACGTGGACGGCGTGTGCCAGTTGTGCGTGGCCGCGTTGGAGAACCCGTAGACCAGACAGAACACCGCACCGGAGACCAGCAGCACACCCGGGATGTCCAGCTTGGGCTTGACCCGGGAAGGGTGCCGCTTCAGCAGCAGCGCCCCGCCGACAAAGGCCACGCCCGCGAAGATCAGGTTGACGTACAGCGTCCACCGCCAGGACAGGTACTCGGTCAGCGCGCCACCGAGCAGCAGCCCGACCGCGCCGCCCGCCGCGGCGATCGCACCGTAGACGCCGAACGCCTTGCCGCGGTCCTTCGGCTCAGTGAACGTGGTCGTCAGCAAGGACAGCGCCGACGGCACCAGCAGCGCGGCGAACGCGCCCTGGCAGGCCCGCGCGATTACCAGCATGGTGAAGCTGACCGAGGCGCCCCCGATGGCCGAGACGCCGGCGAAGCCGACCAGCCCGGTCAGGAACGTAACCTTCCGGCCCAGCAGGTCGGACAGCCTGCCGCCGAGCAGGAGCAGGCTGCCGAAGGCCAGGGTGTAGGCGGTCACGACCCACTGCCGGTCTACGGTGGAGAAGTGCAGCGCGCGCTGTGCGGACGGCAGCGCGATGTTCATGATCGTGGCGTCAAGGACCACCATGAGCTGCGCGATGCCGATCACGCCGAGGATGAGCCAGCGCCGCTGGTCCTCCGGGGCAGCACCGCTGGTGGAGTTGACATCCGACATGAGCTTCACCAATCTGGAGGTACTCTCTCCGCTTAGCTCCACGCTAACATCAAGCGGAGATATTGTCTCCACTTCTCAGGAGGGTTTCAGTGCCCGAGCACCCGGCAGGTTGCGAAGACCGCCCGGGCGGGGCCGCGGTCGTCGGGATGCGCCCGCTGCGACGAGACGCCGAGCGAAACCGGCAGCGCATCCTCCAGGCGGCCTCGGAGGTGTTCACCGAGCGCGGCCTGGATGTCAGCCTGGACGAGGTGGCACGGCAGGCCGGGGTCGGGGTGGGAACCGTCTACCGGCGGTTCCGCACCAAGGAAGACCTGGTGGAGGCGCTGTTCATCGATCGCATCGAGGAGGTGGCCGGCGTGGCCGAGAAGGCCGCCGAGGCCGCCGATCCCTGGTCCGGCCTGGTCTGCTTCATGGAGCAGATGACCGAGATGCTGGCCGGCGACCGCGGCCTGCGGCAGATGCTGATGTTCGCCGCCTACGGCCAGGACAAGGTTTGGTATGCGCGGCAGCGGAACGCGCCCTTGATGAGCAGGCTCGTCGAGCGGGCCCAGGCGACCGGGCAACTCCGGCCCGACCTCAAGCAGACCGACATCCCCTTCATCGTGTTCGTGCTGACCGAGGTAGCGCAATTGGCGCGACACGTCAGCCCGGAGATCTGGCGCCGGTACCTGGCCCTCGTTCTCGACGGCCTGCGCCCGGAGCGAGAGGGTTTCACCCCGCTCCCCGTTCCCGCGCTGCAGCCCGAGGAGCTGGAGATGGCCATGCGCCAGAACTTCCCGCGGCATCACTGACGTTTCCCATCTTGTGGAACTGCGTCCGGTCGCTGTCTTCGTCAATTGCATTTGCAAGTGCATGTACAAGGCGTTAATGAATCAAATCATGCAATCGTTAGCAGTGCCTGTGTGTCATCGCTCGTATTGGTCGTGTGGCGGCCGGAGGCGATTGGTTACCGCAGCTAGAAGGCCACGCGAGGCGCTCGGGAGGACAGCCGGGTTCCGGTGGCGGACCGTCCGGAACGACGGGGGTACGGCACTAAAGCCACCACGCCACACCGCATAGTTCGGTGCGTGACATTCCGGCGAAAAAGACTTAGCATGGTGCCTGCGCTTAAGGCGCCGCAGCCGACGGAAATATACCGACCCGTCTCAACCCGCTTCGTCGGCCGCTTTCCCGCTAACTCAGATCATCCCCAGGAGACACCGCGCATGAACATCGGCGACAGCGTGCAGGACGTCAGCCGATCAGGGCCCGAGGACAGCACCGTCCCGGGTGCCGTAGGTCACGGCGATAGCCATCAGGCGCGGTCGCTGAGGACGCAGAAGCCCCTTCAGGACATCCAGGACCTCATCGACAAGCTGGCCGCCGTCACCCAGCAGCTGCGTCATCCCAGCCGCAGTTCGGACCGGGTGCCGGATCCGACGCGCTAGGGCGTGCGGCTCCGCAGCAGCCGTGCGCTGTCGGCAGGGCTGAGTGCCGCCGCGCGGAGCAGCGCGAAGGCCCGGATGTAGCGCGCCACGTCGGACTGGCTCTCCAGGTAGACACCGCCGGACAGCGCCTCCAGGTACACCACGCCCAGACTCGGCGCGTCGGGGAACCTCAAGATGGCCAGAGATCCGCTGCCCGCGCCGACGTGCGCGCCGGCCGAGAAGGGCAGCACCTGAAGCATGAGGGCGGGCGCATCCTCGCTCAGCCGGGCCAAGTGGCTGATCTGCCCGGCCAGGACATCCGCGCCGCCGACGACCTGGTGCAGGGCGCCCTCGCCGAGGATCACGCTGAGCCGGCGGCTTCCGCTCAGCACCGCCTGCCTGCGCATGGCCTTCGCCGCCACGGCGTCCTCCCGCTGCTGGTCGGTTACGTAGCCGGGCTCGGCGGCGGCCATGGCGCGAGCGTACTCGTCGGTCTGCAGCAGGTCGGGTATGAGCTGCGCCTCGTAGGTCATGATCTCGGAGGCGGCCGACTCCATGATCACGTAGTCCAGGTAGGCGTCGGACCAGGTGCCTGAGTAGGGATGCCACCAGCTGTGCTGGCCGCCGCGGCTGGCGATCGAGACTAGGGCGAGCTGTTCGCTCGCGGGCACGCCGTACTCGGTCAGCAGCTCACGCAGCTCCTTGGGCCGGATGCCGCGCTGGCCGGTCTCGATCCGGCTGATCTTGGAGCGGTCGCATTCGAGGACGCGGGCCGCGTCCTCGAGCGCGTAGCCGACGTTCTCCCGGTACCGGCGCAGCGCACCTCCGACCAGACGGCGCCGCACGGGGGGATCTCCGGTCACGGTTCCTACCTTCCTGCGGTACTCCCGGCCGCATCTACCTGCTATGTCGCATCTCATGAAGAACGTAGCATTTTAAGTAGTCCAAGGGTCGCGACGACACGCCGGGCTGGTTGCCTGGCGGCGAGGACCGGCCTGGCACCTGCTGACTCAGCCGGGCGCGTGGTGAAACCCCGGATTCACCCGGCCAGGACGTGGTGAATCCCCTGATTCATTCGGCTAGAACGTAGTGGAACCCCGGATTCACCCCGCTAGGACGCGGTGAATGCCTGGTTTCATGGCGTTAACGACGAGGGTCGGCCTGCGCTAGGGCGGCCGAGGAACGAGGAGAACGGCAATGGCGGATCAGGCAGCGGTCCGAGTGGAACGATCGGGGCCGGTCAGCACCGTCTTCCTGAACCGGCCGACGCGCCGCAACGCCGTCGACGGCCCCACGGCCGCCCAGCTCGCCGCCGCCTTCCGCGCGTTTGACGCCGATCCTGGCGCCGCCGTGGCTGTGCTGTACGGCGAGGGCGGGGTGTTCTGCTCCGGAGCCGATCTCACCGCGATGGGGACCGAACGCGGCAACCGGGTGGCGCCCGACGGCGACGGGCCGATGGGGGTCAGCCGACTGCGGCTGTCCAAGCCGGTCATCGCGGCGGTGGCGGGATACGCGGTGGCCGGCGGCCTGGAGCTGGCCCTGTGGTGCGATCTGCGGATCGCCGATGAGACCGCCGTGTTCGGCGTCTTCTGCCGGCGCTGGGGCGTCCCGCTGATTGACGGCGGCACCGTGCGGCTGCCCCAGCTCATCGGGACCAGCCGGGCGATGGACATGATCTTGACCGGGCGCGCCGTCGACGCGGCCGAGGCGGCCGCGATCGGGCTCGCCAATCGCATCGTGCCGCCCGGCCAGGCGCTGGCCGCGGCTCAGGCACTCGCGGTCCAGCTCGCCTCGTTCCCGCAGGTCTGCCTGCGCAGCGACCGGGCCTCGGTGCTCGACCAGGAGGGCCTGGACGAGACCGCGGCCCTGGCCGCGGAATTCGCGCACGGCCAGTCCGCGCTGCGCGAGGAGGCTGGCCCGGGCGCGGCCCGCTTCACGGCCGGCGCGGGCCGGCACGGATCCTCCGGGTCCTGACGGCAGCAGCCGGGCGGATTGGTTAGCCGACCCGGGCGGCCTGGCTCCGAGCACCCGGCCTGGGTCCGAGCACCCGGGCGGCCTGGGTCCGAGCACCCGGGCGGCCCGGGTCCGAGCTCCCGGCCGCGGGCGATGGCCCGGCACGCACGCAGTACCCGGGTGCCGCGCGGTGCGGGTCGATGGCGCCATTGTGCTAACTAGAGCTGGTACAACGGCCCATCGACCCGGAACCCGGCTCGCGTGGTGCGTAGCGGATGGGTGCGGTGAGGCCTGGGAGGCTAGTGGTTCAGGGGCGCAGGCGGGCGAGGGCGGAGAGGATGCGGCTCTCGGACACGGGGGCGAGCGTGCCCAGGGTCTGGGCGAACAGGCTGACCCGCAGTTCCTCGAGCATCCAGCGGATCTCGGTGACATCGGGATCGTCACGGCGGGCCGGGGGCAGGTCGGCGACGGCCTGCCGGTAGGCCTGCTCGACCCGTTGCGCGACCGCCATGCTGGCTGCGTCGCGCGCCGGGTTTTCCGGCAGCTTGTCCAGCCGCCGCTCGATCCCGCGCAGGTAGCGGGTCAGCTGCGGCAGCCGGCGGTAGCCGGTGGCGGTCACGAAACCCGGGTAGATGAGCCCGGACAACTGGGCGCGCATGTCGGCCACGGCCGGCCGGACCACGTCGGCGCGGCTGTCCTCCAGCCGGACCTGTACGGCGTGGGCGTGCCGGAGGGCCGACTCCACGTGCGTCACCACGTCCGCGGTCACCTCATGCAGGCCGGACCGCACCGCGGCGGACAGCCGCTCGAAGCCCTCGCGGTCCCGGGCCGGGCCGCCGGCTTGCGCCATCAGGTAGTCGGCGGCGCAGTTCACGCAGTCGGCGAACATGGCCGCCACGCTGCCGTGCGGGTTGTGACTGAGGGCCAGCTTGGCCGGGGTGGACAGGCGGTCCGCGATGGACTTGACCGGCGAGGGCGCGCCGAGCAGGATCAGCCGCCTGGTTCCGGCCCACATGGCCGCGCGCGCCGCGGCCTCGGTCTCGAACAGGCGCACATCGACCGTGGTCCCCGCGTCGGCCAGAGCCGGGTAGGCGACGACGGTGCCCTCGCGGAACACCGCAGGCAGCGCGCCGAAGTTCCACGAGGTCAGGCCCGAACGGGTGAGGCCGGCCGCGGCCTGGGACAGCACCGCGCGCAGCCGGGGCCGGAGCTCGCGCTGCAGCTCGGCGACGTCCTTTCCCTCGGCCAGGACGCGGTCCCCGTCGGTGACCCGGACCGTGATGCGCAGGTGCGGCGGCAGCCTGGACAGGTCCCATGCGTCACGCGGCACCGTCACGCCGCGCAGCGAGCGCAGCTCGCGCGCGACCGCGTTGCGCAGGTCACCGGACGGCGGGCCAAGGCGGGCGACCACCTCGCGGGCCAGGTCCGGCGCGGGCACCAGGTCACGGCGCAGCGACTTGGGCAGCGACCGGATCATCTCGGTGACGAGCTCGGTCCGCCGACCGGGTACCTGCCAGGAGAATTCGGCCGCGTTCACCTGGTTGAGCCTGCTCAGCGGGATGTCGACGGTCACGCCGTCGGTCTCGCTGCCGGGCTCGAACGCGTAAGACAAGGGCAGCGCGTCGAGTCCCGCGGACTGCGAGGTCCAGATGTCCGGGTAGGAATCGGTGCTGACCTGCGCGGCGTCCTCGCTGAGCAGGTCGGCGGGCTTGAAGGTAAGCAGGTCCGGGTCGGCCCGGCGGGCCTGCTTCCACCAGGTGTCGAAGTACGCCGCGGAGACCACGTTGGCCGGGACGCGGGCATCGTAGAAGGCGAACAGCTCGTCCTCGCCGACGATCAGGCCGCGGCGGCGGACGCGGTGCTCGAGTTCGGCGGCTTCCGCCAGCAGCCGCCGGTTCTCGGCGAAAAACCGGTGCGAGGTCTGCCAGTCCCCTTCCACCAGCGCGTGCCTGATGAACAGCTCCCGGGCCGCGGCCGGGTCGATGCGCCCGTAGTTGACCTTGCGGTCGACCACGATCGGCACCCCGTACAGGGTGACCTTCTCCAGCGCGACCGCGCTGCCGCGCTTGCGCTCCCAGTGCGGCTCGCTGTAGTTGCGCCGGACCAGGTGCTGGGCCAGCGGCTCGATCCACTCCGGCTCGATGCTCGCCACGGTCCGGGCCCACAACCGGGATGTCTCCACCAGCTCGGCGGCCACGATCCAGTCCGGGGTCTGCCGGGCCAGGCTGGAGCCGGGGAAGATGGCGAACCTGGCGTTGCGGGCGCCGAGGTACTCGGCCCGGGGGCGCCGCCCGGAGGTCACCGAGGCAGCGGGGCGGACGGGTTCAGTCTTCATGCCGATCTGGGATAGCAAGCCAGCCAGCAGGGAGAGGTGCACCACGGTCCGTTCAGTCGAAGAAGAATCGACCGCCACCCCGAGATCACCGGCCAGCCTTTGCAACTGGCCCTGGAGGTCCTGCCACTCTCGGACCCGCAGGTAGTTCAGGTACTCGGCCCGGCACAGGCGGCGGAACGCTGAGGAGGACAGCTCGCGTTGGCGTTCGGCCAGGTAGTCCCACAGGTTCAGATAGGTGCTGAAATCCGAGCCCGAGTCGGGGTCGGCGAACCGGCGGTGCTTGTCGTCGGCGGCTTGCTGGGCCTCCGCGGGCCGCTCGCGCGGGTCCTGGATGGACAGCGCCGCCGCGATGATCAGCACTTCGCGGACACAGCCGTTCCGGTCGGCCGCCAGGATCATGCGGCCGATGCGCGGGTCCACCGGCAGCCGGGCGAGCTTGCGTCCCAGCCCGGTGATCCGGCCGTCGGAGAACGCGTTCAGCTCGGTGAGCAGGGTCAGGCCGTCGGCGATGTTGCGGGCGTCGGGCGGGTCGATGAACGGGAACTTCGGGACGTCGCCCAGGCCGATCGCCGCCATCTGCAGGATCACCGAGGCCAGGTTGGTGCGCAGGATCTCGGGCTCGGTGAACTCCGGCCGGGATTCGAAGTCGGCTTGCGAGTACAGCCGGATGCAGATCCCGTCCGCGGTCCGGCCGCAGCGGCCCTTGCGCTGGTTGGCCGACGCCTGTGAGATCGGCTCGATGGGCAGCCGCTGCACCTTGGTCCCGCGGCTGTAGCGGGAGATCCGCGCGGTGCCCGGGTCGATGACGTAGTGGATGCCCGGCACGGTGAGCGAGGTCTCGGCCACGTTGGTGGCCAGGACCACCCGGCGGGTGAAGCTGGAGGCCTGGCGGCGTTCGAACACCCGATACTGCTCGGCCGCCGACAACCGCGAGTAGAGCGGCAGCACCTCGAGCCGGTCCCGGCCGGCCAGCAGGTCAGCGGTGTCGCGGATCTCGCGCTCGCCGGACAGGAACACCAGGATGTCACCGGGCCCCTCGGCGGACAGTTCGTCGATCGCGTCGCTGATGGCCTGGCCCTGATCGGCGTCTTCGCCGCCCTCGACGGGCTCTATGGGGCGGTAGCGCACTTCGACCGGGTAAGTCCGCCCCGAGACCTCGAGCACCGGCGCGCCGCCGAAGGCCGCGGCAAAGCGCTCCGGGTCGATGGTGGCCGAGGTGATGATCACCTTGAGGTCCGGGCGTTCGGGGAGGAGCTGCCGGAGGTAGCCGAGGATGAAGTCGATGTTCAGGCTGCGCTCGTGCGCCTCGTCGATGATCAGCGTGTCGTAGCGCCTGAGCGTGCGGTCGCGGGCCAGCTCGGTCAGCAAGATGCCGTCGGTCATCAGCTTAATCAGCGTGTCGTCGGCGGACACGTCGGTGAACCGCACCTGGTACCCGACGGTC
The DNA here is from genome assembly GCA_963722055.1 of uncultured Actinomycetes bacterium. GTDB lineage: Bacteria > Actinomycetota > Actinomycetes > Streptosporangiales > Streptosporangiaceae > Palsa-504. The sequence continues at coordinate 118,302 of CAVRLA010000012.1, read as the reverse complement.
TCGCCGAGCGGGCTGCCCAGCTCCTCCGCGATTCGCTCGGCCACCGTCCGGGCCGCCAGCCGGCGCGGCTGGGTGTGGCCGATCTGCCCGGCTATGCCTCGGCCCAGCTCGAGGCAGATCTTGGGGATCTGGGTCGTCTTGCCCGAGCCGGTCTCCCCCGCGATGATCACTACCTGGTTTTCCTCGATCGCACGGGCGATGTCGTCCTTGCGCTGGCTGACCGGCAGTTCGGGCGGATAGGTGATCGCCGGCATCGCCGCTCGGCGGGCGGCCCGGGCCGCGGCGTGCCGGTTTTCGGAGCGCGGCCCGCCTCGTCCACGCCCGGAGCGCCTCGGCCGCGAGCGCTCGGACCGCGCCTGGGATGGCTCGGTTCGCGCCTGGGATGGCTCGGATCGCGCCTGGGATGGCTCGGCTTGCGCCTCGGCGGGCGCGGCGAGCTCAGCCTGTGACGACATCACGGATCGCGACTCCATACCGGCGGGAAGAATAGGTCAGATTAGCCCCCACTACCTAACACTTTTTCGCCCCCCAGCCTTCCGGTGCCGTCCTGCGTGCATACCCGATCGGCCGGTCAACGCCGGGAAACCCTCGCCCCAGCGCGGCATGGTCGTGGGGCAGAATAGCCGGATGGATCTTGGGTTGCGCGGCAGGGTTTACCTGGTGACCGGCGGCAGCCGTGGTCTTGGGTTCGCTGCTGCCCAGGCACTGACCGCAGAAGGGGCCCGGGTGGTGCTCAGCGCTCCGCATGAGGCTACGGCAACTGCGGCCGCGGCCCGCCTCACGCAAAACGGCGAGGCTGACGCCGTCACCTGGGTTGCGGCGGATAATGCCGATCCCGCCACGCCGGGCTTGCTGATAGCGGCCGCCCGGGAGCGTTTTGGCCGTTTGGACGGTGCGCTGATCAGCGTGGGCGGATCGCCGCCGGGAACCGTCGTGACCACCACCGAGGATGCCTGGCGGTCGGCGTTCGAAAGCGTCTTTCTCGGCGCCGTCAGGCTGGCCCGGGCTCTTGCGGTAGATCTAGATGGGCACGCCGCGCCCGGCTCCCTGGCCGGGACGGGCGGCTCGGTCGTATTTGTGCTGGCCGCCTCGGTACGTGTGCCGCTGGCGGAGCTCGCCATCTCCAATGGGCTCTTCCCTGGCCTCGCGGGGGTGGTGAAGACGCTAGCTGACGAACTCGGCCCGGCCGGGATCCGGATGAACGGGATCCTGCCCGTCCGGATCGCTACCGACCGGGTTCGAGAACTCGATGCCCTCAGCGGCGATCCCGATGAGGTGCGCGCGCGCCTGTCGGAACGGATCCCGCTGCGCAGGTACGGCGAGCCCGAGGAGTTCGGCCGAGCTGCCGCGTTTCTGCTCTCTCCCGCCGCGTCCTACATCACCGGCGCAATGATCCCGGTGGATGGCGGTGCCATCCGCTCGATCTGAGCACGCAGTCGCGGTGTCCTGTCCCTGTATGCGTGTGGTCCGGGGTGCGCGGCCTCAAAGGGAGTGCTCCGGTCGCGGGGTCTGGTTGGATGGTGCGCATGGGTGAGGTGCTGTCGTTTAATCCGGCGTTGTCCCAGCCGCACCTGCTCGCCGCGCCGGTGGCGGCGGCGCTGCGAGACTGGCCGGTTGCGGATGAGGTCCTGGTGGCCGAGATCGATCCAGCGCTGGCGGATACCGCGGCGTTCTGCGAGCGGTACGGGGTCTCGCCGACCGAGTCCGCGAACTGCGTGGTCATCGCGGCCAAGCGCGGCGGGAACACGATGTACGCGGCCTGCATGGTCCTGGCGACCACGCGGGCGGACGTGAACGGGCTGGTCCGCAGGCACCTGGACGCGAGGAAGGCGTCGTTCGCGCCGGTCGAGGCGGTGACGGCGGCCACCGGGATGGAGTACGGCGGGATCACGCCGGTCGGGCTGCCCCCGGACTGGCCGGTGCTGGTCGACGAGGCGGTGGCGAAGACGGGCTCGGTGGTGATCGGCTCCGGCATCCGCGGCTCCAAGCTCCGACTGCCCGGCCGCCTGGTGGCCGCGATCCCCACCGCCCAGGTGCTGCCTGGCCTGGGCGTTCCGGTCAACTCATAGGGATAGACCTGACCCATTTGTCAGCCTGCCCGGCGCGCCAAATTGACACGCCGGGATCCCGACGGCATCCTGGGTGAGGTTGAAAACAAGACACCTCGTTCGGTGAGGCGTCTTCACGGACATAGGCCACTGATCCCAACCGTCGAGAGACGCTCCGGATCAGGACACCTCTCCCCGGCCCAAGGGGTGAGGCCAAGTGGCTGGCGGTCGGTACACCGCAATACGCCGTGGAGTGCCAAAGCTCTTACGAGAGAGGTGCGGCTGGATTATCCCAATCTGGCCGTGTGTTTCCTCAAGTGTCACGGAGCGGTGCCTTTATGGCATCTGCGGCCTGACGCCCCCGTGCGTCGCGACAGAAGGGAGGCACGCGATGGACTCTGATAGTCCGGGCCGAAGTTGGCCCTCCTCGCTGCTGTCCCATTTTGTTCCGGCACACGCCAGGCGCTGAAGGTTCTCCCGCTGAACTGAGCTAATTCGAACCCGCCACCGCTCCCGCCCTAGTCCCGGGCTGGTCCGGTCCGGCTTGCCTGCGGCCCGCGGGCGTGTGCCCCTTATCCCGTCAGTTCTCATGACGTGAAAGGGGTGTTCACCATGGCCACCATCACTCGTACCGCTGTCCTGGACGAGGCGCACGTCGGCGACATCCGCGGCGCGCTCGGCACCATCTCCGCCGATGACTTCGCCCCGCGGGCCGGCCTGTCCGCGAAGTTCAAGACGCTACTGGCCATCGTGGGCCCCGGGCTGATCGTGATGTGCGGCGACAACGACGCCGGCGCGTTCTCCACCTACGGGCAGGCCGGGCAGAACTACGGCACCCGGCTCCTGTGGACGCTGCTGCTGCTCATACCCGTGCTGTACGTGAATCAGGAGATGGTACTGCGGCTCGGCGCCGTCACCGGAGTGGGCCACGCACGGCTGATCATCGAGAGGTTCGGCAAGTTCTGGGGTGCGCTCGAGGTCTTCGACCTGCTCATCTTGAACGCACTGACCCTGGTCACCGAGTTCATCGGGATCACCCTGGCGGCCGGGTACCTGGGCGTGCCCAGGCCCATCGCGGTGGTGCTCGCAGCCGGCGTGATCCTGGCCGCCGCGTTCACCGGCAGCTTCCGCAGGTTCGAGCGGACCGCGGTGGCGTTCTGCGCCGGGTCGGTGCTCCTCATCCCGCTGTACCTGGTCAGTCACCCGTCGGGTGCCCAGATGGCACACGGCTTCGCCGTCCCCAACCTGCCCGGCGGCTCCGGGCAGATGGCCACCGTCATGCTGCTGATCATCGGCATCGTCGGCACCACCGTGGCGCCGTGGCAGCTGTTCTTCCAGCAGTCCTATGTAGTCGACAAGCGGATCACACCGCGGTTCATCCGCTACGAAAAGGTCGACCTGTGGATCGGCATCGTGATCGTCGTGGTCGGCGCAGCCGCGCTGATGGGCGTGACCGCCGCCGCCTTCGCTGGCTCGCCGGCCGCGGGCCACTTCACCGACGCCGCCGGATTGGCGCACGGCATTGCCGCCCATGCGGGCCGGATCGCGGGCGTGGTGTTCGCGGTAGCCCTGCTCGACGCGGCCATCATCGGGGCGTTCGCGGTCTCGCTGTCCACCGCGTACGCGGTCGGCGACACGCTCGGCCTCAAGCACTCGCTGCACCGCGGGGTGCGCCAGGCCAAGGGCTTCTACGCCATCTACACCGCGCTGATCGCCGTGGCCGCGGCCATCGTGCTCATCCCCGGCGCCCCGCTCGGCCTGATCATCGAAGGCGTTCAGGCCCTGGCCGGCGTGCTGCTCCCGGCCGCCGCGGTGTTCCTGTTGATGCTGTGCAACGACCGCGCGGTACTCGGTCCCTGGGTCAACCGCCGCGGCACCAACATGTTTACCTCGGCCGTGATCGCGCTGCTCGTCGCGATGTCGATCGTGCTGACTGCCTCCGTACTAGATCCAGGCATCACCGAACGGCAGATCCTGAGCATCTTCCTGGGCTGCGTGGTGCTGTCGGTCGCGGGCGGCGGCTGGGTCCTGATCAGGTCGCTGCGGGTGCACAGCTCGGTCGAGGTGGACCGCCGTGACCGCGAGACCTGGCGGATGCCGCCGCTCAACGTGCTGACCAAGCCGGTCATGTCCACCGGCCGCAAGGTCGCCCTGACCATCTTGCGGTCCTACCTGGCCATCGCGATGATCCTGGTCATCGTCAGGCTCGTCCAGATGGCCATCGGGCACTGAGGGACCGGCGGGACTGAGGGACTGAGGGACCAGGTGGCCCGGCCCTAGGGCTTGCGGGCCACCCCGGCGCAGGCCATCTCCAGCACGGGATAGTCACGGACGGCCGGGGGCTCGGGACGCCAGTCGGGGACGATCACCAGACCGGGTTCGACGAGCTCCAGCCCGTCGAACAGGTCCCTGACCTGGTCCATGGTCCGGAACTGGGCCCGGCCGACGCCGGCCCGCATCTGCTCCTGCAAGACGGCCGCGGCCGGGTCCTCGATGACCAGCAGGTGGTGAATGAAGACGTAGCTGCCGGACGGCAGCGCATCGTACAGGGTGGCCACCACGTCGGCCGGATGCTCGTCATCCAGGATGTAGTGCAGGATGCCGCACATCAGCAGGCCGATCGGCTGCTCCCAATCCAGGTGCTTGCGCACGTCGGGATGGGCCAGGATCCCGGCCGGGTCACGCAGGTCGCCGTCGACGACGAACGTCGACTTGTCGTCGGCCAGCAGCGCCTCGGCGTGGGACAGAACGATCGGGTCGTGGTCGAGGTAGACCACACGGGTGGCCGGGTCGATCCGCTGCGCGATCTCGTGCACGTTGTCCGCGGTGGGCAGCCCCGAGCCGATGTCCAGCAGCTGCCTGAGCCCGACGTCGCCGACCAGGTAACGGACCACCCGGCCGAGCACGTCACGCTGCGCCCGCACGCCTAGCTGAACCCCGGGGATCGACGCGAGCATCCGGTCGCCGACGGCCCGGTCGGCGGCGAAGTTGTCCTTCCCGCCCAGCAGGTAGTCATAGACCCGCGCGACGTGCGGCCGGGACGCGTCGAAGGGTGCGGGGCTGGCGGTCACCAGGCGATTTTACTTGATCACGGTGGCTCCTCCTGGTCAGTGCCACGGTCCAGCCCTGGTCGCGGCGGGCGCGGATGCGGTTGGATGACCTCGTGGACGCGGACGTGATCGTGGTGGGCGCCGGGTTGGCGGGTCTGGCCGCCACCGCCGAGCTGACGAGCGCCGGCCGGCGTGTGCTGCTGCTGGACCAGGAGCCCGAGTCGAACCTAGGGGGCCAGGCGTTCTGGTCGTTCGGCGGCCTGTTCCTAGTGGACTCGCCCGAGCAGCGCCGGCTGGGGGTCAAGGACTCCCGTGAGCTGGCCTGGCAGGACTGGACGGGCAGCGCGTACTTCGACCGCGGCATCGACGACCCGGCCGGGGAGGACTACTGGGCCTACCGGTGGGCGCAGGCCTACGTCGACTTCGCCGCCGGGGAGAAGCGCTCCTGGCTGCACGCGATGGGGGTGCGCTGGTTCCCGCTGGTGGGCTGGGCCGAGCGGGGCGGATACCTGGCCGACGGGCACGGCAACTCGGTGCCCCGGTTCCACGTCACCTGGGGTACGGGACCGGGGGTGCTGGCGCCGTTCGTCCGGCGGGTGCGGGAGGCGGCGTCGGAAGGCCGCGTAGGGTTCCGGTTCCGGCACCGGGTGGACGGGCTGACCCTCACCGGCGGGGCCGTCGACGGCGTGCGCGGTGCGGTGCTCGAACCCAGCTCGGCGGCCCGCGGCACGCGCAGTTCCCGTACCGAGGTCGGGCCATTTGAGCTGCACGCCCCGGCCGTGATCGTGACGTCCGGCGGGATCGGCGGCAACTTCGACCTGATCCGGCAGAACTGGCCGGACCGGCTCGGACCGCCGCCGGAGCGGATGATCAGCGGGGTGCCCGAACACGTCGACGGGCGGATGCTGGCCATCGCGGAACGGGCGGGCGGGCGGCTGGTCAACCAGGACCGGATGTGGCACTACACCGAGGGCATCGAGAACTGGGATCCGGTCTGGGCGCGGCACGGCATCAGGATCCTGCCGGGGCCCTCGTCGCTGTGGTTCGACGCCCGCGGGCAGCGGTTCCCGGCACCGAACTTCCCGGGCTTCGACACCCTAGGCACGCTGGGCGCCATCCGCCAGAGCGGCTTTGACTACTCATGGTTCGTGCTCACCCAGAAGATCATCGAGAAGGAGTTCGCGCTGTCCGGCTCGGAGCAGAACCCCGACCTGACCGGCAAGGACATCCGGCTCACCCTGTCCCGGGTCCGGCCCGGCGCCCCCGCCCCGGTAGAGGCGTTCAAGCAGCGCGGACCGGACTTCGTGGTGGCCAGGACGCTGCCCGAGCTGGTCGCGGGCATGAACAAACTGACCGGCGAGGCACTGATCGACCTGGCTGACCTCGAGCGGCAGATCGTGGCGCGCGACCGGGAGATGGACAATCCGTTCACCAAGGATCTGCAGGTCATGGCCATCCGCAACGCCCGCCGTTTCCGCGGCGACCGGCTGGCCCGGACCGCAGCGCCGCATCGGATCCTCGACCCCAAGGCCGGCCCGCTGATCGCCGTCCGGCTCAACATCTTGACCCGCAAGACGCTGGGCGGGCTGCAGACCGACCTGTCCGGCCGCGTGCTCAGCCGAACCACCCGCCCAGTCCCCGGCCTGTTCGCCGCCGGGGAAGTGGCCGGATTCGGCGGCGGCGGGATGCATGGCTACCGGTCCCTGGAAGGGTCCTTCCTGGGCGGCTGCCTGTTCAGCGGCCGTCAGGCAGGTCGGGCCGTGGCCCGCCTGACGGCATCCTGATCCTTCGCGGCTGATCCTTCGCGGCTGATCCTTCGCGGCTGATCCTTCGCGGCTGATCCTCCGCGGCTGATCCTTCGCGGCTGATCCTTCGCGGCTGATCCTTCGCGGCTGATCCTCCGCAGCGCGCTCAGCGCGGCGGCTGCGGGGGCGGGGGCGGGGGCGGGGGCCAGTCTTCGTCGGGCCGTGGGACCTGCTGCGTGGGAGGTGCCCAGCCGCTGTCGGGCCGTGGGATCTGCTGCGTGGGAGGTGCCCAGCCACCCTGGGGCGGCTGGTTGTAGCCGCCACCTTGGGGCGGCTGACCGTACCCGCCACCTTGGGGCGGCTGACCGTAGCCGCCACCCTGGGGCGGCTGACCGTACCCGCCACCCTGGGGCGGCTGACCGTACCCGCCACCCTGCGGCGGCTGACCGTACCCGCCGTAGCTCGCGTTGCCGGGCGGGGGCTGCTGCTGGTATCCGCCGTACGGGCCAGCGCCGTCGGCGGGCGCCCCGCTGCCGACCAGCCGGTAGTACACGAGCGTGACCACCAGCGCGAGGAACGGGGAGATCAGGGTGCCCGAGATGACCGAGCTCAGGCCGTCGCCCCACACGTGCGGCAGTGCACTGAAGACGACGCCGAGCACGATGTTCACCACGAGCATGATGATGTAGACCAGCACCAGCGTGCCGAACACATGCCAGCCGCGGCCGCGGACCAGCTGGCGGCTGCGCCCGAACGACGCCAGCGCCCCGGACCGCTCGATGATGATGACCGGCACGATCACGGCCCAGATGGTGATCAGGAACAGCCCGGGCACGATCAGCAGGATCAGCCCGATCGTGATCGCGACGCCGGCCAGGATCGAGGCGACGGCGACGGCTCCGATGAACGGCATGGCTTCGCTCACGGTCTGGCCGATGGACAGGTCGGCATGACCGTCCCGGATGTCCTGCACCGCCTTGACCAGCGTGGCCTGCAGCACGAAGGCCGCGATTATGGACACCAGGGAGCCGAGCAGGATCCCGATGGTGCCGCCGGCCAGCGCGAGCAGCGCGGTGATGATCGCGGCGATCAGGTAGATGACAAAGGCGATCGCAAGGAGGTGCTTGGCAAACGTCTTGTACATCCGCCATGCTTCGTCAAGGACTCCCGACAGTGGGTTCATGGCCGTGATGGTACCGCCCGCATCTGAAGTTGGTATGGAGGGCGGGGGCTTAACTTGCCGCCCGGCCGCTAGGCCGCCTCGAAGACGGCGGCCACGCCCTGCCCGCCGCCGACGCACATGGTTTCCAGCAGGTACCGACCGCCCCGGCGGCGCAGTTCGCGCAGGCCGGTGGCGAGCATCCGCGCTCCGGTGGCGCCGATCGGATGGCCCAGCGAGATGCCCGACCCGTTGACGTTGAGCTTGTCCGGCTCGTTCCAGCCCCACCCGGCCAGCACCGCGAGGACCTGGACGGCGAACGCCTCGTTCAGCTCGATCAGGTCCATGGCGCTGAAACCGAGGCCCGTTCGATAAAAAAGTTTTTCGACCGCCGGAACGGGCCCGATGCCCATGATGGCCGGGTCGCAGCCCGCCGCCGCCCACCCGGCCAGGAAGCCGAGCGGTTCCAGGCTGAGCGGTCCTAGCCGGTCCTCGGCTACCACCAGACAGGCCGCGGCCGCATCGTTCTGCTGGCTGGCGTTGCCCGCGGTGACGGTGCCGCCCGGCATGATCGTGCGCAGCCTGGCCAGCGTCTCGGGCGTGGAGTCGGGCCGCACGCCCTCGTCCCGGCGTACGGTGTTGGCCTGGCCTCCTGTGGCGGCGGGCACCGGGTCGCCGCGGCGCTGCGGGACCTGCACCGGCACGACCTCGTTGTCGAACAGGCCGGCGTCCCAGGCGGCTGCGGCGCGCTGGTGGCTGCGGGCGGCGTAGGCGTCGGCCTCGTCCCGGGTGATGCCGTACTTCACGGCCAGGTTCTCGGCGGTCTCGATCATCCCGGAGATCGGGCCGAACCGCCATTCCGGCTGCGACCGTTCCCGGCCCCGGTCGATGCGGTCGTAGAGGACCTGGTTCCCGGACCGAGCGCCCCAGCGGACCGAGGTGGTGTAGTGCTCGGCGTTACTCATGGATTCGGCCCCGCCGGCCAGCACGACGTCGGCGGCGCCGGTCTGGACCATCATGGCCGCGGTGATGACGGCCTGCAGCCCGCCGGCGCAGCGCCGGTCGATCTGGAAGCCGGGCACGCTGACCGGCAGGTCCGCGTGCAGCGCCGCCCACCGACCCAGGCACGGCGTCTCGCCGTTGACGTAGGACTGGGCGAACGCGACATCGTCGATGAGCTCGGGATCGATCCCGGTCCGGTCCAGGACGGCCTTGACGGCGGTGGCGGCGAGGTCCTCGACGGGGACATCGCGCAGGCTCCCGCCGAACGTGCCGACTGGGGTCCGCATGGGCGCGACGATCGCGGCCCGGCGTATGGTCATCGTGCGTACCTGGCCTTGAGTTCGGATTTCACGAGCTTGCCCGCTTCGCTGCGCGGCAGGTCATCAACGAAGCGCACGGTCCGGGGCGCCTTGTAGCTGGCGATCCTCGACTTCACGAACGCGATGATCTCCTGCTCGAGTTCGGGTCCGGGCACCGCGCCCGGGGCGGGCTGGACGAAGGCGGCGACCGACTCCCCCATCTCCGGGTCCGGGACGCCGATGACCGCGACATCGTAGACCGCCGGGTGCAGCGCGAGGACGTTCTCGGTCTCCTGCGGGTAGATGTTGACCCCGCCGGAGATGATCATGAACGCCTTGCGGTCGGTGAGAAACAGAAAGCCGTCCTCATCGAGATAGCCGACGTCGCCCAGGGTGGTCCAGGTCGGATGGGCCGGGTGCTGGGCGGCCCGGGTCTTACCCGGGTCGTTGTGGTACGCGAACGGGATCTCCTCGTTCTCGAAGTAGACGGTGCCGGTCTGGCCGGCGGGCAGTTCGGTGCCGTCGTCGGCGCAGATCCGCACGGCGCCGGAGACCGCCCGGCCTACGGTGCCCGGCTTGGTGAGCCAGGTGCGGCTGTCGACGGCGGTCATGCCGTTGCCCTCGGTGCCGGCGTAGTACTCCACCAGGACCGGGCCCCACCAGTCGATCATCTTCTGCTTGACCTCGACCGGGCACGGGGCCGCGGCGTGGATCGCGACCCGCAGGCTGCTTATGTCGTAGCGGTCGCGGACTTCCGGCGGAAGTTGCAGCATCCGGACGAACATGGTCGGCACGAACTGCGCGTGCGTGACGTGCCGGCCGGCGATGGCCGCCAGGGCCTGTTCGGCGTCGAACCGTTTCATCATCACCACGGTGCCGCCGAGGGCCTGGATGGCACCGCACCAGCGCAGCGGGGCCGCGTGGTAGATCGGCCCGGGCGACAGGTAGACCGAGTCCTGGGTGACGCCGAAGAACAGTTGGGCCAGGGCGGCCAGGGTCTCGCCGGGCTCGGAGACCTGACGCTCGGGCAGCGTCGGCCGGACCCCCTTCGGGCGGCCGGTGGTACCTGAGGAGTACAGCATGGTGGCGCCCTGCGGCTGGTCGGCGAAGGGCACGTCCGACGCGGCGGCGATGGTTTCCTCGTAGCGGTCATGGCCCTGGACGGGTCCGCCGTAAGCCAGCCGGAGCTTGACCCCGGTCGTCTGGGCGGTGATCGCCTCGGCGGTGGCGGCCAGCCCGGCCGACACGATCAGCGCGGTGGCGCCGCTGTCGCTGACGATGTAGGCCACCTCGTCCGGCTTGAGGCGATTGTTGACCGCGGTGATGAACAGCCCGGACCGCATCGCAGCCCAGTACACCTCGAAGGCGCGCAGGTTGTTCTCGGTCAGCAGCGCCACCACGTCGCCGGACCGCAGCCCGGCGTCGTACAGCACGTGGGCCAGCTGGGCCGAGCGCCGCTCGAGCTCGCCGTAGGTGACGGTCTCCCCGGTCCCGGCCATGATCGCGGCGATCCGGTCCGGCGCCTGCGCCGCGTAGGTGCCTGGGTACATGGTCGCCATTATCGGCGGCTACGGCCTGATGCGGTAAGACCTCTTGATGGAACGGTCCTGGGTGCGACTATCCAGGACCGGATCACGCGACGACGGCGATGTACCGCCAGTCCAGGACGTCTCGCGGGGCGGACCCTTCATGCCGGTCGCGTCCTGCTTCCCCGCCTGGCCAGCCGAGCCCGCTCGGCGAGATGGCGCCGACGGGCCAGCCGAGGCCGTCGTCTCCGTCGGGCGCCTGCGCCCGGACCTGGGAGCGCAGGTGGACAAGCCCGCCGCCGCCCGGGCGCGGGTCAACCTGCTCCACGGAGATCGTGCTGCGCAGCGTGTCCCCCTCGTGCACCGGGCCCAGGTGGTCGCAGCCGTGCCAGGCCGCCACCGTGACCAGGGACGGCAGCGAGCGGACCGCCTGGGCCAGCGCCAGCCCGATGGTGTGGCCGCCATAGACGAGCCGCCGGCCGCCACCGGCCTGCGCGTCGTGGTGCACGATCGCCACGTTGAGGGTCAGCCGGGCCAGTTCCGGCGCGCCAGAGACCACATCGCCGCCCGGCACCGCCCAGCTCTGCCCGGCCCGCAGCTCACCCACGCGAGGGCCCCCGGCCTGCCGGGCGAACAAGTCCAACCGCCAGCCGCTGACCAGCTCGGCCAGATTCTGGGTGTCGGCCGGCTGGCCGACCGAGGCCAGCTCGTCGGCGTGCCCGGTCTGACGGTCCCGGTCGCGCAGGGGCAGCATGGCACAGCGCCAGAAGTCGAGCACGGGCCGCCGGTCCTGATCCACGGTGGTGATCCGCAGCACCGCGAGGCCGGTCGGCGGGCGGCCCTCGCGCGGCTGGTTCTGCCGCAGCGCGACGATCTGAGTGGCGGTCCGGAGCGTGTCGCCGAGCCGCGGGGCGCGGCGCAGGGCCAGCCCGCGGTAGAACAGGTTGGCCTTGACGTGCCGCGTGACCACCGTGGACTGCCCGATCGCGACGTCCCAGACCAGGCTGGGCGACGCGAGCGGGGCACCGCCGGTGACCTGCCGGCAGAGATCGTGGTCGGTGGACAGCGCCAGCCGGTCCCCGGTAATGGCCTGATGCGCCGCGGCCAGCCCGGAGGTCAGCGTGATGCCCGGCGCCCCGCCGAACTCCTGGCCGACGGTCAGCTCGTCGAAGTACGGGCCTTCCTGCATGGTTACGCTCCTCCGGGCGCGGGAGGGGTCTAATTAATGCTAAGGCCGACCCTCAGGGAGCAGATGGTGAGCAGTCTTTCCGCGGAGGAACGCGCGGTCGTCGACACCGTAGCGGAGTTCGTCGACCGCGACGTACGGCCGGTGGCGCGCGAGCTCGAGCACGCCGACGAGTACCCGGAGAAGCTGATCGGCCAGATGAAGGCCATGGGGATCTTCGGGCTGGCCATTCCCGAGCCGTACGGTGGCGCGCCGGTCTCGACGCCGTGCTACGCGGAGGTCACCGCGGAGCTGGCCCGCGGCTGGATGACCCTGGCCGGCGCGATGGGCGGGCACACGGTAGTGGCCAAGATGCTGCTGCACTTCGGCACCGAGGAACAGAAGCAGCGTTACCTGCCTCGGATGGCCACGGGCCAGGTCCGGGCCGCGATGGCCCTGACCGAACCGGGCGGCGGCTCCGACCTGCAGGCCATGACCACCACCGCGCGCCCAGACGGTGACGGTTACCTGGTCAACGGGGCCAAGACCTGGATCACCAACGCGCGCCGGTCGCAGCTGATCGCCCTGCTCTGCAAGACCGACCCGCAGGCGCGGCCACGGCACAAGGGCATCAGCATCCTGCTGGTCGAGCACGGCCCCGGGTTGGTGGTCTCGCGCGACCTGCCGAAGCTCGGCTACAAGGGCGTGGAGAGCTGCGAGCTGTCCTTCACCGACTACCGCGCGCCCGCCGACGCCCTGCTCGGCGCCGAGCCGGGCCACGGCTTCGCCCAGATGATGCGGGGCCTGGAGATCGGCCGCATCAATGTCGGCGCCCGGGCGGTCGGGGTGGCCCAGGCGGCCTTCGACGACGCGCTGCGCTACGCGCAGCAGCGGGAAAGCTTCGGCGTGCCGATCTGGAAGCACCAGGCGATCGGCGGGCTCCTGGCCGACATGGCGGCCAAGCTCACCGCCGCCCGGCAGCTGGTGCGATACGCCGCCGAGCGGTACGACGCCGGGCAGCGATGTGACATGGAGGCCGGCATGGCCAAGCTGTTCGCTTCGGAGGCGGCCATGGAGATCGCGCTCAACGCGGTCAGGATCCACGGCGGTTACGGCTACTCGACCGAGTACGACGTCGAGCGCTACTTCCGCGACGCACCGCTGATGATCGTGGGCGAGGGCACCAACGAGATCCAGCGGAACGTGATAGCGGCACAGCTGATCTCGCGCGGAGGGCTTGATCGCTGACCTCGCGCTGGCTGGCTTGATCGCTGACCTCGCGCTGGCTGGCTCGATCGCTGACCTCGCGCTGGCTCGCTCGATCGCTGACCTCGCGCTGGCTGGCTCGATCGCTGACCTCGCGCTGGCTCGCTCGATCGCTGACCTCGCGCTGGCTGGCTCGATCGCTGACCCGGCGCTGGCTGACGCCGGAATCCTATAGTTGACCCGTGCCTAGAAAACCGGACGCTCACGAGGACAAGGGCCCGGGTGATGCGGGCTCCAAGTCCGCGCGGACCAGGGAGCGCATCCTCGATGCCGCCGCACACGTACTGAGCCGGAAGGGCTACGCGGGCACCCGGCTGAGCGACGTGGCCGATCGGGCCGAGATCCAGACGCCGGCCATCTACTACTACTTCGCGTCCCGCGATGACCTGGTCGAGGAAGTCATGTGGTCGGGCATCGCGCACATGCGCGAGCACATGGCCCGGGTGATGGCCGCGTTGCCGTCCGATGCCGACCCGCTCGACCGCATCGACGCCGCGGTCGAGGCGCACCTGCGGTACTCGCTGGAGATCTCCGACTACACCACCGCGTCGATCCGGAACGCCGGACAGGTTCCTGAAGGCATCGCGGTCAGGTACGCGGCCGAGGCATCCCAGTACGGTGACATGTGGCGCAAGCTGCTGCAGGACGCCGATAACGCCGGGTTGCTGCGGCCCGATCTGGACCCGATGGCCGCCCGGATGCTGGTGCTGGGCGCGCTCAACTGGGCGGCCGAGTGGTGGAATCCGCGCCGGGGTTCGCTCGACGCGGTACTCCGGACGGCGCAGTCCCTGGTCCGGCACGGGCTAGGTCCCCAGCCCGCCGACTCCCCCGCCGGGCGCGGATCCGCGGAGGGCAAGGCCCGGGCCCGGCGGCGGCCCATGATCGGCTGACGTCATTAATTTAATTAGAAAAAGAGGCTGAGCCAGCCGTACGCACACGCCACCGTGGTCACTCTGATGACACAGCAGGCTGCTGGAAGGCGCTGGACCAGAACCACCACCTTCGCCCTGGCCTGACGCTCAGTGCCTGCTGCGGCCTCCTCAGAACTCGTGAACACGACCGCCGGACTGCCCGGGCCGCGAATGGGTCTTTATTGCCGCAAGCTCGCCGCGTGTCCATTCACGGGGATCGTAGCTGTGACGGAACATGCTAGTTGGCCATGGGAGCACGTCAGCTGAGCTGGCGGAGCAGGGTGGCCGTGTCTGAGCAGATCCATTCTTCGGCGATAAGCCCGTCGGCGATGCGGTAGAACTCGTGGCTGACGTACTCGATGGTGCGGCCGGTCGCGGGTAGGCCGAGGAATTCGCCGGAGCGGGTGCCGCGGAACCGCAGGCGGACGGCGACTTTGTCCCCGGCGGCGACGATGTCCTCGATGTACGCCTGCAGGTCGGGGAAGGCGTGCTTGATCATCTCGAAGCCCTGCCGCCATGTCTCGCGCCCGTGTTGGGGCTCAGGCAGTTCAGCCAGGTTCATAATGAGGTCCGGGGCGGCAAGGGTCAGGCACTCGTCGGCGTCGCCGGCGTTGAACGCCCGGAATCCTGTGCGCACCAGCTCGGCGTTCGCGGCGGGCGAGGTGATCTGCGAAGTCATGGTATGGGTCTCCTGTTCATCGGGACGGCGTGGTCTGCAGCGCGGGGATGCGGGTCCGGATCGCGGCGACGGCGGCTGCGGGGTCGGCGGCGTAGTAGCGGAAGGTGCGGGCGCAGGCCGTCATGACCGGCGCGCCTGTCTCATCAGGTCGACGGCGCGGCGGATCGCGGCGGCCTGGGCCGGGGCGAAGTCCGCGTAGAAAGCCGCGGCGAAACCCTCATCCGTTTCCTCAAAGCCACCGTCAGGGAACCGGATCGCCTGCCGCGCCGGCTCCGGGATCGCATCGACGATGGCCTGGGCTGTCGCCTCAACCCGGGGGTCGTCCACGGAGAGCCGGCCAGCTCATCGAGGCGCGCGTAGACCGCGTAGGCCCGTTCGGCGGCCCCGGGATCGGAGTTCAGCGTCCGGGTGAGCACGCCGAGCCATCCGGTGCCGTGAGCCGGGGACGCGGTCTCCAGCAGGGCCATCAGGTCGCGGTCCTTCGCCGCCATCGCCGGCTCCGGCCCGGGCCGTCCCGCGGCGACGCGGGCCATGCGGTCGAACAACTCGGCCAGCCCGGCAGAGACAGGCGCCTGCTCGGAGAGCTTGCCGCCCGCCTCGGCCTGCCGCAGCATCTGGGCCAGCCGAGCCCGGCGCTGGCGCAGGTCGGTCTCCTGGCGGGCCAGGTCGGCGTCGAGCTCGCGGAGGATCTCCACCAGGTCCCGGCCGGCGTCGCCGGCCAGCGCGTCACCCACCTCGTCGAGGCTCAGGCCCAGCTCGGTGAGGCGCCGGACACGAGCCAGTTCGACGGCGTCGCGCAGCGAGTACTCGCGGTAGCCGTTCGCCTTGCGCGCGGGGTCGGGCAGCAGCCCGACGCGGTGGTAGTGCCGGATGGCCCGGGTGCTGATGCCGACGAGGCCGGCGAGTTCTCCGATCCGCATGCCTCCAGGAGACACCTTCACGCTGCGACAAGGTCAAACGGCTGCGGTGGGTCGGCCCGTGTGTCTGTCTTCTGCAGGCAGTCAGCTAAACAAGCTCATGGCACCCCGTGAATGGACACCTCGCCGCGACCTCGCAGTGAACGCTCTGTGGTACCCCTTTCCGGGGCGACTTGCGAGCTTATTCGGGCACGAAATCTCCGAATCGGCGTGGCGTTCGTCAAAATGTCGCAGCTAACAGATAATATCGAACTAGTGAGTGAAACAAGATCTTCAACAGGAGAATGTCAGGCCTCGAACCCACATCATTAGCCGTCGGCCCGCGACCATCTCGGACGGAGGTGAGCACCCCGGTGAGCGATAATCCCGCGTTCGTCTCTACCCATGAGGCCCTGGGGATGCTTCGCACCGTAATGGGCTACCTGGCCGCCGCCGACCATACCGCGATGGCCGCCGAGGCTCAGGCCGAGTGCTTGCTGGCCTTGGAGGAGATGGACGCGGTCAAGACCGCCATCCGGGCCAAGGTGCTGGGCGCGTTCACCGCAGCCCAGGGGTATTCCGCGGACGCGGATTACAGTCCCCGGTCCTGGCTGATCCACCGGACCCGGATCACCAGGGGCGCCGCGGCCGGGTACCTGGCCTGGGCCCACCGCGCCGCCGCGCATCCGCACGTGGTTCAGGCGCTAGCCGAGCGGAACGTCTCTGAGTCCTACGCCCGGAAGATCTGCGAGTGGAGCGACAAGCTGCCCGCCGACTGCCGGGATGCCGCCGACGCCATCCTGGTCGCCGCCGCCAAGGCCGGGGCACACCTGGAGGATCTGGTTCAGCTGGCCGCGGAGATGTACACCCGGTCCCTGCCCGAGTCCGATGAGGACGGCGACCGGCTGGATGAGGCGTTCGAGGACCGGTCCGTCCGGGTTGAGACCACGTTCGACGGCGCCGGGGTCATCACCGGCGATCTCACCCCTGAGTGCGCGGCGGTGGTGACCGCGGTGCTGGAATCCTTGTCGGCGCCGATGGGCGCGGAGGACACCCGGACCCGGGAGCAGCGCTACCACGACGCGCTGCAGGAGGCGATGCGACGCCTGATCGCAAGCGGGATGCTCCCGGAGCGGGCCGGGCAGCCGGTGAAGGTCTGGGGACACATCTCGCTGGCCGAGTTGCGCGACCTCGATGACGGATCGGTGCTGCAGGGCCAGTGGATCGCCGAGATGGCCGCCCGGTGGGCCGCTCGACGCGCGGCCGCTTCCGAGGGCGGCGGGGGTGATGGCGGGGCGTGGCTGGACGGCAAAGCCGCCCGGGCCATGGCCTGCGACGCGATCATCGCCCCGATCGTCACCGGCGAGGTGGATCCAGGCGTGCTGGATGACCTGGTGCGGCTGTGCGTGGAATTGGACCGCCTGGACCATGCCGCCGACCGCCCCGGCCCGACCGACAGCGGCCGGGCGGACTCCCGGCCGGCGACCTCGCCGTCCCGTGAGGCGCTGCAGAAGGCGATCATCGGCAAAGCGGTGGACCTGCTGTCGGGCCCGGGCGGGCTCGCAAGCTTCCTGCGGACCCAGCAACTTGGCGCCCGGCTGGCGGGACCGAGCCTGCCGCTGGACATCGGCTACGCCAAGACGATCCCGCCCGCGATCCGCAACGCGGTCATCCTGCGCGACCGGCGCTGCCGCTGGCCCGGCGGCTGCCGCCAGCCCGCCGCGGCCTGTCAGGTCCACCACGTCAAGCACAAGGCTCACGGCGGCCCCACCAGCCTCAAGGACTGCGTCCTCCTGTGCAGCTTCCACCACCAGGTCGTCATTCACCGCTGGGGCTGGACGCTGGTGCTGAACGCCGACGGGACCACCACGGCGTGGAATCCGGACCGGACCAGGGTGCTGCACAGCCACGGGCCTCCGGCCCGCGCCGGGTAGCAGCCCGGCTCAGAGGTACCCCGTGGCCGAGAGCAGCGCACGAGCGAACCGGCTCAGCTCCAATCCGGCGAGTTGCGCGGGGGTGAACCACGCGAGGTCGCTGAGCTCGTCATCGCGGACAGCCGGGGAGCCGTCGATGATCGCGGCCTCATACATCGCGGTCACGTAGGCGGTCCGGTCGCCGTTCGGGTAGCTGACTTCGTAATCCGGGCCGCCCAGGACGTCCAGCAGTCGTACCAGCCGGACCTCGACGCCGATCTCTTCACGGGTCTCCCGGACCGCTGCCTGCGCCGGAGACTCGCCGACCTCGACGGCGCCCCCAAGTACCGCCCATCCGTCGTGATGACCAGCGTGCCGGACGAGCAGCAGGCGCCCAGCCGAATCGACGGGGAGCACCGAAACGGACGGCAGCAGGAGGAGGTCGTGCCCTACGGCGGCCCGCAACCGCGCGATGTGCGCCGAAATACCCATCGCCGCCTTACCGCGCTTTCAGGGCGGCACGGATGCTGGCCGCGGCATCGCCTTGGTGGTAGATCCGCTCTGATGGCTCGATACCGTCGAGAAATTCCTGGTAGCGGACGGCGTAGGCGAGATGGGCGAGCGGTTCGGCGACGGAGAGGGCCCGGGCCGGGTCGCAGCCGGGACGGCGCGCTGTCCAGGCCCGGATCCAGGCCCGGACCGCGATGGGCCGCTTGCTCTCGGGCAGGAAGTCACGGGCGCGCAGCCCGTCCAGCGTCGGGTTCCCGAGGTGAGCGTCGGCCCAGTCCAGGACGACCGGCGGGCCCCCGTCGCTGCGCCAGTTTCCCGGGTGGAAGTCGCCGTGCACGTCCCCGCCCTCGACGGTCAGCAGGCGCAGCACGAAGACCGGGACGCCGAGCGCCTCATGCAGACAGGCCACGACGGGCTCGACCTCTACCCACCACGGAACCCCGACGGCAACCGGCCCGATGGTCCCGAGGTACGTGTCGTCCCAGGTCACCAACGCGCTGACGGTTCGACTCATCTGGCCAGTGTGAACGTTCCCGGCGGCCACGGCGACCGGAATATTGCCCGTTGGCGCCGGGCGTGGCGGCTGGGATGCTATGAACGTTAATGCGGAGCGGCGCAGGGAGGACCCAGTGGCAGGACAGATTTCGACGGGCGGGATTCATCATTTGCGGCTGACCGTGACGGATGTGCAGCGGAGCCGCGAGTTCTACACCAGCCTGCTCGGTTTCCAGGTCGCGGTGGAATCGCCGCCGGACGACGCCCCCGGCGCGGACGAGGCATTCAAGATCTTGTTCGGCGGCGTGGTCATGATCCGAGGCAACCTGCTGATGGGGCTGCGGCCGATGGCGCCCGCCGGTGACGCCTTCGACCCGGACCGGGTGGGCCTGGACCATCTCAGCTTCGACGTGGCCAGCCGCGAGGACCTGGAGCAGGCGGTCCGGCTGTTCGACGAAGGTGGCGTGACCCACGGCGCGATCACGCGCCTGGCGGGCTTCGGCATCGACGTGCTGCCGTTCGAAGACCCGGACGGCATCCAGCTGGAGCTCACCGCGCCGGTAGCCCCGGCGGACAGCGGCGGGTGACCGCGCCGGTCCACAATCAGCGCGCGGCCGGGCTGTACGAGCGCATGGGCTTCTCGGTCGAGGGGCGCCGCGCGCAGTGCCTGCTCGTCGACGGCCGGTTCGTCGACGAGCTCTACATGGCCGTCATCCTCTAGGCGGATCTTGTCCGGTTCAGGCCCTGGGCTGACCGTGAGACGGGGAGGGAGGGCCTAGGTCCAGGTCGCGGGGGGCGCGCATCCGCCAGGCGTCGGTCACGAGCTCGGTCAGGCGGTCGAGGTTGACCTGTGCCAGCCGCAGCATGACCAGCGGCCAGCCGTCGTAGCCGGGGGCGGTAAAGAAGATCCCGGGCTCGCCCAGGAGCAGGGCCTGCTTCTCGGCCTCATCGCCGACGAACAGTACGGCGATGTCGGTCCGGATGACCCGGGGCTGGCCGGGCTTGCGTTCGGGGTAGGACCATACGAATCCCTTGCCGCCGACCCGGAAGTCGAAGCCGTCACTGTCGATCTCCTCCACGTGCGGCAGGGCCAGCGCGAGGCGGCGCACGTCATCGGCGGCGGCCATGCTGACTAGCCTTTGCCGGGGTTGAAGATCTCGCGCGGGTCGAGGGCCCGGCGTATGGCGGATTGCAGGGCGAGGGATCCTGGGTCGAGTTCTCGGCGCATGCCGTCGCGCTTGAGGATCCCGACGCCGTGCTCACCGGTCACCGTGCCGCCGAGCGCGATCGCCGCGTCGAGCAACTCCTCGAACGCCGCCTGGGCGTGCTGCCGGGCGGCGGCGTCGCCCGGCGGAGTGACCAGCAATGGGTGCAGGTTCCCATCACCGGCGTGGGCGACCGTCGCGATCCGCAGCCCGTGCCGCGCACCGATCTGGGTCACCTGCTCCAGCATCGCGGGCACTCGGGAGCGCGGCACGCAGACGTCCTCGGTGAGCACGGGGCCGAGCCGCTCGAACGCCGGGTAGACCAGCCGCCGGGCCTCGAACAGCGCCTCGGCCTCCGCGTCATCGGTCGACTGCTCGACCCACAGGGCCCCGGCGTCGGTCATGGTGGCGGCGATGTCGGCCGCTTCGGCCGCGCCCGAATCCCCCGGGGTGTCGACGCGGGCCAGCAGCAGGGCCGTGGCGTCCGCCTCGATGCCCATGTGCTTCCAGTCCTCGACCGCCTCCAAGCTGGCCCGGTCCAGGAGCTCCAGGACCGCAGGGGTCAGCCCGCGCCGCGTGATCTGGGCTACGGCCTGGCCGGACGTGACCAGGTCACCGAAGGCGCCGACCACCGTCCGCGGTGTCCCGACCCGGGCGGGGCGCAGCCGCAGCGTCACCTCGGTCACCACCCCGAGCGTGCCCTCGGAGCCGACGAACAGCCCCACCAGGTCGAGCCCGGCGACGCCCTTGGTGGTCCGCCGCCCGAGACGTACCGCCTCGCCGTAGCCGACCGGCCCGCCGACGACGGCGCGCAGGCCCAGCACGTAGTCGCGGGTGACGCCGTACTTCAGGCAACACAGGCCGCCCGCATTGGTCGCGACGTTGCCACCGATGGTGGACCACGGGGCGCTGGCCGGGTCGGGCGGGTACCACAGGCCGTGCTCGGCCACGGCGGCCTTGAGATCAGCGTTGATCACGCCCGGCTGTACGACAGCCAGGAGGTTGTCGGCGTCGATCTCGAGGATCTGGTTCATCGCGGACAGGTCGAGGATGACGCAGCCGCCGACCGCGTTGGCGCCACCGGACAACCCGGTGCCCGCCCCGCGCGGCACGATCGGGGCGCCGAGTTCCGCGCAGGTGCGCACCACATGCTGGACCTCGGCTTCGGTGCGGGCCCGGACTCCGACGGCGGCCTGTCCGGCCGGCGCCCACTCGGCGTCGTCGTGCGAGAGCGCGGCGAGCACGTCGGGGTCGACTACGAGACGTTCCGGCGGGAGCCCGCGGTTGAGCGCCTGGATGAGGTCCATGCCAGAACCCTAAGCGAGGGTCCGCTGGCCGGCCAGTTTCGGCCGCCGGGGCTTCCAGGAGCTGATCGAGGGCGGCTGCCGCGTCCAGCGGGTGGGCGACGGGGGCCCACCGGGCGCCGGACAGGCCAGCGAGCTGGGCCGCCTGCTCGTGATCATCAGCCGGGGCCAGGATGATCAGCTCGGGCAGGCTGCAGGCGGTCTCGAGGGTGTCGTCCTCATCGGTGCTGCGGCAGTCGGACAGCAGGATGACGACCCGGCGCCGGGCCCGGGCCGCGGCCAGCTGCTCGCGCGCGGCCTTCAGCGCGTCGGCCAGCCTGGTCACCCCGTGCCCGCGCAGCCTCAGCAGCCGCTCGGCCACCGCCGCGGGCGCGATGTCGCTGCCCAGGGGCCTGATCACCTCGACGGTCGCGGCGAAGGACAGCACGGCGTGCTCCTGCGGGGCGCGCAGCGCGCACGCGGCGGCGACGGTCGCCGCCGCGGCCAGCCGGGCGCCGCTCATCGATCCGGACCGGTCGACCACGACCGCGAAGGCGGTGCGCGGCCGGGCCCAGTGCACGGTGGTCAGGTCGTCGTGCCCGACCGGCCCGGGACGGGCGGCGGAGATCCCGTCGATCGAGGCGTCGAGGTCCAGGTCGCCGTCGGTGGCCCCGCGGGCGGGCCGCAGCCGCGAGGTCCCGTGTATCGCGGGCCGCCCGGCGCGGGCCCGGTCGAGCACGATCTGGGCGCTGAGCCGGATCGCGGCGGCCCGCAGGCGCTCATCGGTGGCCGTGGTCATGAGGGCGAGCAGCTCAAACGCGGTGGGGTCGTCGGCCAGGGCCCGGCTCATGGCCTCCTCGTCGAGCGTCCCGGCCGCGGGGCTGATCTCGGCGAACCGGGGGTGACGGGCCAGCTCGTGCCGCCCGACCGTCCTGCCCTCGGGGTGTCCCGACTTGGGTGATGGCCGGCGCGGCCCGCCTGCCGCCGGCGCGGTCGGCGGGCCGGTCATTCCCCCGGGCCGGTGTCGCCTCCCCCCGAGTCGGCCGACTGGGCGGACCGAACGCTCCGGAAGATCTCCTCGATGACCTGGTTGGCGGACCGCCGGCAGGATTCGTGCCGCCGGACCCGGCCGGACAGGGTAGTCAGGGCCGCGTCCAGCCCCGCCTGCCAGTCATCGGCCGGGACAGCGCGGATGTCGGTCAGCTCGGGGACCAGCCGGGCGTAGTCGATGGCGCCGCGGACCGAGGCGCCCGAGCGCAGGTCGGGATGCTCACGGGTGGCCCGGGTGAGCGCCACCGCCTCGGCGACCAGGACCGGCTTGGCCTGCTCGGCCGAGAGCCGGACGATCTGGCGTTCCTGCTCGGCGTCCTGGTAGCCGACCGAGATCCGGCAGGTCCGGTCGTACAGCGCCATTGACAGCCGGGAGGTGCCTACCGAGTCGTACGGGTTCATGGCCGCGACCAGCCGGAAGCTGTCGTCGGCGGCGACGCGGCCGAGCCGCGGCACGTTGATCTCCCCCTCGGACATCACGGTGAGCAGGACGTTGATGGTCTCTTCCGGCACCCGGTTGAGCT
Source organism: uncultured Actinomycetes bacterium (assembly GCA_963722055.1). GTDB lineage: Bacteria > Actinomycetota > Actinomycetes > Streptosporangiales > Streptosporangiaceae > Palsa-504. Next base: position 95,576 of record CAVRLA010000012.1, on the reverse strand, counting down.
CCTCCACGTACAACAGCCCGCCCTCGCGCATGGCCCGGACCAGCGGCCCGTCGGAGAAGTTCTCCGGCCGGTAGCCCTGCTCCAGCACGAGCGCCGGGTCGAAGGAGCCGATGAGGCGAGCCGGGGTCAGCTCGGCGCTGCCCTCGACGAGCACGAACTCGGCGTGCCGGGCCGCCGCGACCTGCCGCAGCAGGGTGGACTTGCCGGTGCCCGGCGGCCCCTCGAGCAGGATGTGGGCGCCAGACGCGAGGGCGGCTCGCACCAGCTCCAGCTCGCGCTGGCGCCCGACAACCTGTTTGGTCATCAGTGCTCGTGGACGACGATGCCGCGCACGTTCTTGCCGGCCAGCAGATCCTCGTAACCCTCGTTGACCTGATCCAGGGTGTAGGTCCTGGTGATGATCTCGTCGAGCTTGATGTCGCCGGCCTGGTACAGGCCCAGGATCTTGGGGATGTCGGTGGTCGGGTTGCAGTCACCGAACAGGCTGCCCTTCACCGTCTTGCGGAACAGCGTCAAGATGGTCCCGGGCAGCTGGATGGTCGGCTCCAGCAGCTTGTTCAGCCCGGTCAGCACGACGATGCCGTCCTTGCCGACCGCGTTGAACCCCGCCCCCACCACCTCGGCGGTCATGAGGTCGACGGTGAGGATGGCCGAGTCGGCGCCCTGGCCCCGGGTCATCTGGATAATGGCCTCCTGGGCCTCCTCCGCGGTGGCGAAGGCGTGGGTCGCGCCGAGCTCCATCGCCTTCTCGCGCTTGTTCTCCAGCGGGTCGATGGCGACGACGTTCTTCGCGCCGGCGTAGCGGGCGCCCTGCACCGCGTTGATCCCGATGCCGCCGATGCCGAAGATCGCGACGGTGTTGCCCGGCGAGACCTTGGCCGTGTTGACGGCCGAACCCCAGCCGGTGGGTACGCCGCAGCCGACCAGCACGGCCTTGTCCAGCGGCAGGTCGTCGTCGACCTTGACCGCCGAGTTCTGGTGGATCACGCCGTACTGGCTGAAGGTGCCGAGGATGCACATGGCGCCGTACTGGCCGCGCGGGCCGGTCAGCGGGAAGTGCTCGCCGGGCAGGTAACCCTCCAGGATCGTCGCGCCCCAGTCGCAGATCGACTGGCGCCCGGTGGCGCAGTAGCGGCAGATGCCGCAGTTCGGGATGAACGAGCAGACGACGTGATCACCGGGCTTCACCCGCGTCACGCCCGGCCCCACCTCCTCGACGATCCCGGCGCCCTCGTGGCCGAGGACCATCGGCAGCCGTGCCTCGAGGTCCCCGTGCGCAACGTGGATGTCGGAGTGGCATAGGCCCGCGTACAGGTAGCGGATCAGGACCTCGCCGTCCTGCGGGCGGTCCAGGTCGAGTTCCTCGATCTCGATGCGCTTGCCCGGCTCGTAGACGACGGCTGCCTTGGTCTTCATCGACGCTCCTCTGGTTAGGGTGATCGTTTTACCCTACGGCCGGCGGAGGGCCGCGGCTAGATCCTGGTCGGCAGGGGTGGCCAGGCCAAGGCGGCGCGGGAGGGACAGCGGTTATCCTCGCGATCATGCCGACATTGGCTGTGGTAGGCGCGGGGCCGAAGGGAATCGCGATCGCCGCCAAGGCGCGGGCCCTGGAAACGGCGGGGTTCGGTGCGCCGAGGGTGGTGCTGATCGACCCGGGCGCGGTCGCGGGGAACTGGAGCGGACGGCAGGGCTACACCAGTGGCCTGCTGCCGCTGGGTACACCACCGGAGAAGGACGTCGGGTTCCCGTACGCCGGTAGCTGGGGACCGGCGTCGGCAGCGGTCACCGCGGCGATGGCCGACTACAGCTGGCAGCGGCACCTCATCGCACGGGGCGCGTATGCCGACTGGGTGGATCGCGGCCGGATGCGGCCAACGCACCGGCAGTGGAGCTGGTACCTGCGCGAGGTGGCCGAGAAGGCGCAGGCTGAGATCATCACGGCCGAGATGGTCGGCCTGGAGGCCGATGGCGACCGGTGGCGGCTGTCGGTGGAGCCCGGAGAGGCCATCTGGGCCGACGGGGTGGTCGTCACCGGGGCGGGCCCGCCGATCCGCGTCACAGGCCAGCCGGACCGGCACCCGCGGGTGCTCGACGGGCGCAGCTACTGGCTGCACGAACATGCGCTCAGCACGCGGGTGGCCCTGAACGCGTGCGTGATCGGCAGCGGCGAGACGGCGGCTTCCGTCGTCATCAGCCTGGTCAGCAAGCTGCCCAAGCACTCGTCAGTCGACGTGCTGACCAGCCGAGGCGTGCTGTACTCGCGCGGGGAGAGCTACGAGGAGAACCGGCTGTACTCCGACCCCGGAGACTGGCCCGGGCTGGCCGAGGCGCACCGGCGCGAATTCCTGGTCCGCACCGACCGGGGTGTCTTCTCGCGGCAGGCCGAGACGACCCTGAACGCCTCCCGCGGCTTCCGCGCGCTGGCCGGGCGGGCGGTGGCCATCCAGGCCGGCGAGCGGCAGGTGGCCGTCACGATCGAGTATGGCGACGAACGAGAGCAGGTGGCCTACGACCTGGTGGTCGTCGCGATCGGCTTCCAGTCCCGCTGGTTCGAGGGCCTGTTCGGCGAGCAGGCGCGCGGCCGGCTCGCCGAGGCGCTGGCGGGCGCCGAACTCGAGCAGCGGATCGACGTGGACCTGTCGGTCGCGGGCCTGTGCCCGCCGCTGCATCTGCCGGTGGTGGCCGGCCTGGCGCAGGGCCCTGGCTTCCCCAACCTGAGCTGCTTGGGCCTGCTGAGTGACCGTATCCTGCGCCGCTACGTCGCGCCGCAGGACCCGGCGCACCTGACCCAGGAGAGGAGAGAGCGTGTCTGAGGACGAGGTCTGGGAGAGCGACGACTGCGTGCGCCGCACGGTCGTCCTGCCCACCCTGCTGGCCGAGCGGATCGCCGCCCAGGCCGAACAGCGCGGTCTGTCGTTCAGCGACCTGCTCGTCGAATACGCGCAGGACGGGCTGCGCCGCGATGGAGCCGTCGGACCGTGACCGGAGCCGTTCTTGCTTAGGCGGGGTGGTGGTGGACCGGGCAGATCTCGTGCGTCCAGTGACCGTCTAGGTGCCGGCGCGCCTCCTGCGTGGCGGTGATGGGCCCCCCGCACCGGTCACAGACCTGGCCCTGGACATGAAGCTCGTTGTCTTCCAGGCCGGGGTAGTTCACCTGCTGCTCTCCGGCTTCGTGCTCGTATAGCTCCCGCTCCCCCTCGAATAGCTCTCCTCGCTCTTCTTCAAGCACCTCCGGCGCGGGGGCCGGGGCCTCCCACAGTTCCTGACCGTAGTCGGGTCCGAAATCGGGCCGAGATGTCATCGTGCCTCCTCATGTGAGTTCCAGGGGCGGGCTGCGAGGACGGCCAGGTGCAGCGACACGAGCGTGTCCTCGAGGTCCGGTAGTTCGTCGGTCCGGTCCGCGCGGACCATCGACCGCACCAACTCGGCGGTCGCCCCGGCCAGGGCCAGGTATGCCTCATAGGGGACGACCGGCCAGTCCGGGTGCCGCTCGCGCGCGCGCCGGTGCCAGGTCCGGTTCAGGTCGGCGAACCTCCGGCCGGCGAACTCAAGCCGTCCGACCGCTTGCGGGCCGGCGGCCGGCATATCGATGTAGAAGACTCGGGCGAAGGCCGGCTCATCGGCTAGGAAGGCCAGGAACGCCCGGCACGCGGCCCGGATCACCTCCTCATCCGGGGCATCACCCGGCAGGGCACGAGCTGCGGCCACTACGCGGGCGAACATGAGGCGTCGGCCTTCGCCGGTCGCGGCCAGGAAGCACTCCTCCTTGTCCGCGAAATGGGCGTAGAAGGCGGCACGGGACACCCGGGCCCGCCGCACCACGTCGGCCACGGTGACGGCCGGGTAGCCGATATCGGACACCGCGGCGATCACCGACCGGAGCAGCCGTTCCCGCTGCGAGGCGCGGACGGCGCGCAGCGGCAGGCGGCTCCGGCCGCGGGGCAGGCCGGGCTGCCCTTCGTGCGTCCGGGCGAGCGTGCCGCCTTGCCTGGTATCGGCCACAGGCCAACAGTAAACCGGCTTGACCCTAAATGCTGCTCCGTACTTTTCGCCGCTGCGTAGCGCCTAAGGCGGCACCCTCCTGGCGCGGGCCAGGAGGGTGCCGGTTCTGGCGAGGTGCAACCGACGGCGGATCAGCCGCGCTGTTCGCGGACCTGACGTTTGATCCGGGCCAGCATGGCCGCCATGCCGCGCAGCCGCAGCGGGCTGACCAGGTCCTGCAGTCCGAGCTGGCTGGAGAACTCCCCCGGCGTGGCCAGCACCTCGTCCGCGTCCAGCCCGTCCAGCGCGGCGTGCAGGATGGCGGCGAAACCGCGGGTGGTCGGGGCCTCCGGCGGGGCGTCGAAGAACAGGTGGACGGTCGCGTCGGGTTCGACCTCAACGGCCAGGAACAGCGGCGACTGGCATTCCGGCACCGGCTCGAGCAGGTCGTGATGCTCGGCGTATCGATCGGGCAAGGTGGGCAGCTCCCGGGAGAACTCCAACAGGAGCTGCAGCCGGTCCCGGTCCGCCATGGCGTTGAAGTCGTCGACGATCTCCTGGAGCCGCGGGTTGAGCGTGGGGGTGCTCACGGGCTATCACCGCGGGTGATGGGAACCCGGACGCTGTTCCCCCACTCGGTCCATGAACCGTCGTAGTTGCGCACGTGCGGGAAGCCGAGCAGGTGATGGAGCACGAACCAGGTATGGCTGGACCGCTCGCCAATCCGGCAGTAGACCACCACGTCGTCATCGGGACGCAGTTCGACCTCGTCTAGGTAGATGGCCTCCAACTCGGCGCGGGTGCGGAAGGTGGCATCCTCGGCCGCGGCCCGGGCCCAGGGAACGCTCCTGGCGCCGGGGATGTGGCCGCCGCGCAGGGCACCTTCCTGGGGGTAGTCCGGCATGTGCAGCAGCTCGCCGGTGTACTCCCCCGGTGACCGCACGTCGATCAGCGGCCGGCCCAGATGGGCCAGGACCTGGTCCTGGAACGCGCGGATCTGCGCGTCGTCGCGGTCGATGACCGGGTACTCGGCCCGCGGGCGCTTCGGGTCGTCGGTGCTGAGCGGGCGATTCTCGGCGATCCATTTGGCCCGCCCGCCATCCATCAGGCGCAGGTCGGGGTGCCCGAACAGCGAGCACACCCACAGGGCGTACGCGGCCCACCAGTTGTTCCGGTCGCCGTAGAGCACCAGCGTGGTGTCGCGGCTGATTCCCTTGTCCGCCATCAGCCGGGCGAAGCCGGGCCCGTCGACGTAGTCGCGGGTGACCGGGTCGTTGAGCTCGGTGTGCCAGTCCAGCTTGACCGCGCCCGGGATGTGACCGGTCTCGTACAGCAGGACGTCTTCGTCGGACTCGGCCACCACCAGGCCCGGGTCGTCCAGGTGCTCGGCCACCCATTCGGTCGTGACGATCATCTCGGGGTGGGCGTATTCGCGCAGTTTAGCCGCGGAATCATAGGGCAACGCCACAGTCAGCCTCCTAGGTCCACTTCATCCCACCAGGCACTGTAACGCCGGAGTCCCGGCGTTGCCTTCCCGGCCCCCTGCACGTCGCCCGGAGCCGCCTCGCTCCTTGGGAGCAATTATTAATTTACCGTCGCAAGCATTGCTTGCGGCAATGGCTGACGAGTTTATGTGCCAGGAAATTGGCGATGGGTTTCCAGCCGCGCCGTCGTCAAAATCACGGTGGAATAGAACTCGGACCGGAAAGGGGAAACCGATGAGCGGTGTACGAGTGCTGGTCGGCACGCGCAAGGGTGCCTTCGTGCTGAGCGCGGACGGTCGGCGGGAGCAGTGGGACGTCAGCGGACCGCACTTCGCGGGCTGGGAGATCTACCACGTCAAGGGGTCACCGGCCGATCCGGACCGGCTGTACGCCTCGCAGTGCAGCGGCTGGTTCGGCCAGGTCATCCAGCGTTCCGACGACGGCGGCGGCAGCTGGGCACCGGTCGGCAACGAGTTCGGCTATGACGGCACCCCGGGGACGCATCAGTGGTACGACGGCACGCCCCATCCGTGGGAATTCGCCCGGGTCTGGCATCTGGAACCGGCGCCGGACGACCCCGATACGGTCTACGCCGGGGTGGAGGACGCGGGGTTGTTCCGCTCGACCGACGGCGGGCAGCACTGGCAGGAACTGCCCGGCCTGCGCGGCCATAGCTCCGCACCGTCGTGGCAGCCGGGGGCGGGCGGGATGTGCCTGCACACGATCATCTTGGATCCGTCCTCGCCTGGGCGGATCTTCGTGGCCATCTCGGCCGCGGGCGCCTTCCGGTCCGACGACGCCGGCCAGACGTGGCGGCCGGTGAACCGAGGGCTGCGCTCCGAGGGGATCCCGGACCCTGCGGCCGAGGTCGGCCACTGCGTGCACCGTATCGCGATGCACCCGTCCCGTCCGTCCGTCCTGTACATGCAAAAGCACTGGGACGTGATGCGCAGCGACGACGCCGGGGAGTCCTGGCGCGAGGTTAGCGGCGACCTGCCGACCGACTTCGGGTTCCCCATCGACGTGCACGCGCACGAACCGGAGACCGTCTACGTCGTCCCGATCACCAGCGATTCCCACCACTTCCCGCCCGAGGGGAAACTGCGGGTCTACCGCAGCCGCACCGGCGGTGACGAGTGGGAGCCGCTGACCAAGGGCCTGCCGCAGGAACACTGCTACGTCAACGTGTACCGCGACGCGATGGCCGTCGACTCGCTGGAGGACTGCGGCGTCTACTTCGGCACCACCGGCGGGCAGGTCTACGCTTCGGCTGACGCGGGAGACACCTGGGAGCCGATCGTCCGTGACCTGCCTGCCGTGCTCTCGGTCGAGGTGCAGACCCTGCCGTGAGCGAGCCCTGGTCGGTAGGCGAGCGGGAGACCCTGCCGATGAGCGAGCCTTGGTCGGTAGGCGAGCGGGAGACCCTGCCGATGAGCGAGCCTTGGTCTGTAGGCGAGCGGGAGACCCTGCCGATGAGCGAGCCTTGGTCGGTAGGCGAGCGGGAGACACCGTGATCAGGGTTATCCTGCCCGCGCACCTGCGGACGCTCGCCCGTGTGGACGGCGAGGTACACCTCGAGGTCGCCGGGCCGGCCACCCAGTGCTCGGTGCTCGACGCGCTGGAGGCCAGGTACCCGATGCTGCGCGGGACGATCCGCGATCAGCGCAGCGGGAAACGACGGGCGTTCGTCAGGTTCTTCGCGTGCCAGCAAGACCTATCCCACGAACCGCCGCAGGCGCCATTGCCGGACGCCGTGGCCAGCGGCGCCGAACCGTACCTGATCGTCGGGGCGATGGCGGGCGGGTAGGTGCGGCCAGCCGTGCCGGGCAGCGAGCATCATGATCCCGGCCAGCAGCCACAGCACGGTATAGACGATGCCGGCCGTGACGGCCACTACACCTGTGGTGGTACCGCTAGGGACGATGACAATCGTCAGGAAGGCGGTCATTATGAGCCCGCACACGGCCCACGCAGCGGCGTTTTCCGGTCGCGTGGACGACCGGGCGGGACGGCGCGGCCGCGGGGCCGTGGCCGGCTGAGCCCGCAGGCCAGCGGCGGCCGCCGCCAGTTCGGCATAGGTCCGGGAGGCGAGCGTCCGGCTCACGCCGCGATCTAGGTCGTCCTGGGAAAGCAGGCCCGCCGCGAACGCGGTCTCGAGCATGCCGATGACCCGCTCGCGGTCCGCGTGTGACGCCCGCTGGTGGCCGTATCCGGCTGCGGCTACCGCTGCGCCGTCTCCCGGCTGTGCCATCACGGGTCTCCTTCGCACTGCTGCGGGCGGCAATCATGTGAGTGGGATCACCCATCCGCGGGCCGACCGGGACCGAACCCATATCAGCCAGTTCTGGCCAGAGTAACGGCCGCCGAGGAGGACGGACATGATTGGTGACCTATTCGACAGCCCCTGGAAGATCCTGATCGTAGCCGTGGTGCTGATCGTGCTGTTCGGATCGACGAAGCTGCCGCATGCGGCTCGTTCGCTGGGCCAGTCGATGCGGATCCTGAAGCGGGAAGTGCAGGGCCTGCACGAGGACGAGCCAGGCGCCGTCACCTCGGCCGAGGCGCAGCGGACCCAGCAGCCCGGATGATCCTGGCGGTCGGAGGTTACGGCGGGAGGCGCTGATGGCCAAGCTGCCTGGTGCTCTTGCGGGGGCGCGGATTGTGGGCGAGCATCTGGTCCGGTCGCAGCGTCAGGGCAATCCTGAGGGGCGTATGCCTTTGATGGATCACATCCGGGAGTTGCGGAACCGGGTGGTCAAGATGCTGCTGGCGCTGGGTGCGGGGATGGTGGTCGGGTTTATTTTCTTCAATCCGGTGTGGCGGGTGATCGAGCGGCCGCTCTGTCATGCGGTGATCCGGGGGCAGACCGGGTGCCGCACGCTCGGGGTGAACATGCCGTCGCTGGACGGGCCGCTGGATCCGTTTTACCTGCGGGTCAAGGTGGCGGTGATCGTGGCGGTGGTGTTGTCCTCGCCGGTGTGGCTGTATCAGGTGTGGGCGTTCATCGCGCCGGGGCTGTATGCGCGGGAGAAGCGGTGGGGGTTCATCTTCATCGGCGCGGCGGTGCCGTTGTTCCTGGCCGGGGTGCTGCTGGCGTACTGGTCGCTGGGCCGGTCGATGCATTATCTGCTGGGGCTGACCCCGGCCGGGGTGGCGAACATCCTGCAGGTGGATCAGTACATGAGCTTCGTGATGGCGATGGTGCTGGCGTTCGGGATCGCCTTTGAGGTGCCGTTGCTGATCATCATGCTGAACATGGCCGGGATCTTGACCCACGAGCGGTTCCGCAAGTGGCGGCGGGTGATGATCTTCGCGGTGTTCGTGGTGGCCGGGATGGCCAACCCGAGCCCGGATCCGATCACCATGCTGATCTTGGGCGGGGCCTGCGTGGCCCTGGTCGAGGTGGCCGAGTTCATCGTCTGGTCCAACGACCGCCGTCGGGCCCGGAACCGCCCCGACCCCTACGCCGGCCTGGCCGACAGCGAACTCTCCCCCCTCCCCCTCGAGGACGCAGGGACGCGGCTCAGCTAGGCCCGGGCCCGGTCACCAAGAAGCGGAGGGCCTCCTGGATGGGAGAGGCCCTCCGCTTGTGTCCTGACCGACAGTGCTCAGGCACAGGAGGCCATGGCGCTGGGCCGATGGTCACCTGCCGAAACTATCGAATTCTCCGTTTCGTACGCCGCCGAGAAAGGCGTGCCATTCATCGGGTGTAAATCGGAGAACCGGCCCTCCGGAGTCCCTGCTGTTGCGGACGCCGATCTCGCCTTCGGGAAGGCTCGCCACCTCTACGCAGTTGCCGTTGGAGAAACTCAGCGAGCTCTTAACCCAGTAAAAACCAGTACCTGGCCTTTCGGCCGGATTTCCGTGCATAGGTCTTCCCACCGTTGGTACCTCACTGATTGTTGGCGATCATCAGAAATGCAAAAGCTACGCAATGTAGGCAAATCCCTACTTGTCGTAGCCACTCCATTACAAGCCTAACAGCATCACCGGTACCGAAGAGTGGATCTTTCCCCAAGACGTGGCCGCGACCCCGGGCCGCGGCCATGCGACCGGCCCATCCGGGCCAGAAGACGCCAGGATTACTGGTCGCCAGGCAGACGGGCAACGGCGGGCCCAGCGGCCATCTCCGCGACGATGCGAGACCCGGTGATTGCGTTACGCATTAGCGTGCCGCTTGGCACCTGACCAATCCGACTCGGCCGTCTCGAGGATAAGCGCCCTGGACTCCACCGGATCGAGCGAGGCCTCGGAGAGCATCTGAAATGCGATCCGGTGCAGATACGTCTCCCGCTCCCCCTCCAGGATGAAGCCGCTCTTGAGATGCTCAGTGCTCACCACGTCCTGCAGCATCGCGTCGCTGTCTTCCCCGAAGCTGAATATGACAAAAGACTCACCGAAGACCGTGTGCTGCGTATCCAGAGGCAGGATCCGCAACGTCAGATTCGGCCGGTCAGCTTCTAGCGCGAGCCGCTGAAGCTGCTCGTACATTACCGACTCATCGCCGATCCGGCGCTTCAAGACCGACTCATCCAGCACCACCGTCAGCTGCAGGTCCTCGCGATCGAGTACCTGCTGGCGGCGCATGCGGACCTTGACCATACGCCCGATCAGGCCCGGCGCGACTGGCTCGACCCGGCTGTAGCTGCTGATGATGTGCCGGGCATAGGCTTCGGTCTGCAGCAGGCCGGCGACCACGTCGACGTGCCAGATGGCGATGGACGTCGCCTCATGCTCAAGGCCGATGAACTGCTGATAGTCCTCGGAAAGGCTGTCCGCGAATTCCTCCCACCAGCCTTTCTGCGCCGCGTCCTCGGCCAGCCCGAGCAGCAGGTCACGCTGGGATCCGGTGATCCCGTAGTAGTCGAGCAGCCGCTCGACCTCCCGCGGGCGCAAACCGGTCCTGGCCCGTTCGTACCGGCTGATCTTAGATGGTGACCACTTGAGCGCGGCGGCCACCGCGTCCCCGCTCTTGCCCTTGCTCTCCCTGATCCCGCGCAGTTCGGCGGCCAGACGCCGCCGCCGCACCGTGGGGCTTGCTGGCGCGATCATCGGGCGTCCCTTCTCGGTGCCGCGCAGGACGGTCACGCAGATTTCACGGAACAATTCGTGAAATCTTCTGTACACCGTTCCCATGCCCATCGCAACCGCGGCCCAAGCCGGCCCGGCCGCCTCAGGAGCGACTGGACCGGCTCCGGGCCGACCCGCCGGGCGATGCCGCAGCCCGTGATCCGGGCGCGCGCGACTGCTGTAAAGCTATATGGCGAGGGGGGCGATGGTGAAGAAATACAGCTGAAGTTGTTGGCTCCGCCCGAGCCTGCGACCGGACTCAGGCGGCTAGTCGGCCATAGCGCAAAAGCCCCCGCCCGGCGGCCGATAAGGACACGACAGGCCTGGCCGCTGATTCAGGGTAATCAGCGGCCAGGCCGGGGTCGCGCACCTGGTTAGCTCACTCGTAATAGTGCATCTTGGGGGTTACATGAGAGTTCATTGCAAGTGCGTGGGCGGCGGGCGCTTGTGCGGCTACGGTGGGTACCGCCGAGCCGGCCAGGATTGACCCGGCAGCGCCGAGTGCTAGGATAACGGGGATGATAACTCGCCTAATGAGCATGACTCCTCCACGGCATCTATACAGTTCAGCCGCCTGCTGCACGCCTCACCCGAACTCGCCGGCGCCGCTGAGTCATCTGTGAGTTACTGTCAGTATTTGGCCTTGAGCACCAAGGTAAGCCATTTGTAAGGCTTTTTCAAATACTAAAATTTTGCATATTTTTTGACTCGCAGAATTCATTTCCAGGTGCACGAAAATGATCGGCAACTGTTGCCTTGCAATGTGTCATGCAATTTGCATGACGGGGCATGGGGCTGGCATTTACTGGTACCATACGCAATCGCGTGGCGAATTAATGTGCGAAAATTGTCCGCTTGTTCCGCACATGTCCAGGTAGTAAAGTTCGGACCATGCACCCGGTGAGCCCGGCTGGTGCGCTGGTCGGACGCGAGAGCGAGATGGCGCTACTGACCGGGCTGGTGAAAGAGGTGGCCCAAGGGCGCGGCGGCTCGGTGCTGATCGAGGGCGAACCGGGGATCGGCAAGTCCGCGCTGGTGCGAGCGGCGGTGGCGGAAGCGCCCGCGGTCGGCTGCCAGATGTTCTGGGGGGCCGGCGACGAGCTCGGGCAGGCTCTGCCGTTGCTGCCCTTCCTGGACGGGTTGCGGGTGCGCGAGCCGTCCACGAATCCGCGACGGGAAACGATCGTCCGGCTGCTGCGCGGTGAGGTCAGCGCCGACCGCGGGACCGACGTGCCGACGGTGCTGGCCGAGCAACTGCTGGCTCTGGTCGCCGAGCAGTGCGCGGTGCGGCCCACCATCCTGATCGTCGATGACCTGCAGTGGGCCGATCAGGCCAGCGTTACCTTGTGGAGACGGCTGGCGCGCTCGGCCGGGCAGGTGCCGCTGCTGCTGGTGGGGATGATGCGCCCGGTGCCCCAGCGCGATGACCTGCTGGCGCTGCGGCGGATGGCGGGCGACGCCGTCCGGCTCGAGCTCACCAGGCTCAGCGAGGACGCGGTGACCGACCTCGTGGCCGCCCTGGCCGGTGGCCAGCCTGACGCCAGTTTGCTGCGGCTGGCTGACGGGGCGGCGGGCAACCCGCTCTACGTCACCGAGCTGGTCGCCGCGCTGGCCCGCAGCTCCAGCCTGACCATCACCGAGGGCGGAGCCGCCGCCCTGGCGGGCTCGGCGCCGGACTCCCTGTCCGCGGCCATCGCGGACCGCCTCGGCTTCGCCGCCGGGCCGGTGCGGGAGGTGCTGCGGGCAGCGGCCCTGCTCGGGATGGATTTCGTGGTTTCCGATCTGGCGGTCGTGCTTGGCCGCAGCGTGACCGACCTGATTCCGGCGGTGGACGAGGCACGTGTGGCCGGCGTGCTGATCGAGGCCGGCCAGGGCCTCGGGTTCCGGCATCCGTTGATCCGGGCGGCCCTGTACGACGAGATGCCAGCGTCGGTGCGTGCCGCCTGGCACCGCGATGCGGGGCGTGCCCTGGCGGAGGCGGGCGCCCCGGCCGACCGGGTGGCCCGACAGATGCTCCGGGCCACTGCCGGGCTGGGCGGCCCCGCCGAACCGGTGGACGACTGGATGCTGGACTGGCTGGGCGGCACCGCTGATCTGCTGGTCGGCCGGGCGCCCGCGGTGGCGGCCGAACTCCTCACCCGCGCCGTGGCCAGTTCCCCGGCCGACTCCGCCCGGCATGACTGGTTGGCCAGCCGGCTCGCCGGCGCCCTGTACCGCATCGGTGACCGGGCCGCGGCCGAGCAGGTGGCGAACCGCGCGCTGGAGCACGCTACCGAGCCCGATCTGCTCGTCGACCTGCACTGGACGCTGGCGCAGTGCCGCATGCTGGCCGGGGAGGCCGCGGAATCCCTGGCCGTGCTGGACCGGGCGCTGGCTGCTCCGGGGATCTCGGCCCGGCATCGCGCCCGGCTGCTCGTGGTCGCCGCCCGGACGCACAGCAGCCTGGGCGAGGTCGAGAAGGCGGACTCGGCCGCCACCAGCGCGCTCGAGGCGGCGTCGGAGGCGGGCGACAACTGGGCCATGGGCTGGGCGCTGCTCATGATGGCGCTGGTGACCTCGACCCGGGGCGGCATGGAGGACGCGCTGCCGCTGTTTGACCGGGCGCTGGCCGTCACCGAGGCCGATCCGGCCCTGACCGACCTGCTGCTGATGATCCAGATCAATCAGGCTGTCACGCTGGGCAACCTCGACCGGCACCGGGAGGCCCTGGGCGCGGCCGGGCAAGCCCGGCGCCTCGCGGACCAGGTCGGTACCGCGATCCGCCTGGCTCAGGTGCACGGCGCGCTAGGCCAGCTGCTCTTCCAGACCGGGCGATGGGACGATGCGCTGGCCGAGGTGGAGATCCTGCCCGAGAACCTGAAGGCACCGACCGGGGCCTGCTGCGATTCGGGCATCGCCGCCGTGATCAGCTTCCATCGCGGCGAGACCGAGACCGCGCGCCGTCACCTCGCCGCCGCCATCCCGCACGCCAAGCGGATCGGGCACCGGCTCGTTACCCCGCTGACCCTGGCCCGCAGCCTGGACCGGGAGCAGGACGGCGCACTGGCGGAGGCGCTGGCCGCGCTGACCGACGCTATCGGCGGCAACACCGAGGAAATCGAGGAGATCGACGACCTGTTCGCCGACGCCGTCCGGCTGGCCACCGAGACCGGCGACCTAGAGACGGCGCGGACCCTCGCGGGCCAGGCCGTCGCGCTCGCGACCGAACCGGAGATCCCGCACCGGCAGGCCAACGCGCTGTACTGCCGTGGCCTGCTGGACCACGACGCCTCCCGGCTGCTCGCGGCCGCCGAGCGCTATGAGACCAGCGGCCGGCCGCTGCTGCGGGCCAAGGCGCTGGAGGCGGCCGCCGGGCACTTCGTCGAGGCCGGCGATCGTGGCCAGGCCCGGGCCGCCTTCACCGATGCCGTGGAGGTTTACAACTTGCTGGGCGCGGCGGCGGACATCGCCCGGCTGCAGGCTGCGTTCCGGGCCCACGGCATACGGCGCGGGCCGCACGCCAAGCACCGGCAGGCGCGCAGCGGCTGGGACAGCCTCACGGCAACCGAGATCAAGATCGCCGCGTTCGTGGAGGAGGGATTGTCCAACCCCGAGATCGCCGCCCGGCTGCTGCTCTCCCGGCGGACCGTCGCGACCCACGTCTCGCACATCCTCAAGAAGCTCGATGTCCACTCACGGACCGATATCGCCCGCGAGTCCGCCCTGCGCACCATCTCGCCGAGGTGATCGGGCGCCACGCAGCGGTGTTCAGTGGGGACTGTCAACCGGTGTGGGAGGGCTCGGCTCACAGTCCCCACGCCTGAACGCCCTGCGGGCCGGGTCCGCCGCTCTCGGCCACGTCGGGCTGAATCGCGAGCGTGAAGTACACGGCTTTACCCGCAGGGGTGCGATAGAAGCCCCACTCGGTGGACAGGGTGGCGACCAGCATCAGGCCCCGCCCGGTCTCCGTATCGGCTGCGGCGTCTATCAGCATCGGCAGGGCGCGTGAGGTGTCATGGACATCAACGCGCAGCTGGCCACGGGAACAGGTGATGGCCAGCATGACGATCCCGGTCACCTCGTGCCTGATGGCATTGGTCACCAGTTCGCTGGTGAGCAGGATCGCGACATCGGGGTCCACTGGGATATCCCACGCGCAGATGGCCGTCCGGACCTGGCGGCGGGCTTCGGCCGCCGCCGCCGGTCCCGTGCTCAGCCGGACACGGTACCCGCGCAGCTCGGTCGGACGGGTCGGCGCCATCACGTTCATCGGAATTCCTTAGCGGGCCGGGTTGAGCGTGGTCCGGGAGAGCGCTGGTCACTCTGCGCGGCTGCTTCCGGCGAAGGCCCGAGCCGAGACCTGAGGGCTCACCGTCAACCGGTTGCGATAAAAATGCTGATGCAAATTGCAATGAGAGACATCGGTCAGCTGACGGATCTTGAACGGTAAAGTAACGAGCCTCCCGATCAGGCACGAACGTGCGCGGCGGCACGCCCCGGTTCGCTTCGGCGCACCGGGCTCGACGCCGTTACGCGCTGGCGCGCCGCCAGGCACCCGACCAGCACGACTCGGCCGTCTGGAGGATGAGCGCCCTGGACTCCGCCGGGTCGAGCGCCGCCTCGGAGAGCGTCTGGAACGCGATCCGGTGCAGGTAGGTCTCCCGCTCCCCCTCCAGGGTGACGCTGCTCCTCAGCTGCTCGGCGATCACCACGTCCGGCAGCATCACATCGTCGTCGTCGATGAAACCGAAGATGACGAAGGACTCGCCGAAGACCGTATGCCGGGCGCGGAGCGGGAGGATCTGCACGGTCACATTCGGCCGGTCAGCCTCCTGGACGAGCCGCTGGAGCTGCTCGTACATCACCGACTCATCGCCGATCCGGCGCCTCAAGACCGATTCGTCCAGCACGACCTTCAGCTTCAGGTCCTCGCGATCGAGCACCTGCTGGCGGCGCATGCGGACCTTGACCATGCGACCGATCAGGCCCGGCGCCACCGGCTCGACCCGGCTGTAGCTGCCGATGATGTGCCGGGCATAGGCTTCGGTCTGCAGCAGGCCCGTGACCACGTCCACGTGCCAGATGGCCATGGACGCCGCCTCGTGTTCGAGGCCGATGAACTGCTGATAGTCCTCGGAAAGGCTATCGGCGAACTCGTCCCACCAGCCTTTCTGCGCCGCATCCTCGGCCAGCCCGAGCAGCAGGGCGCGGCGGGGCCCGGTGATCTGGTAATAGTCGAGCAGCCGCGCGACTTCCCGCGGGCGCAGGCCGGTCCTGGCCCGCTCGTACCGGCTGATCTTGGACGGTGACCACTTGAGCGCGGCAGCCACCGCGTCCCCGCTCTTGCCCTTGTCCTCCCTGATCCCGCGCAGTTCGGCGGCTAGGCGGCGGCGCCGCACCGTGGGGCTTGCTGGCGCGGTCATCGGGTGTTCCTCCTTCTCGGCGCCGCACGGGCGGTTGGGTGCCGCGCAGGCGGATGGGTGCGACCGTTACGCACATTGCACCGAAACATGCTCCTGACACTATCAGTACCCGGGTCATCGCCTATCGTAACCAGGGTTCGTCGATCCGGCTCAGGTGGGCGGATATCCGACCAGCAAGATGCCGTGGCAGTCCTCATCGGCCGAGCGGTAGACGTGGGGACGATCTCCGCTGTACCGGGCGTAGTCGCCCGGGCCGAGGGTCAGGGGATCGACAGCCGGGCCGACCGTGATCGTTCCGGTGTACAGGAACACCCGCTCGACCACGCCGCTGCCATGGGGTCCGCCGAGGTGTTCGGCGCCGGCGGGTAGGAACAGGTCGAAGACCTCGACCAGGCCGTCGCGCTCGATCCGGTCCAGCAGTCGCAGGTCAAGCTGCCCGCCGGGCGTCGACCCGCGCACCCGCGCGCCCTGCTGGGCCCGGACGACCACCGTGGTCGTTTCGCGCTGGTCCTCCAGCAGATCGCTGAACGCTACGCCGAGCCCCAGGGCCAGCGACCACAAGGTCTCGATCGTCGGATTCCCCCGGCCCTGCTCCAGGTTGGCCAGCGTGGCTTTCGCGACGTCCGCGCGGGCGGCCAGGGTGGCCAGCGACATCCGGCGGGCGGTGCGGAGCCGGTGCAGGTTGGCCGCGATGACCTCGCCCACGTCAGCGAACGCCCGTTCCGAAGCTTCATCCACCATGCCAGTGAACTATACCAATAGTCTAATAAGATGGTACGCTGAGCCGTGACTTTCGACACCGCGGCTTTCGAGTCCGGGGCGATCGCCGCCGACGCCGTGGCGCTGGCCGAGCTGCACGGCGGCACCGGCCACGAGCAGGTGCGCATCGAGTGGCTGCAACGGCGCCTGGAGCACGCACCCGGGAGCCGTTCGGTCGACGACGTTGGCAACCTGGTCTGGACGTTCGGTCCGCCGCCATACCGCCTGGCCGTGCTCGTGCACGTCGATGACGTCTTCGATGCGGCCACCGCGCGGGGCATCACGCAGCGCGACGGCTGGCTGTGCGGCCCGGGGATCGGCGACAACGCGATCGCCGTCGCGACCACCGTGGCCGTGGCCGAGCGCGTCCTGGGCCGGCCGGGCGGATCGCTGCCGGTGGCCGTCGTCTTCACCGTGGGCGAGGAGGGGCTCGGCGGGCTGCGTGGCGCGCGGCACGCCTGCCACGAGCTGGCACCCGAGGCGGTCCTGGCCCTGGAAGGTCACGGCTGCGACCGGGTCTTCACCGACGCCGTTGGCTCGGTGCGAATGCAGGTTACGGTGACCGGTCCGGGCGGCCACTCGTGGTGGGACCGCGGCCGGCCCAGCGCCGTCCACGAGCTCGTACGGCTGTTGCACGGAATGATCGAGTCGGCTCCCCCGCAACGGCCGGTCAACGTCGGCCTGATCAACGGGGGCACGGGGGTCAACGCGATCGCCGCCCGGGCCAGCGCGACCGTCGAGTGGCGCGCGACCAACCAGGCAGCGCTCGACGAGCAGGAAGCGGCGCTGGCCGAGCTGACGGTTCCCCGGGGCCTGGAGCTGACGGTGGAGCGGCTCGACCGCCGACCGGCCGGCGCCATGCGCCTGGACCAGCCGCTGGTCGCCGCGGTGATGCGGGCCCGTCATTCGGTCGGCCTGCCGACCGCAACCGGGGACGGTTCGACCGACGCCAACGCGGCGCTGGCGGCCGGCATACCAGCGGTCGCCCTCGGCTGCTGCCAGGGCGAGGACATGCACGCGCCGACCGAACGAATCCGCGCCGACACCATCGGCACCGGCGCCGAGCAACTGCGCGCCGTCCTGGCCGAGGTCCTCGCTGAGGCCCTGGAACTCGAGGACCTGGAACCCGAGGCCCTGGAACCCGAGGACCTGGAACCCTAACGAAAGCCGAGGGAACGAACAGTGCTACGAACCGGCCAGGATTACATCTCCTCGCTCCGCGACGGCCGGGAGGTGTGGATCGACGGTGAACGCGTCGAGGACGTCCCTACCCATCCGGCCTTCGCGCCGATGGTGAACGTGCGCGCGCGGATCTACGATCTCGGCCACGAGGCCGCCTCCGCCGGCCTGCTGACCTACATCGACGAACCGACCGCGGAGCGCTGCGCGACCACCTCGCGCCCGCCGCGCACCCGCGACGACTGGCGGGCCAAGCGGGCGACGGTCGACGCCATCCTGGACGACGCGGGCGGCGTGGTCACCCGCGTAGGTGACGAGACGGTCGGCGAGATGTGGTCGCTGTTCGACGGGCAGGACGTGCTGAATGAGATCAACCCGGCGTTCTCCGCGAACATCACCCAGCACGTGCGGCGCGCGCAGCTGCTCGACCCGTTCCACGTCTCGGCCAACACCGACCCGAAGGGCAACCGGTCCCTGCGGCCGCAAGACCAGGACCCCGACGTCTTGCTGCACGTGGTCGGCGAGACCGACAGCGGCATCGTGGTGCGCGGGGCCAAGTTCGAGACCGCGGCGGCCTACGCCAATCAGGCGTTCGTAAAGCCGACCATCGGCGAATGGAACAACGAAGTCCTCAGCGATTACGCGGTCGGCTTCCTGGCCGACATGGGCGCTCCGGGCATCAAGCACATCTGCCGGTCGGCCTTCGCCCGCCAGCACGCCCCGGATGAGTATCCGCTGACGAGCCGGTACGACGAGATCGACACGATGATCGTCTTTGACGACGTGCAGATTCCGTGGGAGAACGTCTTCTTCTACCGGCACACCAGGGCAGCCGCCTTCATCCGTTCCTGCCTGCACCGGTACAGCATCTACCCGTACGTCCAGCGCTACCTGCGCTTCGCGGACTTCCTGCTCGGCGTCGCCTACGCCAGCGCCAGGTCGACCGGGGTCACCATGTACCAGGGCGTCCGCGAGAAGATCGCCCAGATCGCGTGCTACCGCGAGGGCGTCAACGCGCACCTGACCGCGGCGATCGAGCTGGCCGAACCCAGCCCGGGCGGGCTGCTGATGCCGAACCAGCCGATGATGTACGCGGGCCGCGTTTTCGCCTCGAGCCAGCTGCCGGCGGTCATGCACACCCTGCGCGACCTGTGCGGCTGCCAGGTCAGCCTGATGCCGAGCAAGGCCATGTTCGACAGCCCCGGCGCCGGCGAGTGGCTCCAGAAGTACTTCACCATCGGGGAGATCCCGGCGGAAGAACGACGCAAGCTCTTCGCCCTAGCCCGTGACCTGCTCAATTCCGACTACGCCGGGCACCGGCTGACGTTCCAGCTCTTCGCGCAATCGCCGCCGTTCTCGCACCTGCTCGCCGTGTATAACAACTACGACTTCAGCGGCCCGCTC
This sequence comes from uncultured Actinomycetes bacterium, assembly GCA_963722055.1. Classification (GTDB taxonomy): domain Bacteria; phylum Actinomycetota; class Actinomycetes; order Streptosporangiales; family Streptosporangiaceae; genus Palsa-504. The sequence goes on along the minus strand of CAVRLA010000012.1, from coordinate 76,297 downwards.
GACCTGGTGGCCCGGTACTCCGAAGTCGCGGACGCGGTACGCAAGTGAAGGGGCGCAAGTGAAGGGGCGCAAGTAAAGAGGCGCAAGTGAAGGGGCGCAAATGAGGCGGGAACCGATCATCGTCGGCGGTCACCTGCGGATCCGGCCGTTCAACACGGCCGACAGCTATCCGGAGCAACGGCTCGACAATGACCTGTGCCAGGCGGTCGTGGCCGGCCATACCGTCTACCTGCGCGGCCAGGTGCCGCAGGACCTGGACACCGGCGAAAGCGTCCACATCGGGAACCCCGCCGCCCAGGCCGAGCAGGTGATGACGAACGTCGAGACGCTGCTCTCGGAGGCAGGCGCATCCGTCGAGCACGTGGTGAGCTGCACCGTCTATCTCACCGACATCCGCCACCGCGAGGCGGTGTACCGCGTGCTCGGACGGCGGCTCAAGGGTGTCTATCCGGTGTTCACCGGCCTGGTCGTATCCGCACTCGCCCGGCCGGAATGGCTGGTCGAGGTCACCGTGGTGGCGGTCAAACCGTGACGTTCTCGCTGGCGGGCCGCTGCGAGCGCACCGGTGCGGTCGGCGCCGTCATCGCGTCCGCGAGCATGGCGGTGGCAGCGCGGTGCGTGGCGGTCCGGGCCGGCGTGGGCGCGGTATGCAGCCAGAGCACGACCGATCCGCGGCTGCGTGAGGCGCTGCTCGAGGCGATGGCCAGTGGCCTGGCCGCCGTTGATGCGGTGGCCGCCGTCACCGGCCGCGCGCCGGATATCGCGTACCGGCAGTTGGCGGCCGTGGACGCCCACGGCGGTTCGGCCAGCTACACCGGCGATCTCGCGCTGGGCGAGGCGACGGACATCAGCACGGTGGATGCGGCCGCGGCGGGCAACCTGCTGGCCGACCGGGACGTGCCCGCGGCGATGCTGGCGGCCTTTGCCGACCGGGCCGGCGACCGCCTCGGTGACCGGCTGATCGCCGCCCTGGCGGCGGGCCTGGCCGCGGGCGGCGAGGTCTCCCCCGTCCGGTCGGCCGGGCTGGTCATCGCCGAGTCGGTGCCGTGGCCAGTCACCGACCTGCGGGTCGACTGGGACGACGACCCGGTCGGGCAGCTCGCCGGGCTCTGGCGGAGGTGGCAGCCGCAGGCCGAGTCCTACATCGGCCGGGCCCTGCGACCCTCGTGCTAGCCGGCCGGTCCTTCGGCTTTCCGCTTCGGGTCAGCTGGGAGGTCCTGGCTGCTGCGTGATCAGCACGACCGAAAAGACCAGCAGCACCGAGCCGAACCCGATCAGGGCGTACCGCACGCCCTTCAGCTTGAACGAGCTGCCGATGCCGACCAGGAACAGCACCACGGCCAGAAGCACGGTGATCCGGACATAGTTATCGCTGGTGAGCCCGGCCTGGTTGCCTTCCTGAAACTTGGTGGCTGACTCATTGTCGAGCGCGTCAGCCTGCGTCTGCTCGGGCAGGTGGTATTGAGGCATGTAGGTCGGGCCGGGCGGAGCATCCGGGTTGTGCAGGGGGTCCGTGGCCATCCACGCGTTGAAGGCGACCAGGAACTGGGGACGGACCGGTGTACCGCGATCGCCTCTTTCTGAGGACTGTTCAGGGTAAACGCGATGAACCACGCGTTGAAGGTAGAGGCGTCGAAATTGCGGAGCGAGATGGCCGAGAGATCATCGCGGGTGGCAAGATTGCCCAGGCTCGACGCCTTGGCAATGTCGACGCGTGATTCCGTGCTCCACTTTGCGGCCGAGTAGCCCGCCCAGGCGGCCGTGAGGGTGACGATCGCTAGCAGCGCTGCCTCGCAGATCTGCAGGATCCGGGAATGACGGTCGGCAGACTCCTGGTGACCGCCTTCTCCTCCGGCCCCCTCCTGCGTCGCCGCTCCATGTTCATGCAGCTTCTTGCCGCTCTCGATCGGATCCAGCCCCTCGGGCATCAGCCTCTCCTTCGATGGCGCGCCACCGTCATTACATCGCCTGCCGGGGGAAACCCTGATCACCCCGGACGGATGAAGTGACCGGCCGGCGCCGGGCCCGGTCTGGGGCGATGCCGTTACGCTGCTGCTGACAGTTGGCATCCGCGTAGGTGCCGGCGCCGGATGAACGGGAAGTATGTCTTTATGCCGATCGCCATCTCCGAAGAACACCGGGCCCTCGCACAGAGCGTCGCCGACTTCCTGACCCGCCATCAGTCCCGCGCAGCGGCCCGCAGCCTGCTCGAGGCCGAGACGGACGCGCGCCCGGCCTTCTGGGCCGAGCTAGGCGCCCTGGGCCTGCTCGGGCTGCATGTGCCTGAGGACCTGGGCGGCTCGGGCTTCGGGCTGGCCGAAACGCTGGTCGTGGCCGAGCAGATGGGCCGGTACCTGGCGCCGGGCCCGTTCGTCCCGACCGTGATCACCAGCGCGGTGCTGGCTGCTGCGGGGCCCGACGACCTGCAGAAGCGGCTGCTGCCCGGGCTGGCGGATGGCACCGTGGTCGGCGCGGCCGCCCTGGGGGGCGAGGTGACCTACGCCGACGGTGCCGCGACCGGGCAGGCCGGCGTGGTGATCAGCGGCCACCTGGCCGACGTGCTGCTGGTCCCGGCCGGTGACGACGTGCTGGTGGTCGAGAAGCCGGCCGGCGGCGTCCACGCCGAGGTGCCTGCCAACCTGGACCCGAGCCGGCGTGCGGCCCGGGTCAGGCTGGACGCGGCGCCGGCCACCGTGCTGCCGGGTGCGCGCGGGCTGCTGACCGATGTGGCCCGGGCCGTGCTCGCGGCGGAGGCGGCCGGCATCGCCGCCGAGACCACCGAGCAAGCGGCCGAGTACGCGAAGATCCGCCAGCAGTTCGGCCGCCCGATCGCGACCTTCCAGGCGGTCAAGCACCATTGCGCGAACATGCTGGTGGCGGCCGAATTGGCCACCGCCGCCGGATGGGACGCGGGCCGGGCCGGGCTCGACGGCGGTGACCAGCTCAGTTACACCGCGGCCGTCGCGGCGGTGCTGGCCTCCCCGGCCGCGGTCGGCAACGCCAACCTGAACATCCAGGTGCACGGCGGTATCGGGTTCACCTGGGAACACGACGCGCACCTGTACCTGCGCCGGGCCGTGGCCATCGCCGCGGTGCTGGACACCGAGCAGGCGGCGATCGAGGTGACCGACCTGGTGCGCCGCGGCGTGCGCCGGGCGGCCGCGATCGACCTGCCTCCCGAGGCCGAGCCGATCCGCGACGCGATCGGGCCGGATGTGGCCCGGCTGCGCGACCTGACGGGCGACGCCAGGAAGCAGGCGCTGATCGAGAGTGGCTACGCGATGCCACACTGGCCGAAGCCGTGGGGCCGGGACGCGGGCGCCGTCGAGCAGCTGGTGATCGAGCAGGAGTTCGCCGCGGCCGGGATCAAGCGTCCCAGCCTCGGCATCACCAGCTGGATCATCCTGACCCTGATCCAGTACGCCAGCCCGGAACAGGTCGCGCGCTGGGTCCGCCCGGCGTTGAGCCAGGACGTGATCTGGTGTCAGCTGTTCAGCGAGCCAGGCGCCGGGTCCGACGCGGCGGGCATCAGGACCAGGGCGACCAGAGCGGAAGGGGGCTGGCTTATCAACGGCCAGAAGGTCTGGACCAGCGGCGCGCACGTGTCCGATTTCGGCCTGGCCACGGTACGGACCAACCCGGACGCACCCAAGCATGAGGGCATCACCACCATGGTCATCGACATGCATGCACCCGGCGTCAGCGTCCGGCCGCTGAAGATGCCCAACGGGAACTCCGAATTCAACGAGATCTTCTTTGACGACGTGTTCGTGCCCGACGCCGACGTGGTCGGACCGATCGACGGCGGCTGGACCGTGGCCCGTGCGACGCTGGGCAACGAGAGCGTCAGCATCGGCGGCGGCGACGGCGGCATGACCATGCCGATCAAGGCGTTCATCGCCCCGCTCGACGCGCACCCGGAGCGACTGGCCGGCGGGGCCGGACGGGTCGGCAGGCACATGGCCCGTACGCAGGCGATGGGCGTGCTGAACCAGCGAGCCGCATACCGGGCGGTGGCCGGTAGCGGTCCGGGGCCGGAAGGCAACATCACCAAGCTGCTGCTGTCCGAGATCGGCCACGAGACGGCCGTGATCATGGCGGAACTCGCGGGGCCGGACGCGGCGTTCCTGGACGGCCCCGGTGCGATGGGGGCCGCCCTGATGCTGATGAACCGGGCCATGTCGATCGCGGGCGGCACGTCGGAGATCAAGCGGAACCAGATAGCCGAGCGCATACTCGGCCTCCCCCGCGACCCGCTGATCAAGTAGCTGCTTTATGAGATGGAGGGGTTAGGCGTGAGCGAACTGTGGGGCAAGAGCGCGGTCGAACTCGCGGCTATGATCCGCGACCGTGAGGTCAGCAGCCGTGAAGTGGTCCAGGCGCACCTGGACCGGATCGAGGCGGTAAATCCTCATCTCAACGCGATCGTCCGCCTGCTGCCGGACCAGGCCCTGGCGGCGGCCGACGCGGCGGACCGGGCGGTGGCCGACGGCACCAGGCTCGGCCCGCTGCATGGCGTCCCGTTCACGGTCAAGGAGAACATCGACGTGGCCGGCACGCCCACCACGCAGGCCGTCCCGGCCCTGGCTGAGGCGGTCGCTCCGGTCGACGCGCCGCAGGTGGAACGGCTGCGCGCGGTCGGCGCGATCCCCCTGGGCCGTACCAACCTGCCCGACTTCGGTCTGCGCGTTCACACCGACTCGGCTCTGCACGGCCTGACCCGCAACCCATGGAACCCGCGGCGCACCGCGGGCGGGTCGAGCGGCGGCGAAGCCGCCGCTCTAGCCACCGGGATGAGTCCGCTCGGCCTGGGCAACGACCTCGGCGGATCACTGCGCAATCCAGCGCACTGCTGCGGCATCGCATCGATCAAGCCCTCCACCGGAGCGGTACCCCGCGCGACCGTGATCCCTCCGGAGGACCTGAACATCTCCTTCCAGCTCATGGCCGTCGAAGGTGTCCTGGCCCGCCGGGTCGCCGACGTCCGGGCCGGCTTCACCGCAATCGCGGGCCAGCACCCGCGCGACCCGCTGAGCGTCCCCGCCATCTTCACCGACCTGAACCCTGGCGAACGACCGGCGGTGGCGGTGCTTCCGGAGCCCCCCGGGGGCAGCACCCACCCGGGGATAGCCGCGGCGGTACGCCGAGCCGCCGACGCGCTGGCAGACGACGGCTTCAAGGTCACCGAGGCCGTACCGCCCGACTACGAGCAGGCGATCGAATTGTGGGCCACGATCCTCGCAGCTGACCTGCGGGTCATCAAACCGCTGCTGGACCAGGTCATGGGCGCTGGCGGCCGCCAGTTCCTGGATTACGGACTCGAGTACCTGCCTGCACCGGACCTGGCCGGCTGGGCGGTGGCGCATACCGCCCGGGACGGGCTGGCCCGTCGCTGGAGCCTGTGGTACCAGGAGTACCCGGTGCTGCTCAGCCCGGTCTGGTCCCAGCCCGCCTTTCCGCTGGGCTTCGACATCGCCAGCCTCGACAACGCGATCGCGACTCTGGAGTTGATGCGCCCGGTCCTTCCGGCCAACCTGCTGGGCACCCCGGCGGCGGTGGTACCCGCCGGGATGGCCGACGGGCTACCGGTCGGCGTCCAGGTCATGGGCGGTAAGTACACCGAGCTCCGCTGCCTGGCCGTCGCCGAGGCGATCGAGCGGCGACTGGGCGCGCTCACCCCGATCGACCCGGTTACCGCTTGACCCATCAGGTCCCGACGACCCCCGCCGGATCACCCGCGGCAGGTGACCCGCCGGGTGACCAAGATAGTCATGATAAGGACGGCCTTGACAGTAGGAGGATCCGCCATGTCCGATCCATCGGCAAGCACTGAGCTCGAGCCCGGCGACTCGGAGTCATCCCCCTCCCCTGCTTCCAAGGACGGGGGCCGAGTGATGCCGCTGATCGTTGGTGCGCTTATCGGCATGGGTATCGGGCTGGGCATCGGCGTGGGCATCGGCAATGCCACAAGAAAGCGGATCGACCGCTACTCGCCGAGCTACTAGAGGTCCGCTACCGACAGGCGGGCTGATATGCGCCCGGTAGCGGGTCTTCGCGGTACGGTCATGGTGACCAAGGGCGGATCGATCGAGGCGGACCTAGCCGAGGGCTTGGCCGACGCCGAGGCCGGGGTCGCGTGCACGTCGGCGACGCCGTTCCAGATCTGTTCGGTAAGCAAGCAGTTCACCGCCGCCGCGGTCATGCTCCTGGCCGAGTCCGGGCGGCTCGACCTGCATGAGCCGGTCGCCCGGTGGCTATCTGAAGGCCCGTCGCAGTGGCGGCGGGTCGCGCTCCATCAGTTGCTGTCCCACACCGCTGGCGTCCCGCACTGGCTCCAGGCCCCCGGCCTGGACCCGGCCGAGCCGATGGGGATCAGCGAGCGGCTAGAGATTATCCAGGCCACCCCGCTGCGGACCGCGCCCGGCGCGCACTGGCACTACAGCAGCCCGGGCTTCCTGCTGGCCGGCTTGGTCGTGGAGCGGGCCAGCGGCCAGCCCTACCGGGAGTTCCTCACCGAGCGGATCATTTCCCCGCTGAAGCTGACCCAGACCACCGTAGGCCGTACCCCGAGCGCGGCGGCCCGCGGCTACCGGGATGGTCAGCCGGTGCCGCCCTGGGACCTGGACGCGATGCCGGGCACCGGCGACATCTGGTCTACCGTGGGCGACCTGACCAGGTTCACCGTCGCTCTGCACTCCGGTGAGCTGGTCTCCGCAAGCTCGCTGCACGCCATGTGCACCCCGTACGCGGCCCTCGACGACGATGAGGACGGTGAGCCCAGGCTGACCACCACCGGTTACGGCTACGGCATGTACACCGGGATCTTCGCCGGGCACGCGGCCTGTTACCACTCCGGTGACAACCCGGGCTATCAGTCCTTGGCCTGCTGGATCCCGGACCAGGCGGCGAGCATCGTTATCTTGGTCAACGATGAGGCCGCGAGCATAACGGGCCTGCTCAGACAACTGCTTCCCGCGGCTTTGTGAGGGATCAGCGAGTCAAAGGTCAGCGCGAATGCTACGCAAGGCGAGCTGCATCTCAGCGGCGGTGGCGAAGCGGCCGACGCGGGTGGAGGCGCACGCCTGGAGGAGGAACGCGGCTAGATCGGGGCCCAGATCGGAACGGATGGTCCGCGGGTCGATTACCGGTACGTCGATCATGGGCATCGCATTCGGGTATGGGTGGTGGCCGTCGCCGAGAAGCTGGTAGAGCAGCACGCCGACGGCGAACAGGTCGGTGGAGACGTCCCACCGGTCCAGGCCGGCGTCGGGTGGCTGATACGGCGGGGTGCCTGACTGCGTGTGCACCGGGTCGCCGACCCGGGAGGCGATGTTGAAGTCGAGCAGTTTGGCTCCCCTGCGGGTGAGGATCACGTTGAGTGGTTTGATATCGCGGTGGACCAGCCCTTTGTCTTTCAGGTCGGTCCATTCGCGGGACTCGGCTTCGGACAGGTCACCGTCGCGGCGCTTGTCATCGAGCTGCTTGAGGCGCGCCGCGTCGGGGTGAAAAGCGACGAGCGCGTCGAGCAGGTCCAGGGCAACATCGACGGCCTCCCGGTCGCGGAGGCGCCTGGTCCCGGTGACGAACTGATCCAGTGACTCCCCGTCGATGTACTCGGTGATGAGATACCACTCGCCGTCGCTGGTCTTGCCGGCCCAGAAGACCTCTATGACGTGGGGATGACGGATCTTCCGCAAGGCACCGATCTCGCGGCGCACCGCCTGATAGCCGGCCGCGCTGTCGAAGAGCTTGAGCGCTCGCTCCTCACTTTCGAGGTCATCACGCACGCGGTAGACCTTCGAAAAGCCGCCCTGCCCGATGACCTGGAGAATCTCGAAGCGGCCGTCGAAGACGTCGCCGACCGCGTAGTCAGGAGCCTTGGCCCCTACCGAAGACCGGACCTCCGCCGGGTCGGGTTCCGGGAGCGCCCGGCTGCCGCTTGACGACGCCGCTGCGCCCGAAGCCTCGGGAACCTCGATGCGCTCTCCAGATGGGAGCGGCCGGGTGCGGCGCGCCTTTCTGGCTTTAACCGAGTCCGCCGGCACATGCTGGATCCCCCCTACGGCGTACATCAGGCACGGATGCAGCACGTACATGCCTACGTCGGGCGGGAAGTGGAACTGCTCGACGTCACCCATGGAATAGAACCGGCGCCGCCCGGACTCATCGACGTATCCGAGCAGGCCGTTCTGCCATAGGACGGAGGCGAGGTCCGTCGTCTTCTCGAAGTGCAGGTCCGCCACTTCCTGCAGGGCCAGGAGATCAGCGCGCGCGAACCGGTCCACGCCGATCATCCGGACGAAGGAGCGGACGTCCTCCTGCACGCCGCTGATATAGGCCTGGGTACTGGTGAACAATTCGGAGTAGTCGTGCAGGGCGGCGCCCTGGGGCATCAGGTCCGATGAGATCTGGTTCGCGCACTGCGCGAGCTGGGAATCGCCGAACCGCTTGGCGCAGCGCTGGACCACCCCCTGCAGGGCCGCGGGCGGCAGGCCCTCGCGGCCCGCCTGCTTCTGCCGCAGGACCTCCTCGCTCAGCTCATTGCCGAGCGAGATGATGTCGCGCGGGATCAGCCTGGTGTGGCTGAGCAGGTAGTCCTCGATTGCTCCGGCCCCGTCGGGTCCCGGCCAGCTGCCGTTGACCCCGAGCCAGTCGCCGATCGTGGGAGGGCCGCTGACAGCGCGACGCATCAGCAGCGACGGCGGCAGCCGCTGCAGCTTTTGCCCGAGCAGATAAAGCAGGGAGTTGCGGTCCCAGGTCAGGACCCGTATGTGCGGTTCGTTGTAGTACCGCGGCGCGTGTTCTGACCGGTACACCGACGACATGACGATGTTGCGGATACACACCACCACATGCAGCCGGCCGCCCAGCTTGTGGTCGCGGAGCAGCCGCATGACCTGGTAGAACAACCCCTCCTGACACTTCAGCCAGTACATCGGGGCGTGGCTGAACTCCTCGTCCACCCCGTCCAGGTAGAAGTAGATCGGCTTGCACTGGCCGATAACCTCGCCCAGCAGATCCTCCAGGTCGTCCCAGAGCGGATCGTCGAGGTAGGCAGACAGCTGATGGGCCGTCTGCCGCTGATTGATGATGTCGCGCACCTCGCTATAGATCGACCGGGGCCGGCGGAAGTCCTCGAGCAGCCGCGCGTACGACCTCTCCAGCTCCTCGGCCTGCTCGTCGCGCAACAGCTGACGCAACTCGGGGCGCCGCAGCATGTGCGAGGCCAGCGACCGCATGATCGCGCACTCCCAGATCTGCATCCACTTCTCGACCAGGACGCGGTCCGAGAACCACTGGCACGCCTTCACCACAACTTCGGTCTTCGGCAGGCTCTGCTGCGGCACATCGGCGTAGACAGAGTCCTGATGGGCCTGGAAATCCTGAAGACGCCGCAGGTAGACCGTCTTGCCCGCGCCGAGCTTCCCGACGATGACCCGCACCATCGAATCGTTGGCCCGCGTCGCCAGGTGGCCATACGCCGGATTGCCGCCGAAGTCGACGAACTCGCTGATCAGATCCTCGATGTCGGCTCGTGATCCGTCCGGATTGCCAAACGGCCCCACCGGGTCAAGCCGACGCCGCCTGCTGCTCATCTCCCTCACCTAACCCGGATGGTAGCCCCCGTACCGGAGCAAGAGCCAGCGGAGCGACGGTAGCAGCTCGGGTGTAGGTGCCCGGGCTCAGTCGTCCCCGTGTGGCCCGTGATCGGGCATGCTGGCGCAGGAGAGGGGGGCACCGGCCTTGATCAGCGAGAACGAGATCTCACGGTCCTGCGAGTCCTGGCGGTAGCCGATGCTGAGCTCCACGCCGCGCGGGATCCTCGACCCGTAGATCACGATGCTCGGGCGGGGCGGTGGCCCGCCACTGCCCACGTACCGCATTCCGTGCGGCAGAAGCACCACTACATCGCCAACGCCAGGGGCCGGCTGGTCGGCCGTGCGGCAGAACTCGCCGGCCGTGACCAGGGCCGGGATGCCGTGTTCCGCCAGCGCCTGGCGGACCGCGTTGGGGTTGATCATCTGCCCCGGGCCCAGGGTCAGCGTCGTTGAACCATCGGGATCGGCGACGACCGAGAACGCCGCCAGCTGGACCTCGGTCGCATGGTGCGGTGGCGCTGGCCTGGCCTGTGGCGCTGGCCCGGCGGAGCCCCAGCCGCCCGCCAGGGCGACGACCAGCGCGGCGCACGCTGCGACACCGGCCATGGACACCCCGGCCAGGCGGCGGCGCCGACGTGCACGGCCCCTGGCCGTGATGGCCTCCAGACGCGGTGCGGTCGGCATGGGCAACCCGGAGATTGAATCGCGCACGGCGCTCAGCACGGCGCTGTCGTTCAGTTCATTGTTATCGTTCATCAGTCGACCTCCATGGCCTGATAAGGGGAAAGTTCGTGGCGCAGCGTGCTGACCGCCCGGGACAGGTGCACCCGAACCGTGGCGGGAGCGATCCCCAGTTGCCCGGCGATGGTGTCGATGTCCAGGTCGAGGAAGACGCGCAACGCGATCACCTCGCGCTGGCGGTCCGGCAGATGCCGTAGTGCGGTCAGCAGGGCGGCGTCCAAGCCGTCGTCGACGTCGCGAGGCGCCGCGGCGTCGTGTCCGGCCAGCGGCAGCTCACGAATGCGCCTGCGCCACCACGACACCCCGGTGTTCAGCGCGGTTCGCACCACCCAGGCCCGGGGGGCTGGATGGTGGCGGACCTTCCGCCACGACAACCAAGCCCTGGCGAACGCCTCCGCCACCTGGTCTTCGGCCAGCTGTACGCTGCCCGTGCTCGCGACCACCGCCCTCAGGCACGGCTCCCAGCTGGCCTGGAAGAACTCGGCGAACTCCGTTTGTTCGTGGTTCACAACCCTTTAACTCCCAAGCCCCAATGTTCTGCTTACCTGGCCGGGCAGGTCGGCGAGCACGCGACTGGGTACAACCTCCGACCAGGGAATCAACCAGGGAACTAACGGGTGCGAGGAGCCGCAGGAGGAGGGGATCGTCGGAAGGTGTCACATGACGAGCCGCGGACCGTGGCCCTGATGCGCGACGCAACCATAGGAGGAGCAGATGTCCGTTAATGACGTTGCCGAACAGGCCGGCACCGGTAACGCCGCGGTTCGCCCGTTCCAGGTCGGCTTCCCGGAGTCGGACGTCACTGAGCTGCGCAGACGAATAAACGCGACCAGGTGGCCCGAGCGCGAGACGGTCACCGACGACTCGCAGGGCGTGCGGCTGGCCATGATGCAGGACCTCGCGCGTTACTGGGCGGCACACTACGACTGGGGCCAGTGCGAGGCGAAACTGAACGCCCTGCCGAACTTCCTGACCGAGATCGACGGGCTGGACATTCATTTCATTCACGTCCGCTCCCAACACCAGGATGCGATGCCGCTGATCGTCACACACGGGTGGCCGGGTTCGATCATCGAGCAGCTGAAGATCATCGAGCCGCTCACCAACCCCACAGCGCACGGCGCGAGCGCGGCGGACGCGTTCCACCTGGTGATCCCCTCGCTGCCGGGGCACGGCTTCTCCGCCAAGCCGACCAGCACCGGCTGGGATCCGGTCCGCGTCGCCCGGGCCTGGGTGGTGCTGATGAAGCGCCTGGGATACACCCGGTTCGTCGCGCAGGGCGGCGACTGGGGTGCGGCCGTCACGCAGGCGATGGGTGAACAGGCCGCTCCGGAGCTGCTCGGCATTCATTCCAACATGCCCGGCACCGCCCCCGCCGACATCACCAAGGGGTTCGAGCGCGGCGACCCGCCGCCGTCCGGTCTCTCAGACGAGGAGCTACGCGCATATGAGGAGCTGAGCAACTTCTACGCCAAGCATGTCGCTTACGCGCAGATCATGGCGACGCGCCCGCAGACGCTGTACGGCCTGGCGGACTCGCCCGTGGACCTCGCCGCGTTCATGCTGGACCACGGCGACGGTACCGGCCAGCCCGGGCTCGTGGAACAGGTCCTGGACGGACACCTGGCCAGCGACCTGACCCGAGACGACCTCCTGGACAACATCACGCTGTACTGGCTGACCAACACCGGGGTCTCCGCGGCTCGTCTGTACTGGGAGAACAAGGCGGACTTCTTCAACGCCAAGGACATCTCCATCCCGTTCGCCATCAGCGTCTTCCCCGACGAGCTTTACCAAGCCCCGCGAAGCTGGGCCGAACGCGCCTATCCCCACAACCTCATCTACTACAACAAGCTCGACCGGGGCGGCCACTTCGCCGCCTGGGAACAGCCCCAGCTTTTCTCCGAGGAGATGCGCGCCAGCTACAGGTCACTGCGCACGTAGTGGGCCGCACCATCCGAACCAGCTGTCGCCCTTTCCACAGGCCCATAATGACGGTCGTGATGTGACCAATAGCTGACACTTCGTGCACGCCAATACGCGCCCTGATGTCTTCGCGCACCTGAAAGATAAGCTCCGGGAGGATCGCCGGGTCGGCATCCATAAATACAGCGCTGGTCGTCTGGTATGCCACCACGCGATAGCCCTCCCGGCAGAGTCGGCGTATCGCGAAGTGCGCCCGCTGGATCGATGTATGGAACGGGCAAACGAAGAATATCGTGCCGGCAGTCGGCTGGGAAGTTCCGAATTCTGCACACTGGTACAACGAATTTTGCATGCACGCTCCACGCAATCGAGGGTCACCCCGCTCCGCACATGAACCCGGAAGTGATACCACGGCCCGTTCAATAGAAAAGATCTTTAAATTCACCGAACGGGCCGTGGCTTGACGTTCCGGGCCTGGGCATTACCGCTGACCGGCGTACTTCTCGGCCGCACGGGCGAGGTCCGGACGGGCGTCAAGGACGGGGCGCATCCGCTGCCACGCCTCGGCTCGCTTGGCCGGGATGTACTCGGTGGGCCAGTATCCCTCGTGCGGGCGGTAGTCCTTGAGCACCCGGCGAGCCACGGTGGCCTTGTGTACCTCGTCGGCCCCGTCGGCGATGCCCATAGCGGGCGCCGACGCGTACATGGCCTGGATGGGAGTGAGATCGGTGGTGCCGAGCGAGCCCAGGATGTGCAGCGCGTTATAGGACACCTCGCGCAGCACCTTGGCCATGGTGAACTTCACCGCCGCAATGTCCGTGCGGGCCTCAAGCGTCGAGGTCTGGTCGATCTTCCAGGCGGTCTCGAGCACGAACAGCCGGAGCATCTTGATCGCCGCGTAGGACTCGGCGATCTTCTCCTGCACCATCTGATGCTCGGCGATGAGACTGCCGTGCGACTGGCGGCTGAGCGCCCGCTCGCACATCATGTCGAAGGCGAGCTTGCACTTAGCGATCGTGCGCATGGCGTGATGGATGCGGCCTCCGCCGAGGCGACGCTGGGCCAGGACCTGTGCGCCGTTTTCCGGGCCGAGCAAGTGATCCAGGGACACCCGGACGTCACGGTAGACGATGTGATTGTGGTTTCTCGGTTCCGGCATGATCTCGACGCCGGGGGTGACGCGGGGCACCACGAACATGCCGTTGGTGCACATCACGAACAGCAGGTCGGCAATCCGTCCCGCTGAGGTGAACCACTTCTCACCGTTGATCACCCACTCGTCGCCGTCTCGTGCGGCATGAGTCTTGAACAGGTTCGGGTCGCTGCCGCCCTGTGGCTCGGTCATCGAGTACGCCGAGAACATGTCCTGGTTAAGCAGCGGTTCGAGCCACCGCTTCTTCTGTTCCTCGGTGCCGTAGGCCGCGAGGATCTCCATGTTCCCGGTGTCGGGCGCAGCGGCGCCGAACATCGAGGGGGCCCCATCGTAGCGACCGATCACCTCATTGAGCAGAGCCAACCTGAGCTGCCCGAAGCCCGGGCCGCCAAGCTCCCGGTCGAGGAAGATCGCCCACAGGCCCTGGTCCTTGACCTCCTGCTGGAGCTCGCGGACGTACGCCTTCACCACCGGGTCTGGCCAGCGCACCGCATGGGGAAACACGTAGTCGAGCGGCTCGACCTTCTCCTGGCAGAACCGCTCGACCCAGTCGAGCTTTTCCTGGAACTCAGGGTCGGTGGAGAAATCCCACGCCATGCCATCACTCCTTGTCGATTGGCGCGATATCGGCTGCCGTGGCAGGAACGCCCGCAAAGGTCACGGTGGTCTCATTGTGACGGATCGAAAAACGGCGGCAAGCTCGCGCCTGCCACCCCCGCGGGCGGCCTCGCTGCGTCACAGGCCAGCCGCGCGCAGCGCATCGCGGGCGGCCTCGGCCAGTACGACGCGGTTGCCGGCCGAACCGGGCTCGGCCGAGGTCAGGAGCGTGGCGGCGAAACCGTCGTCTCCCATGTGTCCAGCCAGGTAGCGGGCTCGCACGCCGACGCCGATGCAGGCCGACCGCCACCGCGAAAACGCGACCCAGTACGGCAGGTTCGACACGTCCCGGCCCGACCGCCGGGCGTAACGCTGCACAAGCTGCGCCCGGGCGGGGAAGCCAACCACGGTGCTCGGTCCCGACGTGGTCGGCGGCAACTGCTCACCCGGGTCCTGCCAGGTCGAAGCCAGCCAGCCAAGGTCGGCCATCGGGTCACCCGAGGTCGCGAGCTCCCAGTCGAAGACCGCCTTGACGGCACCGTCTGGCCCGAACGCCACGTTTCCCGCCCGGTAGTCGCCGTGCACGATGCCGCCAGCCTGCGCGGGTATGCGCTGCGCGAGCAGATCGTGCACCTCATCGAGCAGCGCGAGTTCCGGTGCGTCCGTCGCATGCACCTGGGCATGCCAGCGATGCAGCTGCCGTTCGATGTAGCCGGTCTTGCGCACCATGTCGCCCAGGCCGATCACGACCGGATCAACGGCATGCAACGCGACGAGCACGTCGACGAGGTGCTCGGCCGCGCTGGTCCGGGCCTGGGGGGCCAAGGTCAGCCCGGCCTCGCGGTCGGCCAGCACCAAGCCCTCGACGAACTCCATCACGTAGAACTCAGCGCCGGTGACCGCGGTATCGGCGCAGTAGGCCACCGGCTGCGGGACGGGCACCGTCGTCGGGGCCAGCGCGGAAATGAACCGCCATTCCCGGCCCACGTCGTGCGCGGTACTCAGCACTCCTCCGGTGGGCGGGCGGCGCAGGGCATAGGTGGCCCCCGCGGCGTCGATGACCTGATAGGTCAGGTTCGAGCGGCCGCCGGAGACGAGCCTGAACTCCACCGGGCCGACCAGACCGTCGACATGCTCGGCCAGCCAGCGCCCCACCCGGTGGGCGTCGATACCTGGCCGGGCCGACATGCATCCTCCACAACGTAGATCCGCTTCCCGGCGACCAGCCTGGCGTGACAGCCGGGTGGCTCGGGCGTCCGGCTCAGGTGAGCGCGACGGCTTCGGCCCAGGCGTCGTATTCGTAGATCCAGCGCCGGTCGATCAGCTGGCTGCCGGAGCTGTCGTAACCGGTGCCTTGGCGCCGTGAGCCCAGCTGGACACGCGCCGTCCGGGCGCGTCGCAGCCCCTCGTATGCGGTGAGCGCCCGCGGCACGCCCGCCGGACTGGTACTGGCGCCCAGCAGCGTGGCCAGCGCCACCGCGTCCTCCAGGGCCTGGTTGACGCCCTGGCCCAGGTGCGGCAGCATCGGGTGCGCCGCGTCGCCGAGCAGCGTCAGCCGCCCGCTGCTCCACCGGGGCAGCGGCACACGGTCATACATCCCCCACTGGAACCCGCTGCCGCCCGGCCCGCTGATCGCGGCGATGACCTGCCCGATAACCGGGTCCCAGCCCGCGAAGTGCGCGGCGAGCGCGGCCGGGTCGCCAGATGCCGACCACGACTCGCGGACCGCGGTATCGGAGGGGACGAATCCCACGTAGTTCAGCAGCTGCCCGGCACGCACCGGGAAGACCAGGAAATGCTGGCCCTCGCCCATCCACATCCGGATCGTGCCGGCCGGGTACTCCTCTAGGCGCGGGACCAGACCCCGGTAAGCGACCATCCCGGAGAACACGGGCTCTGCTGGAGCTACCACGAAGCCCTGCAGCACCGAGTGGATGCCGTCCGCGCCGATCACCACGTCTGCCGTGGCGGTGGTCCCGTCGGCGAACACGGCCGTGGCCCGGCCCGCATCCTGGCTGAAACCGGCGCACCGGTGCCCGGTCCGCACCGTGCCCGGGGGCAGCTGCCCGGCCAGCAGCGCCAGCAGGTCGGCCCGGTGGATCCCGACGTTCTGTCCGGCCAGGGCGAACTGATAGGGCTCGTGGGGGACCGTCCGCCCGTCGAAGAGCCGTAGCTGAGACGAGGCGTACCGGGCGCCCGCTCGTCTTACTCCCTCCCCAACCCCGAGCCGTTCCAGCATCCGCAGCCCGTTCGGCGCCAGCGAGACCCCCGCGCCGACCTCGGTCAGCTGCTGCGCCTGCTCATACACCCGGACGTCGATCCCGGCCCGCGCCAGCGCCACCGCCGCCGCGATCCCGCCGATCCCGCCGCCGACCACCACCGCCCGCAGAGCCACGTCCTTCCCTCCTCGAACGGCGCGCACCCTAGACCCACGCTAACCCCCTGGGCCCTCGGGCGCGGGCGCACTAGGCGGTAAGCACGCGGCGGGCGACGATGACGGGAAGCCGGAGCACGTGCCACGCGGACGGGCGCTTGTGCGGCCGGCGGTCCTGGCGGGCCTCGCGGGCCAGCGCGTCCCGCTGTGCCTGGCGGTGCATGTCGGCGATCCGGTCTTGGGCGATCTGGTGGTTGAAGGTGGAGTACATCTCGGCCTCCCCGAGGACGTGGCTGGATTTTCTGCTGTCAGCTTCACTTTCTGCCGTCAGCTTCGCCCGGCCGCACCCCAACCGTCAGTCGCCCGGCCGACACCGCCGCTGTCATCTTGCTGACATCCGAGCCCGGGCCGAGCTCCGGGTCGCCGTTGTTAGTACTGTGACGCCGAGGAGGTTCCGGTCATGACTACCGCGATCATCGGTACTGGAGGGATCGGGTCGGCCATCGCCGGCCGGCTCGCCTCAGGCGGCGAGACCCTGCGGCTCTCGAGCGCCGACCCTGCGTCGGCACGAAGGCTAGCGGCACAGATCGGTCGCGCTGCGGTCGTCGCCGTTGACAACCGCGACGCGTTGCAGGGCGCCGATGCCGTCGTCCTCGCGCTGCGGTTCACCGTGCTGAAGGGCGTCATAGACGAGATCGCCGGCTCGCTAACCGGCCAGCTCGTGGTCGTTCCGAGCAACCCGCTCACCCTCGACGCGCACGGTAACCTCTCCCGTGTCCTGCCGGACGAGCAATCCTCTGGGAAGGTCGTAGCCGGGTGGCTGCCGGCCGGGGCGCGCTTGGCCATGGCGTTTGGAAGCATGTCGGCCGATCTCTTCGAGTCCGCTAGCAACCGGTCACCGGAGCCGGCGGTCCTGTTCTACGTGACCGACGACGACCGTGCCGGCCAGGAAGTCGAGCGGTTGATCCGGGCGGCCGGGTTCGAGCCGGTGAAGGCCGGCGGGCTCGAGCAGTCGGGCCGGCTCGAGGTGGGCGGCGACCTCCACGATCTCGTGGTCGGCCCCGCCGAGGCACGGTCATTGATCGGTGGGGCCTGATCGCTTCTCATGGGTGGTGAGTTGCGCGCGGGCGGCATCGATCGTGCTCAGGATGGCCACCGATTCGTCGAGCGTGTGGATCGGTGATTCGGTGCGTCCTTCGCTGACGAATCGGGCGAGGGCCGTCGCCTGATAGCTGAGGCCTTCGTGGGCCGCGATGCCCGACTGGTCCTGCCAGCGCAAGATCGGCTCTGCGTCCCATGGAGGGTCGGCCAGGACAAACCCCGTTGGCATGTAGAAGGCCGAATCGATCTCGATCCTGGCGGCGGTACCCGAGATGGCGGCCACGGTCGGCGTGCGCACTGAGATGCTCGTCGAGAGCGTCGCCTGCGCGGTGGAGCCGGAATAGGCCAGCAGCATCCCGACGGTGCCGTCGACGCCTGACGGGAGCAAATCTCCGGTCGCGATGATCGATGCGGGTGTCCCCAGCACCTCCGACGTGAAGGCCAGAGGATAGACCCCGAGATCCAGAAGTGCGCCGCCCCCGAGCGCTGCGCTAAGCAGCCTGGACGTAGGGTCGCCCGCCAGGGCCTGGCCATGGTCGGCGGCAACGACCTCAATTTCGCCGAGCGCCCCTTGTCGGAGAAGCATCCGGATGGCGTCCGACTGCGGCAGGTAACGCGTCCACATCGCCTCCATCGCGAAGACACCCGCCGCACGTGCCGCGGCGCGAATCTCCGAAGCCTCGGAAGCCGTCAGCGCGAAGGGCTTCTCGACGAGCACCGGCTTGCCGGCGGCGATCACTTCCAGGGCCAGCGGCCGATGCTGATCGGCAGTGGCGCCTATGTATACCGCGTCGACCGCGGGATCGTCGATGAGCGCTGAGTACGACCCGTGGGAGCGTTCCACGCCGTGCCGCGCCGCGAATGCCACGGACCGCTCAGCCGACCTGGATCCCACCGCAACGATGCGCTGCGGAGTGTGCCGTTGCGTGCCGACGACGAATTGCTCTGCGACCCAACCCGTGCCGATCACTCCCCATCCCAGGCTGGGTTCGGTGGTCGGCCGGAATACGCCGACATACTGCAGGTCTTCGACTTCGGTCATTCTTGCTCCGCGTCCCCTGCCCATTCGATCCGGTGATCCATAAGCGTCTCAAACCGGGGCACTCCGTCGTCCGTCCACCCCATCATGCGGTAATAGGAGCGCTTTACGTCCTCAAATACGTCCCGGTCTAGCCGTGACCCGGCGAGCCGACCAGCGTCGACGGCCTGGGTGAAAAACCTGGCTGGAAGGGTGTCGTCCAGTGCGGTGAACTTCTCGCGCAGGTTGTACACGCGCAGCAAGTGGAACCGCCGCTCGCCGAGTCTCATGAGCTCCCAGGCGGAGGTCTCCCACCCGGTTACCCCGGCGACGAGCGCTACCAGCTCTTCCACGCTCATGGCCCTGGTAGGCGGCGTGGCGTAGATACATATGTTGAGCGCGTCCGTCGCCGACCACAAGGTACTCAGGGCCTTGTAGTTCCGCACCTTGCGCACCGACAGCTCGTTCATGGGGATGCGCTCGAGGATGCCCAGGGTTCGCGAGTACTCCAGGGTGTGGGGCCAGCCGACGCGGTCATCGAAGTCCCAGTCGTGCTCACAAATGTCCAGGCGGGGGCCCACCGGCGACACCGCGTAGCCCAGAGCCAGATTCGTCTGGGTGCGAGGCTCGATCGGCGGCAGCTCCTGTCCCTTGACCTGCATGGCGTACTGCTCGGCGCCCTCTCCGAGGTGCGCCGCGAGGCGGCGGCTGCCCTCGGCCAGCAGGTCGCCGACCCCAGTTCGCCGACCGATCAGCTCGATCAGCTCGGCGATGCGCTCGGCATCGCCGAAGTCGGGGATTGCCTGGCGGAATTCGGCTGGGCCGACCGCTTCCTGCTTGCACTCCATGGCCATAGACATGGTGAAGCCGAGAGAGATCGGGTCCATGCCCAGTTCCTGGCAGCGCGTGTTTGCGTCAACCACCGATGCCACGTCCCAGATACCCAGGTTCGGTCCGAGCGAGCCCATAGCGGGCTGGTGCATGCCCCGGGCATTGGTGCCATCGGACGTCCGCATGACCTTAATACAGTCATTTGGGCACCCAGGGCACGGGGAGACGCCGCTGTAGTGCTTCATGACCTCCCCAGGGCGATACGCCACCGCCTGGGCGTACTCGGCAGTTGAAAAGTTCTGCACGCACAGGCCAGCGTCCAACCCGTGCAGCTCCACCCACGCAGAGAAGCCAGGTTCATCTTTCTGCCACGCCGTGAGGGGGTTCAGGGCGATGCGGTCACGGTAAGCGGCCGTCAGCCTAGCGCACCGGTCCGCGTCGGCGACCGTAGGAAACGCACCGCCGGTGAGGACCACGGCCTTAAGGTTCTTCGCACCCATCGCCGCGCCCATCCCCAGCCCGGTCGCCTGGTGGTGGAGGTCGGCTGAGATGGCAGCGAACCGGACACCTGCCTCGCCAGCCGGGCCGATCACCGCGACGTGGGCATCGAAGCCAAACTGCTCCCTCAGGCGTGATGTCGCGTCAGAGGTCTCTGTGCCCCAAAGGCCGCCTGCGGGGGAGAACTCCGCCGAGCCACCGGAAACACGCACGACGACCGGCTCGGGGGCGCGGCCTTCGAAAACGATCGCATCGTAGCCCGACTTCTTGAGGCCGGCCGCGAAGGGACCCTCGCAACGCGCCTCACCGAAACCACCCGTGAGCGGGCTCTTCCCGCAAACCGAGAATCTGGCCAGGCCGACGAACGGCAAGCCGGCCACGACACTCGAGGCAAACACCAAGGCTCCGTCGCCGGTCATCGGGTCGAGGCCGGGCCGGGTATTTTTCAGCATCAAGACGGCGCTGAGCAGACTGCCACCGCCATAGGTCCGCATTTCCTCCGCGGAAAGTAGCTCGGTCCGGACTGCACGGCTGGCGAGGTCGATGAATAGAACGCGACCAGTGAATCCATAGAATGTGCTGTTCGACATCTTCTCCGTCTCCTTTCTGGAGCTGGCGCACGACGTCGGCCCGTTATCCCCGGTGGGGCGGGAATTTAGCGCTTCGGGGGCACGGACCGCCTGCGGCTTATGGCTGGACGGCCACCCGGTCCGCTGATGCTGCTGACGGTAGGTCTGGATTGCCGGGGCCAAAGTGCTTGAGTAGCACCAGTGGCTCAGTGTCGCTAGAGTTCTCAATCACAACGCCCGTCTGCGCGGCGGACTCGCATACGAAGAACTCGTCATGGGTCAGTTCGCCGTAACGGATTAGCGTAGGCGTTTCGACGTTCCAGACCCCCAGGGTGCCCCGGCCCTGGACGGCGATCGCCCCGTATGCAGCGGAGTCGGTAATTACCACCGACGCACCCGGTCCCACCGTAAGCTCCTTCGCGCTAAAGGCGCTCGACCGGTAGACAATCCAGTGCTGGACGTAACCCGCGTTCTCGAGCGTGGCATCGCCCTCCCCTATCGATGGCATGAACCGCGCGCTGAAAAAGTTCGGATCAGTGTTCTTCTCCCAGTCCAGCAGCGAGATAATGAAGTCCAGATCGCCGTGGTGCTCGCGCGGCACGTCCTTCCACAGAAGCTCGGGCGGGAGCGTTCTGCAACTCGTCCAGTTTTCGCACATAGCGAAGACATCGGACGCCGCTTGCGGCTCGTAGGTACATAGGCTCGCGGGCGCGTGCAGCACCCCGGCGGGCATGTCCCAACCGGTACCCAGCTTGACGCGATAGCCCAGGGACAGTTCCGTGATCTGGTTATCGCCGTCGCTGACGAACCTCGCCAGGCGGTGCCTCACTTCTTCCCGCGTGGTCCCCGGGGCCAGGCCGAAGTAGGAGACCGGCATGGTGCCCAAATGGTTGTTCATCTGGGGTGGAAAGTAGTACGCCTCTGGTTTGCCGGTCCGTCCGACCAGCGCTGCCTTCTCGTCGTTGTGGTGTACGTGAAGCGGCAGAGGGCCAAGGTTGTCGAAGAACTTGCTGTACATCGGCCAACCGGAGTAGCCCTCCCAGAGCCGTTGACCGACCAGTGCGGCGCCGAGGTGACCGACCAGTTCGTCGAAGGGGACCTTCTCCTGATCTGGTCCCACGACAAAGCTCAGGCCCTCGTCCGGCCCTGTGAGCGGTCCGTTGTCCGCGCGCGTAGCGGACGATAGCCATCGTTCGTCGATTCCCCCGCGGGCCCCACCAAGCGCGAAGTAGTCCCCTGGGTCGAGCTTTATTCGGCGGCCCGGTACGCAGAACGATCGTGGAACCCACGTGGGAGCGAGCCGCAGGACACCTTCGCCTTGATCGAAGGCGCGCTGCGCGGCTGATCTGGTCGCGGTGCGCGCCAGGTTATCCAGGCCCTTCACGTCAGCGGGTACCGGTGATGTAGTCCGTCAATGCGGTTCGTTCGGCCTGGAGTTCGCCCAGACGGATCTTGACCACGTCACCGATGCTCACGATCCCCTGCAAGCGGCCATCAGCCACCACTGGCGCATGCCGCACCCGGCGCTCGGTCATCATGCGCATGACGTCCTCGATCGAGCTCTGCGGCGTGACCGTGTGCACCTGGGCGGTGTAGATCGCCGTGACCTTCGCCGACATCACCGCGGCGCCCCGCCGGGCCAGCGCCTGGACGACGTCCCGCTCGCTGACGATTCCGTCGACCGCGATGCCGTCGTGCGAGACGACGACGGCGCCGATCCGGTGCTCGGCCAGGATCGCCACCAGCTGCCGCACCGTGGTGTCCGGGATGACGGTGATGACCTGCGTGCCCTTAACCCGAAGAACGTCGCTGATAAGCATCGGCCCCTCCCGGGCACCAGTGCGCGGCTGATCGTGTGCCCGTACCGGTACCCCCAGGCCGGATACTTCAATCCGCCATTGGCGCGCAGATGACCAGTGGCGCGTTACCGCGAATGCTGCGATGGCAGGCTGTAGTAGGTCTCGTAGATCCTCTGGGCTTGGGCTTGCGCGGATTCCCAGTCCCACGTGCGCGGGTAATACCGCCTGGGGCTGAGGGACTCGACGTAAGGGGATGGGTCTGGTTGCAGGCTCTCGAGTACGTGCCCGGCGAGGCCAGCCGACCCGGAGACACCGTGTGCATTGCAGGCCGCGGCCATCACCAAGCCGCGCACGCCGGGCACCGGTCCGACAATGAAGCGGCCGTCTGGCGAAAAGGCCGGAAATCCGCGGAAGACCTCGCGTACCTCGGCGTCGGTGACCACGGGCGCGAACGTGGCCAGGTCGCGTGCGAAACCGGATAGGACATCCCAGTCTGGTGACACGGCCAGGGCCTGCCCGATAGTCACCTCACGCGGGTCGAGGCTCAGCCCGTCCGGCTCCCAGCCCCCGCACAGGATTCCCCGCCCTTCGGCTCGGACATAAAGGCGCAGGTCAGGGATGCGGAGAACCGGCAAACCGGCGTGCCAGCCCGCTACGGGCCGGGTGACGAAGTACTCATGACGTACCGGCACGATCGGGAGGTGCTGGCCAGCCAGTGAGGCCACGGCGCCGGCCCATGGCCCGGCCGCGTTAATCACCAGGTCGGTCGCCACGTCGCGCCGGTCGGTGCGGACGCCCCTCACCACGCCGTCGATGATGCGCAGTCCGGTAACGGCGGTATGTGTCGCGAAGGTGACTCCTCGATCACGCGCGGCGCGAGCGTAGGCGGTCACGAGACTGTGCGGCTGGAGGTAGCCGTCGGTGGGGCACCACAGCGCCGCCTTGACCTGGGTGGTGTCCAGCATCGGGCACAGCGCCGCCAGCCGGGAAGCGGTGAGGAACTCGACCTCGAGCCCAGCTGACCGCGCCACAGCGGCCAGCGCCTGGAACTCGGCCGCACGCTCTGCGGTTACCGCTATCCGCACGCTCCCTGTCTGGCGCCAATCCGCTGGGTAGCCGGTCTCCTGTTCGATCCGCGCGTACACCGCAACTGAGGCCATGGCCAGCATGCACCGCTCTTTGGTGGCGCGGACCTGCCCGACCAATCCGGCGGCCTGCCCCGAGGTCGCCCCGGCCAGCTCACCCTGCTCCACGACCTGGATGTCACGGTAGCCCGCCCCGGCCAGGACATAGGCCACGGCGCATCCGATAGCCCCGCCGCCGACAATCGTGACTTCAGCGTCTCTGACTTCGGCCACCGTCAGACTCCCAGGCTGCTCTTCGCCGCGGCTTCGAAGGCGCGGAACGGCAGCAGCCGCTTGGCCAGCAGGCCCGCTCGCTCACCTGCCTTGCCAACCGATACCCTCCGCGGCGGGCGGCGGGATTCCAGCACTCGCCGCACCACGACGGCCACGTCGGCGGCGGGCACGCCGTTGGCCTCATCGCGTTCCATAAGACCGACGGCCTTGGTCAGGGCGGCGCCGTAGACCGGATCGCCACCGGCGCCTCGCGCCATCCGGCGGCTGGCGGTGAAGTCGGTCTTGACGTTGCCCGGCTCGACCAGCGTCACCTGCACACCAAAAGGCGCCACCTCGTAGGCGAGAGCTTCACCCAGGCCCTCCACCGCGAACTTACTCGCGCTGTAGAAAGCCTGGAATGGGATGCCGATCACGCCGCCGATGGAGCTCATCAGCACGATGCGTCCGCCGCCTCGCGCCCGCATGGCGGGCAGTACCTGCTGCAGCACCCGGACGCAGCCCCAGAAGTTGGTCTCCAGCTGGGCCTTGGCCTCCTCGACGGTACACTGCTCGACGGCGCCGGCCAGGCCCCAGCCAGCGGAAGCGACAAGTGCGTCGATCCGGCCGCCCGCGGCCAGCACGCCCGACACGCCAGTGCGCACCGAATCGTCATCGTCGACGTCCATGACCAGGCCCTTCCACCCACCCGAGGTCGTGCCGCGCCTGCTTGCTCCCGTGACGGCCCAGCCGGCCGCATGCAACTCCTCGGCGCAGGCCCGGCCGATGCCAGCCGAAGCTCCGGTGACCAGTGCCCGCTTCGCTCCGTCGCTCATAGGTGCTCCGATCTCCCAGCCGGCCCGGACAACCCGGTGGACTGGGCTGGCGGGGCGAGCGATGCCGTGAATGAGATCATCACGTCCAGGGCCGCGGCGAGCGGCCTGGTGTTCCGTTCGATCTGGGCGAGCAGCAGGCCGCCTTGCAGGGCGGCGAGCATCGCCGTGGCGAGCTGGCCGGGGTCGGCGGCCGGGACGAGCTGGCCGCGGTCGCGCATGCCTTGCAGGCAGGCCCTGATGGCTGCTTCCCAGCGGATGCATCCTGCCGCGACGTCGTCCCGGGCCACATGGTCGAGCTCGGCGAGCTCGCTGCCGAGCGATCCGAGCGGGCAGCCTCCCTGGCAGCCCACGTCTTCCTGGATGGAGACGATCTTGTCCCGCCAGGCCCGGAGGCCGTCAATACCCTCGATCGCGGCCAGCATCGGCTCGTGGATGTCGCCGACCACGGTCTGGGCGCGGTAGTCGACCACGGCGCGGACCAGCGCCTCCTTGTCGGCGAAGTAGTGGTAGATCTGCGAGCTGCTCACTCCGGCCTCGGCCCGGACGTCATCCAGGGTGGTACCGGCGACGCCCTGCTCCAAGATGAGGTCGGCAGCTGCCGCCACGATCCGCTGCCGCGTTTGCACGCCCTTGCGGGTCCGTCCGCCTTCCGCCCGCCTGGCACCGGAGTCGCTCGCCATGAGCTCACGTTACCAGTTCTGGATTGCACATTCCAATTTCATGCGGTAATTCTGGATCGCACAACCCATTCTTTAGTAGGAGGCCATCCCGTGACCACCACATCCTCGATCGCAGAGCAGGTCGCCAGCCATCACCGGGCATCCGCCGGGCAGCTCCCCGCCGAGATCGCCGAGGCGTTCGCCGCCGAGTCCCGCGACCTGGCCGCGGCCGGCCCTCCGTCCGGCGTAGCCCAACCAGGCACTCCGCTGCCAGACGGTAACCTACTCGACGTAGCCGGCCAGCCCACCACGCTCGCCGACACCCTGGCCAGCCAGCCGGCGGTGATCGTGTTCTACCGCGGCGGCTGGTGCCCCTACTGCAACATCGCCCTGCGCACCTACCAGGCCGAACTGGTGCCTGCCCTGGCCGCGCGCGGCATCAGCCTGATCGCCATCAGCCCCCAGACGGCAGACGGCTCGCTATCGAGCAAGGAGACGAAAGAGCTGACCTTCACCGTCCTGTCCGATCCGGGCAACCAGCTGGCCCGGCAGCTCGGCATCCTGACCGCGCCGAGCGAGGGCGTGCGCCAGGCCCAGCTGCAGATCGGCCTGGACCTGACGCAAGTCAACGCCGACGGGACGACCGGACTGCCCATGCCGACCGTGATCATCGCTGACGCCGCGGGCACCATCCGCTGGATCGACGTGCATCGCGACTACACCACCAGGACCGAGCCCGAACAGGTCCTGCAGGCCGTCACCCAGACGATCTCCTGACCTGGGCGCCGCAGGTGGCGTCCTCACAGCGTGTGGCGCATCCAGACGTTCGGCTCCCAGTAGCTTCCGCGGTCGCGTTCGCGATCGATGTGCACGGTGGCGAGCCCGCCGGGGAACCAGTAGTCGCCGCTGTCGGGGAAGGCCATCCCCGTCCAGTCCTCCCACTCGGTGATGGTGCCGGTGATCCGCAGCGACAGCGGTTCGGGTTTCAGGACGGCGGCGCCGATCCGCTCGTGGACGCGCATCCAGGGGTCAAACAGCCAGCCGTCGGGGCGGCGCCAGCGGGCGTACCGCTCGATCGGCACCAGCGGGTAGCGTTCCTTCCAGGTCGGCCGGACCGGCGCGATCAGCGTGTGCAGGCCGTGGCGGCGGGCGATGTCGCCCATCGCGCGCACGGCGGCTGCGCTGACTCCCTGGCCCTGGATGTCCCGCGGAACCATGATGACCAGCGCGCAGAGCACGTTCGTGCTGGCCTCGTCGAAACCACGCGCGATCGCTCCGTCGATCCCGGCCGGCAGGTCCTCAACCGTGCCGTCCCAGCGCAGCGGGATGGAGCGGGCCCGGGCGAGGATCTCATCCTCGTCGCCGGTGAGGTGAAACTGGAAGTCAGGCCGCTCCTCGGTCAGACGTGGCCAGTATTCGTTCAGGATGTCGCCATGGTTGTTGTATTCGGGCAGCGTGTCCTGTGTCCTGTCCCAGGCGGGCCCGAGAAGCTCAGGCCGCTCGGCCGCGGTCGCGATTTTCATGCCGCTCCCATCATCGCTCCCGGATGATGACGGCTAGCGCACGGACCGGGCGATCTGATCCAGCTTGTCGTAGTGCTGTTTCCAGGCGGCGACGCCGGCCTCGGCGGGCATGTTGCTGACGCCCTCGCGCAGGCCGGCGGCGCCGTCGATAGATTCCCTGATGATGTCCGCGTGCCCGGCGTGCCGAGCCGTTTCCTGGATCGTGTGCACCAGCAGCGTGTGCAAGGTCGGATGCCTGCGCTCCTCGGGCCACCAGGGCACGGTGCCGCGTGCGTCCAGCGGAAGTTCCCCGATCGTGGCATCGGAGTGCGCCTGCACCCGCCGGTAGAAATCCGTGACCCGCTCGCGCGACTCGGCCGCTGTCGCGTACATGTCACCGCCCAGCTCATCGTCGTCACTGTCACGCCAGTCCAGGTCGTCCTCGCCGGGAAACGGCCGGTCCATCACCTGGCCGAAGTACCCGCACTCCACCCCCGCACAGTGCTTGACCAGGCCGAGCAGGTTCGTGCCGGTCGGCGTCATCGGCCGCCGGATGTCGTAGTCGGACAATCCCTCCAGCTTCCACAGCAGGACCCCGCGCGCGTTCCGCAGGTACCGGTGCAGAGTCTGCTTCTCATCGGCTTCGGCCATGGGGTTAGTCTCGTGCTGGCACGGGAGCTTGTACAGCGGGTTTCCGCGAGCACGGCCCTGATCCGCGAAGGGACGCGGCGCAGGTATACCGGCCACCTGGCCGGCAGGGATAGTGATCTTCCTGGGCCTGGCCGTAAACCGCGTGCGGGCCGCGCTGCAGGAGGTAACCACGGCGGATTGCGCTTACGCTGGCTACAGCAACTGTGGAAGGATGGGCGCCCGCCGTGGCGGCGGGCGCCACGTCCGGGATGAAGAAGGTCACGATGGCGCAGGGCACGGTGAAGTGGTTCAACGACGACAAGGGCTACGGCTTCATCGCCGTAGAGGGCGGCCCGGACGTGTTCGTGCATTTCAGCGCGATCACCGGTAATGGCCGCCGCAGCCTCGCGGAGGGGCAGAAGGTCGAGTTCGACATCACCCAGGGCCAGAAGGGACCCCAGGCGGAGAACGTCGCGGTCATCGGCTAACTCACCGGCCGGGATCACCTGGCCGGGCGCTGCGCGGCACGACAGCATGCCGCCGGGCCTGCCGTCATGGCCGGACGGTGTCAGCCCTGGCTGGTGAGAAACAGCGCGATCGCGACGTACTGGCACGCCGCGGCGGCGCAGACGTAAGCGTGGAAGACCTCGTGGTAGCCGAACACGGCCGGGTAGGGATCGGGTCGGCGCCGGTGGTAGCACAGCGCCCCGGCGGTGTATAGCAGCCCGCCTGCCAGCATCAGCAGGCCCGCCGCCACCCCGGCACGGGCCCATACGCCCGGCAGCGCGAGAACGGCGACCCAGCCCAGCCCGACGAACGTCGAGCCGGCCGCCAGCTCCGGCGCGCTCATCCAGGCCAGGCGGATCGCGGCCGCGGTCACGGTCAGCGTCCACATGATGACCAGGCAGGCCAGCCGGAAGGTGCCGGACGCGGTCAGGAGGAAGGCGGGGGTGGCGGTGCCTGCGATGAGCAGGAAGATCATCGCGTGATCTAGCCGCTGCAGCCGCCGGTTCCACGCGGCACCCCAGTTGCCGCGGTGATACAGCGCGCTGATCCCGAACATGGCGCTCACGCTCGCCGCGTAGATGGCCAGCGCCGTAATCCGCACGGCGCCGTGCGCGCGGGCGACCAGCAAGGTGCCCAGCACCAGCGACGCCTCGAACCACAGCAGGTGCAGCCAGCCGCGCAGCGCCGGCTTGACGTACCAGACGCCGCGGCGGCTGTCATATAGCGCGCCCGCCGCCGCCGATGACGGGGAAGCAGCTGCTGGCATGGGATCCATGGGCGTCACCGTCGACCTCCGCTCCCTGGCCGGATCTCGATGACCTTACGTGCCATCAAGACATCCGCCCACCCAGTGTCGCGCACCTCCTTACCGCGGGCGCGATGAGTTCCGACCCCACCGCCGGTATGTACTGATGAGTCCGCCGGAGTACCCCGGGCGAACCGATCACGAGGGAGAATCCGATGTCAGAAAGTCGCGCGACAGACGAGGCCGCCATCCAGGCCGTACTGGTTGACTCCTACCAGGCGTGGGAGGCTGGCGACGCCGACGGCATGGTCGCCAGCTACACCGCGGACGCGACCGCCATCATGACCGGCTCGCTCCGCGACAGCCGTGACGTGATCCGCGAGAACATGGCCCTGGCCTTCGAGGGGCCACTCAAGGGCAGCTCGACCTACAACAAGCAGCTCAGCCTCCGCTTCGTCGGCAGAGACGCCGCGATCGTCGTCAGCGAATCCGGCATCCTGTTCGCCGGCCAGACCGAGGTTCCGGACACGGGTAAGGTGAACGCGACCTGGGTTTTCGAGAAGCGGGACGGACAGTGGCTGATCGCCGCCTATCACAACAGCCCGGCGTGGGCGTGACGACGACGGTAGAAGGCTTCGATCGCCTGGTCGAACCGTTCCGGACGGAGCTGCTGGCTTACTGCTACCGGATGCTCGGCTCGGCTCACGACGCAGAGGACTCGGTCCAGGACACATACCTGAGGGCGTGGCGGGCGCGGGAGCAGTACGACGAGACTCGCAGCTCACTGCGCACCTGGCTCTACCGGATCGCCACGAACGCCTGCCTGACCGCCCTGGAGGTCCGCGGCCGCCGACCGCTGCCGTCAGGGCTGGTGGCCGCGTCGGACCCGCTCGGGCCGCTCGTCCGGGGAGAGAACGCCGCCTGGCTCCAGCCCTTGCCGGACTCGTTGCTGGACGCGGGCGATCCGGCTGGAGCCGTGATCGACCGCAGCAGCCTGCGCTTGGCGTTCGTCGCCGCCCTGCAGCACCTATCGGCGCGTCAGCGTGGTGCGCTGATCCTGCGTGACGTACTCAGCTTCTCCGCGTCCGAGGCGGCGGAAATCCTCGGCACCACCGTCGTATCGGTGAACAGTTCCCTGCAGCGGGCGCGTACGCGTGTGAAGGAAGCTGGGGTCCGGCAGGAACCTCTCAGCGAGCCGTCCGCAGCCGAACAGCGAGCCTGGGTCGATCGCTACATGAAGGCGTTCGAGCACGCCGACGTCGAGGGTCTCAAGCGGCTGCTCACCGAGGACGTGCTCATGGAGATGCCGCCGATGCTCAACTGGTTTACCGGCCCCGGCAACTACGGCCTGTTCATGGAATGGGTCTTCGGGCAGGCCGGAACGGACTGGTACCTGAAGGCGGTCGCGGCCAACGGTCAGCCCGGGTTCGCCGCCTATCGGCGCGTCGGTAGCCGATACGAGCTGCACACGCTCCAGATCTTCACCGTCACCGCCGAGGGCATCAGCCGGAATTCGGTGTTCCAGGATTCCGAGGTCTTCGCGTCTTTCGGTCTGGCAGCCGGACTCGACGCCTAGGGACGGGCCGGGACGAGGACGCCGGTCCGGTAGCGACCCAGATGCGCCAGGGCCCGCCCCAGGGCCCGCACCAGGGCACTGCCTGGTGCGGGCCCTTACGCGGGCCCGCGAGGGTGGATATCAGGACAGATCCGGTGGCCTGGATCCAGGCCGCTGACACCAGAACAACCATGCACCAGCAGAGAGGGAGCAAAGGTCATGAACTACGGACTCGAGGTCGTGGTGATACCGGTTTCCGACGTAGACAAAGCCAAGGGTTTCTACCAGGCGCTGGGCTGGCGGCTCGACGCCGATTACACCGGCGGCCCCGACTACCGCGTGGTCCAGCTGACCCCGCCCGGGTCGGCCTGCTCGGTCATCTTCGGCACCGGGGTGTCGTCGGCCGCGCCGGGCTCGGCGCAGGGCCTGCAGCTGGTCACGGCCGATATCGACGCGGTCCGGGCCGACCTGGCCTCGCGCGGCGCCGAGGTCAGCGACGTGTTCCACGACGCTACCGGCGTGTTCCACCACGCCGGGACGACGGCACGGGTCGCTGGCCCGGCGCCCGATCACAAGAGCTACGGCTCGTTCATCTCATTCGAAGACCCAGACGGCAACGGCTGGCTGGTGCAGGAGATCACCACCCGGCTGCCGGGCCGGTGAGGGTCGGCCAGCCGGCCGGAAGGGAGCAGGACATCATGCCCCAGTCACTTACTTACCAGCAGATGGGGACGGCGGCCCGCGGCCAGGGAGCGGAGCGGTGATGAGGGGCATCGACGGCATCCTGGCCGGCTATGAGCGCCTGCGGGCCGGCCAGGAGGCGTTCTATAAGGACCTGCACCAGGCGGGCCTGCCAGGATGCGCATGTGGCGTGTCCTGGCTGGCCCGGTGGCGATACCCGGCCGGCCGTTCCGCATCCTTACGGTCGTTTCGCCCTAGTGCCGCATCAGACTCGGTGTGCCCCGTGACGTGTCTGCGCCACCCGCATCCGTGATTCCGCCCCTGCCGGGCACCCCGCCTGGCTGCCCGCCGCTCATCCACGCTTCGCCGCCCTCTTTTCCGCCATCCGAAAATAATCGCGGAATATCGGGCTTACGCGGAAACCTGTGGCAACTATCATTGCCCGAAGTTTCCGTGAAAGCCCGAATTACCACGCAAATGTGACGTGAGGAACTGGAGCGCGGCACGAGGTGCTACCGGTCACCGAACCAGCCGCACCGCAACCGCGGCGCTCCTGCCATGCCACCTCCGACGGGCGAACCTACCAGCCGCGGCACTGGTGCTCACCGCCGCGCTGCACAGCGGACCCCAGACGTCACCGCTCGGGCGCCAGTCCCGCTCCATGTGCATGATCGCCGGCAAGGACGAACTGCTCGGCCCGAAGATAAACGGCAACCCGGAGCGCTTCGAGCACTACATCCTGATCCGGCATGAATGCGCCGAGCAGCTTACCGACACGCCCCGCGACCTCGACTCTCTCGCCGCCTATCTGCACGCCCGGCCGTACGAAGGGATCGTGTGGCACCACCCGGACGGGCGCATGGCCAAGCTCAAGAAGCGGGACTTCCCGGCCTGAGCCCCCGTACCGCCCCCGCGGGTGCGTGATAGTGGTGATGGCAGACTGAGCCCCGCCAACATGGCTATTCGAGCACCGCGTGGTTCGCTGACCCGTCGTGCGACCAGACCGTGCCTTCGCCGCGGCCCGGCGGGCATGCGAGCACGGCACTCTGGGCCTGTTCAGCTGGCGCCCGTCGAACTGATCACGGCAGCACCCGGGCCTTCACCTGGGGCTTCATCGCCGACCAGGGCACAGCCCAGGGTAACGGCAAGGGTAACGCCCAGGCATGCGACCGGGGCGACGCACCAGCCCCATGCGCGATCGTGAGGCAGTACCAGCTATTCCGCTGGCCGCGAAGGAAAGCCGTGGCCCGTGTCGGGCTCGAAGCCGACCGGATCATCCCTTCCGCCGCCAATGTCAACGAATCCAGGGAAAGGGATCGGAGAACATCATGAACATCAAAACTAACCATCGTGGCAGACGTGTCGGTGCGCTCGCCGTGCTCGCCGCGCTCGGCGCTGGCGCAGCCGTCGCCGCGATCGCCGCCACGAGCTCCGCTACTCCGGCCTATGGCGCTGCGACGACGGGCGGGATCGGCGCCGCGCCAGACAAGACCGTTGCCTCGGTCATCGCCCCGAACGGCGACCGCGATCCGTTCGGTATTGCCATCGTCCCGCTCACCATGGGCAAGCTCACCGCCGGGAACCTGCTGGTCGCGGAGTTCGGCAACAAGAATGGCACCGCGGGGGCCGGGACGACGATCCTGCAGGTGAACCCGGCCACCGGGAAGACCAGCGTCTTCTTCCACGGCGGCCCAGTCGCGGGTCCGGTTGGCGTCGCCATCAACCCGGCCAACGACGGGGTCTGGGTCGGCGACTACGGCGCGGCGGCCAACGGCACCGCGGCTAACGACCTGCTCATCGCGCCCAACGGGAAGGTCAAGGCGGTCTACACCGACGTAACGACCCATGGCGCGGCGTCCTTCGTCGGGGTCTGGGGCCAGGGAGTCAGCGCCAGCGCCGGGAAGATCAGCTTCTACTACGGTGAAGCGGGCAACGCCAGTACCGGCACCGGCGGCGGCGATGTGGTACGGCTGACACCGCATCCGAAGGGCCCGGTCAACGGCCAGCCGGTCAATGCGACCTACGCTGAGATCGCGACCGGTCAGGGCCAGACCCCGCCCGGCGGCAACGCCGCCACCGCCGCGGGCCCGCAGGGCTACGCCTTCGCCGCGGACGGCATCCTGTACGAGACCAATGACGCCGACAACACCCTGTACGCGATCCCGCATGCTGCCACGGCCCAGTCGCCGGTCGCCACTCGGATCGTCTACCGCGGCCACGCACTGCAAAGCCCGGAGAACGTCGTGATCGACCCGCGCAACGGCGATCTGCTCGTGGTGAACGCCAACGATAACCGCCTCGTCGTGATCACGCCTGGAGGCAAGCTCGTCGCCAGCCGCGATCTCGCCGCGAACCAGCCCGCCGGAGCACTCTTCGGCCTGGCGATCGGCACCAACGCCGCAGGTGACCTGGTGCTCTACTACACCAACAGCAACACCAGTACCCTCCACGAACTGGTGCTTCAAGCACACTACGCCAAGCAGCAGTGACGCCGAACCCCGCTACAGCAAGGCCCCGTGCCGGCCCGGACGCCCACCCGCCCCGCCGGCACGGCCCGCCGCCAGACAGAACCCTGAAGGAACCAAGGAGCAACGGCCATGAACGACCTGCTGAAACTGGCCATCGACGGGCATGGCGGTGCGCGGCGCTGGGAGCAGATCGAACGGTTCCGCGCCGCCGCCTCCATCACCGGCGCGATCTGGACGCTGAAAGGCCAGGCCGGACTGCTCGACGGCGTGGTGCTGGCCGGCGAGGCCCGCGATCAGCGGCTGATCATCAGCCCGTTCCCGCGGCCCGGCCAGTACACCACCTGGGAGCCGTACCGGCAGACGATCGAGACCACCGACGGCGTGCTGCTGGCCGAGCGCCGCGACCCTGCGGCGGCATTCACCGGGACGACCCGCTCCGCGCCGTGGGATGAGTTCCAGGCCGCCTACTTCGCCGGCGAGGCCAACTGGAACTACTTCGTCGCCCCGTTCATCTTCGCCCGCGCCGACTTCACCGCCGAGGAGACCGAACCCTGGCACGAGGACGGACAGGTCTGGCGCACCTTGCTGGTCACCTACCCGGACACCATCGTGGCGCACCACCGCCAGCAGACCTACTACTTCGACGACGCCGGGCTGCTCCGCCGCCTGGACTACAGCGTCGACGTCCTGGGCGGCGGGCCCGCCGTACATTACCCGTCGGCCTACCGCGAGTTCGACGGGATCATGGTCCCGACCCGCCGCCGCGTCTACGTCCGCTACCCCGACGGCACCCCAGTCCGGGATTCCGTCTCCATCGCCATCGACATCGCCGACGTCACCTTCCGCTAGCAGCCGGTTCGCCGCCTGGGACAACCCGGCCTGTTCGCCACCGAGATCCGCGCAGCGTTCCGGTCACTGCGCTAGCCGAGAGTCTTCCCCGGCCATTCCTGGCGGATTACGCTTCGGTCAAGGCACCTGCCGGGAGGCCGTATGAGCGCCGACAGCCAGCTAAGCGACCGGGACGCGGCGTAGGGCCGGGCCGATGACCACCTATTCCGGGCGCCGGGGCCGCGCGACAGGGCTGACCAACCGGATCAGCGAGCGCCATGCGCTTGACCGCGTAGTGGATGCTGTGCGGGCCGGTGAGAGCCGGACCCTGGTAATGCGGGGCGAGCCGGGCGTGGGCAAGACCGTGTTGCTGGACTACCTGGCCGGGCGGGCGTCGGATGCGGCGTGCCTGGTGACGCGGGCCACTGGGGTGCAGTCGGAGATGGAGCTGGCGTTCGCGGGACTGCATCAGCTGTGCGCGCCGGTGCTCAGTCACGCGGAGCGGCTGCCGGGGCCGCAGCGGGATGCGCTGCATACGGCGTTCGGCCTCACCGCAGGGCCGCCGCCGGACCGGTTCCTCGTGGGGCTGGCCGTGCTCAGCCTGCTGGCGGAGGTGGCCAGGGAACGACCGCTGATCGGTGTGATCGACGACGTGCAGTGGCTGGACCGGGCCTCGGCGCAGGCGCTGGGGTTCGCGGCGCGCCGCCTAGCCGCCGACCCGGTCGGGCTAGTGTTCGCGGCCCGCGAGCTGGGCGCGGACCTGGCCGGGCTACCCGAGCTGGAAGTTAAGGGGCTGCCGGACCACGAAGCGCGGACGCTGCTGGAGCAGGCACTGACCGGCCCGCTGGACGCGCGGGTCCGCGACCTGATCATCGCCGAGACGCACGGTAACCCGTTGGCGCTGCTGGAGCTGCCGCACGGACTGACCTCGGCCGAACTGGCGGGCGGGTTCGGCCTACCGGGGGCACAGCCCGGCTCCACTCCGCTGACCGACCGGATCGAGGACAGCTTCACGCGCCAGCTGGACGCCCTGCCGGCCGACAGCCTGCAGCTGGTGCAGCTGGCGGCGGCCGATCCGTCCGGCGACCGGTCGCTGGTGTGGCGGGCGGCCGGGCAGCTGGGCATCTCGGCCCGGGCGGCGGCCGCGCCGGCCGTGGCGGCCGGGCTGATCGAGTTCGGCACCCAAGTCCAGTTCCGGCATCCGCTGGCCCGCTCGGCGGCCTACTGGTCGGCGTCGCTGTCTGACCGGCAGCAGCTGCACGCGGCGCTGGCGGAGGTGACCGACCCGGTCGCGGACCCGGATCGCCGGGCCTGGCACCGGGCCCAGGCCGCGGCCGGACCGGACGAGGAGGTCGCCGCCGAGCTGGAGCGCTGCGCCGGGCGGGCGCAGGCTCGCGGCGGGCTAGCCGCGGCCGCGGCGTTCCTGGAGCGTTCGGTGGCGCTGACCGTCGATGCAACACGGCACGCCGAACGCATCCTGGCCGCAGCGCAGGCCAGCCTGCAGGCCGGCGAGTTTGACAAGGCCCTGGAGCTGCTCACGACCGCAGAGGCCGGGCCGCTCGACGAGTTTCAGCGGGCCCGGGTGGACCTCGTACGAGGCCACGCCGCTTTCGCCTCGGGTCTGGGAGGCGACGCACCTCGACTACTACTGAAGGCCGCGAGGCGGCTCGAACCTTTCGACTCCGAGCTCGCGCGCGAGACTTACCTGATCGCCTGGGGTGCCGCAGCCGCCGCCGGCGTTTTGGCGGGAGACGATGTCCTCCGGGAGATCTGCCGCGCAGTTCAGGCCCTCCCTCCGGTGCCGGGTCCTCCGCAACCCCTTCACCTGCTGCTCGACGGCTTCGTCCTCTGGAGCACGGGCGGGTGCGCTGCCGCGGCCGCGACGTTGCAGCGGGCAGTAAAGGCGCTCGCGGACATTCCCGTGCAGGATGTCCTGCGCTGGGGCTGGATGACTACCGGTGCCAGCGCAGCAGTGTGGGACGACGAGGGGATGCTCGCGCACTACACGAGACAGGTCCAGCTCGTCCGCGACGCCGGCGCGCTCGAGCAGCTGCCGATCCACCTCTCCGCGCTGGGCCTGGCCAAGGTGTGGACCGGTGACTTCGCCGATGCCGCCGCGCTCATAGCGGAGAGCGACCGGGTGGCAGCGGCGACCGGGAACCGGTTTCCGCCGTACGTGGCCCTCAGGCTTTTGGCCCTGCAAGGCAGGGAAGCGGAGGCCGCGACGATAGCAAGCGCGATCGAGCAGGCCACGCCGGAACTAGGGGTGGCGGCGACCACCGCGCACTGGGCCACCGCGGTCCTGTACAACGGCCTGGCCCGCTACGAGGAGGCGGCGGCCTCGGCCCGACAAGCCGCCGCGGACACCTTCGCGCCCTGGTTGTCCATGTGGGCGCTGCCCGAGCTCGTGGAGGCGGCCACGCGCAGCGGGAACGCCGCGCTCGCCCGAGACGCACTCGAGCGGCTGGCCGCGACGACGCGGCCTTGCGGCACCGACTGGGCGCTCGGCACCGAGGCCCGCTGCCGGGCCCTGCTCAGTGACGGAGGGGTCGCCGACGAGCTGTACCGCGAAGCGGTCGACCGGTTGAGCCGGACGCGGCTGCGTCCAGAGCTCGCCCGCGCTCATCTGCTGTACGGGGAGTGGCTGCGCCGCGAGGGGCGGCGAGTCGAGGCGCGCGAGCAGCTGCGCGCGGCCCACGACATGCTCGCGGCGATCGGCATGGAGGCGTTTGCCGAACGCGCCCGGCGCGAGCTGGCCGCCACCGGCGAGACGGTGCGCAAGCGCACGACCGAAGTCTCGAGCGTGCTGACCGCGCAGGAGGCCCAGATCGCCCGGCTGGCCCGGGACGGCCGTACCAATCCGGAGATCGGCGCCCAGTTGTTCTTGTCCTCGCGCACGGTCGAGTGGCACCTGCGCAAGATCTTCACCAAGCTCGGCATCGGCTCGCGCCGCGAACTGCCCGCCGCGCTGGCGCAGCTCGGGCAGGACGGTCTGCCAACCTAGGTGGCCCGCGCCTTGGTCGGCAGCCGGGCGCTGAGCAGGACAGCGGATTCCCGGCTCCGCTTTCCAGCGGTAGGCTGACCAGCTAGTTGCTTAGCTGCGGTGTCTGACGGAGGGGGCCGATGGCCACACACTCCCGGCGGCCAGAACGCGTGGCACAGCTGACAGGCCGGTCCAGCGAGCTGAGCGTGCTGGACCGCCTTATCGATGTGGTGCGGGGCGGTCAGAGCCGGGTGCTGGTGGTCAGCGGCGAGCCGGGGGTGGGCCTGGTGTTCGCGGCCCGGGTTCCCGATGAGGATCTAGCCGGGCTGCCCGGACTGGAGGTCGGCGGGCTACGGGCCGCCGACGCGCGAGCGCTGCTGGACTCGGTGCTGGCCGGCCCGCTGGACGCGCGGGTGCGGGATCGGTTCGTGGCCGAGACGGGAGGTAACCCGCTGGCCCTCCTGGAACTGCCCCGGGGGGTGACGTCGGCCGAGCTGGCGGGCGGGTTCGGCCTACCGGGTGCACTGCCCGGAGCGATACCGCTCGCCGGGCGCATCGAGGAGACCTTCGGGCGGCGGATCCAGGCCCTTGGCCCCCGACAGCAGACGCCTGCTTCAGCTGGCGGCGGCGGACCCGTCCGGCGAGTCGTCATTGATGTGGCGAGCCGCCGGTCAGCTCGGAATCCCGCATCAGGCGGCGACCCCGGCGGTCGACGCCGGGCTGGCCGCGTTCGGCACCCGGGTACGGTTCCGGCATCCGCTGGTACGTTCCGCGGCCTACCAGTCAGCATCGCTGCCGGACCGCCAGGAAGTGCACAGCGCGCTGGCCGAAGCTACCGATGCGCAGGCCGATCCGGATCGCCGGGCCTGGCACCGGGCCCAGGCCGCGCCCGGGCCAGACGAGGACGTCGCCGCGGAGCTGGAGAGCTCGGCGGGGCGGGCCCAGGCCCGGGGAGGGCTAGCCGCGGCAGCGGCATTTCTGGAACGCGCCGCGCTGCTGACACCCGACCCGGGCCGCCGTGCGGGGCGACTGCTCGCGGCGGCTCAGGCCAAGCGCGATGCCGGCGCGCCCGACGCCGCGTTGAGCCTGCTGGTCGAGCCGGAAGCCGAGCCAGTAGATGAGCTGCAGGCCGCGAAGGTGGAACGCCTGCGCGGACAGATCGCCTTCGACCAGCGGCGTGGCATCGATGCCGCCCGGCTGCTGCTCAGCGCGGCCCGTCGCCTCGAATCAGTCGATGCCAGGCTGGCGCGAGAGGCGCACCTGGAATCGCTCATGGCCGCCTACTGGGTCGGTCCCCAGGATGCTCCCGGCCCGCTGAGCGACGCGGCGCAGGCTGCGCGCGCGGCCGTGCCTGGTCCGAATCCTCCCCGGCTGGTTGATGTCCTGCTCGACGCGTTCGCGGTGTGGTTCATCGGACAGCGCGACGGCAGCTCAGGGTCTCACCTCGCCCGGGCCCTCGAACTGCTGCTCGCCTTGGACGTCAGCAGCGACGAAGCCGACCGCTGGGCCTGGCTCACCGCGGGAACGGCCATCAACCTCATCGGCCTCGAGCTGTGTGACCCTGAGTCCTGGTATGCGCTGACCACCGCCCAGGTCCGGTTCGCGCGCGAGACGGGCGCGCTCGTGCACCTGCAGTTCGCGCTCAACTACCTGGCCTCCGCCCAGACCGCCATGGGCGAGCTGGCCGCGGCGGCGCGGCTGATGGAGGAGGATCACCTGATCGCCGAGGCGACCGGGAACCCGCCCGTCGCCCTGGCGGAGATGATGATCGCCACCTGGCGAGGCCGGGAGGCCGAGGCACCCAGGCTGATCGACGCCGTCTCCCAGGCCTCCGCCGCAAGCGGCCTGGGCCTGATGGTCGACTTCTGCGTCTACGCGCGCTCGGTGCTCTACAACGGCCTGGGCCGGTACGATGCCGCGCTAGACGCCGCCCAGCGGGCGTTCGAGCTCCGCCCGATAGGCTACGGGCCCCTCGTGCTGTCCGAGCTGGCTG
The DNA here is from genome assembly GCA_963722055.1 of uncultured Actinomycetes bacterium. GTDB lineage: Bacteria > Actinomycetota > Actinomycetes > Streptosporangiales > Streptosporangiaceae > Palsa-504. The sequence continues at coordinate 37,370 of CAVRLA010000012.1, read as the reverse complement.
AGGCGGCGGCCAAGACCGGCGACGCCGGGCTGGCTCGGGCCGCGCTGGAGTCGGCGTCCGGGCGGGCGCGGGTGACCCCTACCCCTTGGGCGCTGGGCATCGAGGCCCGCGCCCGCGCCCTGCTGAGCAGCGGAGAGGCCGCGGACAACTACTACCGGGAGTCAATCGGCCACCTGGACCGGACCCGCATGCGCTCCGAGGTCGCCCGTGGGCACCTGCTGTACGGCGAGTGGCTGCGCCGCGAGAACCGGCGCGTCGACGCGGGCGGGCAGCTGCGCATCGCCCGCGACATGCTGGACGCGATGGGCATGGAGGCGTTCGCCGACCGGGCCCGCCACGAGCTGCTCGCTACCGGTGAGTCCGTCGGCAAGCGGATCCCCGAGGCCAGCAGCGCGCTGACCGCCCAGGAGACCTCTATCGCCCGGCTGGCCCGCGACGGACGGACCAACCCGGAAATCGGCGCCCAGCTGTTCCTGTCCTCGCGCACGGTGGAATGGCACCTGCGCAAGATCTTCACCAAGCTTGGCATCGCCTCCCGCCGCGAACTGCATGTCGCGTTGGCACAGCTCGGGCACGAGGGCGAGCCGACCTAACGATCAATTATGAGAGTTACTGAAGGGGTGCGAGGTCGCTCTGCCTGCCCGGGCGAGGAGATGACCCCATCGCGTTCTCGATCTCCGAGGGAGGGCCGGGGTGCGGGGGAAGCGCCCCGCACGAGAGCCGACGGTTCAGAGAGACGGCGACCCACCAGTCACGCACCTCTGACTAGGACCGTTGCCGTCCTCGCCGCCCACACCTGCTGCTGACCAAGCTCAGCAACCCGATGTGAACAGGCACATCAACCTACATAACGCGCCTAAGGCCCATTGGCGCGGCGGAGATAAGGCATTCGGCCGATGCGGTGAGGTGTGCCTTACGGCGAACCTTAAGGGTGGCGGGCACAGGAGGCCCGCCGCCGAGGAGGAAGTTATGTACCCGTTGACCACGGCCGAGGACAACCCCGATCGGGAGCACGAGAGTCAGGCGGAGGCGCCCGCCCCGGCGGCCGAGACGCCAACACGTCTCCGACAGGCGGCGGCGGGGATGATGGAAGCGCAAGCTTGGAAGGGGCAGCAGATCGCAAAAGGCTGGCGCAAGCTCGTGAACGCACTACGCAGACGGGAAGAGGGAGAAGGGGGTAGGGGGTAGGGGGTAGGAGGTAGGAGGAAAGAGGTAGGAGGTAGGGGGTAGGAGGACCAGACCTGGTAACCCCTGCTATTGACGGTCGTTACTGTAGCGAGAACCTCTATCTAGGTGTTTGCAGGCTGCGTCCACGCGGACAGGCGAGCACCCAGGAGAAAGCTGACGCTATGGCCGCGGCCTCGTGACCCTTTCCCCTGAAGTTGATCTTGGTACGGACGGTGACGCGGGTACCCCGAGCTAGCTCGACCTGCTGGACGGAAGCGCTCGGCCTATACCGCTTCGGGCTCTACGTGTTCGATTACGGCGCGCCCATAGGATTCCGGATCGCCACCCGGCACCCCGAACGCATCGTCGCGATCATCTCCCAGAACGGCAACGCGTACACCGAGGGGCTGAGCGACGGCTGGAACCCCATCCAGGCCTACTGGAAGGACCCGTCGCCGGCTAACCGGGAAGCAATTCGCACGCTCCTGGCGCCGGAGACGACGATCTGGCAGTACACCCACGGCGTTCCCGACACGACGCGGGTCAGCCCGGACGGCTACGGCCTCGACAATTACTACCTGGCGCGCCCTGGCGCCGATGAGGTCCAGCTCGACCTGTTCCTCGACTACGCGAGCAACGTGGCGCTCTACCCGGCGTTCCACGAGTACTTCCGCGACAGCAGGCCGCCTCTGCTGGCGGTGTGGGGCAAGAACGATCCGTTCTTCCTGCCCGCCGGGGCCGAAGCCTTCAAGCGCGACCTCCCCGACGCAGACGTCCGGTTCGTGGACAGCGGCCACTTCGCTCTGGAAACCCACGCCGAGGAGATCGGCAGCGCGATCGGCGAGTTCCTCGCCCAGTAGGAGTCCTGCTGACCGCCGGTCTGCAAGACGCCTTCGACCTGGATGCGGTCCAAGCCGACCTGGCCGCTGTCGTGCACTAGGCCCTGGAACCGGGAACCGTTAGGTCGTTCATCCGGGTGGCTCCCAACCGGCAAGCGGGGTTCCGCGAATCCGATCGACAAGCTGCTGGGCCTAGCGCAAGACTCTCGGCCATGAGTGAAGCCGAAGAAAAGCAGTCGTTGCACCGGTACCTGCAGTACGCGCGCGAGGTTCTGCTTTGGAAACTTGACGGGCTCTCTGACTACGACATCCGGCGGCCGATGACGCCGACCGGCACCAACCTGCTCGGCCTGGTCAAGCACTGCGCGGCGGTCGATTTCATGTACTTCGGCCAGGTGCTTGACCGGCCGTTCCCCGGCCAGGACGACCTGGACTGGCACGAGGATGACGACGCAGAGCTGAGCGGTGGCATGTATGCCACCGAGGCCGAGTCGCGCGAGCAGGTCTCGGACTTCTACCGCCGGGTGTGGGCGCACTCCGACGCCACGATCGCGGAGCTGCCACTTGATGCGCGTGGAACCGTGCCGTGGTGGCCAGAAGACAGCAGGCACCCGACGCTGTACACCCTGCTCGTACACACCATCCAGGATCTCGCGCGGCACGCCGGGCAGGCGGACATCATCAGGGAATCCATCGACGGTGCTGCCGGGCTCCGCGAGGGCGTCAGCGGCATGCCGCCAGAAGCCGGTGCCGCCGCCTGGAAACAGCACTACGACAAGCTGGAAAGCATCGCCCGCTCCGCCCGCTCGACGGCACCGTGACATAGGACGGGCCGACCCGCGCCCGCAACGCCGATGAGGTCAGTTGTCCTGACGGTGCTAACTGCGAACGGTTGCGAGGAGCCGGAGCTCGCGGGCACGACGGACCGCCGCGGAGCGATCGGCGGCACCGAGCTTGGTGTAGATGCTGCGGATGTGCGTGCTGACCGTGTTCGACGAGACCGACAGCTCGCCGGCGATCTCAGACCTGGACAGGTTCGTCGGAAGATACAGCAGTACCCTGAGCTCGCCCGGGCTGAGCTCTTCCGTCAGCGGCGGTGCGGGCTGGTCTTTGGCCGCCAGGGATGAGCCGTGCACGAGGTCGAGGATGTCGGCGAGCAGCGCGGCATGCGCTGTCTCGTGCCGTGGCAGCGCCTCTAGCAGCTCCGCCGAGCCCGTCATCACGAACGGCAGCACCAGCCTGTCTTGCTCGGCGAGAGTGAGGGCATGTTCGGCGGCCCGGTTCGCCGCGCGCTGGTCGCCGAGTTGACGGTAGGCGAGCCCGGCGAGCAGGTGAGCCTCCATGACCGTTGTGTAACCGATGACCGGGGCGGTGCCGTCCAGGACACTGGCCACCGCGCTCAGGGCCGCGGCCGGTTCGCCTTCCGCCAGGCAGATCACCGCGTCGGCGTTACGGACTTCGCCTGATCTGGCCTGTTCTTCATCGAGTGCCGCGAGACCGGCGCGGGCTTCGCCGGGCAGCCCGGCGCGGGCTTGGGTGGTCAGCATCCAGCCGGTCGCCTGGTTCGCCAGCGCGTGTGATCCCTCGAGCTGCGCTCGCGGGCGTTCGGCCGCCCTGAACTCCTCGAGCGCCTCATGGTGGCGCCCGCGGCCGGCCAGCAGCAAGCCGCCCACGGTGTGGGTGAGCAGCCTGATACCGGGCCCGGTGTCTGTTTGCAGGGCCCGTTTGGTGCGCTGCAGCCATCGGTCGGCTTCATCGAACTCACCCGTCAAGGTCAGGTTGGCGGCCAGCGTTACCAGCGCTGGCGCGGCGATGGGATCCGCGCCCCAGCCGTGCCGGTCAGCGAGCGCTATCGCCTCCTGGCAGCGCCGCCGGGTAGTGGCGACCGGGCGGAACTTGGACGCGAAACCGAGTTGCGCCAGGCAGGCGACTTCCAGGTAGGGGCGGCCGATCTCCCGGGCCAGGATGGCGCCCTCCCGGAGGTGACGTTCGGCGTCCGGCAGCCCCAGGGACCACTCCTCGACGATCCCCAGGTTCATCAGCGCGACCGCGCGCAGGTCGCTGCCGAGCGAGATGTCCTCGTCGGATGGCCCAGTCAGCGGGGAGGCCAGGAACCTGGCCTGTTCGACGACACTGGCCAAGTTACCGCGCCGCCCGGCCAGCGACAGGTTGAGCGCCGCGATCGCCATCTGGAGGCGGCGCTGGCGGTCCGGCGGCGCCGTCTCGGCGTGTGCCTCGGCGACCGCCAGGTGGGCAACCGCCTCGTCCAGGTGCCCCTGCGCAATGTCAACCGTTGCGCGTACCAGGGCCAGCTCTGGGTGATCTGCGTCCGGCGGGAAGGCCCGCAGCAGCGCCTGCATGGTTTGTGCCTGCCCGTCGAGGGTCAGGCTGAACGAATGGTCGGCGAGCAGCCGGGCCGCGCCGGCCCAGTCGCCCGCCGCCTGGGTATGCCGGACAGCCTCGGCCACCTCGCCATGCCGGGTAAACCACTCAGCCGCTCGCCGGTGCAGTTCGGGTATTTCCTCGGGTAGCGTCCGGCGCAGCTCCAGGCGCAGCAGATCCGCGAACAGGTGGTGGTAGCGGAAGGACGTCCGCCCGGGATCCAGCGAGAGGACGAACGCGTTCGCGTCCTCCAGCTCGAGCAAGATGCGTTCCGAGCCGGGGCGGCCGGTCAGCACGTCCGCCAGCTCGCTGTTGACCTGGTTGAGCACGGAGGTGCGCAACAGTAGATCCTGGACATCGGCGGGCTGGCGGTCCAGCATCTCCGCGAGCAGGTACTCGGCGACCGTGCGCTCGCTGCCGGAGAACTCCACGACGAACCGCTCCGGGTCGGGGTGACCGGCCAGCGAGATCGCCGCGAGCCGCAGGCCCGCCGCCCACCCTTCCGTCCGCTGGTACAACAGCGCGACCCTGGCCTCCGACAGCATGATGCCCGAGGCATCCAGCAGCTCGCGGGTCTCGCGCTCGGTGAACCGCAGGTCCGCCGCGCGGATGTCGGCGAGCTCGCCGTCCAGGCGCAGCTGATGCAGGCCCAGCCGCACATCGTGACGCGCGGCCAAGATCGCGTGCACGTGCGGGGGAAGGTTCGTCAGCAGCCAGGTGAGCTGAGCGAGCGCTTCCGGCGAGGTCAGCTCGTGCAGATCATCAACCACCAACGTGATGCCGCCGCGAGCCTCGGCGAGCTCTGACAAGACCCTGTCCACCATGGCCCGCCCGTTGAAGTAAGGCGTCCCGGCCGGCGGTTTGTCCCGGGCTGTGCCGGAGACCTGCTGGACCGCGCTGAGCAGGGCCAGCCAGAACTGCTGGGCATCTTGCTGATCACGCTGCACCTGGACGACAGCAAGCCGACGAGGCTGATCCGGCGGGCCTGCCCAGGCGCGCAGCAGCGACGTCTTCCCGCTGCCGGCCGGAGCCGAGATGATCGTCACCCTCTTCGCCGCCGCGCGATCCAGGGCGGCGAGAAGATCACCCCGGTCGATGAGCTGGAGAGCCGCTGGAGCCACCGTCAAAGGCCAGCCTTGGTATCTGCGCGTGATACCTAGCGTCGGTGTCGCAATCCTGACGCCTTCCCTCGGGAGTCCTGCGCCTGAAATTCGTGCTCTATACCTTGCCAGTGAGACTTTCTCCGCGAACAGCGGGTCCGTGAACAGCTTGAACGAATCGCTCAGGTGCGGCTTAAGGTCGAACTTCCGCCAGATCCGCCCGATGGTTGACTTGCTCAGCCCGCTGCGGGCCGCCATGGACGACCGCGACCAGTGGGTGGCGTTCTGCGGGAGTTCCTCCAGGGTGGCGGTGATGACCTGCTCTACCTGGTCCGGCAGGATCGACGGCGGGCGGCCCGGTCGCGGCTCATCAGCCAGCCCGTCCAGCCGCCGTGCGACGAACCGGGCACGCCACTTGGTCACCGTCGCCGGATCGACCCGCAGATCCGCCGCGGCCTGCTTGTTCGTCGCCCCGCCCGCGCACGCCAGCACGATCTTGGCCCGCAGTGCCAGCGCCTGCGCGCTGCTGGCCCGCCGCGCCCATCGGGTCAGCTGATCACGCTCCGCACCAGTCAGCACCAGGTCAGCCACCGGACGGCCCGGCCGGTCATGATCGGCCAGCCCCGCCAGGCCATCCTCGGCGAACCGCAGGCGCCACTTGCGCACCGTCATCCGCGTCGACCCCAGCTCCGCGGCCACCCGCGCGACACCGGATCCCGGCTCCGCGCACGCCAACACGATCTGCGCCCGCTCCGCCAGCCGCGGCAGCCCGCCCTTCGACCAGCGGGCAAGCTCGGCACGGTCGTCATCGGTCAGCGCCAGCGGCGTAGTAACCTGCGGCATACTGACAGGCTACCAATTTAGCCGACTAATTTGAGGTGTGACACTCTCGGCACCAGGCCAGGCGCGCGCCCAAACGACCTAGTAGAGCACTAGTAGGGTGCCCCCTAGAACGGGTAGGTAGGACGGCCGCTGTGCTGGATGGTGACCCAGCGCTGCTCGGTGAAGGATTCGATACCTGCCGTGCCGCCGAACTTGCCGTAACCGGAGTTCTTCACCCCGCCGAAGGGGGCCATGGGCTCATCGGCGATGCCCTGGTCGTTGATGTGGATTATCCCTGACCGGACGCGTGATGCGGCATCCAAGGCTGCGTTGACGTCTCGGGAAATGACCCCGCCGGTCAGCCCGTACTCGGTGTCGTTGGCCAACTCGATGGCAGCCTGAGTCGAGTCGACGGGGTGGATGACCGTCGCCGGCCCGAAGATTTCGGAGGCGAAGATGTCCATGTCGGCCGTTACGTCGGTGAGGACGACCGGCCTGATGAGCGTTCCGTTCGGCCCCTCGATCGCTCCGTCGCCGGTGAGCAGGCTGGCGCCCTTGGCGGCGGCGTCCTTGACGAGCGCTGAGACACGCTGCGCGCCACGCGTGTTGATGAGGGGCCCGACGATCGTCGCGGGATCGGCGGGGTCGCCGACAGGTAGCGCCTTGACCCGCTCCACGTACCTCGGGATGAACTTCTCGACCAGGCTCTGGTGGATGATGATCCGGTCGGTTGACATGCAGAGCTGCCCGGAGTTCATGAATGCCCCGAAGACAGCCGCGTCGACCGCGAGGTCCGGGTCGGCATCGGCCAGGATGAGCAGCGGGTTCTTCCCGCCGAGCTCGAGCACCGCCGGCTTGAGATGCTGGGCGGCCTGGACCCCGATGATCCGCCCGACATTGGTCGAGCCGGTGAAGTTCACCATCCGCACTCGCGGGTCGGCGATGAGGGCAGCGACCACGTTGCCGGCATCGGCCAGGTCGTTGGTGACGACATTAAGGACCCCGGCCGGGAGCCCGGCTTCGGCCAGGACATCGGCCAGCAGCAGCCCGCACGTGATCGGAGCATCCTCGCTCGGCTTCATCACCACCGTGTTGCCCACGGCCAGCGGAATGGCGATGGACCGGATGCCGAGGACCAGCGGCGCGTTCCACGGCGAGATCGCCCCCACCACTCCGAAGGGGATCCGCTGGGCCATCGAGTAGGCACCCGGGATCGAGGTCGGCAGCAGCTCACCCATCGGACGGGTGATCGCCGCCGCGGCCTCGCGCAGCACCTGGATGCAAAACGCCAGGTTGAACTCCGAGAACAACCTAGACGCTCCGGTTTCCCGGGCCAGGGCCACGATCGCCTCCTCGCCGCGCTGGGCCATCACGTCGGCGGCCCTCAGGAAGATCTCGCGCCGCTCGAACGCCCCCATCTGGGACCAGCTGGGGAACGCGGCTTCGGCGGCGTCGGCCGCCCGGGTGATGTCCGCCGGCGTGCCGGCGGCGACGCGTGCGTAGATCTCACCGTCCCACGGTGAGACGTCGTCGGCGAGCTTGCCGGAACTCGCGGAGACACTCTTACCGCCGATCAGCAGGCCGCGCTCGAGGACGCCACCGCGTTGCGGAGTTTCCGGCATCACGGTCTCGGCCGAGATGTGGACGTCGGCGTTCCTGGCCTCAGACATTACAGTCTCCGTTCTGAAGGTGAACGCAACCGCGTTCAAGGGTGTTCGGGTCGAGCAGTACCTCGTCGGCCCAGCTGTCATCGGGGTGGACCACCTCAGACCGCCGCCAGCGCCTCCGATTTGGTCACGACCCGGCCCAGGCCACCGACTTCGTGCAGGTCGCCGAACATCTCGATGCGGATGGACTGGTCCAGGCCACCCACGCGGACCGGGTTGAAGCCGCCGACGCGGATCAGTTCGGCGACCAAGTCGCCTGCGGCGTCGTCGTCCGCGGCGTAAAACTGAACCGCACGCTCGGGCTCCCGCCGTGCGGCCCCTGCCAGCGTGGGGGCCGACAGCGTGCCGAATGCCTTGACCAGCCGCGCCCCGGGCGGCAGCAACCCGGCCAGGATCTGGCCCGAGGACTCCTGCTCGCCGATCACCTTGCCGTAGCCGCCCGAGTCGTCCGGCCCGACTGGGTTCGACGGGTCGACGATCACCTTGCCGGCCAGCCGCGCGCCGTACCGAGCGATGAGCTGCTCGAAAGCGTCCATCCAGAGGGCGAACACGAGCACGTCGGCCCGCTCGACGGCCTCGTCGATGCTCACGGCTTCGGCATGGCCGAGGTCGGCTGCGATCTTCCGGGCCCTGTCCTGGTCGCGGTCGGCTAGCAGGAAGTCCTGACCGCCGGCCGCAAAGTTCGCCGCGAGCGTGCTGCCGATGTTGCCGGTACCGATGATAGCCACCGTGTGGTCTGAGATAGTCATCCTGGTCTGCCTTTCGTGACGTGGCTTCCGCGCTCCTGGCGGTCGTACGAGCCTTTTCGACGGATCCAGGCTTTCCGCCGGGTGTGTGAGAGGTCATCACCGAATCCTGGTGATTCGCCTCGCTGGCAGCGCGTGCGCTGGCGCCCTCCGGCGACCTGCCGGGAAGAAGTGACAACTGAGGTTGTCTGGCTCGCCGCTGCGCGGGCGGACTCAATCACTGAAATCGAGTGATGCCGACTCACCTCACCGTGCGCCAGCCTGGCTCCACACGGGCAAGCCGACCCTGGAGGAGGCGCGCTGTGAGAACAGCAACACCACGTCAACGGATGCTTCCGTGCGCACGCAGTAACGACAGAATAAGAAGCGGTGATTTTGATGTCTGATGCCACTACTGCCGGAGGCGGCTGGGACCGGCGGCGGTGGCTGATCCTGGGCGTGATCGGCCTGGCGCAGCTCATGGTGGTCCTGGACCTGACGATCATGAACGTCGCGCTGCCGTCCGCACAGCGCGACCTGGGCTTTTCCACCGTGGACCGGCAGTGGGTGGTCACCGCCTACACCCTGGCGTTCGGCAGCCTGCTGCTGCTCGGCGGCAGGCTGGCCGACCTGCTCGGCCGGAAGGTGACGTTCCTGATCGGCCTGGCCGGGTTCGCCGGTGTCTCGGCCATCGGCGGCGCCTCGGTCAACTTCACCATGCTGATCACCGCGCGGGCCTGCCAGGGCGCGTTCGCCGCGCTGCTGGTGCCGGCGGCGCTGTCGCTGCTGACCACCACGTTCACGAGCCAGGCCGACCGCGGCAAGGCGTTCGGCATCTACGGGGCGATCGCCGGGGCCGGCGGCGCGATCGGGCTGCTGCTGGGCGGCGCGCTGACCGAGTACCTGTCCTGGCGGTGGACGCTGTACGTGAACCTGATCTTCGCCGGGGTGGCGTTCACCGGCGGCGTGCTGCTGCTGGCCCGGCAGCGGTCCCCGGCCAAGCCCCGGCTCGACATCCCCGGCGTGCTGCTGGTCTCCGGCGGCGTGTTCTGCCTGGTCTACGGGTTCTCCAACGCCGCCGCGCACAGCTGGGCTACGCCATCCACCTACGGGTTCATCGCCGCGGGCGTGGTGCTGCTGGTGGTGTTCGCGGCCTGGCAGACCCGGGCGGCCCACCCGCTGCTGCCGCCCCGGGTGGTGCTCGACCGCAACCGCGGCGGCGCCTACCTGTCATTCTTCATCGCCGCGGCCGGGCTGTTCGGCATCTTCTTGTTCCTGACCTACTACCTGCAACAGACGCTCGGCTACTCGCCGCTGCTCACGGGGGTGGCGTTCCTGCCGATCAGCGGAGGCCTCATCCTCGCGTCCAACCTGTCCACGATCGTGCTGATGCCCCGGTTCGGCCCCAGGCCGCTGGTCGCGCTCGGGATGCTGGCCGCCGCGGGCGGGGCGGCCTGGCTGGCCCAGATCGGCCCGCACACCGGCTACGCCACCGGCGTGCTCGGCCCGATCATCCTGGCCGCCGTCGGCCTCGGCCTGGTGATCGCCCCGGTGATCAACACCGGCACCTTCGGCGTGGCCCCGCAGGACGCAGGCGTCGCCTCGGCCACCGTCACCGTCGGCCAGCAACTCGGCGCCTCGGTCGGCACCTCGCTGCTGAACACCATCTTCACCGCCGCCGTCACCTCCTACCTCGTCGCGCACCTCGCCGCGGCCCGGGTAATCGGCCGCCCGGCGCTCACCGGGCTGGCACTGACCCACGGCTACGACACCGCGTTCTGGTGGACCGCCGGCATCTTCGCCGGCGGCGCGGTCATCGCCGGCGCCCTGCTCCGCCCCGGGCCACTGCGCCCGGCGAGCACGCCGCCCCTGGCAAACGCCGAGGTGACCACGGCACACGCCGAGGCTGGCCCGGCTCAGCCGGGGTGATGTCGCTGGCGCAGATCCCCAGTGTCCGCGAAGGAGGTGACTGACGTAGGAGGGATGTTCACGTGAACTGCCGAGTCAGGGACAGCTGCTGTTCAAGTCAGCTCGGACGAGTCCAGGCTGCGGCGGCCGATCCGCTCGATGCGCATGATCACGCGCTCCTCGGGATCTGGGCAGCACACCAGCGAGTCACGTTCGAGCCAGTCCGTTTCAGGGAGTTGTCGTTGCTTGGCTGGCAGTAGCGGCAGCACCGACTGGAGCGCGAAGATGCAGAAGTGCTTACCATCGGGCAGCCGCAGCTCGCTGCTGTTGACAAGCTCGAACCAGTCGCCGACGGCCAGCCCGCATACCGAGCGTCCCTCGATGTTCTCGACGGTGACCCGCAGGTCGAACAGCTCCATGTCGGTCATGACATCACCTCTCGAAGTGGGCCGAGGCCGAGCGGCCCGAGGCGTAGCGCGTGCATGTGGAATGCGCGCAGGTCGAAACCGGGTCGACGTTCAGCTGCGTCGCGCACCTGCCGCCACAGCTGCGCGCCTACCCGGAACGCGAGTGCCTGCGCCGGCCAGCCGAGATAGCGGTCGACCTCGAAGCGGGCGGTCGTCTCATCGGCTCCGGCAGCCTTACGCAGCATGGCCACGCCAACTGGCGGCGTCCAGTCAGTCGCGTCGGTGAATCCGTTGCCCGCCGGGATCGGCAGCCCCAGATGTAGCCCCATGTCGATGACGATCCGCGCTGCTCGCCACCGCTGCCCGTACAGCATGCCGAGCCGCTCACCGGGGTCACGCAGCAGCCCGAATTCGTCGGCGAGCCGTTCGGCGTAGTGCGCCCAGCCCTCGACGTAGCCGTGCACATGCGCCATTGATCGCTGCCACGGGTGTAGTCCGGGCTCGGTCATCGCGACGGTGATCTGCAAGTGGTGGCCAGGCACGCCTTCGTGGTGGACGGTGGTCACCTCGCGCCAGGTGTGGGACGTGCCATCGGCCGGCGGCGCCCACCAGACGCGTCCCGGGCGGCTGAAGGACGCATCTGGCGGGCTGTAATACATGACCCCGGACGCGGTCGGGGAGATCCGGCATTCTGCGCGCCGCGCCACGGCCGGCAGGTCGAAGTGCACGCCGTCGACAGCGTTGGTAACGTCATCGACGCGGCTCTGCAACCAGATGGTGAGCTCGTCCGGCGTGGACAGACGACGCGCGGGGTCGGCATCCAGCGTCGCGGCTGCAGCCTCGACCGAGTCGTGGCCGAGCTCGGCCGCCACCTGACGCATCTCGGCAGTCAGCTGAGCCAGTTCGTCCCAGCCGAAGGCGTAGGTTTCCTCCAGGTTCACGTTCTCGCCGAGGAACGCGCGCGATGTGACCGTGTACAGGTCGCGACCGACCCCGTCCGTCTTCGGTGCGCGAGGCAGCAGTTCGCCGCGTAGAAACTCGATGAAGCCCGCTGTCGATTCGCTCGCGGCGGCGGCGCCGGCGTCCAGGCGATCACGCTGCCGCGGATCGCATGAGGCAATCAGCCGCCGATAGAAGTCGTCGGCGCCGATCCAACGCTCGCACTGCGCTGCGACGATGAGTACCTGGCGCGCGGCCGCTACGTGTCCGGCGTTCGCTGCCGCCCGCAGCGTCTTGGAATAGGCGGCGATGGTGCTCGGGACGCGGGCCAGATGTTCGGCGACCCGCTCCCAGTCGGCTGGAGTCTCGTGCGGCAGGTTGTCGAAGACCTCGCGGACCTGGTGCATCGGTGTGGCGAGTGGGGCAAGCTGGGCAGTGGTGAATCCGGCCTCGTCAAGCGCGAGCTGGGCGTCCACGCGTTCGCGTAGTGCCGTGGCAAGCACCAGTTCCGCTGGCATCGGCGTCCCTAGCGTGTCCAGCGAGCGGTGCGCCCGCAGGTAGGCCTCGCGCCGGGTTGCGAAGTCGGCCGGCGCGAGCGCTGGCATGACGTTCTCCGGCTCCATGCCGAGCGCGTCGGCTGCGGTCGGGTCGACGGGCGTGAGGTCATGCAGCAGCTGGTCGGCGATCTCCGATGCGGACGCTCGGTTCATGACGCCTCGCGCACGGCGGGTAGGACCTTCCTGCCGATCAGTTCGACGCCGTCTACGTCGGTGCATCCATGCGGACTGCCGAACTCGACCCGGCTCGCCCCGGCCTCGAACACGACAGCCACGTGCTCCGCGACCGCGGCTGGCTCGCCTGCGAACGTGAAACGGTCGAGCAACTCGTCGGGGATGCACCGGCCAGCAGCATCGGCGTCACCGCGAGCGAGCGCAGCGCGCAGCGGGGCGAGCACGCTGTCGGGCACTGTGACAGTGGTGTCGAGCGGGGCTACTACATCGAGATAGACGGCCACCTGCGCGCGGGCCATTTGCCGGGCGGCGGCATCGTCCTCGTCCACCACGGTCACCGCGCCGGATACTATGCCGACCGAGGACGGGTCACGGCCGGCGACGCGACAGGCTTCGTCGAGGACAGCGCGAACATGGCGGATCATATCTGGGTTCGCGCAGCCGCCGAGCTTGACCTCGTCGGCGCAGCGGCCGGCGAGGGCCACGCCGCGGGGGCCCCAGGTGCCCAGCAGGATGTCGAGGGCGTCGCGTCGCCGCGGGTAGGCCAGGCGCGTCCCCGCTGCCATCGGGAAGATCTGGCCGTCGTAGGCTGAATCGTCGCCACGCAGCAGTCGTCGGACCACTTCGACGGCCTCGGTCAGGCCTAGAAGCGGTCGAGCGGGCCGGACGCCGACGCGTTCCAGCCAGGCTCCGCGAGCCAGTCCGACGTAGGCCCGTCCGTTCGAGACGAGGTCGAGCGCGGCCGCTTGGCCGGCGATCTCGATCGGGTGGAGCAGAAAAGGGTTCAGGCAAGCGGCACCGAGCCGGAGGCGGGTCGTTACGCGAGCCATTTCGAGCAGCGGGAACAGTGAGGGCTGAAAGCCAAGATCGTGGAACGCCGAGATGCCGTCGAAGCCGAGTGACTCCGCCATGACGGCCAGGCGGGCGTAGTCGCCGGCGGACTTGTCGGTTTGAAGGCCGAGAGTGACGTTCATGGGCTTGATCTCATTTCGCTATCTCCAGTGTGATCTCCCCGATACGGTGGCAGGCCAACAGGTCCGCGTTCACGCGTCGCAGTTGCGGTTCGGCGCGGGTTGAGCGAGCTGCCGGGGTCCTGGAAGATCATCTGCAACCGGGTCTGGGCTGATGGGCGCCGCAGGCGGGGACAGATCCCCTGGCACACGGAGGGCTGAATGCGCGCATATGCAGAGATGCTGTTGCACAACTGCACGGTGTTCGACGGAGTAGCCGACGAGCCGCTCCCCGGCGCAGCGATCCGGATTCGCGATGGGCGCATCAGTGACTACGGGCCGGAGCCCGCGGTCCGCGCCCGCACGGCGTCATACTTCCCGGACCTGGACATGGGCGGCGCGTTCGTGATGGCGGGCTTGGTCAACATGCACACTCATTTCTCGCTCTCCCTGCCGGGGCCGGGCGGCGACATGGTCAGTCGGCTGGGTCCTCACGCGCTGGCCCTTTACATGGCGTCCGGGGCGCATCGAACGCTGAACTCCGGCGTGACCACCGTGCGTTGCGTTGCCGAGAAGGACCACGCCGAGTTCGCGATTCGAGACGCGATCGACGCGGGTTGGCTCCAGGGCCCACGCATATTCACGGCGGGGCAGGCGCTCGTCTGCACGGGTGGCCACGGGCACCTAGGCACCGACACCCTGGAATGCGATGGCGCGGACGATTTCCGACGCGGGGTGCGCCGACAGATCAGCGTCGGCGCGGACCTGATCAAGGTGATGATTTCCGGCGGAATCGCCGGCGAACACGAAGCGCTCGACACACCGCAACTGACCGGCGAGGAGGTGGCCGCGGTGATCGAGACGGCGCATGCATGGGGCCGAAAGGTGACCGCACACGCGGGGCCGGCTGGGGTCATCGGCCAGGCTGTGCAGCTCGGTCTGGACTGTGTGGAGCACGGATACCAGTTGACCAAGGACGTCGCCTTGTCGATGGCTGAGCAAGGCACCAGCCTGGTGCCGACGCTAATCGTCACTCGATGCGGCGACTTCTTCGACTCGCTGGGCGTGCCGGAGTGGATGCAGCGCCGTTCGCTGGCTGCCGGGCCACGCCATATCGAGAGCTACCAACTGGCTCTGGCCGCCGGCGTCGCAGTCATGCTCGGCAGCGACATGCCACCGTTCCAGGCGATCGAGGGTACGACCGCCACAGTGCGTGAACTCGAGCACATGGCGGCATACGGGCTCGCGCCGACGGCCGCCCTGCGGGCCGCCACGATCGTGCCCGCCCGCTGGCTGGGAGCCGACGGCGACATCGGCAGTGTGGCGCCTGGCAAGCACGCCGATCTGATCGCGCTGGACGGCGACCCGACCCAAGACGTGTCCGCCCTGCGCTCCCTGCGCTGGGTGATGAAGGGCGGCCAGGTAGTGCGCGACGACCGGATCGGATTGTCTACGTGACGGGCAGACCAACTCCGGCTGAACTCGAGGGGGCCGCCTACCACAGTCAGAACCCGGTCCTCGCCGAGGCCAACCACTCAACGGCCGCTCAGCCGGGCTCGTGCGGGGTAAAGCGAACTGGCAGGCTGGGCATCGTGTAGATCCCGGTCGGCGTGCCGAAGACAGGCTGGCCGTCGGGCTTCAGGTGGCGCATGCGGGGGGCCAGGAACGCCAGCGCTTCGATGATCTCGGCCCGTGCCAGGCTCGCTCCGGCGCAGAAGTGCGCGCCGAAGCCGAAGGTAACCACCTGCGCGCCGCCTCGGTCGGCCATGATGTCGAAACGGCCCGGATCTGCGTACGTCAGCGGGTCACGGTTAGCGGTGGCGGCGCAGACAAAGATGACCGTCCCCACCGGGAAGACGATCCCCGCGAGTTCGATCTCCTCCCGCACCAACCTGGCCGTGAACGGCACGATCGGCTCGAAACGCAGCACTTCCTGGCAGGCCTGCTCCGCAAGAGCCGGGTCGGCTCCCAGCCGATCCCACTGGTCGGGATGGCCGGCGAACAGGCGCAGGCCATGTGCCAGCTGCGACTCGGTGGTATCGGTGCCGCCAGCGATCACCGAGCTCGCCAGGGTGACGATCTCGTCATCGCTGAGCCGGTCGCCAGCTTGCTCGTGATGGACCAGCGCGGAGACAAGGTCCTCGCCTGGCTGCTGCCGCCGCCTGGCCACAAGGTCGAGCACGTAGTCCCTGACGTCCTCGTTAGCTGCCTCGATTTCTGCGCGCTTGGCCGTCATGTCCATGTCGAACACTGCTTGCAGGCCGGCCGACCACCGGGCCAGCAGCGCGGCATCGCCGGGGACGCCGAGCAGCTCGGCGATGGCCATCGAGGGCAGCGGCCGGGCCAGAGCCGTGACGACGTTGCACCTGCCCGT
The DNA here is from genome assembly GCA_963722055.1 of uncultured Actinomycetes bacterium. Classification (GTDB taxonomy): domain Bacteria; phylum Actinomycetota; class Actinomycetes; order Streptosporangiales; family Streptosporangiaceae; genus Palsa-504. The sequence continues at coordinate 21,359 of CAVRLA010000012.1, read as the reverse complement.
CTGGGCGATGTCCTGCCACAGGCCAGCCAGGTATGCGCGCAGGCGAGGGCGCAGCCGCTCGACCTGGCGCGGCGTGAAGGCCGCACTCACCAATCGGCGCAGCCGGGCATGCGGCGGGCCAGACTGTGCCATCAGGCCTTTAGTCGTGCCGTCGTAGATGATCCCGTCGGTTAGCCCCTGCAGCTCCAGCAATTCGACCGCGGGGAACGACAGCCGCCGGTCCTTGAGCAACGCCATGCCCGGCTCGCGGCCGAGCACCAGGTAGCCCAGGTCAGAGCGCGCCAGCCAGCTGCGGCTGGCCAGGTCATCGAGGACCTCGTGGAACCGTTCGCCGGCAAAGGCCGGGTCATCGTGGGCCAGTAGCGGCAGATCCGCGTCCTTGGCAAGCATCGCAGCGATCCTCAGCCCAGTTCGTGCGCGCGCCGGATGGCGCCGACCACGGCCGACTCCATGCGGACCACCACTGAGAACTCCCGCCCGCTGTGGCGATCTGTCACGTTATGCCTCCGGTGGACTAGTCCTGAACCATTATGCAGGCGGATGGGCTGCCTGCCCGATGGCCTACCGGGGGCCCGCGACGTCCTGGGCCTCGCTGCGTATATCTGCTGCCGCTCGCAGCCCTGAGCCGCCCGGAATGTCATACCTGCCGGGCATGATGGACAGGTCAGCTACCCGAGGATGGGTGCAATGCCGGTCAGCATCGGGGTCTCGTTTCCTGAATCGATCATGCCCGGAACGCCGCTGCCGGACATCGCGGGCCTGGCCGCGTTCGCCGAACAGGCCGGCCTTGACGGCGTCTGGGTGGGCGACCGGCTAGCCGCTGGCGAGCTTTCCGTTCTGGACAGCGGCCTGAGCCTCGCCGTGGCGGCCGCGGTCACCAGCACCATCACGGTCGGGTACGCGATCTACGTGCCGTCGCTGCGGCCGCTGGCGTGGGCCGCCAAGCAGGTCGCCACCTTGGCCCACATCGCGGGCGGCCGCCTGCAGCTCGGTGTGGCCGCCGGCGGCGGCGGCGATGCGGAGTACCTGGCCGCCGGCTTCCGCCGCTCGGACAGGGCCAGGCGAACCGATGAGTTCCTCACCCTGCTGCCCGGCCTGCTCGCCGGCCAGCCGCTCCCGCACGCCTCCGGCGCCTCAGGCGCCGACGCGATCCGGCTCCGGCCGGCGGTGCCGGTGCCGCCGCTGTGGGTCGGCGGGACCTCCCTTCCGGCGCTGCGGCGCGCCGTCCGGTTCAGCGACGGCTGGCTGTCCGGGCTGCAAACCCCCCGCGAGTTCACGGCCAGCCGTCGGCGGCTGTTCGAGCTTTCCGACGAGGCCGGGCGGCCCAGGCCGCTGACCGGCATCGGCCTGCACGCGGCGATCGGCACCGGTCCCGACCGCGAGCTCGCCGAGGTAACCGCCGGGATGCTGAACTCCATGTACGGCGTGCCGGCCGACCGCGCCCGCGAGGTCGCGATCGCCGGAACCCCCGCCCAGGTGGCGTCCCAGCTCGCTCCCTACGCGGAGGCAGGCGCGGACCTGATCGTCGTGGTCTGCGACCCCGCCCCCTCGCCGAAGTCCTGGGAACTCCTAGCCGAAGTCCGCCTTCTCCTGACGCTATAGAGCCTTACCCGGCTGGCTTCCCGCTCGCGATGCTTCGGGGGCAGCTTCTGGGTCTGCCGGCCGCCTGGGTGGCACGGACGAGAGGCAAAGAACTCGTCGCCGCAGCCGGGCACGCTGTTCGCGCGGGGGCGATTAGCTGGTCATCGGTTATGAGATCCCTGCAGTGTAGTTCTCCATGATCTCAGCGCTGGTCAACGCCCGTGGATAGACGGCCACCTCATCCAGCCCGCCGGTGAAGAAGCTGTTTCCGTCTCGCGTGGCGAAACGAACGGGAGCGCCGCCAGCAGCGGGCACGATATCGTACGTGCTGTAGAGCGTGCCGCGGTCAGGTGGGCCCTTCCGCAGCACGCCATTCTTGTAGATACGGACGCCCGCCAACGGGGTGTCCATATCCCCAGGTTCGTAGACCGCGACAACATGCATCCACTCCCCTGGCGTCAGTGCGTCCTCGAAATAGGCCCCAGCCCCTTCTCCGCCTGAAGGATTCCAGATGTACGCGGAGATGCGGTTGGGACGGGTCGTGTCCTGGCTGTAGAAACGCAGTCCCCATTCCTCGATGCCAGGCATGCCCTTACCGAGCCAGTGAACGTACGGGTTCTCAGTCTCACCTGAGAAAACGAGCGCATCGGGCCGCATCCAGACCTCAACGGTCAGTCCCGCGCCGCTGGTCGGCTGGCCGAACGACTGGCTGTCCGGATCGGGCACCTCCACATAGTCACCTGAAGCAGGCCCGTTGAATCCAACAGCGGTATCCGGGTCATTGTTAATGGCGCCCGGCTGCCCGAACGACGGATCGCCGTGATACGTTCCACCGTTGCCATTGCCTGACGAATCGAACGCGGCCGGGCCACCAGCCTCTCCGAGACGCCAGTAGCCAACGGGTCCTTTCGCCAGGACTACCTGGCTGTAGGAATCGCTGCCATTCCCGGTACTCAACTACGTGGACACCCCGACTCTCATGACAGCACAGCATCCTGAAATCATCGCGACTCATCTGCCTCCAAGATATCACCCCGGCCATTGCCGGCCTCGCGTTCGGTGCAGACACACTTCTTGACCGGGACAGATCTGGTCAGGTACGAATGGACTGCGCACCAGGGCCCGGCCCTGGCTACTCGATTACCGGCGGTAAAGCGCAGCGTGCCTATTTAGCGCCGAACCCGGCCTGTGAGTGAAGGATCACCGCCCCGAAGGATTCGCCGGTCAGCTGGCAGACGAACACACCGCAGGACGGCCAAGGTCGCCGCCGCCGTCCGCCACCTGCTCTCGGAGGACGCCACCTTTCGTCAACGGCGCCATCCTGCCCGTCGACGGCGAACGGCGGCCGCTCCGTTCCACCCGCAAGGATCCCGCCGTAGTACGGGCATCCGGCATAAGACCGACGCCCCGCCCGGTTAAACCGGCGGGGCGTCGCCGGTCGGCCCGGCCCACGTCGCGACCGCCGTCCGGCACCCCGGCGGCGGCTGCCATGGCAGCTGCGAGCGCCAATGAGACCCAGCCCCAGTCCCCGGGATCATCCGGTAACCGCCGCCCGCCACCAGTCCGGGCTAGGCGGTTGGGCGATTTATCAAACGCTCTCCGGGACTACGTGAGGTAGCCCGGCGGCTCGGGCCACCGCGGTCCGAGGTCGGGCAAGTCAGTGCTTATCCGCATCGGGAACCGGGGCCGTCGCTTCTCCAGGAACGCGCTAACCCCCTCGGCGGCATCGGGGGCCCTACCAAGCACATAGATGCCCCTAGAGTCGAGGCGGTGTGCTTCCCAGGGAGAATCGGCGCCGAGCATGCGCCACATCAGCTGACGCGAGGTAGCAACCGCAACGGCGGAGGTATTGTCAGCGATCTCTCTGGCGAGCGCGTACGCGGCTGGCAGCAACTCGTCGGCCGGGTATGTCCGGGCGACCAAACGCCCGCGCAGCGCTTCCTCGGCATCGAAGACCCGGCCGGTCGCCACCCATTCCTGGGCCTGGCTGATGCCGACGACACGCGGGAGGAACCAGCTGGAGGCAGCTTCCATTACCAGGCCGCGCCGGGAGAACACAAAGCCGAACTTCGCCGTGTCGGCGGCGAGCCTGATGTCCATCGGGAGCGTCATTGTGACACCGACCCCAACTGCGGGCCCGTTTATGGCAGCGATCACCGGCTTGAGTGAGGCCGCGATACGCAGGCTTACCTGACCGCCACCGTCCCGCGGCACGCCGTCGATGGTCTTGGCCGCCGGCCCAGATCGCTGGCGCCGGTCGGCGTTGAATGTGTCGCTGCCGGAAGAAAGGTCGGCGCCTGCGCAAAACGCTCGTCCCCGTCCGGTGACGACCACTGCCCGTACATCATCGTCGGAGTCGGCCCGGTCGAAGGCGTCGATCAGCTCATCTCGCATCACCTGAGTGAACGCGTTGAGCTGGTCCGGGCGGCTAAGGGTGATCGTCGCTATGCGGTCAGCGACAAGATAGTCGATCTCCGAATACGGTCGAATCGTATCTGTCACAGGCTGCCTCCTACGGCGATCAGGCGGGTTGGCAAGCGGCTGACTCCGAGGCTGCGGGTGGGCCGGGTGGCCGTGTCGTCGCGAGCAGTCTCCCAAGGCGAGACTTCACTTGCGGCCCTGAGTCGCGAATTGTGAACGGTACCCGTGGCGAGCATGTTTTAAACAAACGCTCAAATAGTCTCCAGGGGGAACGACGCCAGTTTGGTTCTTGGATTTGGTAACCCCGATCCGGCTAACCTCCCACCCCGATGCCGGTCGAAAGCCTGGTCGTCAGCCAGACGCCAGCGCCCATTCCACCCCGGCCTAGCGACGCCGGCTAATACGTTCGACCAAGAACGCGATAGCTGGTGGCCTTTAGCCAAGGCAGGAGGGCGCCCACGGCGCCGGCTTATAGGCCAGCATCGCCGCGGCCGGGGCGGTGGCCGGCCTCGCGGTCGGCAAGCTCATCTCCTGAACGCGCTGGAGAAGGTAGTGGCGGATCCGTAACACATGGATCGTTCGGGCAAAAGATTTAACATTCCTACCGAACGTCCTGCAGCGGTGCGATGGTGGGCTGATTGCGGCCGGTGGAAACGTTGACCGTCGACAGCACGACGGGTAGCCGGTACAGCACACCGAACCGGGCCAGGTGTACCACGCGGTCGACCAACAGGTCCTGATCCATGGATCTGATGGACCTGATCTGGGTGGGCTGGGTAGTCGATGATGACCAGCGCGCAGTTTTGCGGCGTGAGCAGATGATCGGCGAGCGGGTCGCGGACAGGCTCACTAGTCATGAGATGCCTCCTCGCAGATGAGTGGACAGGCGACCAGCATCGGCCGCGTATTCAGTCCATCGCGGGCGGGTCTCACGGCCAAAACACCACCGTCGATGGCGGCATAGCCCGCCGCTATCACGACGGAGCAAACCACGGGCAGGCCAGCGCGCCGCGGGGCCTTAGTCGGATGCTTCGTCTTGTCATCGGTCACGACTGGAGAAGCGCCAGCGGCCGCAGCGGGCCTAACCTTCGTTCAACTGGCCGGTATCGCGCCGAGCCTGGACGAATCGGAAGGCAGGGGTGGCAATGCCCGCGAAGAGTTCCCAGCCTGGGTCCGGCGGCTTCAGTGCCGCGGAGCGTAACGCGATGAAGCAGCGTGCCGCGGAGTTGCGCGCTGAGGGCAAGAAGGGGGCCAAGAAGGCTGATGAGCTGCAGGCGGTCCTCGACGCAATCGCCAAGATGACCCCGGAGGATCGCGCGGTCGCCGAGCGCGTCCACGCGACGGTAACCGCCACCGCCCCGGAGCTGTCGCCGAGGACCTGGTACGGGATGCCCGCCTACGCCAACACGGAGGGCAAGATCGTCGTCTGCTTCAAGAACTCGGGCAAATTCAGCACCCGATACTCGACGCTGGAGTTCCAGGACGCCGCGAACCTCGACGACGGGGACCTGTGGCCAGTGTCGTTCGCGCTGCACGAGTGGAGCCCCGCGGTGGAGCAGAAGGTTGCCGGGCTAATCAAGGCTGCCGTTTCCTGACGGGTGCCGTAACCGCCGCACGGAGCACACGGTACTCAGTCCTGTCCGTGCCCGCGTCGGCTCCCGCCGTGAAGTTAACCCAGCACGCACCTGGCCTTGCTGCCCGGTGTCATCGATAAGGGTCCAGCAAGGTGATGGACAGGTCCGGGCTCTCGACGTGCGCGTTGTGGCCCAGGCCCGGGAGCGTGACCGCGGGGACGCTCAGCCGGGCGAGCTGCTCGCTGGTGCTCATAGCGTCGCGCTCACCCCGGGCCAGGGTTACCGGGGCCTGCGATTGTGCCAGCAGGTGCGCCATGTCGGGTGCCCCGACGGCGAACGCGCCCGGATCCATGGCCAGCCGCCACCGTGCGTGCTCCTCTCGCAGGCCCGCATCCACGGCGGGGGCGTCGGCGGCCAGCAGGCCAGCCAGACCCGAGATGCGCAGGTAGCGGGCGGCAGCCTCCTCGCGCGAGACGAACCAGGCCGCCGGCCGGTGCGCCGTGGCCTGCGCACGGTCCAGTTCCTGCCGGGTCCAGGCGACCTTGATCCCCAGGCCGATGACCGCCTGCACCGGCACGGGGAACCCGCCGCTGGCCAGGACCAGGCCGACGACGCCGCCCAGCGAATGTCCCAGCACCACGGTGCGGCTACCACTGGCGGCGATGCCGGCGACCGCACCGGCCAGGGTATCGAAGGTGTACTCAGGCAGCGGCCGCGAGCCGCCATGACCGGGCAGGTCCGGCGCCAGCCAGCGTCCCGGCCACCGCCGGGCGAGCAGCGGGCGCCAGCCATCCCACACATCACCGGTCGCGCCTAGGCCGTGCAGGAGCAGCAGGACGGGCTCCCCGCTGCCGCCCTGCTGGACCCGCAGGCCAGCGTCCATATCCCGCAGTCTGCCACGACGCAGGCCAGGCCGGCCTCCATGCAGACGCTGCACAACGACCTCCAGCCGTGCGGCACGATGGGCCCAAGCGGCGGTCCTGGACCATGCGCGCCAGGCACTGCCCGCTGAGTTGCGCCGGCGACCCGCGCCGCCGGCAGCCGCTCACCAGCAAACCTCGTCGCGGTATAGTAAGTCGTTTTGCGCTGGTGTCGGCGGATGCGCGTTTCCGCGGAAACGCATTGTGAAAATTTTCACGAGCCGTTTCGGCGGAAACGTTACGGACGCGACCGCGGTGGCCGCTGTGATCTGGGTGCGTTTACCCTGTCGGCAGAAGAGTGCGTTTCCTCGCGCGCTGAGCCGTCGTTTGGCTTTGGCAAGCGGTCGGCGACCGCCAGGGTCCCGCGCCGTAATCACCGTCGCCTGAGTCGCCCGGCCGCTGGGGTACCCGGCGGTTCGGGATAGTCGGTGCTTTCTTCTTGGGAGTGCGGAATGACCCTGGTGCTGGCCGATCCGGCGGGGTTCATCGTGGACTGGAACTGGCAGCGCCACCTGACCGTGTGGACGCTTACCGGACGGCATTACGAGCCACAGTTTGACACCATAGTGCTCGAGCACGACTTGCCGGACCAGCCGGGCAGCCAGCGGCAGGCGCACGCCGCCGCACGCCGCTGGTGGGGGGCTCAGGGCCGCACTCAGGTGCTCGCCGCACTCAGCGAGAGCGCCAGCTAGCCGGGGCATTGATATCCCGGGCCAAGCGCATGGCTAAGCAGCTACCTGTAGATCCTTGCCTGAGGTGCAGCGGGCGGATCTCTGCCATGGCCAGATGAGGCAGGAGGCGGTGCTTAGACGGGTCCACGCCCGAGAAACCCGCCTGCAGGATCTGCAGTGTGTCTCCGTGGGAGACCAGCAGGATGTCACGACCGCAATGGTGCCGTTCCAGCTGCGCGATGAGCGCGGTCGCCCGGTCCAGCACGCCGGCCGCAGGCTCAACGTTGCCGTCCGCGTGTACCGGATCGGTCTTGTCGGCTGCCCAGACATGCGCGTAGTTGCCGGTCGCTGACCCTTCCCAGTGCCCGAAGCGCCGCTCGCGGAGGCCTTCGGCGATAACAATCTCCGGCGCGCCAAGCTGGGCGCGCACGATCTCTGCCGTTTGCCTCGCGCGGCAGAAGTCCGATGAGTAAATGACCGTGTCCGGGGGCAAGCGGCAGCTCTGTGCCGCTGCGAGCGCCTGCTGGCGGCCATGGTCCGTCAGCCCGTAGTTGCCTTGGCGGTCGTTTTCTATGCGGCTCACGATGATCCCGCCGGCGTTCGCCCTGCTGTGCGCATGCCGCATGACGCTGAACCTGTTCGCCAGGCGATCGACGCCGCTGAGATGGTTCATGACCGTGCACGACGCTACCACCAGCGGCGTCCAGGAATAGCACGATGCCGGACCCTGAAACAGCCGATACGGCGATCAGCAGACACGACTCTGCCGAGATGTAACACGAGCACACCCGATACCGCCGGAAAGGCGCGGTTAGCACCAGCCGGTATTGCCCTGTGAACGGACGGCTGCAACGCTGTGTTCAGGAACGCGATGCATCGTACGATTTACGGGTAAGGACGCTTTCAGCGTATAAATCAGCCCGGTCGCACAAAACCTGGCCAACGCGCCAGTACCGCAAGACCTAGAGCTGTTCCCTGTATAAGTTCTCCAGAAATGGGAGTCGGGCAGGTCCCCTCGCGCCCTTTGCGCGTAGCTATTCAGCAAATATCAGCGGCGTACTGTGACGCGCGGCTGTGGGTTATCTTTGCTGTTCGTCTTTGCCGGGGAGCTCGTCAGCGTGGCGCAGTATGACCTTCCATTCGCCGTATTCACGCCGGTAGGCCTGGGTGCAGCGCAGTGTCCTGGGCTGCGGCTGATCACCGGCGTGACGGGTCATGTGCTCCAGGTCGACGGTGTAGGCGAGGTCATCGCCGACGACCGTCACGACGTTCTCCGCGGCGCGGTCGGTGGCCTTGATGCCGGCAGCGGCCCAGTCGAGCCGCGCGCTGACCTGTTCCCAGCCTCGTTCGTAACCGCCGAACGCGCCCATGATCACCACGTCATCGGCGTGTGACCAGAGCGCCTTGAAGGGTTCGGGTCGTCCTTCGACCAGGTCGCCCAGGGCCTGCTGGCACCGGGAGATGAAACGGTCCCAGTCGCTGTCCACGGGTACATGATGCCAAGGCGCGCAGGTGACCGGAAGCCTTGCGGGGGACCCGCGCTGGATCGCGTTATCCAGATGGTTCGATGCCAGGCGGTAGCCAGGCGTGGCCGGTGAAGAGGTCGCGGAGGGCGTCGATTGTGCTGATGCCCCATTTGCCGGCAGTGGACAGGTAGGACTGGACGATCGCGAAGCCGGCGAGCCCGGTGAGGGTCCGCCAGACGCCGCCGGAGCTGCGCTGCTGGACCTTGACCGGCCGGATTGTCCGCTCTGCTTCGTTGTTCGATCCCGCTGTCGACTACGCGTGATGCGGGTGCTGAGAAGCATCCGGATCGGGTGCGGGTGACGCATCGGTTCCATCCGTTGTTCGGCCGGTCGTTTGAGTTCGTGAACCGTCGTAAGAGCTGGCAGTCCGATCGGGTCTACTTCTTCGGTGACGCCGGTGAGCTGGCGTGCCTGCCGGCGGAGTGGACGGACATGGTACCCGGGGATCCGTTCGTTGCGGTGTCGGCGGGACGGTCGCCGTTCCGCACGGCGGATCTGCTGGAGCTCGCGGAGCTGATCGGGGAGCTGCGCCAGGGTGCGGGCTCGGTGCCGGATGATGTCAAGCGGATTACGCCGTGAGTGTCCACAGGATTCTGCCGCGGTCCTGGCTTGCCATCTCCTGGACCTGTCAGGTAATCCGGTCAATTATTGTCGTTGTGCAGGGATTCCCGGGTGTCCGGCGGCGCGGCGCGGAGGATCCTGCTAATTCGTACGGCATAGTCGCATTGACTCGGCTGCGGCCAGGGAGGCGCGATGGTCAGGCGAGACGACACCAAGACGCAGGCGCTGGCGGCGTCCAGGACACTGAACCCCCGCCCGGAAAAGGTCACCGACCCGGCATTCGGCCCGGGCGGGTTCTTCGATCCGGCGGATCTGGTGCAGGTCAAGTACGAGATGGTGCGCAGAGCCGAGGCGGCGGACGTGCCGGCAAGCCGGGCCGCCGCCGGCTTCGGGTTCTCCCGCCAGTCGCTGTATTCGGCCAGGACGGCGCTGCGCGAGCGGGGACTGGCCGGCCTGGTTCCGGCCAAGCCTGGCCCCAAGGGCGGCCACAAGCTCACCGGCCAGGTCGTGGACCTGCTGGAGGACCTGCTGGAGGCCGACCCCGGCCTGCGGCCGGCGGATCTGGCCGCCGCGGTCCGGCAGCGTTTCGGCGTCAGCGTCCATCCGCGTTCGGTCGAGCGGGCGCTGCAGCGCCGCCGCACCGCCCGGCGCGAGGACGAGCAGGGCACCGAGCAGGCCCGCGGGGCCGCGCCGAAAAGCCTCTGACCAGTCCGGCTCCATCCACGGGGACATCGCCGATGATGGCCGCGGCGCATTCACCCAGCGGTATGAGCAGCTGCGCAGTGCCGCGGCCGCCGGGAGCGGCGGATGGCGGCACGGCCTGGGCGTGCTGCTCACCCAGGGGATGGCCGCCTGGATGGCCGCGTGGACCTCCCTGCCCGCCTGGGCCGGGCCGGGGGCCGAACCCGGCCGCAACGCAGCAGCGGCATCGCAGGCCGGCGCGTCCTTGTCCACCTCAACCCTGTCCCCGCCCGCTCCGAGCAGCAAAGGAGGTGATGCCAGCTCGCCGGCCTGCACGTCGCTGCTGCCCGCGCTCTCGCCTCACGCCACCGGCGAGATCGTCGCGGTGCTGGCGCAGATGACGCTCGCCCATGCCCGTCCTGCCCCGTAACCCCTCCAGGAGGCCGTTCCCCCGTGAGTACCGACACCAGCGGCAAGGTGACCGCGGCCCGGCTCCGCCGCGACGCCTACCTCTACGTCCGCCAGTCCACCCTCTACCAGGTCGCCAACAACACCGAATCCACCGCGCGGCAGTACGACCTGCGCGGCCGGGCCGTCGCGCTCGGCTGGCCCGCCGACCGGATCCACGTGATCGACATCGACCAGGGCCATTCGGGGGCCTCCTCCGCAGACCGGGAAGGGTTCCAGCACCTAGTCGCCGAGGTGTCCCTGGGCCGGGCCGGGATCATACTCGGCCTGGAATGCTCGCGGCTGGCCCGCAACAACGCCGACTGGCACCGGCTGCTGCAGATCTGCGCCCACAACGACACCCTCATCCTGGACGAGGACGGGCTGTATGACCCGACCAGCTTCAACGACCGCCTCGTCCTGGGAATGAAAGGCCAGCTCAGCGAGGCAGAACTGCATTTCCTGCGGGCCCGGCTGCGCGGCGGGATCCTGGCCAAGGCCCGCCGCGGCGAGCTGCAACTGCAGCTGCCGATCGGGCTGGCCTACGACAGCCGCGGCGAAACGGTCCTGGATCCCGACGGCGGAGTACGTCAGGCGATCAGCCTGCTGTTCGACACCTTCACCGCCACCGGCTCTGCCTTCGCCGTGGTCAAAGCCTTCCGCCAGGCACAGCTGACCTTCCCCGCCCGGCACCGCGGCGGACCACGCGCAGGCGAGCTGTACTTCAAGACGCTCACCCACAACCAGGTCCTGAAGATCTTGCACAACCCCTGCTACGCCGGCGCCTACTGCTACGGCCGCGCCCGCCACACCACCGACCTGGACGGGCACCACCACACCCTGATCAAGCCGGCCGAGGACTGGACCGTCCTTCTCCCCGACCACCACCCCGGCTATATCACCTGGCCCCGCTACCAGGCCAACCTGCAGGTCCTGGCCGCCAACGCCGCCGCCCGCGGCGACACCCGCACAGCCGGGCCAGCCCGCGAGGGACCCGCCCTGCTCCAGGGCCTCATCGTCTGCGGCAGATGCGGACGGCGCATGACGGTGCGCTACCACACCCGCGCCGACACCACCATCGTGCCCGATTACGTCTGCCAGAACGACGGCATCAGCAACGCCCGGCCGATCTGCCAGCACCTGCCCGGCGCCGCCGTGGACACCGCCGTCGCCGGCCTGCTGCTGGCCACCCTCACCCCGCTGGCCCTGGAGGTCGCGCTCACCGTCACCGACGAGCTCGCCGCCCAGGCCGGGCACGCCGACGCCCTGCGCGCCGCCCACGTCCAGCGCGCCCAGCATGCAGCCGACCAGGCCCGGCGCCGCTACCTGGCAGTCGACCCCGCAAACCGGCTGGTCGCCGACGCCCTCGAAGCCGACTGGAACGCCCGCCTGCGCGAGCTGGCCACCGCCCACGACGACTACACCACCGTCAAGACCGCCACCACCGTCCTGGACGACCAGCAGCGCGCCCGCATCCGGGCACTGGCCGCCGATTTCCCCGCGCTATGGCACGACCCGGCCACCCCGATGCGGGAGCGCAAGCGCCTGATCCGCCTGCTGATCACCGACGTCACCCTCACCCGCGGCGACTACGCCATCACCGCCGCCGTCCGCCTGCCCGGCGGCCAGCACCACACCCTGAACCTGCCTATCCCGCTGAACGCCTGGCAGCAGCGCAAAACCCCCCAGCCAGTGATCGAGCAGATCGACCAGCTACTCGCCAGCCACACCTACAGCCAGGTCGCGGACATCCTCAACCAGCACGGCCTGACCAGCGGGGAAAGCAAACCCTGGGACGCCAGCCGGGTGCGCGCCCACTGCTTCACCCGCCACATCCCCAGCCTCTGGCAACGGCTCCGCGATACCGGCATGCTCACCCTCGACGAGGCAGCCCGCCAGCTGCACGCGCATCCCTCCAGCATCAAGCGCTGGTACCGCCTCGGCCTCATCACCGGGCACCTCGCCGACGACCGCGGCACCTGCCTCTACCACCCCGGCCAGGACCGCCCCGGCCCCGCCCAGGTCGAAGCCACCGGCAAAGCCCTCGGCGACAGCCACCGCTCAGGACGCAGCTACCACCCCGACCTCGGCGGCCCGCTGCCGAAAAATGTCAGTGCCACACGCAATACTCAACAGAACTCCAGCAACACGACCTGACCACCGCGAAAACCCCGACACTGCAGAGCGCACCCAGGAGGTGCAGTGTGAAGCCAGATCGTTAGTGAAGATGTCCAGGTCAGGGCGAGTAGCGAAGCGCAGGATCAGGTCCTCGAAGGCTAGGAAGCGGCGGGCGATCCGGCGGGCGTCTTTGGCGGTCGCGGTGCGGCGGTAGAGGCTGGCGGCGAGCCCGTCCGCGGCGAGCGCCCGGTAGCGGGTGACCAGGTCCTCCAGGACGGCGGCGTTCAGGACGGACTGCCCGGCGATGCGGGCGGCGGATGCGGCGTCGCGGGCCTCGATGAGCAGGGCGGCCATCCGGGCTGCCCATTCCTGCTTGCCCGGCTCGAAGTCGTACAGCCCTTTGAGCTGGCCGCCGTCACCGAGACCGGCACCGGCCTGGACAAGGCCTGGGCCAAGCAGGCGATCGACGCGCTGCTGGCGCTGAAGGACGCGGCGGACGCCGTCCGCGCCGCCGGGCAGGGCGCGATCGGCCCACAGGTCCTGGCCAGGCAGCGTACGTACTACCGCGACGCCGCCGCCACCGGATCGCGCTGAACGCCGCCCGCAACGGCAAGCTCCAGGAGAAGCGCAACGCTCTCGCCGCCCGCATGCAGGCCCGCGAGTCCGACTACCTGCGCTACGCCACTGACCTGCGGGTTCCCTTCGATAACAATGAGGCGGAGAGGACGATCCGGATGAGCAAGCTGAGGATAAAGGTGTCCGGCTGCATGCGCTCCATGGCCGGGGCCGAGAGCTTCTGCGCCATCCGCTCCTACCTGGCCACCGCCGCCCGGCACGGCACCAGCGCCCTCGACGCCCTCACCCGGGCCTTCCAGGGCAACCCCTGGATCCCCGACCCGACAGGCCTCCAGCCGTCACTGTCCAGCCAGGAGATGGAATCATCGCAGAGATAGGGTCACCGCCACCGCGGTGTTGGCAGCCACGTCTCCACCGGTCCTGGAGGAGGTCACGATGGAGGAATACTTCGTCTGGATGATGACACGCCGGATCAAGCCGGGCACGTTCAACGACTTCGTAAGAGCGTGGCGGGCGGACACACGTCCCGAGGGGATGCTGCGCGCCTACGCGTACTGGTCCGAGGACCAGCAGGAAATCATCGGGATCTCGTTTTGGCCCTCCAAGGAGCTGTGCGAAGCGTGGCGGGCCTCTGAAGACGAGGCTCGCCGACGTCAGGCGATGGCTCCTTACATCCTTGACGAGAAGGAAGCAATCTACCGGGGTCGCGAGCTATTCGTACCAGATCGCTAACGGGGCTCCGCCCAGCCCGGCGAGTCGGTGTAATGGCGGGTCACGTCAGCGTCCGCTCGGGGGCTGGGGGCAGATCCCCGGGAAAGGGCGGTCCCAGTGGTCGGCCACCATGGACGATCGCAGGCTCCGGTCGAGCCTAGATGCAGGACCCGAGGGTCTTGCCTTGAACCGCCCCAAGCGGTTGGTTGGCCGGCACAGGCCCCGTGTCGACCGCAGCCCATTCATGACGCTACCCCGCAGCGATCCTGACGTCCTCGCCTGCCACGTCACCCTTGAGGTCGAGTGCATCGACCGCATGTACCTGAACGTTTATGTGCCCAAGTTGCAGTTCGTCGAGGCGTGGTGTCGTTCCTGCGCTCCCACCGCGGCCAGCCGTCCGCCTCCTCGGCGCTGTTGGAGCCGATCAGCCAGGACTTCACCGCCTGCGCCTGTACCGCTTCGCCAAAGACCAGGGGGTGGCCATCGTCGACTTCATCAAGGGGCAACGCAAGGACGACCTGGCGCAGGAGTTCCTGGCCGAGTTCGACAGCGACGAGGGAGTGCTGTTCGTGGGACGGGCTCAGGAAAAGGCGCCGGTCTTCCGCACCGAGAAGCGCAGGAAACCCACCACCGGGGCCACGTACTCGTGGATCGTGCGGACCACGGCCATGGTCAACCACTTCTACATCTATACCCTCGGCGCCGACTTCGGCCCGTTCTTCAAAGAAAGCGCCGGCCGCCCCGAGCCGAAACGGGCACCTATCTAGGTACGCCAAAACGTGCGGCCCGAACATCGGTCAGCGGGGCCGATGACACAGGTCAACCTGGCCAACGAGCTGATGACTGTGCGCCGCTCCAGTGCAGGGAGAGTGCCTGCCATCGGCGCCTCGCGCCCCTAATGGTCGGAGGGATGCGCCATGGTCGTTGGGCACGCTTCTTTCATCAGGAAACATGCATCAGTGGTTCCCGGCTGTGGTTGCCAACGCCCTGACTAGCATTTAAAGGGCATCTGGCTGGGAAAACTTGGTGGGCGCAACTGGGTTCGAACCAGTCATTCCGCGCTTGGTAAGACGCAGGTTTCCCGTCGCTCCGGACTTTCCCGACCAGCGATCCCTAGGTCCGGCGTGTAGAGTTCGGCGACGCGGGGCTGATCACCTATTTAATATACGACGGTGCCAGGATCGTCATCATCCTCGACATCACCTGGACCGGCTAGTACTACAGCCGCATGCTGTGACTTAGCGCGGCGTGGCTGCGTGATCCGGGGTTCCCGGGGGTCCAGTCTGGGACGATGCTGGATGTGATGAATGAGGCGCGGGTGCGAGCGGGTGAGGCGCATGCCGCGTGGTCGGAGCGGTTCAACGAGATGTTCGCCCAGGTGGCGGGCGAGTTCGAGAACGCGGGGTCGCGGAAGCGGGCGCGGGCCTATGTGCTGGGCTTGCTGTCGCACGCGGAGCGGAAGAACGGGTGGACGCTGGCGGAGTTCGCCGGGGACCTGTCGCCGGACGGGATGCAGCGGCTGCTGAACTTCTACGCGTGGGACGCCGGCGCGGCGCGGGATGCGGTGCGCCGGTACGTGGTCAGGCGCCTGGGCGACCCGTCCGCGGTGCTGGCGGTCGACGAGACCGGTTTCCTGAAGAAGGGCCGGATGTCGGCGGGGGTAGCCCGGCAGTACACCGGGACCGCGGGCCGGATAGAGAACGCGCAGGTCGGGGTGTTCTTGGCGTATGCGGCGAGCGACGGGTCGCGGGCGCTGATCGACCGGGAGCTGTACCTGCCGGAGAAGTGGACCACGGACCGGGACCGGTGCCGGGCGGCCGGGATCGCCGATGAGGTGGCGTTCGCGACCAAGCCGAAGCTGGCGCAGGACATGGTGGAACGTGCGCTGAAGGCCGGGGTGCCGTTCGCCTGGGTCGCCGCCGACGAGGTGTACGGCCAGAACCCGGGGCTGCGGGACTGGCTGGAAGGCCAGCAGATCGGCTACGTGATGGCAGTGCCGTGCAGCGAGCTGATCACCGTCGCCGCGGGCCGCCGCAAGCGCGCCGACGCGCTGGCCCGCCTGGTCCCGCGGGAGGCGTGGCAGCGCCTGTCGTGCGCGGACGGCTCGAAGGGGCCGCGGCTGTATGACTGGGCGCTGGTCGATGCTGCCAGCGGTGATCACCGGCTGCTGGTCCGCAGGTCGCTGCGCTTGAATGAGAAGGGCGAGAAGGAGCTGGCGTACTTCTGGTGCTACGCGCCGCGCGGCGCGGCGCTGGCCGAGCTGGTCGCCGTAGCGGGCGCCCGCTGGGCGGTGGAGGATTGTTTCGCCGAGGCCAAGAACGAGACGGGGCTGGACCACTACCAGGTAAGGCTCTACCAGGCCTGGTACCGGCACATCACCTTGTCGATGCTCGCGCACGCGTTCCTCGCCGTTACCGCGCACGCCCTGCGGCCAGGCCCCGTGCCGCCGGGCCCGCCGCCGGTCGGCGCGGACGACAGCGAGCCGGATAAAAAGGGGTGCCGGAGCCTGTGGACAAGCATTCAGGCCGCCGAGGACGTATAGCCCGCCGCAGGTGATAACGGATGAAAACGGCGATGAGATGATCCCGCTCACCGCCGCCGAGACCCGCCGCCTGTTCAACCTCTACACCCGTGTCACCCGCCCGGAGCGATACCACGAGCGCTGGTCAGGCTGGCGTCGCCGCCACCAGGCCCGCGCCCGGCGGTTCCATTACCAGCGCAGAATCAATGGTCTCAAGGTGCGGCTGTAGTACTAGCAGTCGCATGAACGAGGTCCTGATCAACATTTGAGGCGTCCGCGAGCGACCGTCACGCCCGTCGTTACCGGAGTTGCTGGCGCGGAGGTCTCGGCCGGGTGTGTACGGCGCAGTCCCGGATAGGCTTCCGGGCGATGCCCGTGACCGATGCGCAGGCGCGCCGGTTCGTGGCCGGGTACTACGGCCGCCGAGCCGGGGACGTTCGCGTGCTAGGTGCCGGCGAGTGGTCGCAGGCGTACGCGTTCGTCCTGGACGGCCGGGAGGCGGTCATCCGGTTCGGCGGTTATGCCGAGGATTTCCGCAAGGATCAGGTGATGGCGGCGCATGGCAGCGCGGCGATGCCGGTACCCGCGGTCATCGAGATCGGGGCCGCCGGTGACGGGTATTTCGCCGTGTCCGAGCGGGTACACGGCGAGCTGCTCGACGGCCTGGATGGTGCCGGGATGCGCGCGGTGCTGCCGGGCCTGCTGGCCGCGCTGGATGCCCTGCGTGACATCGACGTGTCTGGCACCGAGGGGTACGGCATGTGGGCGCCGGACGGGACTGGCCCGGCCGTGAGCTGGGCGCAGGCGCTGCTGTCGGTCAGCCAGGAGACGGCTCGGGTTCCCGGCTGGCGGGCCGCGCTGGCCGCCTCCCCGGCCGGCACGGACCTGTTCGATCAGGGCTACGCCACGCTGCGCCAGCTGGCCCGAGCCCTGCCAGATGTCCGGAATGTTATCCACGGTGACCTGGTCAACCACAACGTGCTCGTCCAGGGCTCGCGGATCACCGCGGTCATCGACTGGGGCAACGCGCTGTACGGAGACTGGCTCTACGACACGGCCTGGCTGATGTTCTGGTGGCCGTGGTTCCCGCAATGGCGCGACATCGACATCGGCGCCGAACTGGAACGGCACTGGGACCAGCGCGGCAGCCTGCCGCCCGGCCTGCGCCACCGCCTGCAGGCCTGCCTGGTGCACATCGGCCTGGACGCCATGGCCTACAACGCCTATCGGCACCGCTGGGACGACCTTACGCGCACCGCCAGCCAGCTTTCCAGGCTGATCTAGCAGGGAAGCAAAACCAACGTGCAGCCGAAGCCGAGAGAGACCGCGCCGATGCAACGGTTCTTATCTGCCGCGCCGGCCTGGAAACCCGCCGCATCGGCTACGTGCTGGCCGTGGCCGCCAGCCACCTGGTCACCACCGCGGGCAGCCGCTTGCGGGTGGACGCGCTGGCCGCCAAGCTGCCGCCGCGGGCCTGGCAGCGGCTATCGGCCGGGGCCGGCGCCAAGGGGCAGCGCTGGTATGACTGGGCCTGGATCACCATCGAGCCGGGCCATCCTGGGCACCGGTGGCTGCTGATCCGCCGCAGCCGCCGCGCCCGCGCCTGCCACTACCGGCGGCAAGCCGCCCACGACCCATGACCATGACGACCCACGGCCGGAGGCGATCTTGACCAGAGCGGTCCCGTGCCCGGCCGCCCGGCCAGGTTCGCCTGGCCGGCCGCGCTCTGGCCCCTTGGCGGCGTACCGTCATACGATCGCGGGCAGACGGCGCGGATCAGCCCGCTGATGGCTGCGGAGGCCCGATCATGACCACGCCAGACGTCGCTGCGCAGCGGCTTGCCGGAACCGCCCTGGCCCCGGCCGGTTCCGGGCTGGTGCTGGCCGAGTGGACTGCGCAGGGCAGCGCCGGCGATGAACCCCTCTATCAGGCGCCGCTGCATGCGCACCCCGAAGATGAGGCCTGGTATGTGCTCGAGGGAATACTGGCGGTCCGCGTCGGCGAGCACGTTCACCAGGTCCAGGCCGGCGGTGCGGTGATCGTGCCGGGCGGGACCGCGCACACCTTCTGGAACCCGCGCCCCGACCCGGCCCGCTACCTGCTCATCATGGGCGCGGACACGTTCGCGCTGATCCAGGCCATCCACGCCACCGATGACCGCAGCCCTGCCCGCATGCGGCAGCTATATGCCGCGCACGGCGCCACGCTCCTGGACTAAGTCGCGATCATGCCGCCGGCCCGGAGCCCAGTCCCCTGCACCAGCCAGCACGGCTCAACGGCCCCCCGGCACACTCCGCAGCGGCCACTACCAGCGGCAGACAGCCCAAAGGCTGCGAAGATAACGATCTACTGCTGGAGTACTAACGACGACCAATCCCGCGGCCGTCCCCCTCGTAGAGGGGCTGCTTGGACTATTTCAACTCACCGGCTAGAAGGTAATGTTCATCTTCACCGGGAGGCTGCCAACCCACCAGATAACCATCCAACATTTCTCGGCTAATCTCAAAAGATTCTTTCGTGAGATTATTGTTTCTTTCAATAACTCGTTCTCGTATTTCTTCTATTGGAGTTTCAACGTAGTACATTACCACCTTAGCACCTATTGCGCGTATTCGCCGCTTCAACTGCTCCCGCTCTTCTCTTGCCCAGAATCCTTCGTCCATAATGACGTCAATCCCTTTTCCTGCAAGGTAAAATGCAAAATCTCGCGACAGTCCGATGATCTTTGCATCCCACTCGGCATATCCATCGATTGCAGGATTGTTTCCGATTAGACGAATTGACCACTCGTCTTTCGTGATTCTCACTGCTCCGGTTCTACCTTCTAGCTTCTTTGCAAAAGTCGTCTTACCGGCTCCTATAAATCCGCAAATTAGATAAACGGTAGCTTGCGATTTCATAAAGCCCATCATAACAGGTCCGGGGAACTTTAAGAAACTGATTAAGCTATTGATGCTAATCGAGGCTAAACAATACTATCCATCCGATGACCTGCCGGAGTGCCCGGCAGGTGAGTGAGACAGTGGCAGCGAAGAAGCCGTGACTCGCCCTATAGGCCGAGTCGCACGCCGGGATGTGCCATGGGATGCTGTTCGTCGTTTTACTGTCAACCTACGCTTGACAGTAAACAGTAAGGTTTCAAGGGGAACATATACTCCTATGGTTGCGGTTACCTGCACGCTACGAGCCCGCAGAGCGGCGGATTTGACGCGGGGGCGGCGGCTGTACGCTTGCCCGCGATCGGGCGGCCTTCCCAGGTCGACCGCATTAGCCCGATGGAGCCGCCGCGAGGGGTCCCCTGCGGCAGGCCCATGACCGCCGACCGGGCGGGATCGCCGATCTGGGCGGCCGGGATCCATTCCCGAGCGCCGATCAGCGCGTGCCCGGTGCCTTCCCGCACGTAGGCCAGGTGCACGGTGTTGATCCCGTTGGCCACCTTGCCCGCGCAGCCCAGGTACTGGCGTTTCACCCCGGCCGTGCGGGTGCCGGCCTTGACCTGCCCGGTTTCGTCGATCGCGCCGCCAGCCCGCGGCGCCGGCCGGTCTTGCGGGCGGCCTCATCCAGCCCGGCCGCGGCGAACCGGCGCACCACCACCCCCATCGCCGCGAAGGTATCCCGCACTGCCCGGTTGAGCAGCCGCTGCGTCCGGTCCGGCGTGCGGTCCCCTGAACGCTCGGCGATCGTCCACCCGTTCCATCTGCGCAGGTCGCTCATCACCGCGGCGGCGTACTTGCCCGCCTGCAGCCACGGGCCGGTCCGAGCGAAGCACGGCCGCAGCCCTTCCAGCAGCTCAGCACGTTTCCGGCGCCCCAGCGCGGCGCCTATCCTGGCGGCAGCAGCCGCCTTCGATTCTGTTGTCCTCACAAACGCATGACCGGCAGGCGGCTGCGCCGCGCAAGAACGCTTCCCCAGCCGTGCTCTCGCCCAGGTTGAGCCTGAACGGCAGCGGCCGGTCCTAGCTGACGTCGCCCGCCAGATCTTGATAGGCAGGCTGAAGCTCCTCCCACCGCGCGGCGGCGTCGACGCGATCACGCCCGGCCAGGTAGGCGGCGAGATCTTCGACATGGATCTGCACCCCGGCCCCGTAGGCGGCGAGCAGATGCAGGGGCATGCCCCGTTCCTCCCAGACCAGGATGGCCTGGCCGCCGTCAGCGGTCAGCGTGGCCTCGATAACATCCTCGTCCGGCTGGCCCAGTGCCATGGTCAGCAGCAGCCGCCGCGGCGGCTCGCACGCTTCCACCCGCCCGGTGCCTTCCGATCCGCTGGCAAAAAAGCGAAACCGGAACTCACCGCCGAGGCGGAGGTCACCCTCGACCTCACCGATCCAGCGGGCCAGACGCACGGGATCGGTCAGTGCCGACCACAGGTCGTCGACATCGGTGTCGAAGCGGTCCTGCATGCGCACGACGCCCTTGCCATCGGCTGATCGCAGGCTGCCCAGGATCCGGTTACCCGCACCTGCGTCGCTGGTCATGTGGTGCTCCTTCGTTCGCGTTTGCCCCCGGCCCTCGGTGTGCACGGCATCCAGCCGCTGCTCCCGCAAGGCCCGGTACCAGCCCAGCCATTCACCGACCTCGGCGAGCGGCCCGGGCGAAGACTGCAGACCCGCCGCTGCGCCTGCTCAAGATAGATAAGCGAGCACAGTGGGCCCTGCCACACCAGCGAACCAGATGCGGGCGTCCCGCCGCAGGTCACAAACCAAATGGCTGCTGGCGTACTAGTACTACAGCAGTATTTCGTTATTCATTGCCGGTCTTCGCTGGTAGTGGCTGGTTCTGGCGCGGTGCTGGTGGGTGCGGCGCCAGCGGGACCAGGCCCATACGGCGGGGCGGGCCGGGATGGCGGCGGTCAGGTGTGCCAGGAGACGGCGGACCTCGCCGAGCGTGACCGGGATGAGGCCGCTGCCAGGGCTTTCGGGGCGGTCGCCGCCGTGACGGCGAGGTAGGCGTGCGCGAGCATGGCGAGGGTTGCGTGCCGGTACCAGGCGTCATAGCGGCGGACCTGGTACTGGTCGAGGCCGGTCTCGTTCCTGGCTGTCTGGAAGCACTCCT
>CAVRLA010000011.1:0-168500 GCA_963722055.1 uncultured Actinomycetes bacterium | reverse complement strand
GGCGGTGTCCGGGGCGATCGGCAAGTCGGCGCTGAGCAAGTACTACGCGGCCGAGGAGCCCTACGCCCCTGCGTCGGGCCCCTCGTGGCAGGCGTACGACAAGTCTATGCTGGCCTCACCTGGGGTGACCAAGCCGGCGTCGCAGTGGAACGACGACCCGTACTCGATGGTGGACTACGACGGGTTCATCGTCATGGCGCTGGCCGCGACCGCGGCGAAGAGCACCACCCCGGCCGTATGGAATTCATTCATCCCGGCGGTCACCACGGCCGCGGCGGGCGGCGGTGCCGGTGTACTCGTACGCGGAAGGCGTCGCCGCGCTGCACGCCGGCAAGAAGATCGATTACGTCGGCGCCACAGGCCTCATCGTCTTCAACCAGTACCACAACTCGACCGGCGGCTTCGAGATCGCGGGCTGGCAACCGGACGGGAACAACCCCCTGCTGACCCAGTACACGGCCGCCGACGTCGCAAATGTGCTCAAGTAAGCGGCCGCGCCCGGGCCCCGGCGCACGGGGCCCGGGCGTCGGGCCGCCGCCGGCAGGGGCCTGACGCCCGGAAGGGAGCCAGCGCATGTTCCTGCACGCTATCGGGTTCGGGATCGTCACCGCTGCGGTGCTGGCGCTGGCCGCGGTCGGGTTCACCGTCCAGTTCGGGGTGACCAATATCCTCAACCTGGCCTACGGCGATGTCATGACCACGTCGGCGTTCGTGGCCTACGCGGGCCACTCGGCCGGGCTCAACCCGTGGTGGGGCATGGTGCTCGGCGGCCTGTTCGGCGCCGTGTTCTCCGTCCTGCTGAACCGGTTCGTGTATACGCCGTTCATCCGCCGCGGGGCCCGGCTGTTCACGATGGTCATCGTCACGATCGCGGTGGCCCTGATCCTGCAGAACTGCCTGCAGGCGATCTGGGGGCCGGACTTTTACGGCGCGCCCATCTCCGCCGGCGCCACGGTGCGCGTGCTGGGCATGGTGTTCACCGCCACTCAGCTCACCCTGATCGCGATCGCCGCCGTCGCGCTGGCCGCGTTGCACGGCCTGCTCAGGTACACCCGGCTGGGCAAGGCCATGCGCGCCACGGCCAGCGACCCCGCGCTGGCCCGCAACTGCGGCGTGCGGACGCGCTGGGTCATCGACGGCGCCTGGCTGCTGTCCGGGCTGCTGTGCGGGCTGGCCGGGGTCGCGCTGGTGACCGAGCTGGGCAGCTTCGACTTCACGACCGGCTCGGAGTTCCTGATCCCGGTCATCGCCGCCGCGGTGCTCGGCGGGGTCGGCCACCCGTACGGGGCGATGCTGGGCGCGCTGGTCGTCGGGCTCGCCACCGAGCTGGACGCCACCTACCTCGATCCGACCTACAAGGATGTCGTGGCGTTCCTGGTGCTCATCGTGGTGCTTCTGCTCCGCCCGCAGGGAATCTTCGCCGACGTCGCCAGCCAGAAGGAGGTCGCCGCATGAGCCTGGCGTGGTCGTTCTACATCGCCACCGTGCTGGTCTACCTCGGGGTCGACGTGATGGCCTGCTGGGGGCTGAACCTGCAGTACGGCTACACCGGGATCGTGAACTTCTCCTTCATCATCTACCAGTCCGCCGGTGCGTACACCGCCGCCGTGCTGACCCTGGGGCCGGGCACCGCCGGCAGTTTCCAGCGGTACATCGGCGGCGCGAACCTGCCGTTCCCGCTCCCGGTCATCGCCGGCGGGATCGCGGGCGGCCTGCTGTCGGCGGTCGTCGGCGTGGTCCTGCTGCGCCGGCTGCGAAGCGACTACCAGGCGATGGTCTTTCTGGTCATCTCCCTGATCGCCACCGCCGTGGTCACCGACGACGTGGGCCTGTTCAACGGCCCGGCCGGGCTGTCGCTCATCCCCCAGCCGCTGAGCACCGCCCTGAACCTCTCGCTGGTCGGCTACCGGTGGTTCTACGTCGGGCTGACCGCCGTCATCTGCCTGATCGTCTACGCGTTCGTGTGGCGGATCACCAGCGCCCCGCTCGGCCGGTCGTTTCGTGCGGTACGCGACCACGAGCAGGGCGCCGCGGCGCTGGGCAAGAACGTGACCGGCCTGCGCTTGACCTCGTTCATCGTCGGCGGCGTGATCGCCGGGATCAGCGGGGCCGTGCTGGTGGAGTTCATCAGCGCCTGGTCCCCCGGCGGCTGGCTCTACCAGGAGACCTTCGTCTACTTCACCGCGCTGATCATCGGCGGCACGGCCAACAACGCCGGCGCCGCGCTGGGTGCGCTGCTGGTACCCGTCGCGTTCCTGGAAGCCGTCGCGTTCCTGCCCCCGTTCGGCCCCCCGGGGCTCATCGACGCGCTGCAGTGGGTCGCCGTCGGGCTTCTGACTCTGGTCTTCTTGTGGTTCCGGCCGCGCGGCGTGCTGCCCGAGCGCAGACGGATCATCCCGCTGCCCGGCCCGCGGCAGGCCCGGACCGGGCTGCCGCGACCCGTCGGCTACGAGAAAACGGCCGAGACCCGATGACCTCCGTGCAGCGGCAGCGGTCGGCACCGGCCGCGCAGGCCGCGCTGCTGCGGGTCGATGATCTGGCCAAGAGCTACGGCGGCGTCCACGCCGTAGCCGGGGTGTCCTTCGACGTGCCGCGGGGCCGCATCACCGGCCTTATCGGCCCGAACGGCGCAGGCAAATCCACCGCGCTGGGTATGGTGGCAGGCGCGATCAAGCCGAGCCGGGGTTCGGTGCTGCTCAACGGCACCAACGTCGCCGGCTGGCCCAGCCACAAGATCGCGCGGCGCGGGCTGGCCAGGACCTTCCAGCAGTCCAGCGACTTCTCCGGGATGACCGTCACGGAGAACCTGCTCACCGCCCGGTACGGGCAGCGCGGAGATACGCTGCGCGGCGCGCTGCTCGGCCGCCGCTACTGGGGCGCCGAGCAGGAAAGCCTGACCGCGCGCGCCGCCGACCTCATCGCCCGCTTCGACATGGCCCGGATGGCGAACGAGTTCGCCGGAAGCCTCAGCAGCGGCCAGCGGCGGCTGCTCGAGATCATGCGCGCCCTCATGACCGAGCCGGAGATCCTCCTGCTCGACGAGCCGATGGCCGGGGTCAACCCCGCCCTCGGCGAGCGAATCGCGGACTACCTGCTCCAGCTGCGGCAAGACGGGCTGACCATGCTGATGGTCGGGCACGAGATGTCGGTCATCGAGCGGCTGTGCGACCCGATCATCGTGATGGCACAAGGCGAAGTCCTCGCCGAGGGAACCATGGACCAGATCCGATCCGACCAGAGGGTGCTCGATGCCTACCTCAACGGAT
This sequence comes from uncultured Actinomycetes bacterium, assembly GCA_963722055.1. Classification (GTDB taxonomy): domain Bacteria; phylum Actinomycetota; class Actinomycetes; order Streptosporangiales; family Streptosporangiaceae; genus Palsa-504. The sequence goes on along the minus strand of CAVRLA010000011.1, from coordinate 165,234 downwards.
AGCCGCCGCCCGGACACCGGGTACCTGACCGTCCGGGGCCTGACCGCCGGCTACGGTGCCGCGCCGGTCATCAACGACATCTCGCTGATCGTCGCCGAAGGTGAGGTAGTGACCGTGATCGGCCCCAACGGGGCCGGCAAATCGACGCTACTCAAGTGCCTCACCGGACGGCTGAAACCCCAGGCCGGGCAGGTCCTCCTCGACGGACATGACGTCACCGCGGCTAGCGGCAACGCCCTGACCAAGGGCGGCCTGGGCTACGTCCCGCAGAACAACGACATCTTCCCGACCCTCACCGTCCGGGAGAACCTCGAGATGGGCGGCTACCTCCTGCCGAAAGCCCAGGTAGGCGACCGGATCGACCACGTGCTGCAGACCTTCCCCTCCCTCCGGCCGCTCCTCAAACGCCGCGGCAAACTCCTCAGCGGCGGCGAACGGAAACTCCTCGGCATCGGCCGCTGCCTGATCAGCTCGCCGAAGCTCCTCGTTCTCGACGAACCCACCGCGGGACTGTCCCCGATCCTGGCCCGCGGCATCCTCGATGACCACGTCACCTCACTTGCCCGCGCCGGCGTGACCATCCTGCTCGTCGAGCAGCGCGCACACCAGGCCATGCAGATCGCCGACTGGTGCTACGTCCTGGTCGACGGCCGGGTCGAACTGAACGACGCACCCGCGACCCTGCTCGCCCGGCCCGACTTCGGCGAGCTGTTCCTCGGCCGGTCCGCCCGCACCCCGCGGCCAGGCGCGCCGGGCCGGCACCCGCCCCAGGCCACTACCGGCCCGGCCGTCACCGCCGCCGGCGCGCACCAGGCCAGTCACGATGAGGGCTGACCGCGGCGGCCCCGGCGAGCCGGCCCGGCCGCGGGACCCGGCGATGGCCTCCAGCTGCGCCTAGTGCTGGAGAGGGGAAACCCACCCTCGCCAATCGCAAGTCACGCATTATGCGTCGGCGTGTCGCAACTCACAACGTCCGCGCCAACGCCCCCGTCACACGATTTCGGGTACGTGCGGATTCGGAGCCTAGTCCTTCCCAGCAACGACAAGCTATTCAGCGTGATCCTAATGAGGTAATAATCGGCATGTAATTATCGTCATAACGGGCTGATTAGCTGGCGCTTGCTGCTTGTGCCTGCGCCGCTCCCCGGAGGGCCGCCAGCCTGTGTCGGCGGCAGACGGTCGGCAAACGATATGTCCCATACGCCGGACTGACGGCCGGGCCGCCGACGTTGGTCACCGGAGCGGCGTGCCCGAGCCGGAGCAATACGAGGAGTTACTATGCGATCACTAGATGCAAGACTGGTACGGCCGATCCCGGCCAGGTCAGACGGCGCGGTTAACCTTCTCGGCGAAGATCTCGCCGGTTTACTGGCGAATGTCCGGTGGCGGTCACCCAGAAGATGATTATATGTCTTTACCCGTTTTTGTAACGCGGGAGTGTGGCTCGGCTGCCCTGTTGACCCGAGCAGCGGCGATCGTTGCGGAGGGAAAGAGGGTGCGTATGGAGGGCGGCTTGCGCCGCTTCAGCCGGGCATGTGCGCTGGCTCAGGCTTGCCGATGCGAGGTGCGAACGTAGTGCGTAAACGATCGGTGACGAATCCCGGCGACCCAGCTGGCGCGGCCGGGGCCGTCAGCGGGGGGCCAGCCGACAGGCAGAGTTCGGTGCCTCGTGCGGGCAGAAGCGCCGCAGGTGACGGCTCGGACGCCGTCGGCGGACGGGACGCGGCGAGCATGGGACCGCAGCCCGTCATCGGGCCGGCCGCTTCCGGCGGCCAGACGCCCGTGGTCGTCGCCCAGCCCCAGGCGGGGGCCCCGCCCGCGGCCGGCCGGGTCGGGACCACCCATCCGCATCCGAAACGGCCCGGCTCGGGCCGGTCGCGGTTCGCCCTGAGCAACTGGCGCGTCCGGTGGCGGCTGGCTTTCCTGATCGCGGTGCCGTTGCTGACCGCGGCGGTGCTCGGTGGGCTGACCATCGCCGGGGACGTCAGCAACTGGCAGGCGACCGGCCGTGTTCAGCACCTCGCCCAGCTCAACAGCGCGGTGGTCAAGTACATCGCGGCAGTGGAAGATGAACGCGACTATTCAGTCGCCTCCACAGCGAATAGGGGTGGTTTTTCTGCCAGGCTGAGGACCGCGCAGCGTGCCACCGATGGCGCCGCCGCGGAGGTCGCCGCCTTGGCCGACGGCGTCACGGTCGGAGGCGGCTATCAGCTCGTCGTGGTGCAGGCGGCGAACGCGGTACAAGTGGGCGTGGAAACCCTGCCGTTCGTCCGCGAGGCGGTGGCGGACCCGCTATTCCCCGCGTCGGCAATCATGCAAGTGTACACCGTGAACATCATCCAGTCCGCGAACGCATTCACCAGCGTTGTCGGGAACGAGGCCAGCAATACCGATCTCCGGCGCGACATCATCGCCCTAGGCTCACTGCTCCAGGTCCAAGACGCCAAGTCGGTTCAGCGGGCCCTCATGGTGACGGCGGTCAGTTTCCCGCAGCCGTCGCTATCGTCCGACGACTATGCCAGCCTCCTGCAGGCACACCAGCAGGAAGTGGCGGATCTGGCCAACTTCAACGCATCCGTAGATCTCGCCGAGCAGCAGAACTACATCAACACGGTGACCGGGTCGCCGGTCGATACCGCCGCCCAGCAGGAATCACTCGCGGAGGCGCTGCTGACCGGCCCATTGCCGCACCGGCTCACCCCGGCGCAGGGGCGCACCCTGGCCGCGGCAAACGTGGACGACGACTGGTCGTTCACCATCGGCAAGGTGCGGCGAGTCGCCGACGAACTGACCGGCAACATCTCCACGCTAGCCAATACGTCCAGGACCAATGCCAGCACGGACCTGCTGGTCACCAGCCTGGTGACGCTGCTGCTGCTGCTCCTGGTCCTGGTCATCTCCATCGTGGTGGCCCGCTCGCTGACCCGACCGCTGCGCAGGCTCCGCACCGACGCGCTCGACGTGGCCGGCCGCCGACTGCCGGAAATGGTGCGCAGGCTCAGCCAGAGCGAGGGCACGGACGAGAACGTCGATATCGAGGCGATCGGGGTCACCTCCACCGACGAGATCGGTGAAGTCGCGCGGGCCTTCGACCAGGTTCACCGCGAGGCTGTCCGGCTGGCGGCCGACGAAGCCATGCTGCGCGGCAACCTGAACGCCATGTTCATCAATCTGTCCCGGCGCAGCCAGTCGCTGATCGAGCGGCAGCTGTCCCTGATCGACTCACTCGAGCAGAGCGAGCAGGACCCCGGCCGGCTGTCCAGCCTGTTCCGCCTGGACCACCTGGCCACACGCATGCGCCGCAACTCCGAGAACCTGCTGGTTCTGGCCGGCCATGAGGTGTCCCGGCGGTGGAGCCAGCCGGTGCCGCTGGTCGACGTGCTGCGCGCGGCGATCTCCGAGATCGAGCAGTACGAGCGGGTCGTCCTCAACGTGCAGCCGGGGATCGTGGTTGTCGGCCAGGCCGTCAACGACGTCGTGCACCTGATCGCGGAGATGGTCGAGAACGCGACCACGTTCTCCCCCGAAGACACCCAGGTGTACGTCTCCGGCCAGCCGCTGAGCAGCGGCGGCGTCCTGCTCGACATCACCGACACCGGCGTGGGCATCTCGGACCAGGAAATGTCACACGCCAACTGGCGGCTCGACAACCCGCCCGTGGTCGACGTCGCGGTGTCCCGCCGCATGGGTCTGTTCGTGGTCGGCCGCCTGGCCGCCAGGCACGGGGTCCGGGTCCGGCTGCGGCATGCTCAGGTCGGCGGCCTGACCGCGCTGATCTGGCTGCCCGACACGGTAGCCGCGCCCGAGGTCGCGCCGGCGCTCGGCCGGCTACGCCGCTTCGAGGCCGACGACTTCGGCCCGGCGCCCTCCCTGTCCGCCCCGCCCCTGGGGTCCGGCACGGGCGCGCAGGCCACCACGGCCGCGCGTATTCCGAGGTTCTCGCCAATGTCGCCGTCGGCACCGCCGTCTCCCTCCTTCACCCCGGCCGCCAGCGTCGGCACGCCGGGCGCCGACACGCAGGGAGCGACCGGCTCGGGCCCGACCGTGGAAAACGGCTGGGACGGCAGCGACTCGGCCCAGTCGCTTCCGGTACGCAAGGCCAACGGCAACGGCACGACGCCCGCCAGCGACGAGTCCGACGACGGCGCGGACCGGACGATCCCGCGGCTCCCCGCGGTGTCGGCCGGCCCTGGGGGCCCGGGTCCCGGGCCGAGCAGACTGCCCGCTTTCGGCGGGCAGGTCCCGCAGGCGCCCCAGTCCCTGATCGTCAGCCAGCACGTCCATGGCGGTGACGGTCCCAGCGCGGACGGCCCCGCGGTCGGCGTCCAGGGCAGCGGCGGCCTGGACCCGAAGGCCGATCTCGGCAAGGTGACGGTCCCCGCGCCCGCGACCCCGGACCAGCGGCTGCCGATCTTCGATTCGCTCGAGTCCGACTGGTTCCGCCGCAGCGGCAAGACCATGAGCACCGCCCGGCCCTCGGCGGGGACCCAGGTTGGCCAGACAGTCGCGCAGCCGTCATGGACCTCGCCCGCCGACGAAGGCATGCGCGCGGCCCAGGCGCTCGCCGCGCCGTCCGCAGGAGATACTACGCAGGCAGGCCTGCCGAGGCGGGTGCCGAGGGCTAACCTCGTACCCGGTTCGGTCGGCGGCGGCGACGACGCCGAAGCCGACGCACCCGTCAGATCGCCGGATGCGGCCAGAACCCGCATGACCAGCTTGCAGCGAGGCGTGCGCGAGGGCCGCGCCGCCGCACCGCAGATCGAGGAGCCGTAGGACCGATGAACTCTGAAGGCCCAGGCACAGCAAGCCCAGGAGGAGGAACCTGTATGGACGGGCGACAAGAGGAGTGCCCATGAGCACACCAGGGCGCCCCGCGCAGGACCTTAACTGGCTGATCACCAACTTCGTGGAGCGGGTCCCCGACGTCGCGCACGCGGTAGTGGTGTCCTCCGATGGCCTGCCGTTGGCGTTCAGCGCCGGCTTCCCGCAGGAACGGGCCGATCAGCTGGCGGCGGTGACGTCGGGGCTGACCAGCCTGACCCAGGGCGCGTCGCGCGTGTTCGAAGGCGGCGCGGTCGTGCAGACTGTGGTAGAGATGCAGCGGGGAGTGCTGGTGATCATGGCGATCAGCAATGGCTCAAGCATTGCTGTGCTAGCCGCGTCCACCTGCGATCTCGGTCTCGTAGCCTACGAGATGACCCTGCTGGTTGAGCGGGCCGGGCGAGTGCTGACGCCCGCCACACGCGGTGTCATGCAAGCTGCCATCCCCGGCGACGGGCGAAGGTGACCGGAGGTTTTAGTGGCGGGCCAAGGGCGAGGTGACGACCAGTCACCATTCGTGGGCTTGCCTGGTTCCTGGCAGGGTGCAGGGGCCCGGGCGGGCCTGTGGGATGAGGGGCCGGGACCGGCGCGGTCTGGTTTCGGCTTCGCGACCGAGGAGGACGGTGGCACCAGGCTCGTCCGGCCGTATACGGTTACCGGGGGGCGCACGCAGCCCCGGTATCAGCTCGCCATCGAGGCTCTGGTGACCGCCACCGTCCTGGAGCCTCGTGATCTATCCGTGCTGGCACCGGAATGCCAGGCGATCCTGCAGTTCTGTCGGGACTGGAGGTCGGTGGCGGAGGTGTCGGCGGTGCTGCGGCTGCCGCTCGGCGTGGCCAGGATTCTCATCGCGGATATGAGTGCGGACGGGCTCGTCCGCATTCACCAGCGCGATGACTCGGAGGGCCGTCCGGACCTCCATCTGCTCGAAAGGGTGCTCAGTGGACTCCGTAAGATCTAGCGTCGCCCAGCCCAGGACCGACGCCCCTGCCATGACGTCGGTGAAAATCGTGGTGGCTGGTGGATTCGGCGTGGGCAAAACGACATTCGTGGGCTCGGTATCGGAAATCACGCCGCTGACCACCGAGGCCGTGATGACCGTGGCCAGTACCGACGTCGATGACCTGTCGCACGTGCCGGACAAGTCGACGACTACGGTGGCGATGGACTTCGGGCGGATCACGCTGGACAAAGACCTGGTGCTGTACATGTTCGGCACGCCGGGCCAGCACCGGTTCTGGTTCATGTGGGACGACCTGATCCAGGGCGCTATCGGCGCGGTGGTGTTGGTGGATACCCGCCGCCTAGCCGACTCTTTCCCCGCGGTGGACTACTTCGAGGCCTCCGGGCTCCCGTTCGTGATCGGAATCAACGGGTTCCACGGGCAGTTCCCGCACCGGTCCCGGGATGTCAGCGAGGCGCTAGCCATCTCGCCGGACGTGCCGGTGATCCCGTGCGACGCGAGAAACCGGGAATCTACGAAGGCGACCCTGGTCACCCTGGTCGAGCACGCGATGTCGATGCAGACCGCCGGACGGCACTGATTCGTGCCCGCCGCCACAGGCGGCCAGGCTGGCAGAGCCGCCGCAGGCGGCCAGACCGGCACCGCTGGTTACTACACGACCAGCACAGCATTTCTTGAAGCCCTGGCCGAGGCGGGCGTCAGCTACGTCTTCGCCAACCTCGGCAGCGACCATCCGGGGCTGATCGAGGCATACGCCCAGGCCGAGGCGCAGGGCCGGGAGGACGCGTACCCCCGGCTCATCATCTGCCCGCACGAGATGGTGGCGCTGTCGGCTGCGCACGCCTACGCCAGCGTGACCCGGGAGCCGCAGGCCGTGGTCGTCCACGTCGACGGCGGGACGCAGAACCTCGGCGGCGAGGTGAGCAACGCGATGCGCGGCCATATCCCGGTGCTCATCTTCGCCGGCGCCTCCCCGTACACGCTCGACGGCGAGCTGCCCGGGAGCCGCAACGAGTTCATCCACTGGATCCAGGACGCCCGCGACCAGCGCGGCATCCTGCGCGGCTTCGTCAAGTACGACAACGAGATCCGCACCGGGCGCAACGTCAAGCAACTCGTCCACCGGGCCCTGCAGATCGCGCGCAGCGATCCGGCCGGCCCGGTCTACCTGGTCGGACCGCGCGAGGTGATGGAAGAGCCGCTGGAGCCGTACACCGTGGATCCGGCGCAGTTCAGGCCGGTCGAGCCCGCCGCGCTCACCGCCTCCCTCACGGCGGAGATCGCCACCGCGCTGGCCCGCGCCCGGCACCCGCTCATCGTCACGTCCTACCTGGGCCGCAACCCCGACGCCGTGCCCGTGCTGGTCGAGCTGGCTGAGCTGCTCGCGATTCCGGTCCTGGAGTCGGCCGCCTTCTGCGTCAACTTCCCCGGTGACCACCCGCTGCACTGCGGCTACCAGTTCACCACCACCGAGCAGAACCCGGTGCTCGCCCAGGCCGACGTCATCCTGGTCGTCGACAGCCACGTGCCGTGGATTCCCGCGACCAACCGGCCCTCGCCCGGCGCCGCGATCTACGCCATCGACGTCGATCCGCTGAAACCGACGATGCCCATGTGGCAGATCGCCGCGCGCCGCTTCGCCGCCGCCGACTCGAAGGTGGCCCTAGCGCAGATCGCCAGGCTCGTTCGGGATGAAAACCTGGCCGAAGCGCACGTGGTGGAGACCCGGCGGGCGGAGATCGCCGCCGCCAGCGAGGCCCGCCGCGCCGCGCTGGACGCGCTCGAGCAGCCCGAAGCCGGCGTGATCACGCCCAGGTACCTGACCGCGTGCGTCCGCGACCTGCTGGCCGGCACCGATTCGCTCGTGCTTACCGAGGCGATCACCAACTACCAGGTCGTGGCCGAGCATCTGCGGCCCGCTCGGCCCGGGTCGTACCTAGGGTCCGGCGGCGGTTCCCTGGGTTGGGCAGGCGGCGGCGCCGTCGGGGCTAAGCTCGCTTCTTCGGCTGAACGGTCCGTGGTATCCCTGGTCGGCGACGGTTCTTACCTGTTCGGGGTGCCGTCCTCGGCCCACTGGGTCGCGCGCCGGTATCACGCTCCCTCGCTGACCGTCATCTACGACAACCGCGGCTGGGCCGCGCCTCGGTTCTCCACGCTTCGGGTGCACCCCTCCGGGGCCGCGGCGGCGGCGAACGAGTTCCACGCCTCCTTTGACCCCGAGGCCGACCTGCCCGCCATCGCGGCCGCGGCCGGCGGCGCCTACGCCGCGACCGTCGCCGACCCGGACGAGCTGCCCCAGGTCCTCAAGGACGCCCTAGCCGTGGTCCGCGGCGGCCGTTCCGCCGTCGTCAGCGTCCACCTCCCCCCCGTCTAACCCGCCCGCCGCCCCCCGTGTAACGGCGAATGAATCCCGGGATTCACCACGTCCCAGCAAGGTGAATCCCGGGTTTCACTCTGCTGGATCCTCCTCCGTCAGCACGAGGAGCAGGTCGTTGAGGCGGGTGACGAACGCGGCCGGGTCGTCGATCCGGGCCCCGAGGGTGAGCACGGCCTGGTTGAACAGCACCGACGCCCAGTCGGCCAGGCGCGGATCATCCTGGTGACGGTTGAGCCGCTCCACCAGCGGATGCTTAGGGTTGATCTCGAGCACGGGCTGGCTGGGCAGCCCCGAGCCGCGCAGCCGCTGAACCAGGTTGATGTCGGACGTGGGCTCGTTGGCCACGATGCAGGCTGGCGAAGTAGTCAGCCGGCTGGTCACGCGCACGTCCCAGGCCTGGCCGTCCAGGAGCTCCTTCAGTTTGGCCAGCAGGCTGGCGAATTCGGTGCTCGCCTGGTCCTGAGCCGCCTTCTCCGCCTCGTCCGTCAGGCCGCCCAGGTCGGCGGTACCCTGCGCGACCGACTGCAGCTGCTTGCCCTCGAACTCGCGCAGGCTGGTGACCAGCCAGTTGTCCACCACATCGGCCAGCAGTAGCACCTCGACGCCCTTGGCCTGGAAGGCCTCTAGGTGCGGGCTGCTGCGCGCGGCGGCCAGCGTCGGCGCCAGCAGGTAGTAGACCTTCTCCTGGCCCTCCTTCATTCGCGCCATGTAATCGGCCAGCGGAACGTCCTCGCCCTGGGTGGTCGTGAAGCGCGCCAGCCGGGCGACCTCATCCCGGTTCCCGAGGTCCTCGACGATGCCCTCCTTCAGGACGGCGCCGAACTCCTTGGTGAACGTGGCGTACTTGTCCGGCTCCTTCTCTGCCATGTCCTTGAGCAGCTGCAGCACCCTCTTGACCGCGCTGGACCGGATCCGGTCCACCACCCGGCTGCCCTGCAGCAGTTCCCGTGACACGTTGAGCGGCAGGTCGGCGGAGTCGATCACGCCGCGGATGAACCGCAGGTAGCGCGGCATCAGCTGACCGGAGTCCTCCATGATGAAGATCCGCCGGACGTGCAGCCTGATGCCGCGGGAGGAGTCGATGAGCCACAGGTCGTATGGCGCGCGGGCGGGGATGTACAGCAGCAGCGTGTATTCGTAGGTTCCCTCGATCTTGCTGTGCACCCAGCTGAGCGGATCGGCATAGTCGCTGGAGATGTGCCGGTAGAAATCGACGTAGTCCTGATCGCTGATCTCGTTCTTGGGCCGCGTCCAAAGCGCCGAGGCCTGATTGACGGTTTCCCAGGCTTTCTCGGCCGTGCTGTCCTCGCTCGCGGTACCTTTCTCCGGCGGCATCACGATCGGCAGGCTGATGTGATCGGAGTACTTGCCGATGATCGCGCGTAGCCGGTACCCGCTCAGCAGGTCACGATCGTCGTCCCGGAGGTGAAGCACGACCGTGGTTCCCCGGGTCGGTCGTTCGGCCGCCTCCAGTGTGTACTGGCCCCGGCCGTCGGAGCTCCACCGGACGGCCTCCTCTGGGGCCAGCCCGGCCCGCCGGGTCGTCAGTTCTACCCGTTCCGCCACGATGAAGGCGGAGTAGAAGCCCACCCCGAACTGCCCGATGAGGGTCGCGTCCTTTCGCTGGTCGCCGGTCAGGGCCTGGAAGAATTCCCGCGTCCCCGACTTGGCGATCGTGCCGATATGCTCGATCACCTCGGCCCGGCTCATCCCGATCCCGTTGTCGGCCACCGTGATCGTCGCCGCCTCCTGGGCATAGGAAACGTCGATCTGCAGCGGGCCCTCGTCCTCCGGGTTCTCGCCCTTGGCCAGCAGCTCCAGCCGCAGCCGGTCGATGGCATCCGACGCGTTCGAGATCAGCTCGCGCAGGAAGATCTCCTTGTTGCTGTACAGCGAGTTGATCATCAAGTCCAGGAGCTGGACCACCTCCGCCTGGAAGCCGAACGTCTCCTGATCCTGCACCGACATTGCCCCTCCCGCTCCCGAACGCGCCTGCCGAACCACAGTTACCCTAACTCGCCGCCGCGGATCGAACTGGTGTAATGTGCACCCGACGCCGGGGCGGTAGCTCAGCCGGTCAGAGCAGCGGACTCATAATCCGCCGGTCGTGGGTTCGAGCCCCACCCGCCCCACTCCGCGGAACTGCCGGTAAGGCGCTATGAGCTGCGGAGATGCTCTATTATCCGGCTCTTGTGACTGGCCAGCGGGCTCGCTTTCGAGGCCCGACGGACGCAGAAATGACGGCACCGGCTCGCCAGCGTGAGCGCGGGCGGCCCTTAGCGGCGTCCGCCTGGCCAGATGCCCGGCTGGATGCGCTTGAGCCGGTCCCTGATGATGGCCAGCTGATCGGCGCTGCAGCGAGCTCGGCGGGCGATGCCCACGGCGTTCAGCCGCAGGCTGTGGGAAGCGGTCCGGGTGTTCACGGGCGCGATGGACAGCCGCGGTTGCGATCGTGGGGACCGCAGGTGCTTCCGGCTCAGTTGTCGTGGTCCGCCCCGGGCGAGCGCCACCGGATGCCGACTCCATCCGGTCGGCCATTGCCTTCGGCTGGCATGGCTGGAGTCGCAGCCGTCAGCGCCGGGCCATCCATCAGTAGATGCCACGTAGAGGATCAGATGGCTAGCGATCGTAGATCTGGCTTCGGTGACCGATCTGGATGACAAGCACTACCAGTTCGCTGTCACGCACTTCGTATACGATGCGGTAGTCGCCAACGCGGATACGCAGCCAGCCGCGCTGGCCAGTCAGTGCCTTGACGCCGGGCGGTCGGGGCTCAGTGCGCAGAGTCTCGGTGGTGCTCTTGATACGACGCGCTATCTGGCTGTCAAGCTTGCGGAGCTGTCGCAGCGCTGCCGGGCGGAATCTCAGCTCGTAGCGAGGGCCGGTCACTCGTCGTCGGTGATGCCTAGTTCGGCCCAGACCGCTTCGGCCGGGATGTCCTCGCCTGGCTCAGCCATGGCCGCCTCAGCGGCGGCAATGTCGGCGGCATCCTCGCCTGCCTCGATTTCCGCGGCAAGCTCGACAGGCACGATCGCGGCCAGGCGGCGGCCGTCGCGGGTCAGGTAAATGACCTCACCCGTCGCAGCGCTCTCGTCGGCAACCTCGTCCAGGTGACCACTGGCCTCCGAGATCGGCATCTCGCTCATGTGCCCAGAGTACGGCGCGGCTGGTGTGACAGCCACTGACCGGAAGCTTGAGCATGCCCGATACGTGCCGAATCAGCGTGGACGGCATCGCGGCTGCCCACATTTGCCCAGGTCAGCTAGGGTAACGGCACCTGTCGGCGGACTGGTGTCATAATCCGCCGGTCGTGGTTCGAGCCCCACCCGCCCCATCTGATCTGAGCTGCGACGATAGCACTTCTCGCTTCTTGACCCTGCAGCGAAGGCGCTTTCAGGACCCGACGGACGCAGAATGTACGCGCGCGGTCATGGCGCTGTCTCGGCGACGCGGTGAGGGCCGGGAAGGTTTTCCAGCGTGTGCACGTTGTCCGCGACCCGCTGACCGACTATCTCCGGTACGAGCTGGGGTGGAGCTACCCGCCGAACGTCGAGGCCGGTGAGGACATCCGCATCCTCATCGCCCAAGCCGGTAGCTGGCCGATGTCGGCCCGCGGTGAGATCCTCCCCGAACTCAAGGACTACTGGCTATTCGATTCCAGCGACCTGTGGGTCATGCAGTACGCCGACGACGGCGCGTTCGTGTCCATCGAGCAGGTAACCGAGCCTGCGGTGATCGTCACGGCCGCGCGCCGGCGTGACGCCGCCCTGCACCAGGCCATCCCGTACCGCGACTACATGCGCCGCGCTGAGCTGCTGGCCGCATCCTGAAAGGACACGGTTGACGACACCGGCTTACCAGCGCGAGCGCGGGCGGCTCGCTGAGGCTCTGAAGGCGCTCCGGGTCGGGGCGGGCCTCAGCGGCGCCCGCTTGGCCGACACGCTCGGCTGGCAGCAGTCGAAGGTGTCGAAAATAGAGACGCGCAAGCAGCTCCCCGGCGAGGACGACATAGCCGCATGGGCCGGCGCAGTCGGTGCCACGCCTGAGGCGGCGAGCGATCTGCTCGCCATGCTCCGGGGCGCGCGGGTCGAGTACGCGGCATGGAAGGACACGTACCACGAATCCGGGGCCGGCGGCGTCCAGGCGGACATCCTGGAACTCGAAGCGCAGACGACCAGAATCGCCGAGTTCCAACCTGCATTCGTCCCTGGATTGCTGCAGACCTCCGAGTACGCCCGGGAGTACCTGCACCTGCCGTGCGGGTCGGCCAGCTTCGGTGCCGACGAGGCCGCTGTCGATCAGATGGTCGCGAGCCGGACCGGGCCGGGCAGCTGGGCCAGGAACTCGCGCTGGCGAGGGCGCGCTGTCCCGTCGAGGACCCAGGGAACGTAGACGGCTGCGCCTTTGACGCCCTGGCGTCGGCGCATCTGGCCTGTGAAGGCACGCCAGTCCGAGGGCGTCAGCACGGATTGGATGAGCGGAAGCGCGGCCTGTTCTTCGTGCGTGAGGTGCTGGATGAGGGCTGCCGAGAGATCCCGGACCGGCCGGGCATAGTCGCCATCGTTACCGGTCAACGCCTTATCGACGGCGGCGAGCAGCGGGTCGATCTGGGCATGCTCGGCCTGCATCTGGTCGAGCAGGGCGAGGTCGCCCGGGCGGCCGGCCACAGCACGCCGCAGCGGGGGCCACAGGTGACTGTCCTCGACGCTGTGGAGGATAAGGAGCTGGGTCTTGAAGTTCGGCCAGCCCGCGCGGACCTGGGGGATACCGGCTTTCCCGGCGGCCGCAGCCGCCGCAAGCCAGTCCAGGTCGCTCCGGAAGGCGTCGTGGGTCGCGTACATCATGGTGAAGTCGATGGTGCCGGCAGCGCGCTCGGCTACGTTTGCGCTGGTCATGGTCAGATCCTCGTTTCCCGTTAGGCGGCAGGTGTGCTTCGGTCCGGCCCGGCAAATCCGGGCATGAATGGCGGGAACGCGGTCGCCGGTCGCCTGCGCGGCCCGGGCGCTAGTCCCGGCCGGAGGCGGCGATGAACTCGCGGATGATCTGGGCGAGCCTGGCGGGCTGGTCTAGAGGGATGAGCGTGTAGCTGTCCTCGATCTCGATCAGCTGTCCGTGCGGGAGGAGCTCGGCGAGGCGTCGACCGTGCTCGGGCGGCATCACGCGGTCGCCCGCTGCCCAGGCCACGAGGGCGGGGCCGTCGAAGCCCGGTAGCCGTTCGGCCGCTTTCAGCAGGACGCCGGTGTCTGCGGCTGCTGCTCGCAATACCCGGACGGTGTCGCGACGGATCTCGGGCTGGGTCAGGACCGCCTTCATCCACTGGGCTGTGGCGGCGTCTCCGCGCATAGTGAGCCACCCGAACGCGATCGGGAGCCGCCGCACTGCCCGGAGCCGCATCTGCTGCATGAACAGCCCGAACAGGGCCGGCGGGAGCTTGCCCGCGAGGACGAGCGTTTTGCCGGTCAGCCCTGGCGGGAAGTTGTCGAAAGCATCGCAGGAGGCGAGCACGGCCCGTCCCGCGCGTGCGGTGCCGTCGCCGATCAGCAGCTGGACCAGCGCCCCGCCGGTGTCATTGCCGATGAGGGTGACGTCCTGCAGGCCGAGGCGGTCGACCAGCTCGGCGACCAACCGGGCGATGCCGGGCAGTGATAGGTCCGCGCCGGGGTGCATCGCGTGACGGTGCGCGCCGAGCGGCAGCGTCGGCGCCACGCAGCGGTGGTCGGCGGACAGGTCAGCGATCGGCCCGTCCCACAGCGAGGCGTCCATCATCAGCCCGTGCAGGAGCACCAGCGCCGGCCCGTCACCGCTGGTGTCCTGGTACTCGATTGTCCCGGCGGACAGCTCGACCTGCTTCATGGCCGGCTGCCTAGGTGCGGCGCGGAAGCCGCGGCGGTGGGCCGGATTGCTGGTGCGCGATCCAGCAGGTGCCGGCGCAGGAAGGACAGCTCGGCCTGGACGGCCTGCTCGTGACCGTCCAGGAACGGCGCATAGTGCCGCCCGGCCAGGCGAACCAGCTCCGCCGCCGGCGCTGCCTGCGCCGCATCGGCGGCCGGCCCGGCCAGCGCAGTCTGGTCCTGGTCGCATACCAGGACCAGCAGCGGGCACCGCACGCGCGGCGCGTCGCGGCCAGGCCGGTAGAAGACCAGGGGGAGCACCGAGCGGGCGGCGACCGCCTGCAGCCAATCCGGGTACCTGTTGTCCGGGTTGAGCGCCCTGCCGCCGTCCAGAGCGTCCGGCGTCGTGAGCATCGCGACGGTTCCAGGCCGGCCAGCCAGCGGCACCAGCAGCGGCCGGCGGCTGGCCAGGCCGCCGAGGACATCAAGCGCGCCCAGGCCAGTGAGACGCAGCATCGCCAGCGGCTTCTGGTGGCGCGCCGCGTTGCGCGCGGGTGCCTGCCCGCCGGCGTTCGGCGTCTGGGCGATCGCCGCCGCCAGGCCCGGGCTGCTCGCCGCGACGCGGAGCACGTGACCACCGGAGGCGGAGAACCCCCAGATCGCGACCCTGGTCGGGTCGACTCCTGGCAGGGTCGCGGCGAACCCGATCGCGGCGTGCCAGTCGGCGAGCTGCTCCCGGATATTGACGACCTGACGCGGCTGCCCGCCGCTTTCGCCGAGCCGGCGGTAGTCGAAGGCCAGCACAGCGAACCCGGCGTCGCAGAACCGCTTCGCGAACAGGTCAGTGGCAGGCTCCTTGGTCACCGCGAACCCGCCGGCCATGACCACGCACGCGCCGTTGGATCCCGGATAGTGCCAGGCGGCGCACTCGGTGTCACCGCTGGAGAACCGGACCTTTTCCCGCTCCACGGACAATTTCACGTCAACCTCCAGGTGAACAAGGCTCTTCTTCCAGCGGCCGATTTTGTCTGCCGTTTCGGGCGCTATAGCGCTATTTCTTCGTTGTGGAAGCGCATGGAGCTTCGCAACCGGTGCAAATACCTGCTGGTGTGGCGTGATGGCCGCTCGTTCGGCACTTTCTGTTGCCCTGGTGACAGAAACTGCCGAGGGATCGAGATCCTGCGAACAAGGCGACATCCGCGCCTCTTACCCTTACACGAAGGCGGCCACCGCGGCCGGTTCAGCGCGCCCGCCAGCTAGCAGGGCGTCGGGCAGCGGCCGTAGCCATGGCATCTCCGTCCCCGCCACCACCGGTGCCTCCGGGTCGTTACCGGGTCCGGGTCAGGCCGCCGTCGGCCATGAGGAAGGAGCTGTCGCGGGGACCGGTGCCGGCCAGGATGGATGCCTGCTGGGTGCGGGTGCCTGCTATGGCCCAGAAGGTGAGGGTGGTGTCTGACCCGTGCAGGTGGCAGGTCTGGTGGGCGGGTTGCAGCTCGGCGGTGTTACCGCGGGTCAGGAGCGTCCACCGGCAGCCGTCAGGTGTCCTGGCGGTGATTAGATCGTCGTAGCCCGCGGTAAAGGTGACCTGCCCAGTGAGAGTCTCGTAGACGATCTTGACCTGTCCGTCCGGCTCGGTGTAGCTGATGGTCTGGATGTTCAGGCCGGTGTGCGGGTCGGCCCGGTCGTAGCGCCAGTTTCCGGTGAAGTCGCTCGCGGTGCCCGGCTGGTTCGCGGCCCGGGTTCGGCGGCCGTCTTGCAGGACGAAGTCGTAGTTCCCGTTAGGCAGGTGGCTGGTCGCGATGATGGTTTCGCTCTCTCGCGCGCCGGAGAACGTGACTGACCATCTGGTGATCGTGTAGCCGGAACCGACGACGTGGTTGAAGCAGTACTGGGATGCCGGACTTAGCTCGAGTCCGCCGCGATGGCGGGCAAATCGCCAGGTGCAGCCCTGGTCGGTGCGGCCGGTGACCGTGCCGTGCGGGCCCGCGGCGAACACGATGTAGCCGATCTGCGGGAACTCCAGCTCCGGCGTCCCGGCGCAGCTGGCGGTACCGGCTGGGCAGCTGACCACGGCAATGTTCGTCATGGTGGTGAAGTCGGGCTGGTCGTAGTTCCACACGCCCAGATAGCCGTGCGCCGCCACGGCCGGTGTGGCCTGAGCCGGCTGGGCGTCGCTGGCGATGGCCAACCCGGCCAGGCAGGCTGCGCCGGCGGCGACGGCGGCCAGCAGGCGCGCGAGGCGGGTGTGTCTGAGGTCAAGCATGGTGATCCCTCCGTAGGTGCCGGCGTCAGCCGGTGATGTTGACGATCTGGCGCGCGTAAGCGCCGCCCTCGGCGAGATCGAGGAGCGCGGAGGCGTATGCGGTCCGGTACAGGCTGTAGGGGCCCTTGGTGAACGCCGCGGTGCTGTGCCGTGGCGGGTGGTGGGCAGGTCTGGCGGTCAGCCGGGTCGCGCGCGCGATAGTCCAGTCCAGCTCGCTGTCCTGGATGATCTGGTCGGCAGCCAGCTGGTCGGCGAAGACCCGCCGTATCGCGGGTGCCACAAGGTAGGGCCGGGTGGCGACCATCCCGTAGGCGCTGGCGGCGACCAGCCGGGATACGCCCGCACCAGCCATGGCGGCGGTGACCGCGCGGGCGACGGCGGCGACGACGCCGGGCTGGTCCCGGCCGCTGACGGTCATGATGACCGCCTCCTGGCCTGACACCGCCTTGGCGGCCAGGTCCTGGTCGCGTCCGTCGCCCTCGACGACGGCCGCCAGGCCGGGCACGCCGGCCAGCGCGCCCGGGCGACGCGCGAACGCCCTGACCTCATGGCCGCGCCGGGACGCGGCGGCCAGGATCAGCCGCCCGGTGCCGCCGGTCGAGCCGAACACTACGATCCGCATGCCATTACCTCTGTTCATGGTGTCTTGCTCCGTGATCTGCCTGTCCCGCTCCGGCCCCCGCGCGGGCGGGACAGGCAGCTATCAGGCTGACTGAACGGCACGTCCTTTGTCGTCCCGGAAACCGGTGAGATCAGGCCTGCTCGGCCTGCAGCCAGGCAGCGAACGGAAGGGTGCCGGAGATCTCGGGCCGCGTGGTGGTCAGCGCCCCGGCGCGCAGCGCCCGCCCGAGCTTGCCCGGCAGCGGCACCGGTACCAGCCTGAGCTGCCGGCCGGTGACCGAACGCCAGGTACGGGCCAGTTCCATCGCGTCGGCCACCTCGGGCCCGGCCACGTCGACGCGCCTGCGGCGCGGGGCGCACTCGGCGGCGTCGGCGACCGCGCGGGCCACCTCAGCGCACGCGATCGGCTGCACCGCCGCGCGGGGGACCGGCACGACCGGCCACCCCGCTGCCTGCGCGAGCGTGGCCGCGATCAGCTCGTGGAACTGCGTCGCGCGCACGATGGTCCACGGCACCGGCCCGCGGTCCACCACCTGCTCTTGTTCATTCTTGACCCGGAAGTAGCCCAGCGGCACCAGCTCGCAGCCGACGATCGACACGCAGACGTGATGGCTCACTCCTGCGGCCCGCTCGGCGGCCAGCAGCCGCCGCGACCCCTCGACGAGGATCTCCACCGCCTTCTTCGTCGAGTCGTTGCTGGCATCGACGACCACGTCGCAGCCATGCATCGCGGGCTCAAGGCCCTCCCCGGTAGCCAGGTCGACGTGGTACTCGCGCGTGCCTCGGCTCAGCACCCGCACGCTGTGCCCGCGCAACCGCAGCTCCGCCGCCGTCCGCCGGCCGAGCGTTCCCGTTCCCCCGACAATGGCGATCTTCATGACCGCCAGCCTGCCGCCCTGGCCGGGTGATGTCGTCCCGGCAACCGGTGACATCAACGGCCGGCTTAGCCGAAGGCCGCGGGCGCCTAAGGGCCAAGTGAAAGGCCCGATTCGCGGCCTCGAGTGAGACGATATCGGCTGAGGCTCGCAGCAGGTGGTGGAGCAGATGACCGTAGTCATGGCCGAGCGCGATGAGATCCTGGATGCGGTGCGCAACGTAACCGGGGCGGCGCTGGAGGGCCGGGGCGGGGCGTTGTTCGTGGCCGGGGAGGCCGGGCTGGGGAAGACAACGGTCCTGGAGCACGCGGTAGCGATCACGCCGGGCCGGTTCAAAGTGGGGATCGGCCGGGCGGATGTGGCCGAGGCGGCCCTGCCGTTCGGCGTGATCGGCCAGGCACTGCCGGCCCTTCTGGGTGGCCCCGCCGGGACCTCAGACCTGGTGACCCACAACTCGACGCCCGCGGCGGCGGACTTTTTCTACGCGGTGCTGGCCCGGCTGCGCCGGGCGGCCGCCGAGCCGTTGTTCCTGGCGCTGGACGACGCCCACTGGGCTGACCCGGACTCGCTGACGCTGCTGCGGCTGATCTGCCGCCGGATTGCCGAGCTGCCAGTGGCGGTGCTGGTCACGACCCGGCCCTGGCCGCCGCAAGCGCTACGGGCGGGCGAGGAGCTAGCCGCCCAGCAGCTGGCCATGGTGCAGCACCTGGCCCCGCTCAGCGCTGCGGCGGCCCGGTCGTTCCTGCGCGACCGGGCCGGTACCACAGCCGCGGCGGCGGAGGATGAGGTGGCGCGGGGGGCCACCTTGTGCAACGGGAACCCGCTGCTGCTGGACTACGTGGCCGCCGCGATGCGGACCGGGCAGAGCCTGCCGGAGCGGCAGTCGCCGACCGATACGTCGTGGACCCGCCGGCTGCTGTTGTCCCACACCGCAGGCCTGGATGAACCGGCGCAGCGGTACCTGCGGGCGGCGGCGGTCCTGGGCCGGCGTTTCCGGCCCGAGGTTGCGGCCCAGGTCGCCGGGCTGGCTCCGGCGGCTGCGGCCGCGGCGCAGGAAGCTCTGGCCACGGCCGGGCTGAGCCGCGACGCCGGCGACGGCTGGGCTGAATTCAGCCACGAGCTCGTCCGCCAGGCCGTCTACGACCTGGCCGCCCCGATCCGGGCCCAGCTGCACGAGGCCGCGTTCCGCGCACTGGCGGCCCGCGGGGTCAACCCGGCCGAGGCGGCCGGCCACGCCGTCGCCGCCCGGCTGGCCGGAGATCCGGGGGCGCTGGACATCCTGGCCCGCGCGGGCCGGGAGGCCCTGCAGGCCGGGGCCGTCGGCGCCGCCCGGCGCCACCTGCAGGCGGCGGTCGAGCTGGCCGGATCCGCAGCGGCCGACGAGGTGGTCTTCGACCTGGGCCGGGTCCTGATCGCGTCCGGGGACCGCGCGGCAGGCGCGGCCCGGTATGAAGAGCTGCTCACCCGCGGCAGCCTCGCCGAGGACATGCGCTTCGCCGTCCTCGGCCAGCTGGCGCGGGCCCGGCTGTTCGCGGGCCGGATCGCCGACGCCGAGGCCGCGCTGCAGGAGGCGCTGCGGCTGGCCGGGCCCGGCCGCCCCGACCTCGCCGCTGGCATCATGGTCGACTACGCGTCGCAGATCATGCTGACCTACGGCTACAAGCGGGCCGCGCCGCTCACCGCGCGGGCCCGCGAACTGGCTGCCGATGCCAGCATCCCGGTGCGCGCCGCCGCCGACGCGGTCTGGGCGATAAACGCCTATTTCATGGGGGACCCGGCCGGGCTCGCGGTGGCCGAAGCCGCCGCCCGCACCGCGGCCACCGCGCCGTCGTGGCGGCCGGCGGCCACCCCCTGGTTCGGCCCGGTCCTGATCTACGCCACCGTGGCCGTTACCGCTGAGCGTTTCGGGGAGGCCGAGCGACTGCTGGACCGCGCCCTGGCCGCCGCCGAACGCAACTCGCACCCCATGGACGTTGTCGTGATATTGATCGCCTCGGTCAGGCTCCGCACCCGGCTGGCCCAGCTTGATGAGGCGCTGGCCCTGTCCGGCCGTCTGCTCGAGGTGGCGGATCTGGTGCCACTGATGGCTCCCGTCGCGGCCGACCTCAGGGCCCGGGTCCTGCTGGATCTCGGCCGGCTAGACGAGGCCGCGCACTGGTGCGCCCGGTCGGCCGGCGCCCGTATAGAGAACGCCGGCTACGACGTGATGGCGAGCCTATTGCCGCGGGCAATCCTCGCCCTGCGCCGCGGCCACCCCGACAGCGCGTGTGCCATTTTCCGCGAGCTGGAGCAGATGAACGAGGCGCTGGGGCTGCGCGACCCGTCGACCGTCCCGTGGCCGGCCGACGCGATCTGCGCCTACCTGGCCTGCGGGCACGAAGCCGACGCCCGACGGGTGCTGGACTGGCTCGCCCCGCTGGCCGCGACCTTGCCCGGTCAGTGGCCGAAGGTCGTCCTGGCGGCCGGCCGGGGCGCCCTGGCTGACCACCAAGGCGACCCGGAAACGGCCCGCCAGCACTACGCCGAGGCCCTGGCCCGGCAAGAACAGATGCCCATCCCGCTGGCCAAGGCGCAGGTCCTGACTGACTACGGCGCCTTCCTGTGCCGCCTCGGCGACGCCCGCCAGGCCCGGCCCGTGCTCGCCGAGGCGCTGCGGCTAGCCGAAGGATGCGGCGCCGCCTGGCACGCCGAGCAGGCCAGAGTGCAGTGGCGCCGGGCGGGCGGGCGCACCGGGACCACTCCCACCGGCCAGCTCACCCCCCAGGAAACAGCGGTGGCCCGCCTGGCCCGGGCCGGGAACACCAACCGGGAAATCGCCGGGCAGCTGTACCTGACCGTCAACACGGTCGAGACCCACCTACGGCACATCTACCAGAAGCTCGGCATCAGCCGGCGCGCGCAGCTGCTGGAGGCGCTCAGCGAGCCACCGCCGCGATAACAGGACTCCCCGCCCGTGGCCCCGCGTTGCGGCCAGCAGCACAACGGCCGACCAGCAGCACAACGGCCGGCAGCGCCCCGCACCCGGCTACCCGGTCCGAACGCACCGCCTCAATTTCACCGGCTTCCGGGACGACACCGGACTCGTTCTCCGATGGGCTTACGGCAACGGCCGACGGCAGCAGCTCGCCGCAACGGACCCTCAGCACGCAAGCACCCCCGAACGCCAGAACGTCCAGGCCCAGTGAACGGCCCGCCGCGGTGTACAGCGTGACCAACCCGGCCACGCGGCGCGGCGCGGCGCCCACGAGGAAACCGGAGATGACAGTGAAACGCATCCGCATCGGCAAGCCGAGGATCCGGCACGAGCGCCCCGGGACTGAGGACCTGCCGGCCGACCCGCGAGACCCAGATGTGGTCCGGGCCAAGGCGCTGGCCCGCTCCCGGCTGACCGGCTCCCGCAATCAATAGGTGAAGACGATGCACCCGTACACCAGCGAACTGCTCGCCCGCCAGCATGAGACTGAACTGCACAGGTCAGCGCACCGACATGGCCTCCATAGGCCCGGCCGCCGCCGCTCGGTCAGGCACCGCGCTGGATGGGCGCTGGTGGCGATTGGCCTCACGCTCGCCCGCGGATCAGGCGATGCCTGACACCCGGTCCGCCGGCCGCACGCACAATCGTGGCACGAAACACGCGTGCAACAGCCGCTACGAGCAGGCCCACAGGGAAGGCCGCCGCCAGGCGCGCCATGCTCACCCGGCTGCTACGCCGCTGGCCAGTCTCACCTCCCCTCACCCATTGGATGTCCCCTTCGCTGCCGCCTACGCCGCCCGGCAGGGCGCTGTTAGCCGGCATCGCCACCTACCGCACGGGCGCCCCGAACGGTTGTTATGTGCCGCAGCGGCGCGCCGCTGATCCGCCCGGTCGTTCTGGCGGGCGGTTAATTAGGTCATGGCGCATAGCGGGCCAGCTCTTCCCGGTTGGTGACGCCGAGCTTGGGGAAGGCCCGGTACAGGTGGAAACCCACGGTGCGCGGGGACAAGAACAGCTGGCCGCCGATCTGCTTGTTCGACGCGCCGGCCGCGGCCAGCCGGACGACCTGCAGTTCCTGCGGGGTCAGCCGGGCCAGCGGGTCATCGGCCGTCACGGTCGGCGCCCCGGCGCCGGCGGCGCGCAGCTCGGCCTCGGCGCGCTCCTGCCAGGGCCGGGCACCCATCCGCGCGAAGGCGGCCGCCGCGGCGAGCAGGTGCTCGCGGGCGTCGGCGCGGCGCCGGTTGCGGCGCAGCCACTCGCCGTACAGCAGCCGGGTGTGCGCCTGCTCGAACGGGCGGCCATCCCCCTCATGCGCGGCGATCGCCTCCCGCCACAGCGGCTCAGCATCGGCATCATCCGCGGTCAGCGCGGCACACCGCGCGGCCACCGCGGTGGCCCACCGCTGGCCGATGGCGCCGGCCCAGGCCGTGAACTGGGCCAGCGGCCGGGCCGCAAGATCGGTCCGGCCGGCCCGGACCGCCGCCTCAACATGTACTGGATAGGCGTAGAGCACCTCCGGGTTGCGCCGGGCCGGGCCGGACGTTGCTGCCCGCATCCAGTCCAGGGCTGACTGGTAGCGGCCGCACCCCAGGTCGAGCATCGCTAGCGCGCAGTCCGCTCCCGCCGGCGCCAGGGTCTGCACCCCGGCAGACAGTTCCCGCACCTGGGACGCGCGGGCCCGGCACGCCTCCTCGTCACCGGTGATGGCAGCCAGCCCGGCGGCGGTGGAGGCCAGCTCGCGGGTCACGTGGGTCTGCCCGGTGTCGGCGGCGATGCGCAGGCCCTCCTCGGCGGTTGCGGTCGCGTCCAGGAACTCGCCGTGCAGGAGCTGCGCGGTGGCGAGATAGACCAGCGCGTACGCCAGCAGGCCGGCGATCCCGGCGTCACGGCACTCGGCAGCCATGTCGGCGGCGCGGCGCCCGACGGCCGGCACATCCCCCCGGACGAAGTCAAAGAATAGCTGGGAGAACCGGGCCAAGAGCGGAAGCGAGCCTGGGTCCGGCGTGGCCGGAACGGTGACCGGCACGTCGGTATCGCCGTCCTGCAACCGCCGCACCGCCTGCAGGAACTCCACGAGCCTCGCTCCCACAGGCGTCATAGCCGCCGCCCGCCGCTCGAGCTCCGGGTGCGCCGGGCCGGCGGCCAGCCACAGTATATGAACGGCCTCGGCCAGCACCACCTCCGCGGCGCCCGGGTCCGCAGGGCCGAGCAGTGCGGCCCACTCGAGCAGGATGCCCACCGACTCGGTGGGCCGGCCGGCCTCGAACTCCAACTGCGCCCGCACCCGGGCCAGCGCCGCGGCCGCCGCCGGATCGGTCACCAGCTGCCCGGCCTGCCTGGCCAGGTCCGCGGCGCGGGGCAGCTGACCGGCGTCGGTCGCCGCCTCGGCGGCCAGGGCAAGCCGCCGCCCCTTCGCCGCCGGGCCAGCCGACAGCGCGGCGGCTCGTTCGTAGGCGGCGGAGGCGGCGGCGCGGCTGCCACGGCGGTCAGCTCGCTGGGCGGCGGCGTCCAGCTCGGCGGCGACCTGCTCGTCCGGGCCGTCCGCCAGGGCGGCCAGGTGCCAGGGCCGCCGGTCACCGTCAAGCACCCCGGCCAGCGCCCGGTGCGCCGCTGCCCGTTCCGCGACATCGGAGCCGGCCAGCACCGCCGCCCGGGCCAGCGGATGGGAGAAGATGACCCCCGCCGCGGTCACCCGCACCAGCCCGGCCCGCTCGGCGGCGGCCAGGTCGGTCAGCGACCCGCCGGAGGCGGCGATCGCCCGGCTGACCTCCGCCAGATCCGCCAGCCCGCCTAGCGCAGCGACCAGCACCGCCCGGCGGCACGCCTCCGGCAGCCCGCCGATCCGGGCACCGAACGCCTGCTGCACCCGGCTAACCGGAGAAGCGGCGGGCGAGATCAGCGGCGTCACCGACCCGGCCCGCTCCGCCGCCGAAAGGCCGCGGGAAAGCTCGATCAGCGCCAGCGGGTTACCGCCCGCCTCGGCGATCAGCTGATCGCGGACCGCAGCCACCAGCCCCGCCCCGGCCAGCAGCTGTTCCGCCGCCGTCTGGTCCAGCCCGCCCACCCGCAGCTCCGGCAGCCCCGGCAGGCTGAGACCGGGCGGCTCATCCCGCGCCGCCACCAGGACCGCGGCCCGCTCCGCCTGCAACCGCCTAGCGGCGAACACCAGCGCATCGGCCGACGCCCGGTCCACCCACTGCGCGTCATCCACCAGCACCAGCACCGGCCGGTCCTCCGCCAGCTCCGCGACCAGGCTCAGCACTCCCAGGCCGACCAGGAACCGGTCCGTGACCGTCTCTTCCGCCAGCCCGAACGCGCCGCGCAGCGCCGCCGCCTGCCGCCCGGGCAGCGCGCCGATCTGATCCAGCGCCGGGCGCAGCAGCGCGTGCAGCGCCGCGAACGGCAGCTCCGCCTCCGATTCCACCCCGGCCACCCGCAGCACCCGCGCCCCGGCCGCCTTATCCGCCGCGGCCTCCAGCAGCGCCGTCTTGCCGATCCCCGCCTCGCCGCGCAGCACCAGCGCGCCGGCGCGGCCCGACCGCATCCCGCCCAGCAGCCGGCCGATGGCCGCCAGCTGCTCGCTCCGCCCGCACAGCATCGGCTCCCATCCCGTCCGCATAACCCGCCAAGGACCTGAGCCGTCCGTCTTCGCCCCGGCATTCCGTCCGTCTTCGCCCCGGCATTACCTAACCGCCGGACACGACCAGCCGGCGAATCCGGTCACCGTGACAGAAGCGCCGGCCAGACGCCCGCTCCTAGCGTGCCAGACATGATCGAAGCAGAGAAACTCACCCAACGCTACGGCCCGGTCACCGCTGTCGACGGCCTCACCTTCACCGCCCGCCCCGGCCGCGTGACCGGTTTCCCCGGCCCCAACGGCGCAGGCGGCGCGGTCGCGATCGGGGTAATCGCTGCCGCTGGCATGGACCCTCCTGCCCTACGGGCAGCGGACTGGCCGGATTCTTTGCCGCCGGCGGCCGCGGCGGCTCACGGTTCTCGGCCCGGCAGCGGCAGCGGCAGCGGCAGCACTGACGGTAGCGCGCCCATGAGACACGCGGACGACGGCCACGCCGGGCACCCCGTGCCGCAACCCGCCAGATGAAAGATCACTGCAGGAAGGACGTCTCACAATCATGTCTGCCATCGCCAGGTGGTGTTTTCGCCACCGGTTCGCGGTCATTGCCGCCTGGGTACTCGTGCTGGTGGGCCTCGGCACGCTTTCCCAGGCCGTGAAGAGCAACTACAACAACTCGTTCTCGCTGCCCGGCACGGGTTCCACCACCGCCCAGGAGCTGCTGGCCAAGACCATCCCGGCTCAGGCCGGCGACTCCGACACGATCGTCTGGCAGGTGAGCCACGGTACGGTGCGCGATCCCGCGGTTACGGTCCGGATCAGCTCGATGCTCCGCACGGTCGCCGCGATGCCCGAGGTCGCGGGCGTGGTCAGCCCGTACGGGCCGCGCGGGGCGGCCCAGATCAGCCGGGACGGCCGCATCGCGTACGCCGTGGTCACCTTCACCAGGCAGTCCAACGACATAGCCACGGCGGATATCACCCGGGTCGTGAATGCCGCCGAGGCGGCCCGCGCGCCCGGGCTCGACGTCCAGGTCGGCGGGGACGCCATCAGGCGGACCGAGCAGTCCTCGCTGGGTGTCAGCTCGGCGGTCGGCGTGCTCGCGGCCGCGGTCGTGTTGTTCATCGCCTTCGGCTCGCTGCTGGCGACGCTGCTGCCGCTGGTCACGGCCATCGCCGGAGTCGGCGGCGGGCTGATGGCGATCGCGCCGCTGACCCACGCCATAAATGTCGTCGACATCGCGCCGGTCCTGGGCGCGCTGATCGGGCTCGGCGTGGGCATCGACTATGCCCTGTTCATCGTCACCAGGCACCGCCGGGGCCTGCAATCAGGGCTCACGCCCGAAGAGGCGGCGGTCAAGGCCATCGACACCTCGGGCCGCGCCGTCCTGTTCGCGGGCAGCACGGTGTGCATCGCGCTGCTCGGCATCCTGGTCCTGGGGATCAGCTTCCTGAACGGCCTCGCGGTCGCCTCCGCGCTCACCGTCGTCTTCACCGTGCTCGCGGCGGTCACCCTGCTGCCCGCGCTGCTCGGCGTCTTCGGCATCCGTGTGCTCTCCCGCCGCCAGCGCCGTCGCTTGGGGGCCAGGGGTGTCGTCTCCCCAGGGATATGGAGCCGCTGGGCGGGAACCGTCCAGCGCAGGCCGGCTGTGCTCGCCATCGCGGCGGCCGCGGTCATGCTGGTGCTCGCGATCCCGTTGCTGAGCGTGCGGCTCGGCTCCTCCGACGCGGGCAACGACCCCGCGTCGAGCACCACCCGGCAGGCCTATGACCTGCTCGCCGACGGCTTCGGGCCGGGCTTCAACGGCCCGCTCCTCCTGGTCGCCCAGACCGGTGGCCCAGCCGATGCGGCCGCGCTTAAGACGCTGGAAAACCAGCTTCCCCATGTCGCCGACGTGACGAAAGTGACGCCCTTGGCCTCGGCGCACGGCATCGAGGTCATCCGGGTGATCCCCGGCACATCACCCGAGGCGAAGGCGACCTCCGGCCTCATCGCCACCTTGCACAACGACACGATCCCGGCAGCCGAGCACGGCACCACGCTGCGGGTCTACATCGGCGGCATCACCGCGACCTACGCCGACTTCGCCACCGTAGTGGCCGGCAAGATGCCGTGGTTCCTCCTCGCCATCATCGGGCTGAGCTTCCTGCTGCTGGTGGCGGCGTTCCGCAGCCTGCTCATCCCGGCGACCGCGGCGTTGATGAACCTGCTCGCAGGGGCGGCCACGTTCGGCGTGCTGACCGCGTTCTTCGAGTGGGGCTGGGGGACCGGCGCGTTCGGCCTGGGCAAGGCCGGGCCGCTCGAGGCGTTCTTGCCGGTGGTCACGCTGGCCATCTTGTTCGGCCTGTCCATGGACTACCAGGTCTTCCTGGTCAGCCGGATGAACGAGGAATGGGTGCCCACGCGCCGCAACGCGGCAGCCGTCCGCACCGGGCAGGTGGAAACGGGCCGGGTCATCACCGCGGCGGCGACCATCATGATCTGCGTGTTCCTGACGTTCTCCTTCATGGGTCAGCGGGACGTGGCCGAGTTCGGCATCGGGCTGGCCGTCGCTGTCGCGCTGGACGCGTTCATCCTCCGCACCGTGCTGGTTCCCGCGGCGATGCACCTCTTCGGCGACGCCAACTGGTGGCTGCCCGGCTGGCTGGACCGGCGCCTCCCGCACCTGGCCATCGAGCCCCCGGAGGCAACCCCAACCCCACCCGTCCCAGTCCCCGTAGCCCTGACAGATACGAAACGATCCGTTCAGTACTTGGATCATCAGCAAGGACCCCTGCGGTGACCATCCTTACACCGGCCCGCCTGCCCGGGCGGGCGGGCCGGGACCCGCGAGCGTTCCTGCTGCAGCGGGCGCAGCCCGCCATGAACGGCCTGATCGACGGATCGCTGTCCACCCTGGCGCCCATCTTCGCGGTCGCGTTCGCCACCCACCAGCCGCACTATGCGTTCCTCGCCGGGCTGGCCACCGCCCTCGGCGCCGGCGTCAGCATGGCCTTCTCCGAGGGCCTGTCCGGCACCGGGGACCTGACCGGACGCGGCGACCCGTTCCTGCGCGGGAAGATCACCGGGGCGGGCACGTTCCTCGGCGGCATCCTGCACACCCTGCCATTCCTGATCCCGGCCTACCGCGCCGCGCTGGCCGCGGCACTGGCCACGATCGTCTTCGAACTGGTTGCCCTGGCCTGGATCCGGTGGCGCTTCTTCGCCACCGGCTTCCTGCGCTCGTTCATCTCCATCGCGATCGGAGGGGCAATCATCGCCAGCGTCAGCGCCGCCCTCGGCGCAGTCAGCTAACTCCCGTCCACGCTGCCGGAACATGTCAGCAGCCAGCAGGAGAACCATCAACGAACTCGTGGAACAGTGCTCGCGCCATCCGGCGGGCACGACATCCCAGCAGTGATCAACTCTCCGGCTGCCGGCAGGGGCACGATCTGTCACCAGGGCTCAAGGCCCGGGAGGCAACAGCGCTCACCCGCCGGCGGCCACCACACTCCGAGTCTGCCGGACAGCGGACCCGCCAACACTGATCAGGAGATAGCACAATGGCAGAGCACATGCCCGGCGATCCGGACGCTGACGACCGGTTCGTGCGGCTTGACGATGGTGACATGCATGTGGTGGAGGACGGCAGGCCGGGCGCGCCCGGCTTGCTGCTGATCCACGGCACCGCGGCCTCGACGGCCTGGTGGGACCCGGTGATCCCGCAGCTGGCCGGTGACTGCCGGGTCATCCGGGTCGACATGGCCGGCCACGGCAGGTCATCGGCCCCGGCGGGCGGGTATGACATCCCTGCCCAGGCCCGCCGGGCCGGCGCTGTACTGGACCGGCTCGGCGCGGGCCAGGTGACGGTGATCGGGCATTCCACCGGGGGATACGTGGCCACGGCCCTGGCCGGGCAGCGGCCCGGCCTGGTGAGCGCGCTGGCGCTCATCGACACCGCCCCGGACCTGGACGCCGTCATGGACCAGGGCCTGCTCGGCCGGCTCCTGCTGGCCCCGCTGCCCGGGCGGCTGCTGTGGCGCCTGCGCACCGAGGTCACCATCCGCAAGGCCCTGGCCAGCGCCTTCACCCGCCCCATCGACATCCCTGGCACCATCATCGAGGCCACCATGGGGATGACCCACCGCGCCCTCGCAGCGACGAGCCACGCATCGGATGACTACCTGAAGCAGCAGACCCTTCCGGGCCGGCTGGCCGCGCTGGGCCTGCCGGTGCTGGTGATCGTCGGCGCCGACGACAAGCGGTGGCGCTCCACCTCGGCCGCCGCCTACCGCGCCGTGCCCGGCGCCCGTCTCGAACTGCTGCCCGGCGTGGGACACACCCCGATGATGGAAGACCCGCAAACGACCAGCACCTTGCTGCTGGACTTCGCCGCGGCCGCCAGACATCCGAGCTGACAGCGCCCCCGCTGTCACCGTCCCCGTTCCGGAAGTGGCGAGGCGGCCATCTGGGCTATCGCCCGGCGGAACTTGCAGGCTGCAGAACAAGACATTCTGCGGGCAATCCACCGCATCACCGTGCCCATGGAGAATGGGCGCCTAATCGGCCGCGCGAACTCGACACCCGCGTTAAATGACGCTCCGTGATAGCCGCCACGGAAGCGATGGTTGGCCGCCGACGGCTGACGGCGTTCTGCATGCATACGTCCTCGGATGCCTTCGTCATCCCGAGGGCGGGTGGTCGGCCCGGGGTAGCCCGTAACGAAATAGCGTTGCCGCTGATCACCGATCCGTGCACAGATAAGTAGGCCGATAACCAATGCAACGGACGCACTTTGGACGCAGACGGCGAGAGAACAGTCGCGCACAAGCTCGACTAGCCTCTACATCCGGAACGTCCCGACGTGCAGAAACGCGACCTGGCTCGATGAGGAGCTACTGGCCTCTACGGCCGGTGGGGGACTCATAATCCGCCGGTCGTGGGTTCGAGCCCCACCCGCCCCACTCCCCGAAAGCGCAGCCTAGGTCCTTTGACCTGCAGGAACACTCGGCTTCCCAGATCCTTGTTCGAATCTCGCATCCTCCGCACCTCTGACCAGGTAATACACCAGACCGATCGTGTACCGTGTCTGACTATGCAAGGCTGCGTCGCCTCAGTTGTGGTCTCATTTATTGCGACATATCATGCCAAATCGGCTTAAGACTGACACCATCAACGCTGGCTCGCTGACCGTCCGGGTACCCCACCTGAGCTGGCATGCTCCCGGCAGCTTAGCTCACAGCATCTCGGCGATCAGGCGCGCGACCCGGCTGACGGCCGTGGGGCTGACCTGCCGGTAGGCCACTTGCTTTCCGATCTCTGCGGCGATCGCGGCGCCGATGACCTCGGGTGTGGCGGTGGCGTATTCCATCCGCCGGCCGGCGCGGTAGCGGGCAAGGCGATAGGGCACGTGGAAAGTCTGCTCGAAATGATGGCCGAGCGGGAAGTAGAGGAACGGCCGGTTGCTGGCGACCAGTTCCATCGTGGTCGTGAGCCCGCCCTGGACGACAGCAAGATCGCATACAGCCAGGTGGCGATACAGGTCATGCACATACGCATGGATCTCGACGCCATCGTGGACCGGCAATAGTCCCGGGTCGATGCGAGGCCCGGCCACGACGATCATCCGCAGGCCGGGGACGGCGTCGCGGGCCAAGGGCAACGAGTCAATGACGCGGCGCAGGAGTTGCGCGCCCACGCTCGAACCTCCGACAGTCACGATGCAGATCTTGTCCTGGGCTGCGTAGCCGAGTTCGGCTCGGATCGCCCCCCTATCGGCCAACTCCGAAGGGTCGAAACCAGTGATGTAGTCGCCGGAGAAGTCGTAGTGGGCCTCGGTCCAGGCCCGGATGGCGGGCAGCCCAGGGCCGAAGAGGTCGGGGACGATGTCATCGGGCGCACCGACGAAGATCGCCCTGTCCCTGACGCGCGGGTAGCGGGAGATGTGCCCGATCATCTCGGCGTTGTAGTCGGCGGTCAGGAGTGCCTCGTGCTGACCGCCGTCGGGCATTGGCAGCCAGCCGACGAAATCAGTCAGCCATGCGTAGGCAGCCCGTTTTTGCTCCGGGTTCTCGTGTAGGTAGTAGTCGAGTTCCCAGGCCTCGTCGCCGATCCATAGGTCATAAGGGTCTTCGCCGGCAATGTCGTGGAAGACCATAAAGTTGGCCAGGAGGATCTCATCCATCTTCCGCCAGGCCTGGAAGCAGTGGAGGTCGTGGTCGCGCACTCCTGCTCGATGTGACCTGACTCGCTGGCCAGCTCCTTTGAGGCGGGGTGGATGCGTTCACCCCTTGGCCTTGAGGAACGTGGTGACCGGGTGCTGGGCCAGCCAGTCGATCTCCAGGCCAGGATGCGACCTGCGCAGCTCATCGGCAATGGCCTGGTCGCGGCGGGCATGGCCCAGCCCGATGGGGGAGGAGATATACAGGGCCCGCTTCGGGCGGCTGCGGCCGCGGGTCCAGCGCTTCGAGGCCGGCCTCGGGCCGGGTTCGAGCGCCTCAAGGAACTCGCGGATGAGCAGATTGACCTTGACGGGATCGCGGGCATGCGGCGAATGCCCTGATCCGGCCAGCTCGACCAGCCGGGCCCGGCCGCCCAGCGCTTCGGCCAGCCTCGAGCCAGCGCCGGGCCCGACGATAGCGTCGTCCGTGCCCTGGATGACCAGCACGGGCACTGCACACCCGTGAGCAGCGCCGTCATCTTGTCGTTCGCTTCGCGGATGGCTCCCCGTCTGGTGTCGGTGAGCGTCTCGGGTGTGGTGTCAAGCGCCCACATGACGCCATCTTCTGTCGGCTTCGTCGAGTGCGGTTCGGTGAATACCTGGGAGAAGAAGAACTGAAGGAACCCGCGGTAGTCCCGTTCCCAGTAGCGGGCATTGTCCTTCGCCCAGCCTTCCTCGCTGTCAAGCGTCTCCTCGAATCGCCTCGCGAAGGGCAGTCGCGGCGGGGAGAACGGCGCCAGCGGCGTGGTCGGGCATATGAAAATCTGCCCGATGACCTGGTGCGGGCTGGCGGCGCCCAGGTGAAGCGCGTATGACGCGCCGCGTGAATGCGAGACCACTGCGGCGCTACTGGTGCCGGTGGCGTCCATGACTGCCAGCGCGTCAGCCGCGTACTCGGCGGACAGATAGCTGTCCGGCCCCGCGGGCCGGTCCGAGCGCCCGTTCCCCCGGCCGTCGAAGCTGATCACCCGGTAATGACGGGCCAGGAAGGATACTTGCATCTTCCATGCGCGTGAGTGGACCACCGACCAGGCTGGCATGAGCAAGATGGTGGGCTCGCCGTCACCGAAAACCTCATAGAAGACTCTGACGCCCTCACGCTCGACGTAACCATCGTGATCTGGTGTGCGCGCTCTCATCGCCTTCCCTCCCCACCGGCAATCCGCCATCGCAGTGGAAGTCCTGCCGCCTCCAAGCTATCGTCTGCGGCTCTGGCCAGGTCCGGTCTGGCTGCTGGACCTGACCAGGGCACTGGCTACGGCTTGGTCTCGTAGACGATGTTGAACGGCGTCTCGCTGACGCGACGGAAGCAGTGAGGCCCGCCCGAGTGACCACGTTGCGGATCCGGGACTCGCCGGCCTGGCCGCCGAGCGCCAGCCCGACGTCCTGCGACAGTGACGCGGGCGTGCACAGCAGGGTCGAGAAGCCGTAGTGGGCCCGCCCGATCGGGTTGAAGTTGTCCTCCACCCGGTCGCCGGCGATCGGCTCGACGATCATCCGGTACCGTCGGCCGGCAGGGACTGGCGTACGTGCCGGATCGCGCCCACCGGATCGCCCATGTCGTGGAGGCAGTCGAACATGGTAACCAGGTCATATCCCGAGCCGGAATTGGGGCCGCGCCGGTCGCCCATGACGACCGGCGCGGTGTTGAGAGTCGCGCCGATCTCGTCGACAGCCCGGAACACGAAGCCCATCAGCTTCTCGGTGTCGATGACGGCTGGCTGCTCGGTTGCAGCCATGGTGTCCTCCTCAGGACTTGATGCCTCTGTGGCTAACGTAAGTTGCGTTCAGGCGCTGCCGCTTCCGGGGAGGGCCCCTAGTCCGAACCGCGGCGGCGTGGCTTCGTACCGGGTGTCTCCGTACACTCGCTGGCATGTTGGTCGGCCGTGATCACGAGCAGCGGGCGCTCGTCCGGCTGCTCAAAGACGCTCGCGCCGGCCGCAGTGGCGTCCTTGCCATCGTGGGCGACGCTGGGATCGGCAAGTCCGCGCTGCTCGCTTATGCCGAGGAGCAAACGGTCGGCATGAACGTGCTGCGGGCGCGTGGAGTGCAGTCCGAGGCCCATATCCCCTTCGCCGGCCTGTTCGAGCTACTGCGGCCGGCGCTGCCTTTGATCGATCAGATCCCAGGCCCGCAAGCTGCTGCGCTGGAGAGCGCGCTCGCGCTCCGGCCAGCGGGCGCCCAGGGCCGCTTCGCCGTGGGCGCGGCGACCCTCAGCCTGCTCGCAGCCTGCATCTGGACGTGCGGGCAGTTGGGTGCCTGATCGACGGTGCGGGCGGTCTGATCTCCTTGTCCATGCTGGCGGCCGGCGCCGCCCTGCTGCCTCCGGCCACCTCGGGGGAGTGATGGCTGTGCTGGGCTTGCTCACCCTTCTTGCCGTCATGGCGGGGCTTCAGGGTCGCAGGCCTGCGGTCGCTGGAATGGAAGACCCCCGGGCTCATCCGGGAGATGAGCTAGACGCTCGGCTCGCCGCCGCCTTGGCCGTTCAACCAGACTCGCGCGCCGGGAACATGATGTGGCTGCTTTCTGTCGGCGGACGCGCTTATGCTGGGCGAAACGGCGACTTACGGGAGAGCTGCTGATGACCGCGCCGCATGCCAGGCAACCTCAGGTCCTGCCTCGCCCGGCCTGCACGCCGACGGCGATCCGGGCCGTGCTGGCCGCCAACGCCGATGGCGATACCCTCCAGCGGTACGACGAGGATCTGGATGCGGCGTACGAACAGGCCCGCGAGCAAGGTGACGTGACACCGCTGGTGCAGACGGTCAAGCGCTGGTGGTTCGAGGCGGACGCCTGGCGTGACCCCCAAGCGCAGCGGGAGTTCCTAGCTCGCATCGACACCTACCGAGACGAGGGTCCGCCGCCTGCGGAACAGCGGATAAGCCGGGAGGAGATCCGGACCCAGTTCGGCGTCTGACGCGTGTACCGGTGGGAGCTGGATGGCCCGGCTCAGCGGGAGTTCGCCGACCTGTCTCAGGCCGCGCGAGCATCCCTAGCGGCATTCATGGACGCGGTTGTGATCGTGGATCCGGTGCAGTACCAGCGCCGCCGCGACGAGCGTGATGACGTCTCTATGCCGCTGCGCTCACTGCATTTCGGCCCGGACGCCGAGGGCTTGGTCACGTTCCTGGTGTACCCGCCTGATGATCTCGTGCTTGTAGTCAAGATCCAGTGGCTCGGCGGTTAGCAGCGTTTGGCTCTCCTAGGGCGGCCTTATGCCGCCGGGCGCGGGTATGCGCTGATCGGCCGGCCGGCGGTAACGTTCTGTAGCTGGCATCCGGTGATCGCCATGGTAAGGCGTGGACCGGTTCGTGGACCGAGCCACCCGTGCAAACAGTGCGATTAGCGCCATCGGCGGCACGGCTCCGTGGTATCCGTGCAGGTGGTGCGTACGATGCACAAGGCCGTACTTCTTGTAAACGGCAGGTCATCGACTCCGATCCAGGCGGGTCACAACAGGCTCGGTTAGCATTCTTTTTAGTCGCGTAGCGTGACACGCGCGACATTGTTATTAGGTCGAACAATTACAGATCGCCGAGTCCGTACGCCTGGCAATGTCGAGGGCGCAGATGGGCTTGGAGCACATATCAGCCAATTCTGCGTGCCAAGACGGCAGCCTCCGGGTCGGCGGAGGCACCGATGACGGCGATGGTGTGCGCGCTGGCGTAAGTGTCCTCTAGTTGCCGACGGTTGGGATGGGTCATGGCTGTGCCGCCTTCTGAGCCTGGTGCCCGGCAGCCCGCTGCACCGCGGCCGCGATCAGGCCGAGGATGGTATCCGCTTCGGCTTCGTTGCGGGGGCCGTAGAGCATGACCCGGTTGCGGGGGGCAAGCCCGGCCAAGGCGGCGGGATGGACTTCGGCCCAGCCTGCGGTGACCGCGGCCTCGGCGAGCTCGGGGTCCAGGACGATGTGCAGGCTGCCGTCCCAGGGGTGGAAATGGCCGATCTCCCGGTTGCCGAGGAACACATCCCCGGTGCGGCGGGGAGCTCGTCGCGGAGCCAGATCGCCCGCTCGGCGGGGTGGGCCACCGTGCCGGGCCGCTCTTCCACCTCGGGCAGGGCGAACACCTGCTGCGCGAGCATGGCCTGCATGTCAGTCGGCGCGTTCTGGTCCTGCTGGATGTGCGGCGCCCGCGGCGTCGTCCGCGGGCGTGGCCCAGGGCGGGCCGGCAGCACCCGGCTGGTGCCAGCTGCGCTGTCCTCATGCGGATTGGTGGCGGTCATCTGACGGCCCTCCTCGCTTATCGGCCCGGGCCCGCATGCGGGGCAGGCCGTTGGCCGGAAAACGGAAGGTATCTTCCAGTTATTCCGGGATGTCCTATCGGACGGATGGGCGGCTGGGTAGGGTAGGTTAACCGGAGGATCTCTTCCAGTTCTCTGATTCCAGGACACATCAGCCCGGGGGCGTCTCAGCAGGAGGAGCATCATCATGGCGGCAGAGGCAGGCAGTGCGGCGCAGGCCGGTACCGATGTAGCGGCGCTGGTGCGGGAGGGGGACCTGGCGGGCCGCTGGGTGCTGGATCCGCGGGCCTCCCGGGTGGAGTTCGGTGTCCGGCACTTCTGGGGGGCGGTCACCGTGCGCGGCTGGTTCGGGCGGCTCGAAGGCGAGGCCGTCGTGGGGCCAGACGGGAAGATCAGCGGGCAGCTGGTCGTGGACGCCGCGTCGGTGAACACCAAGAACAAGCGGCGCGACCGGCACCTGCGCTCCGGTGACTTCTTCGACGTGCAGGACCATCCCCGCGTGGTGGTGACGGTGAGCCGGGCGGAGCTCACCCACGGCACTCAGCTGGCGGCCGAAGGCGAGCTTGAGGCGGCGGGCGTGCGTGAACCGCTCAGCTTCACCGCCGAAGTCGTGGACGCCGGCGCGGACGCGGTAACGCTGAAGGCAGGGCTCACCGTCGACAGGAGCCGGTTCGGGATGACGTGGAGCCCGTTGCGGATGACCTCCATGCAGGCGACCGGATCGGTGACCGCCCGGTTTACCCGGGCGGGTGCCGGGAGCCCGCCAGCGGCCGGCCCGGCGTAAGCGGCCGGCCGCGCAAT
The DNA here is from genome assembly GCA_963722055.1 of uncultured Actinomycetes bacterium. Taxonomy (GTDB): domain Bacteria; phylum Actinomycetota; class Actinomycetes; order Streptosporangiales; family Streptosporangiaceae; genus Palsa-504. The sequence continues at coordinate 129,692 of CAVRLA010000011.1, read as the reverse complement.
CGGTCAGTAGCCGCAGCGGCCGCCTGGCCCGGGCTGGTGCAGGCGCAGCAGGGCCCGGTAGATGGCGTCGGGTGCGGGTGGCGCCGGCAGCGGCTCAGCGCTGGCGGCGCTGAGGGCCTGCGTCATGTAGGCGGCGAAGCGCCGCCAGGTCCGGGGGGCAGCGCCGGCGGTGCCGGCGACCACGCCGGCGTTGGCCATCAGGAGGATGACCAGGTCTTCGGGCACGAAGTCGGCGCGCAGCTTCCCCGCGGACTGGGCGCGGCCGGCCAGTTCGGCGAAGCCCTGGTAGGCGCGGTCGCGTTCGGCCTGGAACTGCCTGGCCATCGGGAACGTCATCGTCAGCACGCCCGCGAACCCCTGGTCAGCGGCCTGCATCGCGCAGACCTGCTCGATGTAGGAGCAGAACCCGGCCCACGGGTCAGGGTCGGCGAGCGCCTGGGTGACTGCGTTGGCGTAGGCGGCCATCTTGGCTTCGAACGCGCCCGCGATCAGATCGGCCCGGGTGGGGAACCGCCGGTACACGGTAGCTACGCCGACCCCCGCATGGCGGGCGATGTCCTCGACCGGCACGTCCAGGCCCCGCTGGGCGAACACTTCCTGGGCCGCGGCGATGATCCGCTCACGGTTGCGCCGCGCATCGGCCCGCAGCCCGAGCCGGGCCGGCCGCGGTTGCTCGGCTGCGGGCCTTGCTCTGGCGGGCATAATGACGTCAGGCTACCAGTAACCGGAATAGATCCTCCACATATCACCGGCGGCGGGGAATACCGCACGTCCCGGATAGATATCGCCGCCAGTTTCCGGCGTGGCTTACAACTTGGCGGCGTCCTGGGGGGTTTGCGGGTGCGTTCCCGCGCGACGTAACCGGCCGTCAAGTAGGTACCGTCAACATCGAGATTGAAGAAGCGGCGCAACGGCGTGGACGAGCAATGGCAGGATCCAGCAGTGCCCAACGACCCGGCACGCGCCCGTAAGCCGGATGCGGCGCCAGCCCCAGATGAGGCAGCGCACCCGGGCCGGGATGCCGCGCATCGCGATTCACGCGGCCGCGGCGATACCAGGACGCCCATCCAGCAGGTCGCGCTGGAGTTGTTCGCCGAGCAGGGATACGACAAGACGTCACTGCGCGAGATCGCCGCCCGGCTCGACGTCACGAAGGCTGCGCTGTACTACCACTTCAAGTCCAAGGAAGACATCGTCCGCAGCCTCGTTGAGGACTACTTCGGCCAGATCGACGCGCTGATTACCTGGGCGCGAGCACAGCCGCGCACCGCGCCAACCTGGCGGGAGATCATGCGCCGTTACGTCGCGATTGTCGCGGAGGGCAGCGAGGTATTCCGGATGCTGCAGCAGAACCAGGCCGCGGTCAACAGCCTCGCCGCCGCCAAGGGCCGCGGGGAGTTGTTCCTTGAGCGGATGAGCGCGCTCATCGAGCAGCTCACCGAGCCAGGCGCGAGCGCCGACGACCGGCTGCGCGCGGCGATGGCGCTGGGCGGGGTCAGCGTCGGCTGGATGTTTTCCGCCGACTCAGCGGCGCTGTGCTCAGCATCGCCTGCGATCTCGCCGGGACCAGCCCGGAGCCCAGCCACGCCAGCCAGGCTGGCCTGGCATGACCCAGCAATAACGGGGCGGCCCGGGATGGGCACCGGGCCAGGAGTCGCCCGTCCGGGCCGCTACAAGCGGGTAGTCCTGTCGACACACCAGATACCTCGGTGGCCGTCGTGCCAAATGCCCGGACCGGGCCCGTAAGCAGAGATCGACCTCGCGATGTGCGCGGGCCGGGTGGCAAACGGGATCAACACAGTCCACCTGTCGTACGTGCGGGCCAGGACCGGGCACGCGCTGATCGGCGCCCGGCAGTGGATCTCGCAGGAGCACATCGAGGACCCGGTCAAGTCCCTGGTCATGGGGCTGCCGTACTAGGGGTGCGGTCAAGGTCCACGCCATCCGCCTGGCCTGGGAAACAGCAGCGGCATAACTGCGAAAGCCGAGAGTAACGTGGAGATCGGACAATACCTGGGCTCAGTCGCGCTCATGCATGGCAGGGGATCGGACCAATCATGTCCAAACGTTTTGCCTACGCCATTGACAAGCGATATTTGCCGTTGTTGGTGCCCTTCGGGCTGCGAGGTTCAAAGGACGGCGTCACGCTCACGGACGAAGGCTCCCTCTCGGCGACCTTCGGTTTCTTCAAGATCAAGACGCCGCTGGCAAACGTCACTGAGGCGCACATCACCCGGAACTACCGCTGGTGGACCGCGTTCGGTGTTCGTGGATCCATGGTCGACGACGGCTTGAGCTTCGGAACGAACCACAACGCGGGGGTGTGCATTCATTTCGCGGAGAAGGTGCCATCACCGCTTCGCCGAAGTGGCCACTCGGCGCTCACCGTGACCGTGGCGGACCTCGAAGGGTTGACCAACGCCTTGGGGGCCGAGCACGGCGAAGCATCCAGTGCCGCCCCGCCCTGAGCCGCGCCGACCGATGATCCGGGTCGCATCCTTCGCCGAGTAGGACCCGGTTTGGTGAACGAGCCGCCAATCGATCACATCCTCGGAGTTCTCGGCAAGCTCGACGTCACCGCGGTGGCACCTGGAGCCGGTACGCCCCCGGAGGTCACCTGCGGCCACCATCGAGCTGGATCCACCGGGGAACTCACGACAGTAAGGAGGCGCGCTCACCAGTACCGAGAGCCGTCCCCGGCTCCCTGGCACCAGTTGGGTGTTCCGCTCCGCCAGCCCAGATCTTACGGCCCGGCGTAGGGGCTCAGTGCCGGGGATATGGCTGCTTGGATCCGGCGGCGCCCCCCGCCGCCTGGCCCGGGGCGTGGCTGGAGGCCGCCGGGGCGGCGGGCACCGTGTCCGCCGTCCCCGCGGGCAGGTCCGCGCTGATCCGGCTCATCTTCGATGGCCACCAGTTCCACCGGCCGAGCAGCACCACCGTGGAGGGCACCAGCAGCGTGCGGACCAGGAAGGTGTCCATCAGGATGCCCAGCGCCAGGCCGATGGCGATGTCCCGGAACTGGCTGCCGCCCGACCCGCCGCCCGCCACGATCCCGAACACGATAAACGTCCCGGCGAGCACCAGTCCGGCCGAGGTTATCGTGGTGCCGGTGGCGCTCAGTGCGCGGGTGACCGCGTTTCGTAGCGGGAAGTTGCGTGCCTCCTCCCGGATCCGCGTCATCATCAGGATGTTGTAATCCTCGCCGAGTGCCAGCAGGAAGATGAACATCAGGAACGGCATGAAGAACACCAGGCCGCCGCTGTGGCCGATTTCGACGAACAACAGCACCGACAGGCCGAACGCCGCTAGGTAGGAGATCCCGACCGAGGCGATCAGGTACAGCGGAGCCACCAGGCTGCGCAGTACTATCGCCAGCAGCAGGCCGATCACCACGATCGCGACCGGGATCACTCGCTTCAGGTCGCTGTTGGAGATGCTGCTGATGTCGTAGATGGCGGGTGCCTCGCCGCCGACCGCGGAGTCGGTCGCGCCGATCGACTTTGCCGTCGCCGTGGTCGCGGCGCGAATGGCGGGCACCGCGTCCAGCGCGGCCGTGCCGCCCGGGTCACCGGCCTTCAGCCCGGTGGAGTACTGGACGACCCGGCCGTCGGGGCTGACGTAGTTCGCGGTAGCACGGTAGGCCTCATACAGGGCGGCCGGCACCTTGCTCCCGGGCGGTGGCACGGCCGGGAGCGCCTTGGCGGGACCGAGCTGGGCGTGCAGCGAGCTGTACTGCGCCAGGGTGAGGGGCGCGCCCGCCGGGTTCAGCGGGCCGATCACCTGCGTGAACAGCCCGCTGGCCCGCAGCTTGCCCGTCGCCATGGCCAGCGGCGCCGGGTCCTGCCATACCGGGTCGCTGAACTGGAAGATCACGCTTGTCGGGTTCGCCGCAGCCTGCGGGAAGTGCTTCGTGAGCAGGGCCTGCCCCGCGGCCGAGTCGCTGCCCGCCGGCGGGGACACGTTACCGCCGAACCCGGCCGCGGTGTAGCCGGTGACAGCCAGCGCCAGCCCGCCGAAGACGACAACCCCGGCGACCAGCGTCGGCACCGGGTGCCGCACGATCCGCCCGGCCACCTGGCCCCAGACGCCCGACTTGCCGCTGCCCTGGATGTTCCACGGCAGCAGCTTCGGCCTGCCGAACATGGCCCGGAACAGGGTGCGCTTGGCGGCCAGCAGCGACAGGCGGATCGACAGCAGCGCGGGCAGCAAGGTCAGCGCGGCGACCAGGGTGACGGCGATGGCGATCGCGAACGGGACGGCGAGGTCGGAGTAGAACGTGAAGCTGGCCAGCAGGAGCGTGAGCACCGCGGCGATCACCGTGGCCGCGGAAAACGTGATCGACTCGCCGACCCTGGTCACCGACCTGACGATCGCGTCCGCGGCCGGGCGCCTGGCGTGGATCAGATCGCCCAGCATGCTGCCGGGGATGCCGCGGGAGCCCGGATAGCTGTCGCCCTGCGTGCCGTGCGGCACGGCCCGCAGTTCCTCGCGGACCCGGAACACCAGGAACAGCCCGTAGTCCGTGCCCGCGCCCAGTACCAGGACGATCAGCAGGAACTGGGCCAGCGGGGATACCTGGAGCCCGTGCTTTGCCGCCTCGCCGACCAGCGGGCCGGAAATGAGCACCGAGATGAACGCGGGGGCGAGCGTGGTCAGCGCCAGCGTCAGCGACCGGAAGATCAGCACGAGCAGCACGATGATGAACAGCGCCGAGAAGTACTGCACCTTGCCGCCGGTGTTGCCGGACGCCTTCTGCTGGTCGACTGAGACGGCGATATCGCCCGCCAGGTGCACCTGCAGGCCGGCCGGCAGCCCGGCGCTGGCGATCTTCGTGCGCAGCCCGTCCACCAGGTCGGTCTGCTGGCTCTGGTTGCCGCCACTGGCCTGCGCGAGTACCTGCAGCTGCTCTGCCTGCCCGTCGGGCGACCTGCCGAGGTCCTGCACCCGGCTGACACCGGGGACCGTGCCCAGCTGATGCTGCAGCGCGGCCAGCGCCGTCACGTCGGCCGGCGTCAGCGGCGCGCCTGACCGCGCGGCCACCACCGGGATCCCGAACAGGTTGGCCGTGCCTAGCGGGGCGGCCAGCACCGCGGCGTGCTCGCTCGGCGCGCTGGCCGGCAGGAACGTCGAGTTGTTGTTGTTGGTGACACTGGCGAGCGACGGCAACTGCGTCACGGCCCCGAAGGCCGCGGCTATCCACAGCAGGACGACAAGCCACCGGAACCGCACCGCGAAACGCCCGATGGCGCCGAAGATCGCGTCGATACGCATGGTGACAGAGCCTACGCGAGGCCCATGAACACGCGATGACGCTACCCGGGAACCCCAGCGCGCATATCCCGGCCAGCGGGCAGCCGTGCCCTGCCGGACACGGAGTCGAGGTCACCGGGAGGCAGCCGCACCCTGGCGGCCTCGGGCAATCCTGCAGCATCCAACGCCCAGGCTGCCTTCGCGGCCTCGCCACAGGAACATAGCCTGAAGCTCACTCCGGCGCGTTGGCCGCGGCCCCGGGAACAGGCCGGGCATCCCACCAGGCAGCCCGGTGCCCATCTGCCGGGCGGCCGTCCATTCCCGCGGGCATGACTGGTGCCCTGGCCGACCCAACCCCCCGGTGCTCGCGATACCCGGCAGCCCACCGCTGCAGCTGGCTGTCGCGCCGAGGCTGGCGAGCCGCAATTCGGCCGGCGACCCGGATCAGGAGTCAGGCCCGCGCCGGCCACCCGCCAGGCCGGTGATAGCGGGCCTGGCAGTGGGAGAAGATGTCGATCTGACGGCCCGCGCCGGTGATGCGCACGAGCCTGGCCAGCGGGGGCGCGGGCGCGGCCGGGCGCGAGAGGCCGGGCAGCCCGGCGCGGCGCCCGGTGCTCATCAGCACGGCGAGGCCGCTGGCGTCACGGCAGCTCGCCCGGGACAGGCCGGTAACGAGCCGGCTGGCGGCAACGGGGAGCAATCCGGGGGAGATGCTCGCGGGGCAGGGACGGATGCGATGCCGGGTTCGCCGCTGAGCGCGGCGGTGGCATGGGCGCCTCGGTTCATCTGGGGGAAGGCCCGGGCCGGGAAGGACGCCGGTGGTCCGGGTCCATCGCGGAGCTCCGGGTCGGATGCGGTGGCCTCAGGCCGGTCCGGTCCCGGTCAGCTGCAGTCTCGCGCCGGCGCCCGCGAGCAGGGCCAGGACGCCGCCGATGGCGGGTTCCTGGCTGGCGGGTTCGGGCAGCGGGAGGCGCGCCTGGATCTGGTAGCGACCGCGGTCAGCTCGGCGACGATGCCGTAGGCGCTGCGCCCGGTGCTGCCCGGGCCGGCCGCGAGTCGCCGAGCCGCACGCCCGGGTCGCGGGCGATGCACAGCAGCAACCGGGCGCGGCTTGGTCAGGACACGCCAGCTCGGCACCCTGAAGAATGCTCACGATTTCCGGAAATCCATTGCTAGTTTCTAATTGCGAGTTTAGACTGAGGGCAGACACCAGGGATCAGCCGCCTACGGCGGCCAAGGTGCCCAAGGGTCACCGGAGGGAGCCGCCCATGGTCCTCATCGGCCTGGTCATCATCAGAGTCCCGCTCATGGTGACCGCGGTGCCGCGCATTATCCGGCGGCAGATGTAGCAGATGTAACTGCCGGACGTGGGTTGCCGGGCCAGGGACCCTGGCCCGGGGCGCGACACGATGAACGCCCCACCTCCGACGGCGGCTGGCAGGCCCGAATGCGGAGCGGCCGGAGAACCACCCTGCCATGTCAGAGGACCGCGCCAGCCCAGGCCGCACATCGTTCCCGGGCACACACCACACCAGGAGGAGGCAGCGATGTCAGTGACCAGGTTCGAACCCTACCGGGACCCCTTCCGGGAGTTCGACCGGCTCCTCTCCATGGCCGCGAGCGGGACGCGTGCCCCGCTCAGCATGCCCATGGACGTCTACCGCGGCGAGGACGGCAGCTACCACGTCGAGGCCGACCTGCCCGGCGCCGACCCGGACAGCGTTGAGGTGACCGTCGAGCACGGCGTCTTGACGATCCAGGCCGGGCGCACCCCTCACTATGGCGACAGCGGGCAGGTCATTGCCGCCGAACGGCCCCAGGGGTCATTCGCCCGGCAGCTCTCCCTCGGCGAGGGAGTGGACTCGGAGAACCTCACCGCCGGCTACGCCGACGGTGTCCTGCACGTGACCATCCCCGCGTCACCGAAGAGCCAGGCCCGCCGGGTTGAGGTCACCCGCGCGGCCGGAGGCAGCCGCATCGTGCCGGGGAGCACCGTCGAGCCGGGTGAGGCGCCCGCCGGCAGCACGGGCGGCGGCGCCGGCTAAATGTCCCTGTACCCCGCCACCAGAAGCTGTACCGGCTTTCCCGCCTCGCCAAGTGGCCACGCTGGCAGCACATATAGCAACGCGGGCTCAGCAGGAAAGTCAGGATGCTGAACGAGGAAGATCCGGTCCACGCCGCGGGTCGCGCACTTCCCCGAAGGGGCGTTGCCGGGTTATGCCGGGACCGATTTTGAGACCTTCGCCGGGTTCGACTGAGACCGGCCGAGGCCGCCGCCGAGGTGGCTGACCGCGCCGGGCGGCTGGGATATGGGTGGTGGCCGGCTCGGCCCACCGGCTCAGCGGCGCCCGCAAGCCGCACAACAGCCTGTATGTCATCAGCGACTTGGGTCAGTTCGTCGAGCGGTACGACAAGAGGTTCTGCTCCGGAGATCCCGCCGGCCGCTCAGGTGACCCGGCCCACTACAGCCCGGGCGGCCATGCCAGCGTCTGGAGCATCGACGGGGTGCGCTGCGGCGCGCTGATCTGCTACGACTACCGATACCCCCGAGCTGTACCGGGAGTACGTAAAGCGCGGCGTCCAGCTCGTCTTTCACTCCTCCCACGCCGCACCGGAGCAGATCGCCGCGATCGGCGAGGCCATCGGGACAGTACCAGCGGTTCAACCCGGCCGCCACGCACACCTACCCCGGCATCACCATGCCCGCGGCCATGACTGCCGCCGCGGCCTGCAACCACGTCTGGATCAGCTGCCCGAACTCCTCGGCCCCGCAAAGCGCGTGGCCGGCGTTCTTCGTCCGCGCCGACGGCATCACCACCGGCCGGCTGCGGCGCAACGTCCCCGGAGTGCTGATCTCGGCCGTGGACACCCGGCAGGACCTGTACGACTCCACCGCGGCCTGGCGAGATCGGGCCATGACCGGCACCCTGCACAGCGGCACCCTGGTCAGCGACCCCCGCTCGGACGACCGCAGCCGCCCCTGACCTCCACGGCCATCCCGACCACCACCTGGCCGCCAGCTCGCTGCAGAACGCATGTTCTGTACAGCCGCCACCCTGGCGAACCCAGCCTCAAGGTCCGCTCATATCGGCGGATATCGCGTGGAGCGCGAGACACAGTGCGTCACTGTAGGTACTCGGACTCGCTGCCATCTGCGCCGGTGAGCCGGCTGCCCCGCAGCATCCAACGCCCGCGTCAGAGCCCTGGCGATCGATGATCACACCGATCAAGGCCTCCTAATAATCCCGGCGCCGCGGCCGTGGAACGGTTCGCGGAACGGTGTGCCGGATAATCCCAGCGTCGTGGGTGCCGTCAGTGCGATGATCCGTGCTATCGGTGCAGGTAGCGCGTACGCTGCCCCGGCGCGTGCCTCTCGTAAATGCGTAGGCCGCTGGATGACGATGAGGACCAGGGCGACGAGGTGCCCACCGTCGTCCGCGACCCCGGTCGATTTGCCCGCTGCATGCCCGATTGGCGGGTCAATGCCGGGAACTGGCGGTCACTCCCGGACAGCCCGATTCCCTACCCAACCTGGGACACGCAGGCTGACCCGCTGCGCCGTGCAACGACCTGTTCGACTGTCCTGTCGGACCATCCCAAGTTGCGACGCCGCTGTGCTGGTTCTGCCCACTACGCTCGGTTACGGTCATGGACTGTTGCCCGCCGTTCGCATGGAACGGTTCGTGGAACGACGCGCCGGATAACGCCAGCGCAGCAGGTGCCGTCAGTGCGACGGCCTGTGCAATCGGTGCAGCTAGTGCGCGTGATGCACGGGGCCGTAGTTCTCATAATCCGCCGGTCGTGGGTTCGAGCCCCACCCGCCCCACTCGCGCGCCACCTGGCCGCCCAGCGCGAGCAGCTCGACGCCGGTGGTCAGGGAGACCAGTTCAGCGGGCTGTGCGGCCGCTGGCCGTGCTAGGTCACCCTCGCCGTCGGCGAGTCACGAACCCTTACATTCCTGCTCGGCCCCGGTGAGCTTCGCTACTGGAACGCCGCAGCCTGGGACTGGGTAATCGACACCACCACAAACGACGTGTTCGTGGGCAGCGACTCGACCGCCGAGCTGACCACCAGCTTCACGATCGGCTCCTGACCACCCCGCCTGTCAGGGAGCCAAGCAGTTGAGGCAGGGGACGTCGATCATCCCGGTCAGCTTCCGCCGGTCTCGCTGGCACCTGGACCCAGGGCGGCTTCAGATGACGTGGGGGCCTCCACAGCGGAGGTCTTGACCGCCTCCGGGCGCCGCGCGAAAAGGGCCTCCGAGACGAGGTAGGCGACCACGGCGGCGATGATTATGAGCGGCAGCGCCGGCGGGCCCGCGCTTGTGGTGAGGACCATCGCGAGGACGATGGCCGAGAACGGGAGCCTGAGCGTCGTCGCGACCGTCGCCGCGATGAGCGCAGGGACGGCCGCACCCTCGGAGAATCCCGGCAGGTTCTGGACCAGGAGACCCGCCACCGTACCGATGAAGATCGCCGGGAATACGGGGCCGCCGCGGAAACTCCCCATCGAGATACCCCAGCCAGTGCCCTTGAGCAGGAACAGTAGACCCAGGGTGACCAGCGAGAGCGTCGCCGCGTGAGACAGGAGCGGGTCGAGGGCGCGGGATCCCGAGAAGAGCACGGCGTACTGTGTCTGACCAGTCACCTGACCGTAGATAATGGCCAGGCTGGCGACCACCAGGCCGGCGATAGGTATCACCACGAACGGCCGCCGCTTGACGGGCCCTTCCAGGCGGCGGCCGATCTGGATGATCACGAACCCGGCGGCCGACGCCAGCACGGCAAGCAGGACCGTCCAGCCTATCGCCGCGAGCGAGAGATGTCCCATGGGGTGCAGCTCAAGAGGACCGACCACGAAGGAGGAGGTGTCGAGGCCGGTGATGTACTGGGCGCCGAGGTAGACGACGGCGCCGACGCCCGCCGCGAGGAGACCAGGGATGAGGACGAGCGTCAGCGTCGCCCCGCCCAATCCGGTGGCCTCCATTAGGATGACCGCGGCGATGATCGGATTGTTGAAGATCATCGCGAACGCCGCGAAGGTGCCCGCGGTGCCCACTACCTTCCTTGTGTTCTCCGGGGCGTCCGGCTTCACGAACCGGAAGACGAGCAGAGCGACGCCCGAGCCGATCGCGATCACGGGCGCGGATGGGCCCAGGACAAGGCCGAAGCCCAGGGTGGCCAGGGCCGCCAGCAGGACCCCCGGCAGGGCAATCGGCTGCGTGAGACCTGAGCTCAGACCCTCCGCCGGCACTCCCCCTCCGCCGCCGGGCAGGCGCGCGATGCAGAAGGCCGTGATCAGGCCGGCGATGACCAGCACGGGGAGTGGCCACCACCACGGCGCCGCCGCAAACCCCAGGGCGCTCGGAAGTCTCGTGTAGAGCGTGTCCTGCATCCACGGCACGGTGCTCAGGAACAACCACGCCGCCAGCGAGCAGATCAGGCCGATGACGGCGCAGAGGACGAGGAGTCTGACATACGCCTTACTCAGCATGACGGCGGTGGGATCTTGCTGCGCGGCGCTTGGTTCGCTCACGGTATCGCCCCCAAGCCGGCGGCCTGCCGAACGGAGCTCACTGTGATGACCGTCATGCCGGCAACGCCGCGATCCAGCCGGAAGCGGCGGCCCAGGCCGGCGATGTGCCCGGTTCCGTACGGATTTGCTTGACACGAGCAGCGCCTGCGGGTTGTCGATCCGCGTGCCGTGCGCCTGCGGGAGAGCACGACGTTGTCCATTGCCCGATCGTGGAGTTCCGGCGGCCCCCGCTCCTCACCCCACTCGGGGTGAATTCACACTGAATATTGCGGATGAGAGTCGTTCGGGTATCTCGAGCGCAGCGGCTTGGCTACAGCAGCCGCGCGGTCCTGGCCAGGTCGCCCACCTCGTCGGCACGGTCGAATCGCTCGGGCAGTCGCGCAACGTCGCAGACCACGCCAGGGCAGAGCCTTGGGGCGCGGACCGGTTCGTGGACCAGGTCGCCAGATAAACCAGCGCCGCGAGTGCCATCCGTTCGATTACCTGCGCTATCGGGGTCAGCGCGTGTGCGGCCCGGGATCGTGGCCCTCGTAATGCGTAGATCCGACCCTCACGCCGGCATCGAGCTCGCCGGCGGCAACATCGGCAGGCCAGCGGTTCGAATATTGCCATCGCCGATGCGGCCGAGGGCACCGTCACGCGCTAGCACTTCGCGGAAGGCAGGCTTTAGCGGGGCCAGCCACAGGTTCAGTCCGGCTTGCTCTGCGAGCGTGAGGATCTCGTTCATCTTCGCCGAGCCCTGTGAGTCGATAAGTCCATTTCCCCGCAATCGAGGACGATCCGGTGATGCCGGGCGACAACGCGACTTCCCGCATCCGGTCCTCTAGGGCATCCCCAGTGGCGAAGAACAGGCCGCCGCCCAGGCGCTTGTGGCGCGTGGCCCATGCGGTCGCTGAGCCCGCGGGGTCCGTGGCCTCTGCGGCTGAAGGGGACGACGACGGCAAAACGACACCGATGGGCGTGATCACAGGCATCGTCAAGCGCGCCGTAGCGCTCACCGTGGTTGCCTGCAGCTTCAGATTCCGCGGACCCAGCCAGGCCGGATTCCACGTGTGCCGACCGCAAGCATGATGCTCTGGTCAGCGGGCTTGGCAGGACCGGAATGGTGGCCTCAGGATTGACTAGCGCCACACGGTCACGCCGATGATCCGAGGCGCACGGAACAGGCACCTTGATGGTGCACCCCGACCGTCAAGAGCGTCAACCTGATTCAGCCGCTGCGGTGCAAGGCCACCGCCACGGCGGGCTGGGGAACGTAAACGGCGTCAAAGGGGAGGCGGAAAGCGTGGCAGCTGACTAGACCTCGATGAAGGCTCCGGCGGCGGAGTCGGCGATTGCCCGGTACGCGCGGGCGGTCGCCCAGCCGGGCGGAATGAATATCGACTGGCCAAGGGTCCGTGCGACTGGCGAGATTATCGCTGGACTCACCGCCATACACGGACTCAGGTACCGTAAGTGGGAATATGTCCATACTTTCGGCGTCGTGCTGGGAATTGTCGCGACAGCGGTGGGATTTCTTAAGAACAAATACGGCGAGGCACCGCGACCGGCTAAAACAAATGAGTGTGGCCCGCGCGACGCGCCGCCGCCGAGCCACTTTCACCGCCTGGCCACGGTCCTCCGCCCTTTCGACGCCGACGGGACCACCGGACCCGGCGCCGGGACCAGCCCGGATGCCACGGTGCTGCCCGCGGTGGCGCGCCTGGCGGAGATCCCCGGTGTCAGCCCCGACCCCAGGGCCTCGGCAAAGTCCTCATCTGAAGATTTTTTATTCGTCGGGGTTACGGCGACCAAAGATCGCCAGCAGGCGGGTCAGATCGTCGGCGTCCTGGGCGACGGCGCATTCCGGGCCGACCAAGCCAGACCCGCGAAGCACAGGAGCAAACTGCCGCGCTGGTTCCATCGCATCGCGCACCAGTCCCGGATCCAGCCCGGCAGCCTGGTCCGTGGCCTGCGCCAGATCGCACGTGTGCACCAGGATCTCCGCCGGGTATCGCTCCGGGAACTTGCCCAGCGGCAGCTGCCCGTCCCGCGGCAACGGCACAGGCCGGGCCAGCGCCGCCGGGTCAAGCACTGCCATCATGTCAGCCCGCGCCGCACGCCGCGCTGCCACAGGATCGTTTCCGGCAGCAGAACTCGGATCGCCAGCATTGTCTGCCTCCTGGCGCCCGGTCGCGTAGGCCTCAACCGCCCGCAGGTCACCAATCACGTGACCGGCGACATCGGCGGCGCATCAGCCGACGCACGGCGACGGCGCATCCCAGCGGCTGGGCCGTTGCCCGTGCGGACCGGGATGCGGTCCTCGTCGTGGACTACATCGCGGGCCCAGGCGGACAGCACCCTGTTCCTTCACCGGGTTGGCCGTCGGCCAGCTGCTCCCGCCAGCTGACGGCAGGTGCCCGTGCTGGCCGGCAGATCCCGGGGTCAGCTTGCGGCCGCGGCCTCGCCGATCAAGGCGGCCAGGACGTCGCCGATGGCGGGTTCCTGGCCGACCGGATCTGGCAGCGGGAGGTGCGCCTGGACCTGGTAGCGGTTGCGGCGGCCGTCTTTGTGCTTGAGGACGTACCCGGCGTCGGTCAGGTCGGTGACGATGCTGTACGCGCTGCGCTCGGTGATTCCCAGGCTGGCGGCGATGTCCCGCAGCCGGGCAGCCGGGTCCTGGGCGATGCGGAGCAGGACCCGGGCGTGATTGGTGAGGAAGCTCCAGCTCCCCGTAGCCTGCGCCGGGAGCCGGGCTGGGGTTTCGGCAGTACGCATGGCGTTCACCGGCTCTCCGGTCGTATCCGGGGGGCAGGGGCTGCCTGGCCGGCGGCGCGGCCCTGCGCGGTCACCTCGTCGCCGCGTGACCGGCGAGCTGACCGCCCTCGGACTCCCATGCTGACAGCGCAGGTTCTGTTTCCGCCGGCGGGGCCGGATGGCTGGCCACGGCGGCCAGGATGTCCGGGGCATGGATGAGGTTGGCGGCCTTAGCGGCGAGGTCCATCGCCGCCAGGGGCGTTACAGCTCATGACCCCGGTCCTCTGTCCCCGGCCGTCGTGTTCACCGGTGTGCCATCCGGCGGCCGGTCCGCCCGGTGACCAGGTGGTAGGCCAGCAGGAGGACGGCTGACCCGGCGATGGCGGTGAGCCAGGTGGACAGGTGGAAGAACCCGTTCAGGGTGTGAATGTGGAACAGCCGGGTGGCTGCCCAGCCGCCGCCTAGCGCTCCGGCGATGCCGATCAGGCAGGTGACGATGAGGCCTTGTGATCGTTTGCCGGGGATGAGCAGGTTGCCGAGCAGGCCTGCGGCGAGGCCGAGAACGATCCATGCGATGATGCCCATGATGACTCCTTGGTCAGTGACGCGCGCGATGCGCGGGGTGTTGGGTGACAGATCCCGGCGAGAGCGGCTTGCGCCTGCCGCCGTCATCTGACCGTGCCCGGGGTACCCGGGGCCGTGCGGCCCGCGATTACCCCGGCTGCTTACTTACCGGGATGGGGCTGGCGCCGGTCGCGGCGCATGATCCGCCGCAGCTGGGTGATCCGCGCGGTTCCTGCAGCAGTCATCACCAGCGCGCCGGCGATGGCGGCGAGCAGGAGCGCCACGGCCAGCGACAGGCGCAGGTGAGCGCCAAGGAAGCTGATGCTGACGGCGTGCGCGTTCTGGATGATGAAGATCAGCACCACGATGAGCAGGGCGGTGCCCGCGATCAGCCCGGTGCGCATGCTGCTGATCTTTGTCCCCATCCGCCTGCGTGCCGGTACTTGCGGTGCGGGCGGGGCGGAGCCGTTGGCTGAGGGGGGCGGCAGGGTACTGGTCGTGCCTGACGGTCCGGTCATGGCGTGTTTCCTTCGAGCGGGACCGGGGTCGCTGGCGACCTGTGGCGGTTCCCCTTTGGTGGCCCGGGGAGCTGGCCGCCGGCGGCGGCTGATCCCCGGTGCCTGTTCCCAACCTACACTGGAAGCTGAAAACTAGCAATATTTTTCTAGAATTTGTGATCCAGTTTTTCTTCGGGCGGAAAAGCCGGCGCTTCCTGGCTGCGCGCCGGGAGCCCTCGGCTTCCCGCGGGCATACACGTCCGCCATGTCCTCGCTGACGACCACACCCATCTGGATGCTGCACGAGCGCAGCAGGCGCAACAGCGACACCCTCAGCGAGTTACCGGTCGTGGTTCCGCAGGATGCGAGCCGCCGCCCAGCACGTCGCGATCTCCCGCAGCCCGCCAAGGGGCGCTGGTCGCGGTACCCGCTGCCGACACGCGGCTGACGCTCGGTCAAGACGCGGCTGTCACCGCAACCCTGCTGCAGAATCTGGGACCTGTCATCGCGTCGCTGCAGCAGCCACGCACGCCGCCGCGAGGCTGACCGGAAGGCATGCCAAGACGGCACCCTCCGATCCAGCGAGCTGGGCGACTGCTACGAGGGACGCCTCCGGTCCCTCCTCAGGGCCTCGGCAAGTCGTCCCTAGCAATTCATGATCGTTTGCAGTGGCCGGCCGGCAGGCGGGCGTGGTGGCGCAGGGCGGCGGCGATGCTGGTTTGCCCGGTCAGCCGCAAGATGGTGATGGCCAGGTTGCGCAGGCTGGCCATGACGCGGGGGCCGTTGCGTGTGCGAATCTGGGAGCGGTCTTCGTCGTAGGTGACATCGCGGGCCCAGTGCAGCCGGTCCTCGATTAACCAGTGACCGCGCGCGATGGCGGCGAGATCGGCGGGCCGTGCCTGGATGGCGGTCAGCGAGGTGACGGCGTAGACGGTCTCGGCAGCCCATTTCTTGCTGTTCAGCGGCCGGCGGCGGCGGACGATCCGGAGGGCCTGGGCGGCGTGCGGGAAGGCCAGCCCGGCGGCCACGGCGGTGACCTTCATGGTGCGACGCTCGGTGCGGCCGTGACCGCGCTCGCTGGCCTGATCAGCGACCGGGACCTGGCGCCAGGGCAGCGCAGCGAGCTGGGCTCGCAGGCCGGGCTGGTTGCCCTTGACGGTGATCAGGTAATGCGCGCCGCGCTTAGCGACCAGGTACTCGGCGTGGGCGCGCTGGGCGTGCAGCGCGTCCGCGGTAATCACTGCCCCGGCCAGGTCAACGCGGTCCAGCAGCGTGGCGAACATCGGGATCTCGTTCGTTTTCGCCTCGACGTCCACTTGCCCCAGGACCATGCCGCGAGCATGATCGAGTGCGGCCAGCAGATGCCGCCCCCGCTGGCCCGCCACTCCGGATCCGCGCAGTGTCTTGCCGTCCACCGCGATCACCCGCCGCGCGCCAGGAGCCGGGGCGGTGCGCTGCTGGGCCCAGCCGCCGGCCGCGTCGTCCAGGGCATCCGCGTCCAGGTTCTGCAAGGTCCGGCGGAATGTGGACCCGCACGGCACCACGCCGGTGACCCCGAGCGCATCCCGGGTCCCCTGGTCAGCGTCGGCGGCCCATTCCGCGATCGCGGTGAACGGCCGGGCGCCGGCCACGACGGCGCACAAAGCCAGGCCCAGGATCACCGCCAGCTGGTGACGCACTCCGCGCCGTGCCCGGGGGGCGGGGATCGCGGCCAGCACCGGCAGCAGCCCGGCCTGCTTCCCGTCCAGCGTCTGCGCAGCGGTGAGCAACTGGCCAATGGCAGGGTCGGTCAGGGATGATGGCGCAGCGGGCATGGTCCCTCGGCAGTGATCCGGCAGGTGTAGGAACCGCCATGATCACTTCTAGGGCCGTGCCCGCGCCGCTACCGGCCCCACCTCGGCGTGTCGCAAACCAGCTAAATCACTACGAGCCATGACTTTGCCGACCCCCTGGTCCCGACCCGGCCCGCGCCATCATCGCCGAGATAGGCCTGGATCTTACCCGCGACCCCGCAAGTGATCGTGAGGTTGACTACTGGCCGGGCTGGGTGGTGCGGGTGTTCTGTGGTTGTCGCTGCCTGCCGCGCTGTACCGCGCCGAGGATCACCCTTGCGCCGATCCCGAGGATGATCAGGTCGACGATCATCTGCCCAGTGACCAGCAGCCGCGCCGTTTCGGTTTTAGCCGTGATGTCGCCGAAGCCGACGGTGGCGAACACGGTGACGGTGAAGTACAGCGCGTCGGTACGGGTCATGGGCTGGTTGAAGCTGTTGGCGGCGATGGCACCCATAACGACGTAGGTGCTGGCGAACAGCAGCAGGAAGAGCGGGATGCTGGTAGCCAGGGCCTCCACCGCCCGCAGGCCCGGGAACGGTGAGACGATGATGGTGCGGACCTGGAAGGCAAATCCGATGAGCGCTACCAGGCCGATCACCAGCATTGTGATGGCGAGCCAGCGGGTGGAGTGGTCCAGGGGTAGCAGGTAGTAGAGGGCCACCAGGGCGACGGTGGTGGCCAGGGCGCGCAAGAGGCTCCGGACGATCATGCCGGGCCGCGGCTGTGCCTGTTGCGGCGCGTCAGGTGGCGTGGCTGTGCTATCGGTCATGGGGGGAAGGCTAGCGACCGGCTGCTAGATGACGCTGCTGGCTATGGCGATCCTGACGCCGATCAAGACCAGGCCTCCGCAACGGCGGGTTCTGGTCACTACGCTCGGTTACAGTCATGGGCCCGTCTCTCGCCGTCCGCGTGGAACGGTTCGTGGAACGACGCGTCGGATAATCCCAGCGCAGTGAGTGCCGTCAGTGCGATGACTCGTGTTATCTGGGCAGCTGGCACGCTCGGTGCACGGGGCCGTACTTCTCATAATCCGCCGGTCGTGGGTTCGAGCCCCACCCGCCCCACCAGGGGCACTTGTGCAAAAATTCGAAATGTCTCGGCTGGCTGGGCCATCTGCATCAAGCGAACGCCCTCGATGAGGTGGATCATTCGTATGACCCGGTGTCCGGGCCGCTCGCCGGGATCCGGTCGGCTGGCTGGGCGGTCATCGTGCTGCCTCCTGTACGGGGCTTCCGGGATTTGCTGTCCATCCCCTGCCTGCTTGCGGGTCCACAAGGTGTCATGCCGCTGCAACCGCGCCAAGGTGTTGCTCGATTCCGCTTCTGCGCTGGGCCTGCGGCTTCCTCAAGCGGCTGTACGTGCTGTTCGTCATAGAGATAGCCACACGGCGGGTCCGCGTGTGGCGCGCCAGAACTCGTGCAGAGCTCACGGTGGCATCCATGTTCCCTAGTGTCAACGGCCAAGTTGCGGTCCCCGGTTGTAGTCGCGGCCCGCGCTGTGCGCGATCATGGTGACGACGATGGCCAGTGCGACCCAGGCCGCCATCACCCACCAGCGCCGTGCGATGCACCAGCGGCTTAGGGTTTTCATGTGCTGTTCAGTCCTTCGGTAGCCCCCGCGGGGGAGGGCGCGTGGTCAGGGGACGAGGACGATGCGGTCGGTGGTGTGGGCCGCGTCAGCCCACGCCTGCTCGACCTGGGAAAGGGGGACGGCCCGGGCGCGGACGTCGAGGGCGCCCTTGGCGACCGCCGCGGCGAGCTGGGGAATCTCCTTGGCGAAGTCACGTCCGGGTACCGAGCCGATGCCGCTGCCGACGATCTCCAGGCGCGCTGAGCGCAGCGCCGCAGACGGGATGGGAGCCTCAAGGCCGCCCACCGAGCCGATCTCGATCCAGGTCAGCTGCCGGCTGCGGTCCTCGCGGGCCGTCAGCATGTCGGCCATCGCCCGGGCCGCGGGCGGGCCCCAGACGTAGTCGAGGACCACATCGACCTCGGCGGCGGCCGTGAGCTGATCGAAGGTGCAGGTCTCGTCCGCGCCGAGGGCCTTCAGCTCACCCAGGCGGGCCTGGTCGCGTCCGGCCGCGATCACCTGGGCGGCGCCGAGACCCTTGGCCACCTGGATCGCCATCCGGCCGGCGTTCCCGGTGGCACCGAGAATGAGCACGCGCTGACGGCGGCCGAAGTCGATGCGCTGGCGGAGCGCGACCCAGGACGACATCGCCGGGTTCATCGCCGCCGCCATGAGCACCGGGTCGACCCCGGCCGGAAGAACGACGCTGCGCTCCAGCTCGATCACCGTGCGCTCGGCCATGGTGCCGAGCGTGGTGTCGTCCAGGACGGCGTAGCGGATGCGGCCCTTCGGATCGCGCACCACGGCGTCGACGCCTGGGACGAGCGGCAGCGCGCCGGTGCTGGTGTAGTGCGATCCGTTCGCCTGGGAACGGACCCGGGGGTGCAGTCCCGCGGCCAGGACGTCCACGACGACCTCGTCCTTCCCATGGGCGACGGGGTCGGGGAAGTCGAGGTACCGGGGCGGGGTGTCGAAGGCGGTGACGACAGCGGCTTTCATGATGAACCTCCAGATGGTTGTACTGATGGTCGTGACAGAGATGAGGATCGGGTGAGGGAATCAGCCGTCGGAGTCCGGGCGGCCCGCCAGGTGAGCCAGCGCGTCTCCCAGGGAGCGAGCGACGGCCACGGTGAGCTTGGTGCGTCCGACGGCTACGGCAGTCTTGGCGTCCCGCCGCGCGGTGCGCAGGTCCCGTCGCATCCCGCCCGCCATTGCGCCGATCTGACGTTCCGCGCCGATCCGCCGACCCCAGGCCCCGGCGCGAATCCCTAGGTGCTCCCACAAGGTACGGAACGACGGGCGCAGCTTGCCGCTCTCCACTGTGACCTCCTCGTTTAGTTGGTACTACACACTAAATTAGTTGTGAATACCAAGTAAGTCAAAGTAGCATGCTGGCATGAGCTTCACTGACCCCGCGGCGCTGTCGGCCGACACCGCCCAGCAGGAGCTGACCAGTGCGCTGGTCCGGGCGTCGTTCGCCACGACGGCCGTGCTCAGCCGCGTCGCCGCGGAACACGACCTGTCCCTGACCCAGCTCCGGGTGCTGGCCATCCTCAAGGACCGCCGGGTCAGGATGAGCGAGCTGGCCGACTACCTGGGACTCGACAAGTCGACGATCTCCGGCCTGGTCGACCGCGCCGAGAAGCGGGGCCTCCTCCAGCGGGCACCCAACCCCGCCGACGGGCGCGCCACCGACGTGTTCCTCACCGCCGAGGGCATGCAACTCGCCGACCTAGGAGAAGGCAAGATCGCCCGATCCCTGTCCCCGATGACTGGCAAGCTCACCAGAGCCGAGACCCTCCGGCTGACGGCCCTGCTCGAACACGTCCTCAAGCAGGAAGGGCCGTAACCGCGCCGCGAGTTAAGCGGGCGCTTTAGAATCGACGGCGGCCTCCAGGGCCGCGATCCGGGTTTGTCTGCTCCGCCCGCGACGATTGCCGTGGCGCCGGGACGGGCCGCCACCCGGCACCGGGCGAGAAGAGGAGAGCGTCATGGCTGCACACGACGAAAGCGGCCGGGGAGTTCTTGAGAGCGGGTTCCGTATCCTCCGCGCATTGCCAGACGCGGACGACCGACGTCAGATGTCGAGTCTCGCCGAGCTGACTTCCATACCGCGGTCCACGTCCACCGGCGTTGCGTCAGCTGCACGAGAGCGGGGCGGTCGAGTTGCGCGCAGACGGCCGCCAGGCGGTACCCCGGCACATGCTTGAGATCGTGCGCCGGATCCAGCCGTTTGACGGCATTCGCACGAGCACGAACCGGATCATCCAGGCGCTGCCAGACTGAACACTGCCAGCGCTATTCAACTACGTCGGCGGGAGTGCGGCCCGGCGCGGTATCAGATGTCGCGCTGCCGTTGGGAAGCCGCGGTCGTCCCGGACGGATGATGAAGTGCTTCAAGGACGACTATCTGCCCGCAAGCGTTTACTGGGTGTCTTCCAGTGCCTCGATCATCTCGGCATCGAGCTGCCGGATCAGGTTGGCGTACGGGCGCATCGTGGCGGCGAGGTCGGTCATCTGCCAGTCGTGGTCTACCTGATCGTCGGTGATCACGACCTCAAGCCGGGTCTCCAAGGGACGCATGTGCAGGCCCTCGAAGACCTGGTGAATCTGGTCGGCTCCCTTGCTGCCGCCGCGCGTGCCGTACGTGACGGAGGTCGCGGGCTTGCCATGCCACTCGTAGTACAGGAAGTCCAGGGCGTTCTTCAGCGGCGCGGCGTCCAGCGCCTCGGCCACCGCCGCGTCCGGTCCCGGCCCGGCGGCCAGTGCGGTGAAGTGCGCGTACCGCTCGGGGCTTGACGAGACCTCGGCCAGCCGCCGGTAGAGCTGCGCGCGGCGAGCCGGCGGGAGCAGTTCCACCGCCGCGGCGCCGATCAGCGGGTGGGCGGCGGCCAGCCGATCCCCGGTCTCGACCACCACGCCGGCCAGGGCCGCCGCGTCCAGGGCATCGGCGGGATCGGCGAGGTCATTGAGCACCTCCAGGGCCTCGGCCACGCCGATCCGGCCCGCTGCCCCGATCGCGGCCAGCGCGGCGGCGGCGCCGGTGCTCAGCGAGCGGGACAGGCGGCCGGTCAGCGTACGCGCCAGCGGCGGCACCCGGCTCTCGGCGCTCCCCAGGCTGGCCGAGACCTGGATGGTGCACGTCCCGCCCGGCACCCGCATCGTGGAGGAAACCGGCAACCTGATCGCCGACGCCGTCGCGGTCATGCCCGGCGTGAAGGGAACCGCGGCCCGCGCCGCCGCCGAGGCCGTCAACCGCACCACCGGCGCCGTTTCCGCCGCCCAGAGTTTCCTGGAAGACCTGCGCGGCCATCGCTAGTGCGCTGACCACAAACGTTCACCGGAGTTGCTGACACGTCGCAGTGATTGTTCCCACACTCGATGTTGTAGTGGCGGGGCGATTGTCCGTCACGGCACGCTTGTCCGGCCGTCATCGACCTGCTCACGTCCCACGAGCCCGAGATCCCGCCGTGCCTCGCTGAGGATGCGTGCCGTGCTCAACCGGGCACTCGCTCGGTCAGGCTGAGCGCGACTCGAGCAGGCTCGTGTCCCGGTCCTTGGGCCCGAGGGCCGCCCTGAGGTCGTTAAGAGCGCCTTGGATCGAGGCAGCGAGCCCGCGCTCGGGCTCACGGATCCACTCGTCAACAGCGGTTGTGAACACTGTGGTCGCCGCCTGGGAGACGAAGATCGCGTCTCGCCGGGGGACGCCCCGGCGAACGAGTGCCTCGGCGACCGCTGCGGTCATCGAGGCCATCTTCATGAGATCGCGCTCCTGCAGCTCCGAGGAGGAGTCGATGAGCGCCCGGCGGGCGCGAGCGATCTCGGCGTAGTCCGCGAGCGGGGCGGCGGCCTGCGTAAAGGCCCGCACCGCGGCGTCGAGCGGGTCCAGATCGCTGCTGGCTTCAGCGAGCGCGGCGAGGACGCTCGCCTCCAGCGCGTCGGCGCTGGCGAACACGACCTCGCGCTTGTCGGCGAAATGGTTGAAGAACGAGCGCTTTGTCAGCCCGGCGCGTTCAGCGATGTCCGCGACGGTCACCTCGTCATATCCACGCTCGAAGAAGAGCGTCATCGCCGCCTCCTGGAGCCGGCCTCGCGCATCAGGTTGCCATCGGACCATGGCCTAAGCCTAGCATCCCATTGCACCGGGTGCAGTGCTGTGCTACCGTTCATTGCACCGAGTGAAATCACTCGGCAACACCACTCAACCCAGGAGCAGCCGTCATGAGCAGTACACCCACGTCCCCCCTCTCCATCGCCATCATCGGCGCCGGGCGCATCGGCAGCGCCTACGCCTACCAGCTCGCGCGCGCGGGCCACGACGTGACCGTCGTGGCCCGCGCCGGTTCCCGGCGCCTCTCCCAGCTGCAGCGCGATCACGGGATCGTCCTGACCACCGGCGAGCGCGCCAACGTGACAGTTGCCGAGCACCTCGACGAGCAGGCGCCGTTCGATCTCGTCATCGTCACCACGCTTGCGCATCAGGTCGGCCCGCTCCTTCCCGCCCTCCAGCGCAGCCAGGCCCGGTGCGTGCACTTGATGTTCGTCACCCCCGAAGCCGGGCGCCTGCGCGCCGCCATCGGCGCACGCCGCGCCACCTTCGGCATGGCCGCCGTCTTGGCGACGCTCGACAGCGACGGCAAGCTCGGGCTGACGATCCCCCGGACCAAGTCCCGGCAAGGTGACCAGCGCTGGGTCGACCTGTTCCAGGCCGCGGGCATGCCGTCGGCGCTGGAGGAGGACATGGGGCGCTGGCTGCGCTCCCAGACGCCCCTGACCATCGCCATGGAGGGCGTCGCGATCGCCGGGATGCAGCACAAGCGCGGCGCCACCTGGGCGGAGGCGAAGACCGGAGCCCGGGCGCTGCGCGCCGGATTCTCGATCCTGCGCGAGCTCGGAGAAACCCCTTACCCGCGCTCGAAGAACCAGATCAGCCGCGCACCACGGCTCCTGCTGACGCTCATCCTGTGGGGCGTGTCCCGCAGCAGGTTCCGCGAGACAGTCGGGAACTCCTCCGAGGAGTGCCAGGGCCTCATCGGCCTCCTGGCCGCCGAAGGCAAGCAGAAGCCGGCGCTGCGCCAAACGGCCGATGCAGTGCTCGCGCTGCAGCCCGAGCGCGCGACCCGGATGAGCGCTGTCTAGCGCGGTGACCACGAAGGTGCGCTGGTTAGTCAGGCGGCTTCCGGCCGGAGGCGGCCCCAGCGTTGCTGGCGCTCGCCGCGCACGCGGGCCCGCTCGCGGCGCTGGGCGGCCAGCACGCCGGGGTGGCGGGCGCGGGCGTTGCGCCAGCGCAGCCGGCCAGCTTGCGCAAGCTCCAGTGCGTAAACGGCAGGCCCAGCTTCTCCGGCCGGGTCCTGGCCGCCGCGAGGATCACCGCCACGTCATCGTCACTGATCAGGCGGGGACGGCCGCCCGCCCACCGAGGGTCCAGCGCGGCCAGCCCCTTGGCGTTGAACAGGCGGATCACGTCCCGCACCGTGTCCTCATCGGCGGCGACCAGCCGCGCGATCGCCGGCACCAGCGTGCCCGACGCCGACGCCATGATGATCACCGCCCGCCGCACCCGGACCGACCCGTGCTCCCCCCGCCGCACGATCTGCAGCAGCCGCCCGCCCTCCTCATCGGTCAGCCGCCGCGCCCGCACCGGCTCAGCCATCACGCCTCCCGCCACTCCACCCATCACAAGATCGAGTGTGCGAGCACGCACCGCGCCGTGTCAGCAGACCCGGTGAACGTTCGTGGTCAGCGCACTAGATAGGAGCACGCCGCGTTGATTAACCGTGGCTACGGGTGCAAGAGGGCGCCGCGGCTGGCCAGCGAGAGCACAGGCGCCAGGGGAACAAACGGGAGCATCCGCCCCGGACAGGCCCGGTTCCTGGCCTTACGGACCAGTGCCGCCACCTGCCCGGCAGCGGCCAGGTGGGCCTGCTCCATCGGGTGGTTGTAACGCTGGCTGATCACGGGGCTGGCGTGGCCCACCTGGCGCATTACGATCTCCTGGCGCACCTCGGCGTCGTTCATCAGCGAGTTGCCGGTGTGCGCCCGGCGAGTTCTTCTGGCCCTTGACATGCAGCCTTCCGGCTGCCCAAAATAAAAGGCAGCCGGAAGGCTGCCTTTGGAGATGGCGAGATGGATGACGTGTTCAAGGCGCTGGCTGATCCCAGCCGCCGCCTGCTGCTGGACAGCCTGAACGCCCACAGCGGGCAGACGCTGCGCGAGCTGTGTGGCGGGCTGGCCATGGCCCGGCAGTCGGTGAGCAAGCACCTGGCGGTGCTCGAGGCGGCTGGCCTGGTGACCACCGTGCGCCGGGGCCGAGAGAAGCTGCACTACCTGAACGCCGCCCCCATCAGCGACATCGCCCAGCGCTGGATCAGCCGTTATGACCAGCCCAGGGTCGATGCCCTGGCCGACCTGAAGAAAGCACTGGAGGAGACCGAAGTGGAAGCGCCCTCGTTCGTCTACACCACCTACATCCGCACCACGCCCGAGCGGCTGTGGCAAGGCCTGACCGACCCGGCCTTCACCCGCCGCTACTGGCAGACGGAACTGCACACCGACTGGGCCAAGGGATCGCCGATAACGTGGGACAACCACGGCGTCGTGATCAACGATCCCGGGAGTGTCGTGCTCGAATCCGACCCGTACCGCCGCCTGTCCTACACCTGGCACACCATGACCCCCGAGCTGGCCGAGAAGTTCGGCTGGGATGAGGATTTTGTGGCCAAGCTGGCTGGCGAACGCCGGTCCAAGGTCACCTTCGACATCGAGCCCGCCACCCAGGGCGTGAAGCTGACCGTCATCCACGACGGCTTCGAGCCGGGCAGCACCGTGGTCCAGATGGTCAGCGTCGGTTGGCCGGATGTCATCTCCAGCCTCAAGACCCTGCTGGAAACCGGGGAGCCTCTCCCGGCCTAGTGCCGCCGGGCCATCGGTCGCGGCATAATGGCGGCGTGAAGCGGCCGCCGCACTCGGCGAGGAGGCCGGGCACACGCGCCGCTCCGTACCGGCCAGCATCGTCGCTATCGTCATCATCAGCGGCGTGTTCTACCTGCTCGTGGCCTGCGCGGAGATGTTCGCGGTGGGGCGGCACGGCGTGGGCGGCCTCGACGCGCAGGCCAGCCCGCTGGGCTACCTGACCCGCCGGTACTGGTCGCCGTCGGTGCTGTGGACCGTTCAGCTGGTGATCTTCCTGGTCGGCCTCAGCTTCGTCATCGCCGCGGCCAACGCGGCCATCCGGGTCGTGTTCGCGATGGGCCGCGAAGAAGCCTTGCCCGGGTCACTGGCCCGGCTGTCCGGCCGCCAGACCCCGGTCGTGGCGATCGGCTGCCTGGCCGTGATCACGCTGGCGCTCGGGCTGCCGTTCACCTACGCCTACGGCGGCCCGCGGACGTTCGGGTATCTGGCCTCGGCGGGCGGACTGTCGGTCGTGCTGGTCTACCTCGCGGTCAACATCGCGGTGATCCGCGCGTTCCGCACCGAGTTCCGCGAGCAGTTCCGGCTCTGGCGGCACCTGCTTATCCCGGCCGCGGCCGTCGTGGTGTTCCTGTTCCCCCTGTGGGGAATAATCCGCCCGCCCGCTTACACCCTGGTGAACCTGCTTCCCTTCACCGCGCTCGGCTGGCTCGGCCTTGGCGTCATCGCGGTTGCTATCCTTCGGGCCCGGCGACCTGCGAGATTTGAAACTCTGGGCCGAGCATTCATGCCAGCCGAAGAAGGAGAGCAACATCACGATGCGGGGGTTGCAGGTTAGACGTGCCGCAGAGACTGCAGCAGCAAGGACCTGTTGTTGTAGAGCATCCCGGGTTTCACCCGCGCTTGCAGGGATCTGGCACGGGGCGTCGGACCTGCGACGTCCCGATTAAGTGAAGCGGCTCTGATTGCGTCAGTCGCCGAAGCCAGCTGGAGTTAGGCTGGGTCGTGCTCTACTAGCAGCCGCGCGTAATTCGCCAAAGACCGCTGGTAGCGCGGGAGGTGCGGGGCCAGAGCTCTCAGGGCCACGGACACAGCCTCGCGTTCCCTGCCAACGTCGGCCAGGCACAAGGCCAAGAAGGCCGAGAGGGCATCGGCCAGCACCGCAGCGTCCGGGTCATAGTTCTGCTTCTCTGCGGTGAGCAGCTCCACTGATTCCGCCACCCGGCCGATGTTCCGCAGCGAGCTCGACATCTGGATCACCGCCCGGCGCCGCCGCATTCCCGCCAGCCCGCGTTCTAGCGCCTCCTGGTAGAGCGGAACGGCCTTGCCGGAGTGACCTGTGGAGTCCCAGGCGCCGGCACGTTCGAAGGCGGCAACCGGGCTGTCCTGCGGCAGTTCGTTGGCCAGCTCGTCGATCCGCTTGCGGAAGTCGGCCTCACCGGCTTCACCGCGTGCATAGTAGTCGTCGATCTCGGCCCAGGCCTGGGCGCTGCGGCGCTCCCAGTCGTTCATGTCGATCTTCTGGCGCATGCGGAGCAGCCCCTCACAGGGGTGTGGAATTTGCCGGCCCGGTGTCGCGTTGCCCGCCGATGGCGGGCCAGAGGCGGCGGGTACGGCGGGCGCGCCGTACTCCTCAGCAACCGTGTCTACCCAGGCCATACCAGGACCCTAGCTGCACACCAGTGACAGGTGGGCCGATTATCCCTTCGCGCGCGGCCAGACGCAGCCCCGACATGAACACGACGAACGTCTAGGTCTCGGCGATCGCGACGCGAGCCGCAATCAGGGCGCCTGTATGGTGGGCCAATGGCGTCGGTCAAGCAGTTCCAAGTCACCTTCGACTGCGCAGAACCTGAGCGCGTCGCTCGTTTCTGGTGCGAGGTGTTGGGGTACGTCGTACCGCCGCCACCGGAGGGGTTCGCCACTTGGGACGATTTCGATCGGTCGCTGCCGCCCGAGCATCAGGGTTCAGCGTTCGCATGCGTTGATCCCTTGGGTGTGGGCCCGCGACTGTTCTTCCAGCGCGTTCCCGAAGGCAAGGTCGTCAAGAATCGGCTGCATCTTGACGTGCGGGTCGGCACCGGGCTCGTGGGTGAAGAGCGCCTGGCCGCACTTGAGGCCGAATGCGCACGACTGGTCCCGCTCGGCGCGGCACGCGTGCGACTACTGCTTGCCGATGAGGACAACGAGTCGTGCCTCGTGATGCAGGACATCGAAGGCAACGAGTTCTGCCTCGACTGAGTGGCCGCGAACCTCCGTGAGTTGCCTCCCAGGCCTGGCCGCAGCGGACGCTGTCTGCGGCACCCAAGAGCCTCGCCGTAAGACGCCCGCCGACTCCGTTTGAACCGGACCGGCGTTTCCGGAGACTCAGTTAAGAAATCTCGGGAAGTTGCGTGGGGACCCGGAAGCGTCGCACCTCCTGCGGCCAACCGCAGGCCACCGCGATCTTTCCCGCCCACAGCCGCGCCGCCTCCTCGTCGGCCACATCCACGACGGCGAAGCCGCCGAGGTGCTCCTTGGACTCGACGAACGGACCGTCGGTGAACAGCGGCGTGCCACTCGACGCATCGACACTGAACACCGGGGCAGCATCGTCCAGGCCGCCGGTGAAGATGAAGACCCCGGCCGCCTTCATCTCTGCCACCAACGCCCTGACCGCCTTGGACTTCTCGCGCAGTTCCTCGACCGTATGGTCGGGCACCCACTCGTCGTTGAAGACGATGAGGTACTCGGTCATGCCTCCTCCTTTGCTGAGGGCGGCCCCTGCGGCCACCCTCCACCTTCTCTACGAACGGCGGCAGCCCGATCCGACAAGGCAACCACGACCACTCTCTACCCGGCCGGTGGTGCTTGGGGGGTTGCAGCGTAGACATCACCGTCGAGGTAGCGCTGGATGGTCGGTGCGATCGCGGCGACGACGGCGTTGTCGTCCAGACTGGCCAGCGGCTCAATTTTCCAGACGAAGCGCATGAAGGCCAGGCCCATCAGCTGGGCGGCGATGAGACCGCTGCGCAGCGCTCGTTCGTTCTCGCTCAAGGCCTGGGCTGAGGGCCACCACGACCCGCACCCGTGGGATGACCTCTGGCGGGCCATCGCTGTCGAGCACCCAGTCCGCGACGAATGGTGGAACGAACGCACCCTCGTGCCGCTGCTCGACCGCGTGCAAGTACCCGCCTATGTCGGCTGCGACTGGGCGAACGGCCCGCTGCACCTGCCCGGCAGCCTTGATCTCATCAACGCCCTTCCGAACAGCCCGCACGTCCAGGTGGCGATGCTGGGTGATCTGGGCATCAGCTGGCCCTGGGAAACTATGCACGTCGAGGCCCTGGCCTGGCACGACCACTGGCTCAAAGGACGTGACACCGGCATCCTCGACGGCCCGTCGTTCCGGTACCAGCTCCGCAAGGGCGAGTCTGACGGGTGGCACACCGCGGACGCCTGGCCCGTGCCCGGCGTCGCCCACCGCGAGCTGGCCCTGCGAACCGACGGCACTCTGAGCACCGACGGCCCTGCGCGCACCGACGAGGGAGCGTCCGGGCAGCGCTCCTTCATGACCCTCGGTGCCGGGCTGAACCGCGCCCGGGCCAGCGAGGCGGACCCGCCGTCGTCGCTGACCTGGCAGACCGAGCCGTTCACCGGCGACCTGGACGTTCTGGGCAACATCGAGCTCCGCCTCGACGCCACAGCAAGCGCTGCCGATACCGCGTGGATTTTCACCCTCCAGGACGTCGCAGCCGACGACGCCACTACCGATGTCACCGCCGGGTTCTTGCGGGCCAGCTTGCGCGCTGTCGACGAGACCGCCAGCGAACCCGGTGCACCGTCCCTGCCGTGTACCTCGGCCGAGGCGGTGCCGATCAACGAGCCGGTCAGCTACCGGATCCCCATTATCGGCACCGGCTACCGGTTCGCCGCCGGCCACCGCCTGCGGCTGATCCTCACCAGCGACGACCAAGACCCGAAGTTCCCGGCTGATATGAGCTTCCGCCACGCCAGCGTGGGCACCAGCAGCCTCAACCGCATCGCCTCCAGCTCCCGGCTGCTCCTGCCCTTCACCGCGGGGATGCTGTGATCCGTAGCGCGCCGGCTCAGGCCAGGATCTTCGCCTTCTCGCGCTCGAACTCCTCGGCCGTGATGACCCCTCTGTCGCGCAGGTCAGCGAGCTTGGCCAGCTGCTCCACCGAACTCTGCGAGCCCGCGGTCTCCTGGACATACCGACGGAATTGCTGCTCCTGAACTTGCGCGTCCCGCGCCGCGTGCTCGTGCATCTTGCCGCCGCGGGCGATCAGGTACACCAGGACCCCGATCAGCGGGAAGATCAAGATAAATATGAACCACAGAGCCTTGACCCAGCCGGACAGGTCATGGCTGCGGAACAGGTCGATGAAGATGGTGATCAAGATCCAGAACCAGATCACCCACAGGAAGATCATGAAGATCGTCCAGAACGCACCCAGTACCGGATACGAGTAGGAACTCGAAGCGAGCAACATGGCGCCTCCTTGGCGCGCATGGCGGCACAGCGCCGCGGCGGGCTGATGGTGAACGCGAGCATCATGATCGTACTGGGCACCAAGGGACGAGGCCACACCCGACACATGAACGATTGTCAGTGTCGCCAGGTGGCTAGAGTTCGATACGTGAACCCATGATGACGGTGCGTTCCCGGGGGAGGTGGAGGGATTCGGCGGCGTCGGCAGTGATCCGTGATGTCGCGATGAACAGGCGCTTGCGCCAGCGGCTCATGCCCGGTGTATGGCCCTGGACGAGCTCGATGCGCGAGATGAAGTACGACAGCCTGTCGTCGTGGAGGGGGTGTTCCGGGTCGGCGCCGCGAATCAGCGGCAGGAGTTCGGGGACGTTTGTCTGGTCCATATAGCCGAAGCGCGCGGCGATATGGATGATCCGGTCATCTTTGTATCCGAGGTCGTCAATCGTCAGCCGCTCCTCGGCCGGGACGTGGGGTACGGGCATCGTCTCGACCGAGAGGATGAACACGTTATCGTGCAGGATCTCGTTGTGTTCGACGTTGGCCCGCAGGGCCAGCGGGGCGGTGGCCTTGCCGCGGTTGAGGAAGATGGCGGTGCCCGGCACCCGGGGCAGCGGGGGTTTCATGGCGTGCAGCTGCTGGATGAACTCCCGGAGCGGTCCTTCGGCCTGGGCTCGCAGCCCCGTGACGAGTTCGCGGCCGCGCTGCCAGGTGGTGAAGACGGTGAAGGTGATCAGGCCGATCAGCAGCGGGAACCATGCTCCGTGGGTCAGCTTGGTCAGGTTGGCGGCGAAGAACAGCAGGTCGATGGCGATCAGCGCGCCGCCGCCCGCCAGCACGGCCCATAGCGGCCATCGCCACTGGTGCCGGGCGTAGTAGAAGAACAGTAGGGTGGTGATCGTGATCGTGCCGGTCACGGCCGTGCCGTAGGCATAGGCCAGCGCGGCCGCGGTCCTGAACGCGAGCACCAGGGTCAGGACGGCGGCCAGCAGCAGCCAGTTGATCCACGGGACGTAGATCTGGCCCATCAGCTCTTCCGAGGTGTACTGGATGCGCAGCCGCGGCAGGTAGCCGAGCCGCCCGGCCTGGTGCGCGACCGAGAAGGCGCCGCTGATCACCGCCTGCGAGGCGATGACGGTCGCCACGGTGGCGAGGAACACCATCGGGAGCCTGGCCCATCCCGGAGCCAGCAGGAAGAACGGGTTGCTGATGCTGGCCGGGTGGCCCAGGATCAGGGCGCCCTGCCCCAGGTAATTCAGGATGCAGGCCGGGAAGACGACCAGCAGCCAGGCGCGCCTGACCGGCGTGCGGCCGAAGTGCCCCATGTCCGCGTACAGCGCCTCGGCGCCGGTGACGGCCAGGACGACGGCGGTCAGGGAGTAGAACGCGGTGCCGAAGTGGCCGAACAGGAAGCTGACGGCGTAGGTGGGCGACAGTGCCTCCAGGATCACCGGGTGCTCGACGACACCCCGCACGCCGAGCACGGCGATCACGGTAAACCAGACGCCCATGACCGGCCCGAACACTCGCCCCACGGCGCCCGTGCCCAGCCGCTGAAGCAGGAACAGGACGAGGATGATCGCCACCGTGATGGGGATGACGATGCCGGACACCGACGGCGCCGCGACCTCGACGCCCTCGACCGCCGAAAGCACCGAGATGGCGGGCGTGATCATGCTGTCGCCGAAGAACAGCGAGGCCCCGAAGATGCCGAGCGCCGCCAGTATTGCCTTAGCCCGGGCTCCGCCGGGCAGGGCCCGGCGGCGGATCAAGGCGATCAGCGCCATGATCCCGCCCTCACCGTCGTTGTCGGCCCGCATCACGAGCAGGACGTACGTGATGGTGACGATGATCGTCACCGACCAGAAGATCAGCGAGACGATCCCGAAGATGGTGTCGTGCGACACTTTGACCGGGTGCGGATCGCTCGGATCGAAAACCGTCTGCACGGTATACAGCGGGCTCGTCCCGATGTCCCCGAACACAACGCCCAGAGCGCCGACCGCGAGAGCGCCCTGCGCGGTAGCGCGTCGGCTCACGGTCACCGTCACGGTACTCGCCTCCCTGCCATCAGCTCGCATGCGCCACCCTAACGAAGCATCCAGCAACCGTTCGACATTTACCACCGTCCGCCGCCCGGACCTTTATCTGTGAAAGCGTCTGAAACATGATGGTCATGCGGACGAGGTCGGCGGTGTGCGCGCTGGGCGCGGCTACCGTCGCGCTTCTAGGCGCGGCGGCCTGCTCCAGCCAGGCTGTCCCCACGCCTGCAGGCTCGACTTCGGCGGGCGTGTCGTCGGCGGCCGCCGCGCCGGCCTCCGTACCGCAGCAGGTGGCCTCGGCGAGCCATCCGTGCGGCGTGCAGGCCGAGCCCGCTGCCTACCGGCACGTGATCTGGATCTGGATGGAGAACCACAGCTCCGGCACGATCGTCGGCTCAGCCCAGGCGCCGTATCTCAGCGCGCTGGCGCGCGAATGCGGGCTGGCCACCAACTATCACAACATCACGCATCCCAGCCTGCCGAACTACGTCGCCGCCACGTCCGGACTGTCGTACTCCGCGCTGCAGGGCTTCCTGGCCGACTGCGACCCGGGCGCCGGGTGCGACACCTCGGCGCCGAGCATCTTCGGGCAGGGTGAGACGTGGAAGGCGTACGAGGAGTCGATGCCGTCGGGCTGCTATCCCAGCAACTCCGGCGAGTACGCCGTGCGGCACAACCCGCCCGCGTACTACACGACGTTGCACAGCTGCTCCAGTGACGACGTGCCCTACTCGCAGTTGGCCACCGATCTGGCTCATGATCAGCTGCCCGCGTTCTCCTTCATCACGCCGAACCTGATCGACGACATGCACGACGGCACCGTCGCCGACGGCGACTCGTGGCTGTCCCGCAACCTGCCGGGCCTCCTCGGCAGCACCGAATACCGGGACGGCTCGACGGTGGTGTTCATCACCTGGGATGAAGGCGAGGACGGCGGTTACGCCAGCGGCGAGTCCTGCGCGACCAACACCACGGACGTGAGCTGCCACATCGCGACCCTGGTCATCAGCCCGAGCACCAAGGCGGGTACCCGGTCCGGCGCGCTGTTCAACCACTACTCCCTGCTGGCCACCGCCGAACAGCTCCTCGGCCTGCCCAAGCTGGGCCTGGCTGCGGCCTACCCGACGATGACCAAGGCGTTCAACCTGTAAGGACTCAGGTCGGCGAGGACTTAACCAGATACCCGTTTTCTCGCTGGTATATGACTGCCCAAGCCGGCCTAAGAACTTCGTCATGAACTTCTGTACAAGAATGGCGTCCTGCGAGCGCACCCGTCATTTCTGTCCGGTTAACGCGGTGCTCTAATGCGGAAGCGCCTCTCCCGGGACGTAACGATTCTCGCGGCTTGCGGCATCGAGCATCCCCGCCTTTAATGGGCATGAGGACCAGCCGAAACGCGGCATCTGCGAGCGCTACAGCGGCTCTGGCCGGCTTGGCGGGCGGCTCAGGGGCGACTTGACGGAGGTGGCCCGATGGCCAATCAGGACCCTTTCCCCTGGCCGCCAGCGCCGCCACCGCCACCGCCAGCGCCGCCGCCACCGAGCGGGCCGGGGCGCATGCGAGAGACGTGGATCATATCGCTCTCGGCCGTCGTAGTGGTCGGCCTGGCGGTCGGGCTCGTGGTCTGGGCTCCGTGGCATAAGGTACCCGTCGCCCCGGCCGCCGTTCATGCGCAGTCACCGACGGCGACGTCGGTGCTGGTCTCATGGGCTCCGTCTCAGGGCGGCACCACCATCGACCACTACCTGGTCCTGCGGGACGGCAGGCAGGTGGGCGACGTCCCGGCCAGCCAGACCTCCTACACCGACACCGGCCTGGCTCCTGGTACCGCTCACCAGTACACGATCATCGCCGCCTCCGGAACGCAGCGGTCCAGCCCTTCACTCGCGGCCAAGGTGACCACCATCGCCCCCAGTCCGGTCGGCCTGGCCGTGGCCCAGCAGACCTGGACCAGCATGGACGTCCACTGGTCGCCGTCGTCAAAAGGCCCGGTCCCCGACGAGTACCTGATCTACAGCGGAGGGACCTCCATCGCCGCCGTTCCCGGCACGGTCGATTCCTATAGCGTCACCGGGCTCACTCCTGGCACCGCCTACCAGTACCAGGTGGCGGCGAAGTGGGGCGGGCGGGAATCCCGCCTGTCCCCGGCCCTTACCGCGACGACGCTGACTCCACCCCTCCAGGGCAGCGTGCCGGTGCATTTCACCACGCTCAGCACGCCGGGATCGGGCGCCAGCCTGAGCGTAGGCCAGAAGTGGAACGACACGTGGACGTTCTCGTCGGCGTGCACCGCGAACCGGTGCACCCTGACCACCCATGCGGAGTTCGCGGCGCCCGGCTTCGCCGCGCAGCCGTTCACGATGACCTTGAGCAGTTCCGGATCCGGGTACGCCGGAAGCACCCAGGCCGACATCACCAAGTGCGGGTCGATAAACGTGAAGAACACCGTCACCCTGAGCGTCACCCCGGATAAGGGCGCGGTGCAGAACGGAGGGTGGAACGCCTGGAGCGGCACCATGGTGCTCAACTCCCCGTACGTCACGGCCAGCAGCACCACCTTCTGCCCCGCGCAGTCCTGGCACTTCGCCGTGACCGGAACGCGCGCGTAACCGCACCGTCAGTACGGCCATCTCCAGTCGTTGATCTCGGGGGCGTCCTGGCCCTCCTGGCGGGTGTAGGCCCGGCAGCTGAGCCGCTTGTCCACCATCATCTGCCGCACGTGCCCGGCCGTGGACGCCAGCCCTGGCACCCGGTCGATGACGTCCATGACCAGGTGGAACCGGTCCAGGTCGTTGAGCATGACCATGTTGAACGGCGTGGTGGTCGTGCCCTCCTCCTGGTATCCGCGCACGTGGAAGTTGGCGTGCCCGTTCCGCGCGTAGGTCAGCCGGTGGATGAGGGACGGATAGCCGTGGTAGGCGAAGATCACCGGCCGGTCCACGGTGAACAGCGCGTCGAACTCCGGATCGGACATGCCGTGCGGGTGCTCGGACGCCGGCTCCAGCCGCATCAAGTCAACCACGTTCACCACCCGTACCTTCAGGCCTGGCAGATGCGATCGCAGCAGCGAGACCGCGGCCAGGGTCTCCAGGGTCGGGGTGTCGCCGCAGCACGCCATCACCACATCGGGCGCGGCGGGGGCGTCGTTGGAGGCCCACTCCCAGATCCCGGCTCCCCGGGTGCAGTGGATGATCGCCTCATCCATGCTCAGCCACTGCCACTGGGGTTGCTTGCCGGCCACGATGACGTTGACGTACTGCCGGGAGCGCAGGCAATGGTCCGCCGTGGACAGCAGGGTGTTCGCGTCCGGCGGCAGGTAGACGCGGATGACCTCGGCTCTCTTGTTGACCACGTGGTCGATGAACCCCGGGTCCTGGTGCGAGAACCCGTTATGGTCCTGCCGCCACACCAGTGAGGAGAGCAGGTAGTTCAGCGACGCGATCGGCCGCCGCCACGGGATGTGATTGGTGACCTTCAGCCACTTCGCGTGCTGGTTGAACATCGAGTCCACGATGTGGATGAACGCCTCGTAGCAGTTGAACAGCCCGTGCCGGCCGGTCAGCAGGTAGCCTTCCAGCCAGCCCTGACACATGTGCTCGGACAGCACCTCCATCACCCGGCCGTCCGGGGCCAGGTGGTTATCTCCGGGGATGATCTGACCGTCGAAGACCCGGTTCGTCACGTCGAACACCGCGTCCAGCCGGTTGGACGACGTCTCGTCCGGACCCATCAGCCGGAAGTTCGACGGGTTGGCCTTGATCACGTCGCGCAGCCAGGTGCCGAGCACCCGGGTGTTCTCGGCCGTGCTTCCGCCGGGCTTGGGCACCTCCACCGCATAGTCGGTGAAGTCGGGCAGCGTGAGATCGCGCAGCAGCAGGCCGCCGTTGGCGTGCGGGTTCGCGCTCATCCGCCGGTCGCCCGATGGCGCCAGGGCGGCCAGCTCGGGCACCAGCGCGCCGCCGCCGTCGAACAGTTCCTCGGCCCGGTACGACCGCATCCACGCCTCGAGCTGGGCTAGGTGCTCCGGGTTGGTCCGGGCCGCGTTCAGCGGGACCTGGTGCGCCCGCCACGTCCCCTCCACCGGCAGCCCGTCCACGACCTTGGGCCCGGTCCAGCCTTTGGGCGTCTTCAGCACGATGGCCGGCCAGGCCGGCCGCGACAGGTCGCCCAGCTCTCGCGCGCGCCGCTGGATCTCGCGGATCTCCTCGATCACCGCGTCCAGCGTGCCGGCCAGCTGCTGGTGCACCAGCTTGGGGTCGTCGCCTTCCACGGTGTGCACCGCGTATCCGTAACCGCGCAGCAGCGACTCCAGCTCGGCGTGCGGGATCCGCGCTGGCACCGTGGGGTTGGCGATCTTGTACCCGTTCAGGTGCAGGATCGGCAGCACCGCCCCGTCCCGGGCCGCGTCCAGGAACTTGTTGGAGTGCCAGCTGCCCGCCAGCGGCCCGGTCTCGGATTCGCCGTCGCCGATCACGCAGGCCACGATCAGGTCGGGGTTGTCGAACGCCGCCCCGTACGCGTGCACCAGCGAGTAGCCCAGCTCACCGCCCTCGTGGATCGACCCGGGCGTCTCCGGCGCCGCGTGCGAGGGGATGCCGCCCGGGAACGAGAACTGCTTGAACAGCCTGCCCATGCCCGCGGCGTCCTGGGTGATATGCGGGTACAGCTCGGAGTAGGTGCCTTCGAGGTAGGTGTTCGCCACCATGCCCGGCCCGCCGTGCCCCGGCCCGGTGACGTAGATGACGTTCAGGTCCTGGTTCCTGATCACCCGGTTGAGGTGCACGTAGATCATGTTCAGGCCTGGCGTGGTGCCCCAGTGCCCGAGCAGTCGCGGCTTGACGTGCTCCGGCCGCAGCGGCTCGGTCAGCAGCGGGTTACCGAGCAGGTAGATCTGCCCCACCGACAGGTAGTTCGCGGCGCGCCACCAGGCGTCAAGCGCGTCCAGGTCACTACCGGTGAGGGTCTGTGACCCCTGATCCGTCACGCTCATTCCGACCCCTTTTTTATGGAACGGGCCGTGGTGCTCGTCCCGATTCCCTGCGTGCCTCCCAGGCTATTTCGCCCGGCCTCGCCCGGAACAGGGCAGGCTGGCAGCGTTAACCACCCCGACACTTGGGCGTAATCTCAGGTTCCCGGCGGGAGCCACACGGACACGTGGTAGGTCAGGATGTCAACCAGCACGTGGGTCGCGGCGGCGCCAATCGTGAGCACGCCGAGCGTCACAGCCGCGGCCGGTGCTGCCCACCGCGGACTAGGACACCGGAACCGTGGCGACCGTGCCGTGCGCGTGGTTCAGGACCGCGTGGGTGACCGCGCCGGAGCCGTGGTGGGCGGCGTGCCGACCCAGCACGAGCAGGTCGGTCCGGGCGGACAGGCCGGCCAGGGTCCGGCCTGGGTGACCGTGTACGACATCCTGGCTGACCGGGACGTCAGGGTACTTGGCGCGCCATTCGTCCAGCAGGGCCTCCAGATGCCGGCTCGCTTCCGTTTGCAGGAAATCCCGGCCCTCCGCCGTGAACTGGTCTCCGGCCCGCGACATATCCGCTTGCGGCGTGTGCCAGGCGTGGACGGCGATCAGGCTGGCCTGGCGCAGGGCCGCCTCTTCGAACGCGAAGGTGAGGGCGGCCTCGTTACCTTCCTGACTGCTGATGCCGATGCCGACCTGCCGGAGCGGCGCGCGGACCTCGTCCCGGACCACAACGACCGGGCTGGACGCGTGGGTGGCCGCGTACCGGCTGACCGAGCCGAGGATCATGGCCGTGAACGCGCCGACCCCGCGGGAGCCCACGACCAGCATGAGCGCACCGGATCCGGCCGCGGTAACCGCCTCGTCCGGTGCGCCATCCAGGTGATCGGCGTCGATCAGCAGGTCCGGGGCGACCTGGGCCGCTCGGGCGGCCGCGGTGCTCAGGGCGACGTCGCTGTCCGAGCGTATGACGTCCGAGACGGTCTGGTACTCCGAGTGGCCCTGGCTGCTCACCATCCGGGGGAGCAGGGCTGCGGCCGAGACGATCCGCAGCGGAGCGCCGCGCCTCACGGCCTCCCTGGCGGCCCAGTCCACCGCCCGCAGCGATTCTTCAGAGCCGTCGGTGGCGGCCACGATGGGCTTAGCTGACATGCTGCTCCTCCTCGCCGGACCCGGACGCGCCGGGCTGCCTTGGACACGTCATTCTCCCATCGACATCATGATCGCGCCCAGACCAGGCCGGCAAGAGCGTTCCGTGCCGCACCGATGACCTTGTGCACGTCCGAGGGGAATTCCGCGATAACATTTTGGCCTCGCTGGCCGGGCCGGTAACTCCCGGCGTTCGCGAATATCGAATCCGCAGCTTATGCGACGCTGGAGAAGGACTAAGATCCCGCGTCAGCAGGCTAGACGCCCTGTTGCCGCGGGCGTTGAGTGCCTAGCATCTGTAGTGATCGGTAGTGGCGGTACCGAGACGGCTTTGGGCGGTACCGAGCCAGCTTAAACAGAAGGAGAAGTGAGATGCCTGGAATCCTCGTCGGCATAGACGGTTCCGCCCATTCGCAGGCCGCCCTCGAATGGGCCGCGAAAGAAGCGGCGCTCCGTCAGACGTCGCTTACCGTGCTCACCGTGCACCAGGCGGTGAGAGGCTTCTGGGGTGGCACTCTCCATTACGCGGGCGATGAAGATCTGGTCGAGAAGGGGCGTCAGGCGGCTCAGGCGGAAACGGACAAGGTAGTGGCCAGTCTCGGCGGCGCCCGCCCAGCGTCGGTCACGGTCACGGCGATCCAGGGTATCCCGGCCGAGGAGATCATCAACGCGGGCGCCGACGCCGACATGATCGTGCTGGGTTCTCGCGGCGGAGGCGGGTTCGCGCGCATGCTGCTCGGGTCGGTCAGTGCCAACGTCGTCGAGCACGCGCAGGTCCCGGTCACGATCCTGCCCTAACATCACGACCAGTGAGAGGGCGTTAGTCGGCCCCGGCGGCCGCAGCGGCGATCTGCGGCCGCCGCCGGCCTCAGCCGTGCTCCGCGCGTGGGTGCCGCGACCAGCGCCGCACCGGTCGGCCCCAACTCCCCGGCTAATGCGAGACAATTCGTATCTATGACACCGCGCATACGCCTGGCAGGAACACCCTACGAGCGTGGCCGGCAATACGGCGCACAGGCCCGGGGCCAGGTCCGCCTGTCGGTCCAGGCCTACCGGCGCGTGTTCACGCACTACGCGGGGTGGGACTGGCCGGAGGTCTGCCGGGCCGCGGCCGCGTTCGAGGCGCCGATCGCGGCCTTCCGCCCGGCCTACCTGGACGAGATGCGTGGCATCGCCCACGGCGCCGGGCTTGACCTGGCCGACGTGCTGGCCATCAACGTGCGGACCGAGGTGATGTTCGCGGCCAAGGCCCGCCAGGCCCCGCTGGCCGCCCGGGTCCGTCACTGGCCCGCCGAGTGCAGCGCCTTCGCCCTCGTCCCCGCTCCCGGGGCCGCTCAACCTGCGACGGTTCTCGGCCAGAACTGGGACTGGCTGCTGCACGCGGCCCAGACGCTGGTCGTCCTCGAGGTCAGGCAGGACGACGGCCCGGATTTCGTCACCGTGGTGGAAGCGGGCCTGCTGGCCAAGGCCGGCCTGAACGCCGCGGGTCTAGGCCTGGTCACCAACGCCCTGGTCACCGACGCCGACACCGGCACGCCGGGGCTGCCGTACCACGTGCTGCTGCGGGCCATACTCGACTGCGCCACCGTCACCGAAGCCCTCCAGGTCCTGCAGGCCGGGATCCGGTCCTCGTCGGCCAACTACCTGATCGGCCACGCCAGCGGCGCCGCGCTCGACGTGGAGGCCGCGCCGGGCGACTTCACCCAGCTGTACCCGCAGCTGCCCGACCAGGGCCTGCTCCTGCACACCAACCACTTCCGGTCGCCGCGCCTGCACCCGGTCGACGTGTCACTGTGGGCCATGCCGAGCAGCGCGGTCCGCCTGCAACGGCTCCGGGCCGGCGCGGCGGGGGCCGCTACCCTCGACGACTTCCGCGCGCTGCTCGCCGATCACGCCGACTACCCGCACAGCATCTGCTCCCATCCCGATCCGGCCGACCATCCGCTCGAGCAGGGGGCCACGATCGCGTCCGTTCTGATGGACCTGACCGCCCGCCGGCTATGGCTCGCGGCCGGCCACCCCTGCCAGGCCCCGTACCGCGAACTGGACGTCAGCTGGCTGGGCGCACCCGCCCCGGCCGCCACCGCGGTCTAGCCGCTCGGCGGGTTACGGGCCGCACCGATGCCGGACAGGCCCGCCGCCCGGGCCCGGCGAGCCAGCCCGGTGTGCATGCGCCGCGGCCACAGCGGCCCGCCGTAGATGAACCCGGTGTAGGCCTGCACCAGCGTGGCCCCGGCCCGCAGCCGCTCCCACGCGTCATCCGGGGTCTCGATCCCGCCCGCCGCGATCAGCACCAGCCGGTCCCCGGCCCGCTCCCGCAGCCGCCGCAATACGGCCAGTGCCGGCCCGTGTAGCGGCGGCCCCGACAGGCCGCCCGCCCCGGCAGCGGCCACCTCAGCCGCGGAACTGGCCAGCCCGTCGCGCGAGGTCGTGGTGTTGGTCGCGATGATCCCGTCCAGCCCTAGCTCGACGGCCAGGTCGGCCACCGCGTCGACGTCCTGTTCGGCCAGGTCGGGGGCGATCTTGACCAGCAGCGGCACGCGCCGCGCGCCACCCCTGCCGGCGTCGAGCGCCTCGCGCACGGCCACCAGCACCGGCCTGAGCCGGTCGGCCGCCTGCAGGTCGCGCAGCCCGGGCGTGTTCGGCGAGCTGACGTTGACCGCCACGTAGTCGGCCACGTCCGCCACCGCCCGTGCGCTGGCCGCGTAGTCCGCGGCCGCCTCGCGGTCCGGCACGGCCCGGGTCTTGCCGATGTTGACCCCCACCACCAGCCCGTCCCGGGGCCGTCGGCGTAGCCGCGCCGCCGCGGCGGCGGCGCCCTCGTTGTTGAACCCCATCCGGTTGACCAGCGCCCGGTCCGCCGGCAGCCGGAACATCCGCGGCCGGGGGTTGCCCGGCTGCGCCCGCGCGGTCACCGTGCCGACCTCCACGAACCCGAACCCCAGCGCCCCGAGCCCGCCCGTCGCCCGCGCGTCCTTATCGAACCCGGCCGCCAGCCCGAGCGGCCCGGGCAGCTCCAGCCCCAGGGCCCGGACCCGCAGCACGGGATCCCGCGGCCCGAGCCAGCGGCGCAACAGCCCCGCCGTCCCCGCCGCTCCGGCCGCCCGGATCAGCGCGAAGCCGGCCCGGTGTGCCGTCTCGGCCGGCAGCCGCCGGAACACCACCCGGAACAGGAACCGGTACATCGCTCACCCTGGTGCGTTCATGGCGTCCACGGCACTGGCCGCCCGGTATAGGCCGCCAGCCGGTCCAGGCCGGATGCCGCGTCGGGGATCGGCTGCGGATCGGCGAATCGTCCGGTGCGCTGCTGGCCGGGCAGCTGGGCTTGCACGAACGTGAGCGCCCGCTCCGCAATATCGTCGGGCAGCTCGGCCGCCACGCCGGTGGCCTGGGCCAGGTCCCATCCGTGCGTGAGCAGATCCGCGACGCGCCACTGCAGCCGCTCGGCGCCGGTGGCCACGCCCAGCGGCGTCGCCTGGCTTGTCTCCAGCACCCCCGGGCGGGCGGCGGCGGCCTGCAGTGCCGCCGCCGACCGACGGTAGGCCCCGCCCGGATCGGTACCCAGGCGGTCGGCCCCGCGCTCCGGCCTCGGGCCGTCCTCGAGCAGCGCCACGAGCACGAGGTTCGTCCCGACCAGATGATTGACCAGATCCCGCACGTTCCATTCCGTACACGGGGTCGGCGCCGTCCACTGGTCGGCAGCGATACGGTCGATCAGGTCACCCATGGCCGCGGATGCGCGGGCGAGATCATCGACGGTCGCAGAGTTCGTCACCCGGCGAGGCTACGGCACGACCCGCCCGCCGCCACAGTGGTTTTCGCGATGTGACCGGCTAAGCGACGAGTTCCGACTCGCCGGTGAAGGCGTGCCATAGCGAGGCGTACGTCCCGTCCGCGGCCAGCAGCTCCTCGTGGCTGCCGACTTCCGCGATCCGGCCCTGGTCCAGGACCACGATCCGGTCCGCGCGGGCCGCGGTGGTGAGCCGGTGCGCGACCACGATCGTGGTGCGCGCCGCGGTCAGCTCGCTGATGGCGCGGTTCACCGCCGCCTCGGCGGCCAGGTCCAGAGCCGCGGTCGCCTCGTCGAGCAGCAAGATGGCCGGATCGGCCAGCTGCGCGCGGGCCAGCGCGATGAGCTGCCGCTGGCCGGCCGACAGGTTCCGGCCGCGTTCGGACACGGCGTGCTCATAGCCGCCGGCCAGCTGCATGATCATGTCGTGCGCGCCGGTGGCGCGCGCCGCGGCCTGCACCTCGGCGTCGCTGGCGTCCGGCCGGGCGTACGCGATCGAGTCCCGGACCGTCCCCGCGAACAGGTACGACTCCTGCGGGACCACACCGAGCTGATGCCGGTAGCCGGCCAGGTCGAAGTCCCGGACGTCGGTTCCGTCGACCAGGACCGCCCCGCCGGTCACGTCGTAGAACCGTGCGATGAGCTTGACCAGGGTGGACTTGCCTGCCCCGGTCTGGCCGACCAGGGCCAGCGTCTCGCCCGGCTTGATGGTCAGGCTGATCCCGTTCAGCGCGTTGGCCTCGCTACCCGCATAGCCGAAGTCCACGTCGCGCAACTCGATGCGGCCGCGCAGCCGGCCGGGCGTGACCGGCCGCCGGGCGGGCGGCGTGGAGGTGCCCAGCCGGAGCAGGTCGGTGATCCGGCTCAGCCCCACCATGGCCTGCTGATAGCCGTCGAAGACCTGGGAGAGCTGCTGGACGGGGGCGAAGACCATGTTGATGTAGAGCAGGTAGGCGATCAGCGCGCCCGCGGTGAGCGTCCCGTTCGCGACCTGGCCGGTGGCGATGACCAGGACGATCGCGCCCGCCACGGTGGACAGGGTCTGCACGAACGGGAAGTAGATCGCGATGTTCCGCTGCGCCCGCAGCCGCGAGGTCCAGAACGCCCGGCTGAGCCCGCTGAACCGGTCCCGGTTCGCGGCCTCGCGGCGGAACGCCTGGGTCACCCGCAGCCCGGCCACGTTCTCCGCGAAGTCGGCGTTGACCACGGCGACCTTCTCCCGCGACTCGGTGTACGCCTTGCTCGACTTCGCCCTGAACACCACCGTCGCCACGACCAGCACCGGGAGGATGCACAGCACGGCGAGGCCGAGCCGCAGGTTGATGATGAGCAGCGCGGCCAGCACGCCGAAGAAGGTGAGCACCGAGCTGACCATGGTGATCAGCCCGGTCTGCAGGAACGTGGACAGCGCGTCCACGTCCGTGGTCATCCTGGTCATGATCCGGCCCGACAGCTCGTGTTCGTAGAAGTCCAGGCCGAGGCGCTGCAGCTGGGCGAAGAGCTTGACCCGCAGGGTGTACAGCAGCCGTTCGCCGTTGCGCCCGACCACCATCGTCTCGGCGATGTTGACCACCCAGTCGGCCAGCACGATGGCCAGCCCGATGAGGGAGACGACCACGATGGCGTGGAAGACCTTGGTCTGCACGCCGTTGTCGATGCCGTTGCGGACCAGCGCGGGCAGCGCCAGCCCGGCCAGCGCGTCCAGGCCGTCCAGGATCAGCCCGATGACCAGCGCGGCAGCGATCGGCTTGAGCAGTCTGCGCAGCGAGAAGTGCCGGTCCGCGGCCCGCGCCTGGGCGATATCCACCTGAGGCACGTCCCGGGCGGGGGGCAGCGCCGCGACCTTGGCCAGCAGCTCCGGCGAGGGCGGCAGGCTCTCGAACGTCCCCCAGAGCTGGGTGCGGCTCGCCCCGGCCGCGGCCCGGGCCGGGGCCTGGCCGTCCAGCAGGTCTTCCACGGTGCGCGCCGGGCGGGGCCTGATCGGCAGCACGTCGGCGTCGGCATCCTCACCGGCGATGAGCTGCCGGTACAGCGCGCAGCGTTCGGTCAGCTCCTCCTGCGTGCCCACGTCGGCGACCCGGCCGCCGTCCAGGACCACGATCCGGTCGGCCAAGTGCAGCGTCGACTGGCGGTGCGCGATGATCAGCGTGGTGCGGCCCCGCATCACCTCGCGCAGCGCGGCGTGGATCTC
Organism: uncultured Actinomycetes bacterium; assembly: GCA_963722055.1. Lineage (GTDB taxonomy): Bacteria > Actinomycetota > Actinomycetes > Streptosporangiales > Streptosporangiaceae > Palsa-504. The sequence goes on along the minus strand of CAVRLA010000011.1, from coordinate 86,170 downwards.
CGCCTCCAGGCGCGGGTCGATGGCCGAGGTCGCGTCGTCGAGGACCAGCACCCGGGGATCGGTGACCAGGGCCCGGGCCAGAGCCACCCGCTGCCGCTGCCCGCCGGAAAGGGTAAGGCCCTGCTCGCCGACCACGGTGTCGTAACCTTCGGGCAGCCGGACGATGAACTCGTGAGCCTGCGCCGCCTGGGCCGCGGCGACGATCTCCTCCTCGCTGGCATCCGGCCTGCCGTAGGCGATGTTGGCCCGCACCGTGGTGGAGAACAGGAAGCTGTCCTCCATGACCAGCCCGAGGGCGGCGCGCAGCGAGTCACGCGTCACGTCCGCGACGTCGTATCCGCCGATGCGGACCGAGCCGCCCTGCGGGTCGTAGAAGCGGGGCAGCAACTGGGCCAGGGTGGACTTGCCCGAGCCGGACGCACCGACCACGGCGACCGTCTCGCCGGGCTCGACCCGGAAGGAAACACCGCGCAGCACCGGCTCCGAGGGCACGTATCCGAACCGCACGTCGTCGAAGCTGAGGCCGGCCGCGTCCGGGGGCAGTTCGATCGCGTCCGGTCGGTCGGTGATGACGGGCCGCGAGTCGATAATGTCGAAGACCCGGATGACGCTGGCCCGGGCCTCCTGCCCGAGCGTGATCATGTAGGTGAGCATGCGCACCGGGCCGGTCATCAGGGCCAGGTAGGCCGAGAACGCGAGGAACGTACCGAGGCTGATAGAGCCCTGGATGGCCAGCCAGCCGCCGAGCGCGAGGACGCCGACCATGCCCAGCGACGGGAGGGCGGTGAGCGCGGGGTTGTACCGGGCCGTCAGCCGGACCATCCGCAGCCGCGAGGCGAACAGCTTGGCGCTGGCCGCTTCCAGCTGCTCCTGTTCCTGCTCCTCCTGCCCGAAGCCCTTGACCACGCGCACGCCGCCGATGGCCTCGTCGACCAGGCCGACCACCTCGCCGGACTCCTGCTGCGCGTCCCAGCTCGCCGGGAACAGTTTGCGCCGGGACGCCAGCGCGATCATCCACAGCGCGGGCGCCACCGCGACGGCCACGATGGTCAGCACCGGCGACAGGACCACCATGATGCCCAGGGACAAAACGAACAGCACGATGCTCCCGAGCGTGACCGGCACCATGGACATGATGCCCTGCACCATGTTCAGGTCGGAGATAGACCGGCCGACCAGCTGCCCGGTGCGGATCTCGTCCTGGCGCGCGCCGTCCAGACGGGACAGCGAGTCGAACAGCTCAGTCCGCAGGTCGTGCTGGACGTCCAGGGACAGTCGGCCGCCGTGGTACCGGCGCAGGTAGATGCCGGCGAAGTTCACCGCGGCCGCGACCAGCAGCAGGCCGGCCAGCGGCCAGATCGACTGCTTGTGCGTCACGATGACGTTGTTGATGATCTGCCGCTGGAACAGCGGGATCGCGGCTGTCGCCGCCGTGGCCAGCAGCGTGCCGCCCAGCGCCACGACGACACTGCGGCGATGCCGCCAGCTGTAGGCGGCGAGCCGCCGCAGCCACCCGTGCCCCGGATCCCGCGTGCCCGCCGTGCTCCCTGTCCTTCTCGACAGCGCTACCGCCCCACCTCGTCAGCCTGATCGTCCCCGTAAGACTGCCAACAACCCCGGCCGTTCTTTCATTTCCCTAGCTAACCATCTGAACGGCCTGACCACGGGAAGAAGGGCCTGAGCCCGTTCCTGTCCGCGCACTACAGGGATTGAAGACTCAAGGCCTGTTCCCCGCGTCATTTCATGATCGTGAACACTTCGGGACAAATAGCGCCCAGAACTGTACATGATCATGACTTCGCCCTCGCTCAGAGGTGACAGACCCCAGTACTTCAGCCTCTGTAACCGGCAAAGATACTTTCCGACTGGTAGACCGGCGTGCCGCCCAGGACGGTGGCCAGGACCCGGATGTCCGTGATCCGCTCCGGGTCGGTCCGCAGCGGGCTGCGGTCCAGGACCACGAAATCCGCCCGCTTGCCCGGCTCGAGCGAGCCGATCTCGCCCTCGCGGTGCATGGCGAACGCGGCCTGCCTGGTGTACAGGTCGAGCGCGTCCCGGGCGGGCAGCCGCTCGGCGGGGCCGAGCACCACGCCATCCCCGGTCCGGCGCAAGATCGCGTCCCGGATGCCGAGCAGCGGATCGGCGGTGATGACCGGGGCGTCGGATGATCCGGCCACGGTGATGCCCGCTCGCCGCCAGGACGCGAACGCGTACAGGTCGTCGCGCCGGTCGCCGAACGCCGCGGCGAACCCGTCGCCCAGCGTCGACATGAACCCGGGCTGGCTGGCCACCACGATCCCTAGCGCCGCGGCCCGCGCGGCCAGCTGCGGGTACATCGCGCCGCCGTGCTCGATCCTGTGGCGGCGCGGATTGCCCGCGGTCCCGGCCGCGACGGCGGCGTACGCATCCAGGACGATCTCGATCGCGCGGTCGCCCTGGGCGTGGATGCAGACCTGGAAGCCGCGGGTATCGAAGTCGCGGACCAGCTCGGTCAGTTCGTCCCGCTCGAAGTACAAGATGCCCGAGCCGTACGGCGGAACCGGGTAACTGCCGTGGATGGCCGCGGTCCGGCTGCTCATCCCGCCGTCGGCCCAGATCTTCACCGCCTCGGCGGCCAGCCGGCCCGAGCGACGGCCCCGCAGCCCGGCGCCCACCAGCCAGTCCACCTGATCGTGCACGACCAGCCCGTAGATCCGCTGGCTGAGCAGGCCGTTCTCGTCCGCCTCGGCGAACGCGCCGAAGCTGTCCCGGCGCATGTCCGCCTCGCACGCCGCGGTGAGGCCGAGCGCAGCCAGGCGCTGGCTCGCCATCTCGACCATCCGGGCGCTCTGCGCCGCGCCCATCTGGGCCAGGTCATGACGCAGGTTGCGCTCGAACAGCGCGAACATCGGGCCCTCGAACACCACGCCGTCGAGCCGTCCCTCGTGGTCACGGCCGAACGCACCGCCGGGCGGATCCGGCTGGTAGTCGGCGAACCCGACCTCGGCCAGCGCGGCCGTGTTCAGCACGCAGGCGTGCAGCGACGTGTGGTACACCACCGCCGGGCGGTTCGGCACGGCTTGATCCAGGTCGGCGCGAGTCGGATGCCGCCCCTCCCGGAGCTTGTACTCCACGTACCCGCCGCCGGTCACCCAGGAGCCCTCCGGCGTGCGGCCGGCGGCTTCGGCCAGCCGCGCCTGGATGGCCGGGATGTCCGGCGCGGACGGCTGGCTACAGTCGGCCGCCGACGCCAGGTAACCGACGTCGCAGACGTGGCAGTGCGCGTCGATCAGGCCCGGGATGACGGTAGCCCCGTCCAGCCGCGCGACCCGCGCGCCGGGTGAGGCCGCCGCCCGGACCGCCTCGGCCGGGCCCACCGCGACGATCCGCCCGTCCCGGACCAGCATGGCCCGGACCGGCAGGCCCTGGACCGATTCCGGGGCTGGCCCGGCCGCCATCGTGACGAACTCGGCATCTTCGACGATCAGCTCCATCGGCCCGCCCTCCGGGAACAGCTGGAACCAACGCTATACGCTGCCGTCATGGCGGCAAGATCGCGCCGGGCGCGGATCGGGGACGTGCACGAGCTGGCCTTGCGCATGCCCCACGTCACGATCGTCTACGGGCCGCAGGGCAACCCTATCTATCAGGTTGGCGGCAAGTCCTTCGTGTTCTTCCGCACCCCGCGCCCGGACGCCGTCGACCCGGATACGGGGCAGCGGTATCCGGATGTGATCGTGTTCTGGGTCACGTCCGAGGCCGACAAACAGGCGCTGGTCCAAGACCAGACCTCGCCGTTCTTTACCACGCCGCACTTCAACGGTCATCCGTCGGTCCTGGTCCGGGCCAGCCGGATTGGCGAGCTCACCGTCACCGAACTGACCGAGGTCATCCAGGACGCCTGGCTCGCCCGGGCGTCGTCCGCCCGGGCCGCGGCCTGGCTGAGCGCCAGCCGCTGATCAGCCCGCGCGCCGGGCGACACCCGGGTAGTCGAGAACCAGGCCGCTTTCGTCGTACACCAGGCAGCTGGTGAAATCGAAGGCCGGGGCGGCGTACTCGTAGCGCTGGCGGGCGCCCTCGTCGGCGATCCGCCGGTAGGTCTGCTCCAGCCGGTCAACGCTCAGGTCGAGCGCTCGGACGTACGCGGCGGGTGCATCCGCCTGCCGGGCCGCCGCCAGGCCCAGGCGGTGGACCGGCAGGGCATTGGTCATCGCCGAGGACTCCAGGTCGACGTCCCGGCAGCCGTCGAGATGAGGCGCCGGGTCGCCGTCGACCAGCCAGCGTCCGGTGTGGTCCACCTCGAGCAAGGTCTCTCGCAGGCCGGCCGCGGTCCTGGCTATGATCCGCGCGCTCCGGGTGGCCCAGCCGGCGTCCAGCCGGATGCTGTACGTCACGATCCAGGTCTGGGTGTCCTCCACGGCGGCCGTGGTCCCGTCCACGGCCCAGCCGCCCTCCTGGCTCCGGAAGTAGGCCACCTCGAAGCCGGAACGAGCCTCGCGGTGCAGCCAGCAGGCGGTAACGGGCGGCGGGAGGAAGGACACCTAAGTCGGCGCCTCAGCTGGCGTCCGCGTCCTTCGCCGCCGGGCTCGCCTTGGCCTGCTTGGCCGCGGTGCTGGTGCCGGTCTTGGCCGCGGTGCTGGTGCCGGTCTTGGCCGCGGTGCTGGTGCCGGTCTTGGCCGCGGTGCTGGTGCCGGTCTTGGCCGCGGTGCTGGTGCCGGTCTTGGCCGCGGTGCTGGTGCCGGTCTTGGCCGCGGTGCTGGTGCCGGTCTTGGCCGCGGTGCTGGTGCCGGTCTTGGCCGCGGTGCTGGTGCCGGTGCTGGCCGCGGTGCTGGTGCCCGTGCGCCGCTGGCCGCCGCCGTCCTCGGCCGGGCCGGGGTGCTCGTGGCTTGCGGGCGGGCCGGCGTGGTCTTGGCCTGCGGGCGCGCGGGCGCAGCTGCGGGTGCGGCGCTGGCTACGGTCTTCGGCTCGCTCGCAGTCACCGCTTCCTGCCACGCGTTCCGGCTAGGAGCCTCCGCCTTCGCCAAGCTCTCACCGCGGCTGGGAATGAGCGGCGTCATCGCCTTCAGTAGTTCTTCGGTGAACTTCCGCTGGCTGGCCAGCAGTTGCTCGGCCGTGTGGTAAGCGCTGGCCACGGCCTCCTCCGGCGTGGGCAGCTTGTCCGCGAACGGGAGGCTGACCGGGGGCAGCTTGGGCAGCTTGTCGGTCAGCGGTGCGTACATGGCCGTCAGCTTGGGGGTAGCGGTCCTGACCGTCTCGAGCCAGCTCTTCAGGGCGGCGATCATGGCCTCCTGGCTCTTGCGGGTGGCCGCCAGGATCTCTTCCTGCGTCGGGATAGTCGGGATACTAGCCATGTCACGGTCTCCTTGTTAGCTTGATCTGCAAACTATACCAAGCATGATTGGGATGTCAAGCAGAGCGCTTGATGCACGCAGCGAAAGTGCCCTGTCGCGCCGCCTTAAAGGATCGTGGGCCCAAAATCGGTGCTATGACACACCTAACGGCCCACAATTATCAATTCGGCCGCACGACCAGAGCCGGAGCAGAGGCGGTCAGCGGTACGGGTCGCCTGGGGTCCGGGAGGGCGGTGGGTTGGACTGGTAGCCGCGGCTGGGACGGCGGCGCCGGACCGCCCGCGCGGCTACTTGCGCGGTCAGGGTCCCGATGGCGATGCCCAGCACCAGGTTGACCGCTGCGGTGGCCACCTTCTGCGCCGTCGGGGCGGTGGTACTGAACGGGAATACCACGGCGACGAGCGTGGCCAAGGCGATGATCCAGCCGAAGAACACCTGCGGGCGCGGCGTGGTCAGCAGCAGCAGGTGCATGATGGCGGTGGCGGCCAGCGCGGCCCCGGCCGCCGCGAGCACGTACATCCCGGTGGACACGTTGCCCCATGCTCCGTCCTGCCGTGGCGCGAGGATCGGGACGGTCAACAGCCATCGGGAGATCAGGACGCCGGCCAGCGCGATCAGGGCCGCGACGACCGCCGTCGCCACTCCGCCGGCCCACAACGGTCCCGGATCGACCCAGCGAGTCGGACCCGAGGGCTCCGTGGGCGGTTCTCTGTACATGGGAGTTGTCATCGGCGCGCCTTAGCTAGACCCGGGATCTCGGAATGAGACCCGACCACTCACGACTGAGACTTAACCGTTCACGGCGCTCCGAAACACGCCGGTGCGCACAATCGTGCGAGCCGGGCCGCACTGCTCCAGACCCTGCTGACGATCTATATAGAGTTCTTGACAGGATGTCGGTGACCTATTTAGAGTTCTTGTATGGCAATTCGCCTGACCGTCCAGGTCCTGCTGGTCTTGCAGGCGCTGTTGCGCGACCCGGGCCGGGAACTGTACGGCCTGGAACTGTCGGAGGAGACCGGGCTCCTGCCCGGCACGGCTTACCCGATTCTGCTGCGGCTGGAGGACCAGGGCTGGGTGACCAGCCGGTGGGAGGATGTCGACCCGCGCGCGGAAAAACGCCCGGCCCGGCGGTATTACCGGCTCACCGCCGGTGGGGCCGCGCAGGCTAGCGCGGCGGTCGCGGGCGCGCGGCGCCCGAACGGCGCCGCCCTGCGCGGCCTGGCGCGCGAGGGCGGGACGGCCTGATGCTCCCCGAGGCTCCGGTGCCGGCCAAGCAGAAGCAGGCCCTCCTGGTGGCCGGCGCCGTGACCAGCTGCGGCATCGCGGTCTGGGCGCTGCTGACCGGGCCGCCTCTGCACGTGTCGACGGTCCTCGCCGCAGCCTGCGTGGTGCTCGGCATCGCGGCCGTCGTCTATGTCGGCTGGCCGGACAGCGACGGATTCCTGATCCGGCTCCACGGCAGGCGGAAGAGCGGCAGAAGGGACGGCGGCCCAGCCGGACGCGGGCGGTACGGTACCCCCGGTACTGCGCCAGCCCCGGGAGGCCGGCCGGTGCTGCGCGCCGTGGCGCGGCTGATGCCTCCTGCCGCGGGCCGCCGGTGGCTGGCGGAGGCCAACAGCCTGCTATTCGAGCTGGCCCTCGGGCAGCGCCGCCAGGCGGTCCGCAGTTACCTGCGGTCTGCTCCGGCGCTGATCGTGGCGATGTGGGCCGGCCAGTTGTCCCGCCGCGCCCGGTCCCGCCGACGACGCGGCTTACCCGACCATGACCGCGACCGAGGGGTACCCGGTGGCCCCGTTCGGTTCCGGCTGCGCCAGGACGGCGGTCTGGGTGTAGCCGGTCTTGTCGGTCGCCCGGGCCTCGATCATGTGGTTCCCGCTGGTGGCGTCCCACTCCCAGACCCATTGCCGCCAGGTGTCGAGATCGGGGACGGCGGCCAGCCGGGCCTGGTTCCACGCACCCTGGTCCACCCGTACCTCCACGGCCTCGATGCCCTTGTGCTGGGCCCAGGCCACGCCGGCCACCGCCGTGCGTCCCGCCGGGATCTGGTTTACCCCGCTCGGCACGTCGATACGGGACTCGGTCTTGATCGGCGCCTGCTGCGACCAGCCGCGCTGGGCCCAGTAGGCGTAGTTCCCCGCGAACGTGGTGACGTTGATGTCGGTCACCCACTTGGTCGCCGACACGTACCCGTACAGGCCGGGCACCACCATGCGCGCCGGAAAGCCGTGCGCGATCGGCAGCGGCTGGCCGTTCATCGCCACCGCGAGCAGGGCGTCGCGGCCGTCCATCACGGTCTGGACCGGGGTCCCGGAGGTGAATCCGTCCACCGACGTGCACATCAGCTGGTCGGCGCCGGCCTTGATCCCGGCCTGGCGCAGCAGGCTGGCCAGGCTCGCGCCCAGCCACTTCGCGTTGCCGATGTACGGGCCGCCGACCGGGTCGGACACGCAGCACAAGGTCACGTAGTCCTCGATCAGCGGCCGCCGCAGCAGCTCGTCGAAGGTGATCGTGATCTCGCGGCTGACCATGCCGTGGATCCGCAGCTGCCAGCTCGTCGGGTCGACCTCCGGCAACACGATGGCCGTGTCCACCCGGTAGAAGGCGTTGTTGGGCGTGATGAACGAGGCCAGCCCGGGGATGTCGAGGTCGGTGCCGGGCGGGAGAGCGGGTCCGGTCGTAGTCGGCTTGGGGATCTTCACCGCGCTCCGGGCGGTGGCCACGCTGCTCCGCTCGGCCAGCAGCCGTCCCGCCAGCCCGGCCGTGGCGGCGATGCCCGCCGTGGCCACGCTGGCGGCCAGGAAGCTCCGCCGGGCCGGCTCCACCGCGGCCGACGGACCGGGAGCGCGCGCCAGCCAGTCGTGCCCCTGGGCCGCCGACGGCCTGATCACCCCGCCCGTCCCCGTCATCGCGGGCGGCAGGTCCGGGGCGGCAAGCTCCGTCGCGCCGTCCGCGTCGTCCTCGCCGGTGTCCCCCCACGAATCCGGCCGCGAGTCCGGCCACGCCTGCGGTGCAGCCGAGGTCCCGGCCGTGACCGGCGGGCCGATCCGCCCGATCAGCACCCGCAGCACGACCGCCGCCGCCGCGGTGGCGGCCAGCGTGGGCAGCACGCTGGACACGGTTGCGGTCGGCCGGGTCGCGGCGGCGGTCAGCCCGATGGCCGCGAACACCACCAGACCCGCCATGCCGTATGCCAGCCGCCGCGTGGCCGCCACGCCGATCAGGGCCGCGAAGATCCCGAGCACGACCAGGATGCCGCTGACCAGGACGAGCTTGTCGTCGGAACCGAACTCGTTGATCGCGAAGTTCTTCAGCCAGGGCGGCGTAAAGTCGATCTGCAACTGCCCGACCGCGACCACCGGCGACCCGGTGGCGCCGGTCAGGCCCGCCACCAACTGCCCCACCCCGAGCGCGGTACCGGCGGCCAGCACACCCGCGATCGCACCGAGTCCCGCCCGGCGCCTGGCCCCGGGATCGTCCGGATCCCGTCCGCTCCCCATCGTCTCCATATTCTCTATTCGGTGCCGTCGCCCCCAGGGTTTGCACCCCTGGACGGCAATCCGTGGCCGCCGCCTGCTACGAATATGAATCGTGACGGCTACGGGCAGCCAGGAACCCAGGGACCCGGCGCGGCGCGGGCCGGGCGCCGGGACTGGCCCCCGCCCCGGCCCGAACGCGGGCACGGATCTGGCCGCCCAGATCATCCTGGTGGCCCGGGGCGACCCCGCGGCGTTCGACGCCGTCTTCGAGCAGATCGGCCCGTCGGTCTTTGGCGTGGTCAAGCGGGTGATCCGCGATCCGGCCCAGTCCGAGGAGGTCACCCAGGAGGTCCTGCTGGAGGTGTGGCGGAACGCGTCCAAGTTCGACGCCGACCGCGGTAGCGCGACGGCCTGGGTGATGACGCTGGCCCATCGCCGGGCCGTGGACCGGGTCCGGTCCGTACAGGCCGAATCCGAGCGCGAACGGCGTATCGCGGCCGCTGACATCCCTTACGACGAGGTGATCGAGGCCGTCGAGTCCAGCCTCGAGCGCGAGCGCGTACGGCGCTGCCTGAACTCCCTTACCGAGGTGCAGCGCGAGTCGGTCACCCTGGCCTACTACCGCGGCTACACCTACGGCCAGGTAGCCAGCCTGCTCGGCGTACCGACCGGAACCGTGAAGACCAGGATGCGCGACGCGCTGATCCGGCTGCGCGACTGCCTGGGGGTAGCCCAATGAAAAACAAGCTGGCCAGAACCAGCAAACGTGACGCTCACACGCTGGCCGGGGCGTACGCGATGGACGCGATTTCCGCGCCGGACCGGGACCGGTTCGAGCGGCACCTGGCCGGGTGCGAGGAGTGCGCCCGGGAGGTCGCGAGCCTGCGTGAGGCCACCGCCATGCTCGGTACGGCCGCGGCCGGACCCCTGCCCGCGGGCCTGAAGGAACGGGTCCTGGCGGCCGCGGCGGTGACCCGGCAGCAGCCACCCGTCGACGAAGCCGTCATCAGGCCGCACCGCCGGCGCGCGACGTCCAGGGTCGGCCCCTGGCTCCGCTCGCTGGCCTGGCCCGGCCGCCTGGCGCTGGCCGCGGGCGCCGCGGCCGTCGCGGCCGTGCTCGCGGTCGCCGTGGTGTTCGGCGTCACCAACGGCAGCATGCAGCAGCAACTCGACCAGGCCCAGGCCAGCAGCCAGCAGATCGCCGCGGTGCTGACCGCCCGCGACGCCGTGATGACGACCGGGCCGGTGGCCGGCGGCGGCACCGCCACCATCGTCATGTCCCACGCCCGGAATGCGCTGGTGTTCACCGCCCAGGGGCTGCACGCGCTGTCCCGCTCCCGCGGCTACGAGCTGTGGCTGATCGGCCCGGCCGGCACCCGGCCGGTCGGCATGCTGCCCGCTGGTCGTCACGGCATGACCGGCCCGGTCATCGCCTCCGGCCTGCGCCCGGGGGACCACCTGGCCCTGACCGCCGAATCCGCCGACGGCAGCGCGCGCCCCGACGCCCCGATGATGCTCGACGTGGCCCTGTAGTCCATTCCGGTCTGCCCCGTTCGTCGTGATAGTGATGAACCTAGGAGGCATTCGATGCAATACCTGCTGATTCACGCCTACGACCCGAACGACGAGCACAGCACGGAGGGCATGCCCCCGTTCCAGTCCTGGCTGGAGGAGATGACGGCCCGCGGGGTAAACCTGCACGGCGGCTACCTCGCAGAACCCAGCGACGCCACCACGGTGCAGGTCCGCGACCGCGAAGTCCTGCTCAGCGACGGGCCGTTCGCTGAGACCAAAGAGCAGATCGCCGGCTACGACGTGATCGAGTGCGCCGACCTCGACGAGGCGATCGAGATCGCCTCCAAGCATCCCACCGCCTGGCAGGGCAAGATCGAGGTCCGCCCCATCGCGGGCGACAGCTGCGTCGATGCCCAGGAGAGCGGCTGACGACCCAGCCCGCGGTGCTCGGCCTTGACCTGGGCACCAGCCAGGTCAAGGCGCTGCTGTGCGCTCCCGACGGGACCGCTCTCGGCCGGGGCCGGGCTGGCTATCAGGTCGCCGCGCCCCGGCCCGGCTGGGCCGAGGCCGACCCAGAGGACTGGTGGCAGGCCACGTGCACCGCGGTCCGGGCGGCGGTAGGTCTCGCGCCGGCCGAGGTCGCGGGTCTGGCCGTCGCCGGGCAGATGCACGGCCTCATTCTTTCTACGGAACGGGCCGTGGTTCTCCGCCCCGCCATCACCTGGCTCGATCGCCGGGCCGAAGCCGAGGCGGAGGACTACCAGCGGCTGCCCGAGGACCTGCGTGCCCCGCTCGGCAACGCGCCGTCGCCCGGCATGGCCGGCCCGATCCTGCTCTGGCTGTCCCGGCACGAGCCCGGCGTGTACCGCCAGGCCCGGTGGATGCTGCAGCCCAAGGACTGGCTGCGGCTCCAGCTGACCGGCCCCGGGGCCGGGGCCGCCACCGACCCGACCGATGCCTCGGGCACCCTGCTGTTCGACCTGGCCCGCGGCGCATGGGCGACCGGCACCGCCCGGGCCCTCGGGCTGCGCACCGACCTGCTGCCCGCCATTTGCCCGCCGACCGGGATCGCCGGCCCGCTGCGGCACGCCGCCGCGGAACAACTCGGCCTGCGCCCCGGGCTGCCGGTCGCGATCGGCGCCGCCGACACCGCCGCGTCCCTGCTCGCCGCCCGTCTCCCGCCCGGGCGCGGCCTGCTCACGCTGGGCACCGGCGGCCAGCTGATCGTCCCCCTCCCCCCGAACCCGAATCCGGATATTCCATTTTCGGACAATCCGAGCCGGGATAATCCGGGCTCGGGTAGTCCGGGGCCGGAGTTTAACCTGTTCCAGTCGGCGGACGGCGGGACTTACCGGCTGGCCGCGGCCCAGAACGTCGGGGTGACGCTCGACTGGGTGCGGCGGACGCTGGGCGCCGGCTGGGACGAGCTCTACGACACCGCCGCCCGCCCCTGGCGGGCGGATACCCCGGTCTTCCTGCCCTACCTGGCCGGCGAGCGCTGGGACCACCGCGGCACCGGTGGCGCCTGGACCGGCCTGACCCTGGCCCACCAGCGGGAGGACCTGCTGCGTGCCGCCCTCGAGGGGGTCGCGTTCCTGCTCCGCGGCAAGCTCGACGATCTGCGGGTCCAGGGCCCGCCCAGCCCGGCCACGCTCCAGCTCGCCGGGGGCGGCAGCCGGCCGCCTGCCTGGCGCCAGCTGCTGGCCGACGCCCTGGCCGTGCCGCTCTACCCGGCGGGTACCGGGTGGCTCACCGCTCGCGGGGCGGCGCAGCTGGCCGCCGCCGCGGCCGGGCTCGATCCGGAGGCGAGCACCACGGACCGTTCAGGCCAAAATACCGAAGTCATTGTTCCAGGTAGTCACCTGGCCGAACCGAACTACTACCGGTTCGCTTCCGCCGCGTCCGACCAAAACCACTGAGACCCATGTATCGTGCTGTGTCGTGAGCGAAGGGAGCCGCTGGACTGGCAGGCTCGGGCGCGTGCTGAACGCCCGTATGGAGGAGATGAGCTTCCGGTCGGGCGTGGCCGTCGGGGCCGGAGTCCTGGCCCTCACCGGGGTGGGCATCGCGCTCACGGTCACGCTGGCCGCCGGTCACCAGGCTGCCGCGGCGCCACCGGCGTCGGCGGCGGCGGCCGTCCCGAGCTCGGCGGCCCCGTCGGCGGCGGCACCGTACCCGTCGGCCAGCGCCTCGCCGATCCAGGAAGCCTCGGCCCTCGCGGCCGCTCCGCAACCCCAGACGGTCCCGGCGTCGTCTGCGCCTGCTTCCGCGCCATCGTCATGGCGCGGGCCGAGGCCCAGGCACCGCGGGTCGCGGCTGCGGGGCCCGCTGAATTCGCCCGGGACCGCGCCGTCCCCGGCCTTCCCGCCCGGCTGGGGGCCGATCCCGCGCCCGTGGTATCCCGGCTGGTGGTGGCCGGGAATTCCGTGACCGTCCCGGCCGGTCAGCGAGCGAGCCGGACCGGCATGGCGATGTGACGGCCCGCCCGGTCCGGGTGCGGCAGGGCGGCCTGCCGGGCGGCCAGCGCGGCCACGGCGGCAGCCGCCTCTGGCGGCATCGGTCCCACCCGGCCGTCGCTGACGTGCAGGAACATCAGCTCGCAGGTCGCCGACAGCCTCCCCCCGCTGGTCATCTGGTGAAACACGTGCATCCGCTTCTCGTCGTGGCCGAGCAGCTGGGTCCGGTACTCCAGCACCGCGCCCCCGGTCAGGCCGCTGACGAAGCACAGGTGGCTTTCCGCCGTGTAGACGCCAGCCCCGGTCCGGCCCTGGTAGGCGGCGCCCAGGCCGACCTGGTCCAGGAACGCCTCGGTCGCCTCGGTGAACGCCAGGAAGTAATAGGCGTCCATCATGTGGCCGTTGTAGTCGATCCACTCCGGCGGCACGGTCCGGCCGCCGGTGTCGAGCGGCTGGCCGCCGGTATTGAGCCCACCGGAGCTCACTCGGCGTGCTCGAACCCGGGCACGTCGGCGATCAGCTGCTGGGTGTAGGCCTCCTGGGGTGCCGTCAGCACCTGCGTAACCGTGCCGTGCTCGCAGACCTGCCCGGCGCTGATCACCGTCACGTCGTCCGCGATGCTCCGCACCAGCGGCAGGTTGTGGGTGATGAACATCAGCGAGAGCCCGCGCTCGGCCTGCAGCCGCAGCAGCAGCTCGACGATCGCGGCCTGGACCGACACGTCGAGCGCCGAGGTGATCTCGTCGCAGACGAGCAGCTCCGGGTCGACGACGAGAGCGCGGGCCAGCGCGACCCGCTGCCTCTCCCCGCCGGACAGCTCATCGGGGTAGCGCGCCGCGAACGACTCCCGCAGCGCGACCGAGGTCAGCGCGTCCCCGATCCGCTTGTCGTGCTCCTTGGCCGGAAGCTTGGTGAAGTGCGCGAGCGGATTCCCGATGATCTGGCCGATCGTCTGCCGGGGGTTGAGCGAGGAGTACGGGTTCTGCGCGACGAACTGGATCTTGCGCAGCTGGTCCTGCGTCCTGCCCCGCACGCCGGCCGGCAGCGGCTTACCGTCGAACGTGATCGTCCCCGTCCAGTCTTTGTGCAGGCCGACGACGCACCGGGCCAGCGTGGTCTTGCCCGACCCCGAGGTGCCGACGATCGCGACCGCCTTCTTGGCGCCCACGTCGAGGTTGACGTCCCGCAGCACCGGCTTGTCCGTGTAGGAGACCGACACCCCGCTGATGGTGAGCACCGGTTCCTCGGCCGGAGGTACCGTGCGCTCCCGGGCCCGCAGGGCGGTGCCGGACAGCGTGATGACCTCCATGGCGCGCACGCACCTGGCCGCGTGCCCGGTGTCCGACACGACGATCGGCTCCGGCTCGCGCAGCTCGCATTCGGCGATCGCGAACTCGCAGCGCGGCCGGAATGAGCAGCCGGCCGGGCGGTTGCCCGGGCGCGGCGGGGAGCCGGCCATGCCGTGCAGCTCGTGGGCGCCTTCCATGGAGGGTATGGCCCGCATCAGCCCGCGGGTGTACGGATGGGCCGGGCTCGCGAACAGCTCGCGTGCCTCGCCGATCTCGATCAGCCGACCGGAGTACAGAACCGCGACATGGTTGGCGATCTCGGCCACCACGGCCAAGTCGTGGCTGATGTAGACGGCGGCCACCTGGTAGGTACGGCACAGCCCGCGTACGGTGTCCAGGACGCGGCGCTGCGTGGTGACGTCCAGGCCCGTCGTCGGCTCGTCCAGCACGATCAGCCGTGGCCGGCAGGCGAAGGCCATGGCCAGGGCCACCCGCTGCTGCTGGCCGCCGGAAATCTGGTGCGGGTAGGAGGCGAGGATCGGGCCCGGGTCCTCCAGGCCGGCCTCGGCCATCACCTGCGTGAGCCGATCGGCGTCGCCGCCGTGGATGGCGAAGACCTCGCGCAGCTGGGTGCCGACCTTCAGCACCGGGTTCAGCGCGCTGCCCGGGTCCTGCGGGACGTAGGCGACCGTCCGGCCGCGCAGTTTCTGCAGCTCGTGCTCGGACAGCGCGAGGATGTCCCGGCCGTCGATGAGCACCTTGCCCCCGCCGATCGCGAGGCCGCGCTTGACCAGGCCGAGGAGGGCGAGCGCGACCGTGGTCTTGCCCGACCCCGATTCTCCCACCAGGCCGAGCACGTGCCCCGGCTGTACGGTAAACGACACCTGGTCAACGACGTCGGCTTCCGCCCGCCGACGGGACGCCGACATCACGATCCGCAGGTTCTCCACCGCCAGCCGGGGCGTGCCCGGGTCGGCTGGCGGCTTGGTCGCCGGGATGTCCTCGACCGTAGCCGTGGCGGTCATCGGGATGTCTTCGGATGGGGCGGTCATCAAACTACCTCCCTCGCGACCAGGGCGATAGGCTCCGGTTCGGTGGCCCGGCCGCCGACGCCGAGCGAGGCCCGGGCCACCGAGTCGGTGAACGTGTTCACGCCGATGGTGAACAGCGCGATGAGGATGGCCGGCATGAGCACCCCCCACGGGTTGGCAATCAGGCCGACCCGGTTCTCGTTGATCATCAGCCCCCAGCTCGCCGTCGGCGGCTGCAGGCCGAAGCCGAGGAAGCTCAGTCCGGCGATGACCAGCATGGAGTAAGTCAGCCGCAGCCCGATCTCCACCATGAGCACCGAGGTCAGGTTGGGCAGCACGTCCCTGCGGATGATCCGGCGGCCCGGGATGCCGAGGATCTGCATGGCCTTGACGAAATCCCGCTCGCTGATGTCCAGCGCCGACGAGCGGGCCACCCGGGCCACCTGCGGCATGTGCGAGATCGCAACCGCGAGCACGATCAGCCAGATCTTCGGGCCGAGGATGCTAACCAGCAGCAGCGCGAACACCAGCTGCGGGAACGCCAGGATCACGTCGACCGTGCGCATGATCACGCTGTCCCACCAGCCGCCGTAGTAGGCGGCCATCACGCCGAGCGCCGCGCCGACGCCGACGCCGAGCGCGGTCGCGATGGCCGCCATGGCCAGCAGCTCCCAGCCGCCGTCCAGGGTCCGGCTCAGCACGTCCCGGCCGAGGATGTCACCGCCGAGCCACGCGACGCTGTTGGGCCGGGCGAACGGCGCCGTCACGAACTCGGTGGCTGAGTACGGTGCGACGAACGGGCCGATCACGGCCGTGAGTATCACGCAGCCGGCGATCACCAGTCCGATGGCACCTTGCGGTGTGCGCACCGCGCGGCCGAGTACGGCGATTGCCTCGGGTCTGCGCGCCATGGGGCACCTTCCCTTCGACCGTCAGGATCTGGGCAGCCGCCGCCGCGGGCTCACGGCGAGCGATATGACGTCGGTCAGGATGTTGACGAAGATATAAAAGGCCGCGAGGACCAGCACGATGGCCTGGATCTGCGGGATGTCCCGGTCAGAGACCGCCGACACCAGGGCCTGGCCGAGCCCCGGGTAGTTGAACATGTACTCCACGACCACCACGCCGCCGGCCAGGTACAGGAACGTCAGCCCGATCACCTGGATGGTCGGCGCGATGGCGTTCGGCAGCGCGTGGAAGAACAGCACCCGCCACTTCGGCACGCCCTTGAGCTGTGCCATCTGCACGTAGTCGCTTTCCAGCGCGTCGATCATCGACGCCCGCATCATCCGGAACACGTACGGCACGACCACGATGACCAGCGTCGCCACCGGCAGCACGAGCTCCTTCGGGTTCGACCACGGCGCGGTGCCCGGCACGAACACCGACACCGCGGGGAACCAGTGGACGACCACCGCGGCGAAGAAGATGACCAGCACCACGGCCACGACGAACTCCGGCAGCGCGGTGACGGCCAGCGACGTGACCGACAGCACGCGGTCGAATAGGCTGTCCCGGCGCGCCGCGGCCAGCACGCCCAGTCCCACGCCGATCAGCGTGCCGATCACGCCGGCCAGGACCACCAGGACCAGGGAGTTCAGGATCCGCCCGCCGACCAGCGTGCCCACCGGCTGCCCGTTGGCGAGCGATTTGCCGAAGTTACCGTGCAGCACGCCGGTGAGCCAGGTCCAGTACTGCTCGATCGCGGGGCGGTTCAGGCCGAGCTGCACCTCCAGCGCGTGCAGGCGGGCGGGGGTCGCCGTGTTCTGCAGCACCGCGCTCGCGGCGTTGCCCGGCAGCGTCTGCGTCGCGGCGAACACCAGGATCGACACCAGCACGAGCGTGAGGATGCCGATCAGGCTCCGCTTGATCACCAGGTCCCTGATGGGATGCGGCTTGTGCGGCTTGGGCGGTTTTGACTCTTCCGTCTCCGCGGCCACAGTAGGTGTTGTCGTCATGAGAGCCACACACCCTTGAAGTCGTAGGCGTTCAGCGACAATCCGATCTTGGACGGGACCAGGCCGCCGACGTTGGTGGCGAAACCGTCGATCACCGGCGGGAAGAACGGGATGATGTAGCCGCCCTCGTTGTATTCGATCTGCTGCATCTCGTGCGCGAGCTCGGTGCTGAGCGAGGTGTCAGTGGTGGCGATGGCCTGGGCGTACAGCGAGTTGTACCGGGCGTTGTTCCAGTGCGTCTCGTTGAACGGCGCGGTCGGCAGCGTGGCCAGCGACACCTGCGGCAGGTAGAAGTTGTAGAACCAGTAGTCCTGGGCGAACTGCCACTTCAGGTAGTTCGTGCCGTAGAACTCGTTGACGGTCACGTCGTCCACGCTCACCGAGATCCCGGCCGCCGACGCCTGCTGCGCGAACACCTGCGCGGCCAGCACGGTGCCCTGCGCGATGTCGGAGGTGACCAGCGTGACGTGCATTCCTTCGGCGCCCGCCGCCTTGAGCAGCGACTTGGCCTGGTCGATGTCCTGGTGTCGCTGCGGCAGGCTGTGGTCGTACTCCGGCGCCCAGATCCCGAACAGGTCGTTGCCCAGCGTCCCGAAGCCGCCGAAGACCAGGTCGAGCATCTGCTGGCGGTCGACGACCAGCCGCATGGCTTGGCGGACGCGCACGTCGTTGAAGGGCACCTGGTCCACCCGCATGGTGAACGGGTTCCAGCCGCCGCCGGCCGAGAGCAGGACGTTCTTGGACTCGCCCTGGACCTCAGAGATCACGTCCTCGCTCAGCAGGTTGACCGCGTTGACCTGCCCGGCCAGCAGCGCGTTCACCTGGCTGGTCTGGTCGGCGTAGTCGGTGATGACGATCTCGTCCAGCAACGGCATCCCGGACTGCCAGTAGCCGTCGTAGCGGACGAAGGTCGACTGCGTGCCCGGGCTGAAGCTCTTGACCCTGAACGGGCCGGTGCCGGCCGGGGCCGCCGGGTTGAAGCCGACCGGGATGATGTCCGAGTAGCCGGGTATGGCCAGGGCCTGGTGCAGGGTGGCGAACGGCGTCTTGCACGGGATCCGCACCGTGTACGCGTCGAGCTTGGTCATGCCCTTCGCGTCGATGGAGGCCAGGCCGGCCGCGGCGGCCGCCGGGGCCTTCGGGTTGAGGATCTGCTGGAACGTGTAGATGACGTCGTCGGCGGTCAGCGGCTTGCCGTTGTGGAACGTGATGCCCTGCTTGACCCGGACCGTCCACTCGGTGGCCTTGGCGTTGGACGTGAGTTCCTCGGCCAGCACGTTGACCGGCAGCGCCTCTGGGGTCAGCCCGATCAGCGGCTCGTACAGGTTGTTGATCCTGGAGAAGTCGACGTTCGTGATGGCGTTGAGCGGGCTCAGCGTGTCGGCGGTCGACCCGCCGGTGAGGCCGGCCCGCAGCTGGCCGCCCGTACGTGGCTTGCCCACGATCGAGGTGGTGAACGGCTTGATCGTGTTGCCGGTCCCGCACGCACTGAGCAGACCGCCGGCGCCCACGGCCAGCGAGCCGGCCAGGCCGGCCTTGAGGAATTCCCTGCGGCTGAAGGTCATGTCTTGCTCCCGGCGGTGCGCGAAGCGGTGAGGCCGCTATAGATCCGGATGCCGCGGTGTTCGTCCTGTTACACGCTCACGAGTCGAGTTCACGATGCGAACATAATGTGCATAATGTGACTTAGGCTGATCGTAAAGACGGCCCGCATAGTGTGTCAAGGATCACATCAGCCGAGGGCCGCTGCCGTCGGGCTGGCCGCGGCGACCGGCAGCAGCGCATCCCCGCGGCCAGTGACCGCATAGCGCTCCACCAGCTCGAGCAGCTCGGCCAGGAAACCGTCCCGTAGCCGCTCCAGGTCGGCGACCGAACGCCCGTCGGCCTCGCTCAGGCAGCCCTCGATCATCCGGTCCCGCAGTTCGGGCGTGAGCGGCGGCGCCTGCAGCCGGGTCCACGGCTCCTCCAGCGCCGCCCCGAAGTGATCCAGCATGTGCGCCATGCCGCCGCTGCCCCCAGCCAGGTGGAAGGTGAGGCAGGGGCCCATCAGCGCCCAGCGCAGGCCCGGGCCGAACGTGATCGAGGCGTCGATCTCCGCCACGGTGGCCTCGCCCGCCGCGACCATGTGCAGCGCCTCCCGCCACATGGCCTCCTGCAGCCGGTTCCCGACGAAGCCGGGCAGTTCCCGGCTCAGCCGCAGCGGGCGCTTGCCGGTGCTCGCGTAGAAGCGGACCAGCCAGTCCACGGCGGCCGGATCCGTCCGGGCCCCGCCCACGACCTCGACCATCGGGATCAGGTACGGCGGGTTGAACGGATGGCCGACCACGCACCGCTCCGGGTGCTCGCAGTCGGCCTGTAGCATGCTCATCGCGAACCCGGACGTGCTCGACGCGATGACCACCTCTGGCCGGGTCGCGCGGTCCACGTCGGCCAGCACTCGTCGTTTGACCTGACCGTCCTCCGGCGCGTTCTCCTGGACCAGGTTGGCGTCGGCCACCGCGGCAGCCAGCGTGTCGTGGCAGGTGAGCCGGTCCGGGCTCGCGCCCTCGCGGAGCCCCATCCGGTCCAGCAGCGGCCAGCTCGCCTCCACCATGCTGAGCAGGTCGGCATGCGCCTGCGGCGACGGGTCGTAGACGTCGACGTCGAAGCCCGTCCGCAGGTAGTGCAGCGCCCATCCGCCGCCGATCACCCCGGCGCCGACAATGCCCACCCGGCGGGCCGCCTCCGGTTCCACCGTGCCCATTTCCGGGGTCATCCCGTCACCCCCTCGCTCAGCCAGCCGACGATCAGGTCGGCCAGTTCCGCCCGGTGCCAGGAGAAGGCGTGGTCGGCCCCCTCCACTTCGACGTAGCAGCATGACGGTCCGGCCCGTTCCCGCAGTTCCCGGGCCTGGGCCACCGGCACCCACCAGTCCGCGGTGCCGTGTACCACCAGCAGCGGCCGCGGCCCGATCGCCGCCGCGGCGGCCAGCCCGTCCATCCGCTCCGCGACTATGTTCAGCTGCACGGCGAACTCCTCCGGGGTGGTGGCCAGGAACCTGGTGAACTCATGCTCTATCCGGTCCGGGCTTAGCCGCAGGACCGCGCCGAGCCGGGCCGCCGCCCCGTACACGGCGATCGCTTGCAGCCGCGGCTCGACTGCGGCGGTTACCAGGGCGGCCCAGCCGCCCAGGCTGTGGCCCAGCACCGCGATCCGGCCGGCGTCCACCCGCGGGCAGCCCACCAAGTAATCGACGGCCGCGGTCACGTCGCGGGGGATGGTGCGCAGGTCGTACTGTCCCGCGCTGCCCCAGCAGCCGCGGTAGTGGAACAGCAGCGCATTCCACCCACGGTCCCGCAGCCGCGCCGCGAGGTCGAGGTTCTTCTCCAGGCCCGGGCATCCGTGCAGCAGGAGCACGGTGGGTTTCGGCTCCTCGCCGCGGGCCAGATACAGGACGCCGACCAGACGGTGCCCGTCGCTGTCGAAGGTGACGCCGGTAAGTCCCTCGTCCTCAGTAGCCCACATTGTCCAGGCCCTTGAGGCCCAGCATCTCCCGTGCCTCGGCCGGTGTCGCTACCTCCAGCGACAGCGCGTCGAGGATTCCCCTGATCTTGGTCACCTGGCTGGCGTTGGACTCGGCGATCTGGCCCTTGCCCAGGTACAAGCTGTCCTCCAGGCCGACCCGGACGTGCGAGCCCATGATCGCCGCCGCGGTGACGATACCCATCTGGTACCGGCCCGCGCCCAGCGTCGACCACTGGTACGCGTCGCCCAGCAGCCGGTCGGCCGTCCGCTTCATGTGCACGATGTGGTCGACGTCCGGGCCGATGCCGCCCATCGTCCCGAAGATGGTCTGTACGAAGACCGGGGGCTGGACTAGTCCCTGGTCCAGGTAGTAGGCCAGCGTGTACAGGTGCGAGGTGTCGTACGCCTCGGCCTCGAACCGGGTACCGGTCTGCGGGCCGACCACCTTGAGCATGTACTCGATGTCCGCGTAGGTGGAGACGAACGGCTCGGCCCGGGTGGACTCCAGATACGGCTCTTCCC
Organism: uncultured Actinomycetes bacterium; assembly: GCA_963722055.1. Taxonomy (GTDB): domain Bacteria; phylum Actinomycetota; class Actinomycetes; order Streptosporangiales; family Streptosporangiaceae; genus Palsa-504. The sequence continues at coordinate 65,086 of CAVRLA010000011.1, read as the reverse complement.
AGCCGAACTTGAACTTGCCCCGGTACCGGTCGATCATCGGGAAGCTGCCGTAGTTCATCGTGCCCAGGTTCAGCGTGCACAGTTCCGGCCTCAGGTCGAGCACGGGTTGCAGCCGCTCGGCCGGCGTCATGCCGGTGCCCCCGCCGGTGGAGAAGCTCACCACCACGTCGCTGCGGGATTTGATGCCCTTCGCGTACGCGGCGAACAGCGCCGCGTCGGGCGACGGACTGCCGTCCTCGGGATTCCTCGCGTGCAGGTGCAGCACCGCCGCGCCGGCCTCGGCCGCGGCCACGCCCTGGTCGACGACGTCACTGACCGTATAGGGCAGGTAGGGAGACATCGACGGAGTGTGCCCGGAGCCGGTAAGCGCGCAGGTGATGATGACCTTGCCTGCCATGGCGGGCCTCCCGACGTTCACGATACGAACGTTTTGTTACTAATGTGCAGCGTATCGGCCAATGTCGCCAGGGGTCAATATGCCGAACGGGCCGTGCTGCGTGCGCTCAGTCCAGTAGGTCGCCGATCTCGGCTGCCGTCTGCACGGCCGCCTGGCCGATCTCGCGCAGCCGCCGGGCCGAGTTCATCGGCGCCGGACCCCACACGTTGACCACCGCGATCGGCGCGCGCCTGGAGTTGAGCACCGGCGCCGACGCCCCGGAGGAGAACTCCTCGTACTCCCGGTCGCACAGCGCGAACCCCGTCCGGCGGGCCTCGGCCAGCTCGCGCTCCAGCTCCTCCCGGTCGGTGACGGTGTGGTCGGTGTAGCGCGGCAGGACCGCGGGCAAGATGGCGTCCCGCTCGTCGCGGCCCAGCCAGGCCAGGAACGCCTTGCCGCCGGAGGTGGCGTGCAGCGGCAGCGGTTTGTCCAGCCAGTTCGGCGCCATCATGTTCGGCGGCTCGACCTGGTCGACGTAGACCAGGTTGAACCGCCGGGCGACGGCGAGCGTGACCGCCTCCCCGGTGCGCAGGCACAGGTCGGTCACCAGCGGGCGGACCCGGCGGATCAGCGCGTCGTCGGTCACAGCGGACGCGACCACGGTGGCGCCGTAGCCCACCGTGTACCGCTGGGTGACCACATCCCGATCCACCAGCCCGTGATGCTCGAGCGTGCGCAGCAGCCGCCACGCGGTGGCCCGGTTGATCCCGCACCGGCGGGCCAGCTCCAGCACGGTCGGCGGGGTGGTGCTCGCGGCGACCGCCTTCAGCAGCACCATGGCCCGGTCGACGGCCTGGATGCGCTGCACGCCGTCGCTGGCCGGACCAGGCATTTCGGCGGTGCTCGCCGCTGCGCCTGACATAAGGTGCAGCATAACCACGATCGGTGCGAACCCATGAGCTACGGATTGCTCTGCGCCCTGAGCTGGGGAATCTCCACCCTGCTGGCCGCCGTTGCGGCCCGGCGTATCGGCGCCCTGCGCACCCTGGTAGTTGGCGAGACCGCCGGGCTGGCCGGCTACCTGACGCTGTTCGCCCTCGGCCACTTCTCGCTGCACGGCGTAGGGAGCACGGCCTGGCTGCTGGTCCTGGCCGGGGTGATCGCGGTCACCGGCTACCTGGCCATGTACCGCGGGCTGGAGTCGGGTCATGTCGGCCTGGTCAGCGCGATTACCGCCTGCTACGGCGGAGTGATCGCGGTGCTGTCCGTCGTGCTGCTCGGCGAGCGGCTGACCGCGGCCGCCGCCGTGGGCGTTGCCGCCACAGTGGTCGGCGTCATGCTGGCCGTTCTACGCCGCACCCCCGCCCCCGCCGTCCCTCCCAGTCCGCCCGCCCCGGCTTCCGCCGCCCCCGCCTCCGCTCCCGTCTCGCCCGCCCCGGTTCCACGCGCGCCCGCGCCAGCCCAAGCCATGATCATGGGCCAAAGTGGGCCGTATTTGGCCAAACCGACCCATGATCATGAAAGTCGCCCGGTCGCAGCGCCGGCCATTGGCGCGGCGTTCGGGTTGGCTGCGGCGCTCTGCTACGGCGTCGGGGGCTTCATGATCGGCCGGTATACCCGCGATTTCGGCTGGCTGGTCCCGGTCGTAGTGGCCCGGGGCGGTGCGATGGTGCTGCTGCTGGGGCTGCTGGCTACCCCGCTGCGCGGGCCGGTCGGCCCCCGGCGGGGGCCCGGTATCCCGTGGGCCCTGGCCGCGGGCCTGGCCGACGCCGCCGGGCTGATCTTTTTCGCCCGCGGCGACCAGGTTGGCCTCGTTGCGGTCACCGCGGCCGTCTCGAGCGCCTACCCGGTGATCCCGCTGGTCGGCGGCCTGCTGCTCTTCCGCGAGCGGATGGCGGGCCAGCAGATCGGCGGGACGATCCTGATCCTGGCCGGCCTCGTCCTGCTCGGCCTCGGCTCGTAGTTGCTGCTCCCCGCCTCGTCCTGCTCGGCCTCGGCTCGTAGTTCCGGCTGACGCCTTCCCGCTCTCGGCCGAGCCCCACCCTGCCCGAGGCGTCCCTGCCCGCCCGGTGCATCATGGGCGGATGCCGCTGTTCGAGTTCGAGGGGCGCCGACCCGAGGTCAGTCCCGCCGCGTGGATCGCGCCCACCGCCATCCTGGTCGGGGACGTGCGTGTGGAGGCCGAGGCGTCGGTTTGGTACGGAGCCGTGCTGCGGGCCGATTTCGGGCCGATCCTGGTGCGGCGGGGTGCGAACGTCCAGGACGGATCGGTCCTGCACGGGGGCACTGATCCGGTGACCGAGGTGGGGGAGGGAGCGACCATCGGTCACCTGTGTGTGATCCACGGCGCGGTCATCGGGGAAGAAGCACTGGTGGGCAACGGAGCCACCGTGCTCGACGGCGTGGTCGTCGGCCGCCGCGCGCTGGTCGCGGCGGGTTGTACGGTACCGCCGGGAATGATCGTCCCCGATGACACGCTCGCCGTGGGGGTTCCGGCGCGGATCGCCGGGCCGGTCACCGGCGGAGCGAAACAGTGGGTGCAGACCAATCCCGCCCTCTACCGGGATCTGGCCCGCCGTCACGCGGTCAGCGTCCGGCCCGTGGACCGATAACGCTCCTCCGGGCTGGCTCGACCGGGGGCCGGCGGGTTACCATCGCCCGAAACGCGAGCTTTGGGCCTGATGGCCGGGGGGATGGTGCGTCATGGACAAAGATCTAGCCGAGCAGGTCGCCGACATCGCTCACCGCGTGGTCGCTAGCGGGGCGATCTCGGCCAACGGGCACGGCAACGTCAGCGTCCGGATACCGGGCGCGGAGGAGATGTACTTCACTGCGGGTCCCTCGCTGCGCGGCCACCCCGCGTCAGCCGTCGTCCGGGTGGGACTGGACGGATCCCTGCTGGAGGGTGACCTGCCGCCGATCCAGGGGGCCGTGGTCGCCATGCACACGGCCATGTATCAAGACGACCCCGGGGTCGGCTGCGTCCTGCACACCCACTCGCCGTACGCCACGGCTTACGCGGTGGCCCAGCGCCGTATCGGCTGCTGGATCGAGGCCATGGCCATGTTCGGGCTGGCCGATGGCGTGCCGATCGCGGGCTACGGACCGCGCGGTTCGGCCGAGGCGGTGGCCAACATCCGCAGCGCCGTGATCCCGGGCGTTCCGGCCGTGCTGCTGGCCAACCACGGCGTGCTGATCTTCCACCGCACCCCGGATCTCGCCATCCTGACCGGCAGCGTCGTCGAGGAGGCGGCCCAGGCTGGCCTGAATTCCCAGGGCCTGGGCGGTCCGGTCGAGATCCCGCCGGGCCTGCGAGCGGCGGCCTTGCAGCGGGCCATGGTCTTCGAAACCCGCGGGACCGTGCACGCTTAGTTGCTTCATGACCGCCACCGATGAGCTATGCCGCTCCGAGCAGGCCGCGCTGCGCGACCAATGCTCGGTGTTCCTGGCCGGCCACGGGCCGGTGAGCGCCGCTGGCCTGCTGGCCGACATCCCCGGCGACACCGCCGTCGACCGTTACGGCGATGGCGGTGTTGTTGCCGAACTGGAGGCCGAGATCGCCGGGCTGCTGGACAAGCCTGCGGCGGCCTTCCTGCCCAGCGGCACGATGGCCCAGCAGTCGGTGCTGCGGGTGCACGCCGAACGGCGGCAGCGCCGGACCGTCATCTTCCATCCGATGTGTCACCTGCACCGGCACGAAGGACAGGGGTTCCAGCGCCTGCACGGCCTGACCGGGCGCCCGGCCGGTGACCCGGACCGGCTGATGAGCATCGATGACCTGACCGCGGTCTCCGAGCCGCCCGCGGCGCTGCTCATCGAACTGCCGCAGCGCGACCTCGGCGGCCAGCAACCGGACTGGGCGGACCTGCAGGCTCAGGCCGATTGGGCCCGCGGCCGGGGCGCCGCCGTGCACCTAGACGGCGCCCGACTATGGGAGTCAGCCGCCGGATACGGCAGGCCGCTCGCCCAGATCGCGGCCCTCTTCGACACCGTCTACGTGTCCTTCTACAAGGGCCTCGGCGCGCTGGCTGGCTGCTGCCTGGCCGGCCCGGCGGACGTCCTCGCCGAGGTACGGGAGTGGCGGCACCGCATGGGCGGCACCCTGTTCGGGCTCTGGCCGAACGCCGCCTCCGCGCTGAACTGCCTGCGGCGCCGGCTGCCGCTGATGCCCGAGTACCTCAGTCATGCGTGCGAGATCGCGGCGGCGCTCCGCGGCCTGGCGGGGGTCCGGGTCGTGCCCGACCCGCCCCAGGTCCCCATGATGCACCTGCTGCTGAGCACCACCCCGGAGCGCTTCGCGGCGGCGGCCCGCCGACTCGCGGTCGAGCAGCAAATCTGGACCTGGCCGACCGCCGCACCGACCGGCGATCCGGCTGTGCAGCGGGTGGAACTCACCGTGGGCGACGCCACCCGGGCCCTGTCGGCCGCCCAGGTCCGCGACATCATCGCCGCCCTCATCGCCCGCTTACAGGTTTCGCCGCCGGAGGATGGTCCGGATCAGCGCGGCGGCGTGGTACGCGAACAGTACAGCGATAGTCAGCGCCACGGCCGGATCCAGCCAGTACCAGCCCTGGGCCACCAGGGCCAGGTTGAGCACGAGCACCACGGTCAGGCGCTGCACCCGGGACATCTCTAGAGCCTATGGTCGCTGCGGCGCGATCAAGGGGGGTGCTACCTGTCGGCGATCGCCTGGTTCGCGGTAGTCGCCGTGGCCTGCGCGACCGGCACTGGCTGAGCGCCGGCCTTGACGGCCAGGTCACCCAGCCGGACGGTACCCGGGACCACGATGCGGGTATTCATCCCCCGCAGCCGCAGCCGGCGGCCGGTCCGGGAGTTCACGAACCGCATGGCCTCGGTCCCGAAGCGCTCGATGAACTTGGCGCAGCCGGTGTGCGGGGCCTCGCTGACCCGCAGCACAGCCTCGCCCACCGCGAGCAGGCTGCCGGCCGGGAGGTTGTCCACGCTGAGGTCCAGGTCGACGTAGAGCTGATCTCCGGCCAGTGCCATCCGGTCGGTGCCTCCGGCGACCAGTTGGGCCAGCCGAGCGTTGATCACCGTCACCTGTTTGTCCGGGTGAGCGGAGCCATCCGGCGTGCTGGAGCTGCCGCGGCTGAGCCAGTTGTCCCCTTCGAGCCCGGTGACCTGGTCCAGGATCGCCTGCTTAGGCAGGTCCCGCAGGCCGATCTGGGGGCGGCGGACGACCAGGACTAGGCGACCGACGTCCCGCGGGGACTCTCGGACGTGATCGAGCCCCGCCTCCAGACGCGCGCGTGACAGATGTTCCACAGCTCGATTCTCGGCCGTCGCCGCGGTATTGGCCACCCGATATCCTGCCACCCGATGGACGAGAGTTTTGACACCAGGCAACTGCCGGGCGCGCCGGATGCAATCGCTCCCGACGGCTCGGAGGTGCGGGTCCTGCTTCAGCTCGGCCGGGGCTCGATGGCGCATTTCGAACTGGGCGCGGGCCAGGTATCCCGGCCCGTGGCCCATCACTTCGTCGACGAGATCTGGTACGTCCTGCACGGGCGCGGCCAGATGTGGCGACGCCAGGCCCAGCGGCAGGAGACCGTGCCCCTGCGCGCCGGTACCTGCGTGTCCATTCCCGCGGGTACGCACTTCCAGTTCCGAGCGGACCGCAGCGGCCCGCTGGCCGCGGTCGGCGTCACGATGCCGCCCTGGCCCGGCGCGGACGAAGCATACGAGGTCCCCGGCGCCTGGCCCGTCGACCCCTAGTCATCACCGAGTTGGGCTGACACGCCACCGTGACCGCGATCGGACCCGGGCTGGCTGCTCGGCGAGACCCGGCCGGCGCTCAGGCCGTGACGTCGAGCCGCATCCGTGGTGCCGGGCCGAACCTTGTCGCCTCCTCGCGGTAGATGACGAAGCCCGCTTTCTCGTAGAAGGCCAGCGCATGCTGGTTCGCGGTCACCTCGACCCGGCCGATCCCGCGACCGCGCGCGGTCGCGATCAGGTCCAGCACCAGCGCCCGGCCGATCCCTTGCCTCATCCATTCCGGATCGACGAACAGGTCCTCGATCTCCACCGCGTCCCCTGCCCCGAGCCAGCTAGCGAAGCCGACGATGTTGCCGTCGGCCACCGCGGCCCGCGTCCGTCCCTCCCGCACCGCACGATCGGGCAGCTCCAGCACCTCAGGATGCGCCAGCAGATTGGGTCGGTCCCCGTCGTTGGACAACGACGACCGGCGGAACACCTCGCGTAGCACCGTCATGTCGCCGGGCACCGCGTCGCGGATCAGGACGTTCGGCACCCGTACAGCATTCCATCGGGCCGTGCGGGCTGGCCATAGGGTTTTCGTGTGGCAGATACCGGAACCCGCCAGCGCCTGCAACTGGCGCTACGCGAGGCGCTGCGGGCGCGGGACACGGTCGCGACCTCGGCGCTGCGCTTGGCCCTGGCTGCCGCCGCCGGCCGTCTCGCGTAACCACGGCAAAACCGCATCGCAGAGGATGCGGCGGCCGGGTGGACTCAGAGGAAGCGGCTGCTGGATACCGGGCCGGCGTCGGGGATGTACTCGCGGATGCCGCTGAGCCAACTGCCGTCGCGTTCGCCTGCGCCTGCGGCCGTCACCGCTTCGACGAAGCGGCGCAAGCCTTCATCGAGGTCCGGGGGAGTGTTGCCGTCGCCCTCGTCCTGCTCAGGCCTGACGTGGGCGATCTCGGCGGCAACGGCTTCGATCGGGCGGTCGTCTGCCGGGCCCTGGCCGACCGCGCCGTCCTCGAGGCGGCGCATCTGCGTGGCCCATGGCGGGACGACAGTCTGGCCGAGCAGGCCGCTGACGTCGGCGGTGACACGGGGCGGATCGGTCCAGCACGTCGCCCGCTCAAACAGTACCTGGCCGGGGGCGCGCTCGCGCAGAGCTGCGACGGTGCTCGGGTCCGTCTCGGTCAGGTCGTATGCGACCACGAGGCTGTGCGCGGCTGGCTTGCCGGGGTCGAAATCCGTCGTCGGCAAGCCGAGCGTCGCCGCGGCCGCAGCGCCGAGGATCCGGCTCGACCGGTCGGGCAGCAGCGCCGCCGACTCAGGAGCGGTGTCGGCGGCGTCGAGGATCAGCTTGAGCCGCAGCAGCGCGACCGCGCAGGCCTCCACGGAGTCGCTGACATACGCCCAGCGGCCGGTCATGCCCACGTCGAACCCGTACGGTGACAGGCTCCCGAGGACACCGCCAGTCAGGACGTAGTGCCATCCGCGCAGGTCCTGGCGATCGAGCGAGGTTACGGCACGGGCGGTATCGGCGCGGGCGAGCATGCGCCGCACTTTTTCGCGCGCCGGGGTCCACGCGGCGTCCTCCGGTTCGGGCAGCCGTCCGAAGCCCTCTGCCGCCTTCTCCAGATTGCCTGCCATGAGCGCGTTGTAGACGTACTGAAAACGGTGCAGCCACTGCATCACGGACTCGTGCTCCTCGAGCACGGCGACGGCGCGCGCATGCTGCCCGTCGTGTTCGAGGGCCGTGATGAGCTCACTGAGCACCGGCGCGGCGTCTGGCGCCAGTTCGAGCGCGCGTGCCAGCGACCTGACGGCCAGGTAGCCGACCCCGCGCTCGATGCACGCGTAGCCGAAGTCATACAGCGCCCGCGCGTCCTGCGTGCCAGAGCCGTCCTCGCCCGCCGCCGCCACCGCCGCCGCTGCCTGCGCCAGGTCAGCGAACCCGGCGAGCTGCGCGGCTCCCGCCACCAGCCGCGCTACCTCGCCCAGCGGCAGCGCCTCGCCGTGCGCGCGCAGATGCCGCAGCAGACCCGAGATGTCGCCGGACGCCAGCAGGCCCCGTGCCCTCTCAAGCTCCTCAGTCACCCCCACACGCTAGCGAACCGCCCGCACGCACAGCCAAGGATTTGCCTGCCGGAGTTACCCGATCACAGCTTCAAGATCTCGGCGACTGGGAGTCCTAAGACGCAGCCGTCTTCCGCGCCCAGTAGTCCTCCGTCGCCTTGGACGCGGCCAGTGCCTGCGCTGTGTCGAATCCCGGCGCCATCGAGGCGGCCGTCCCGGCCAGCACCTCGTGATGTTCGATGTCCAGGAGCCGGAGCCAGCTCTGCTGGCCCATGGTCAGGGCGATGAAGCAGCCGAGCTCGACCAGTTCAGGCTCGGAGAAGTGCTGGTGCAGCCGATCCCACAGCGCATCGTCGGGGTCCAGCCGCCAGGTGATCGCCTCCGCGTAGGCCAAGGCCGCCTTCTCGCGTTCGGTGAGCCTGGTCGAGGTCTCGAAATTGAGCAGGTCGTCGTACTGCCCCTCGCTCAGGCCCTGGGCCTTGGCCTTCTCCGAGCGCTGATTTCCGCAGTATTCGCACTTCACCGAGCGCGACACGTACACGCGGCAGAGCTCCTTGATGGCGTGATCGCAGACCCCGTCGCGGAAGATCGCCTCCCACGATCGCGCGAAGGCCCAGAAGCAGGCCGGAACGTGCGCCCGCACCGCCGAGCTCTCCGGCCGTGGGGTGCCCTCGCGCCTGCACCGGTCCATCTCGGCCCGCATCTCGTCGTCCATCGCCTCGAGCGGCAGGTAGCTAATCCGCTGCTTGCGGTCCATCGTCTCTCCCTGAGCATCCATCGCCAGCCTGGTCATCACAGCCTAACGAGGCTTCCCTCACGGCGACCGGCCCTGGCCTCGAGGGGTCACTAACGTTCGGCGCCGCGGACGGTACGGACCACGTCTGCGTGCTCCCGCATGGTCTCGGTGCCGTCCGCGCCGGGCTGGCGGCCGAACCCGCAGTACATCGCGACGCCGAAGTCGGCAAGGTAACGCGACGCGGTGTCCTGCCTGCGCCGCAGCCCTGCGGCCCCGTCGATGGGCAGCACGATGCCTAGGAAGACCCGCGCGTCGCCGGGCTCCAGGTCCACCAGCGGGCGGAAGAAGCTGCGGTCCTCGCTGCGCAGGTACCGCGGTCCGGCCAGGTGCAGCCAGTCCACCGTGCGCCCGGAGTTCGCGACCGCGAAGTTCGCCATCCGCACCAGCAGCCCCATGTCGCGCGCCTCGTACATCGGCCACTCCGGGAACGTCCCGTAGCACAGGTGGTAGCCGACCAGCACATCGTCCGGGATCAGCCGGGTCAGCCGGGTGACCGGCCCGGCGAACCGTTCCCAGGCTCCTTCCGAGGTCCACGCGAGCACGCCCTCGATGTCCTGCGTCTCGTACGCCAGATCCCACTGGATCGCCAGCTCGGCGGGCGGAATCGACGCGGTCAGCCGCGTCAGCTCGCGGGCCACCAGATCCTCGAACGCTCGCTCGGCGACCGGGTAGTCCGCGGCGAAGTCGGCCTTGAATCCGTTCAGCGCGCTGGCCGGAAACGGGAGTCCGACCTGGAACCGCAGCTGCGCGGGGATCACCCCCTGCGCGCGCAGGGCACTGAACACCTGGTAGCCAGTGAGGGCGTCGTCGATGCGCGGCCAGGAATCCCAGTGCAGCGACGTGACGCCGGGAGCGATACCGAACACGGGCGTTTCGTACGCATGCCGCGGGATCCCGGTCGGCGACTCGGTCTCCTCCACCACGACGACGCCGGGATTCGGCCGGACCAGCTGCTCCCGCTCATAGCCGACCCACGCCCGCCGAGGTCCGGTCTCGCCGTCCGGCAGCGCGAACACCAGGTCACCGAAGAACCTGGCCGCAGCGCGCAGGGCCACCTCGGCCGAGTCCACCGGCAGGCTCCCGACCAGCAGCAACTCACCGTTCACTCGCGGCGCCATAGCGGCTCCCTTCCTCACGACGCGGTCCGCGGCCACCTCTGATCACGCTAGACCTCTGCCGCGGGATACTGGCGAGCATGCCTGAACTGATCCGCAAGCCGAGCCGGGTGGCCGCGGCCGGCGAGCCGCCGAAGCTGATCGATGAGTTCGTCGGCCGGGCCAGCACCGGGCAAGCCGGCCTGAGCATCGCTCACATGCGCAGCCCGTCGGGCTGGGCCGAGCCTGGCCAGCGCCCGGAGTTCGACGAATACACCATCGTGCTGCACGGAGCGCTGGTGGTGGAGTCGGCCGACGGCCACCTGACGGTGCAGGCCGGCCAGGCCGTTCACGCCAGGCCGGGGGAGTGGGTCCGCTACAGCACGCCGGGAGCGGACGGCGCGGACTACATCTCCGTCTGCGTACCCGCCTTCACGTCCGGCACGGTCCACCGGGACGACTGACCGGCGCCGCACCCGCCGAGCCGCCCGGCCGGCCCGGCGCGGGCCGGAATGTCAGCACCGGCCCGTACGCTCCGGGCATGGCCAATTTCGCGGTCCGGCTGGTGCACGGCCTGGGCTGGGACCCCTTGCGGCCGATCCGGGCCCAGGATGACTGGGATGCGCACGCGGAATTCATGGACGGGCTGGTCGACGACGGCTTCGTCATCCTCGGCGGTCCGGTCGGCGACGGCGAGCAGACCCTGCACGTGGTCGAGGCGGCCGATGAGAACGACGTCAGGACGCGATTCGCCCGGGACCCCTGGGCGGCGGCCGGGCTGCTCCGGATCGGCACGATCGAGCCCTGGGCGCTGTGGCTCGACAGCCGCCCGACGCCTCCGGAGGCCTAACCACGCCGCCTGAGGTCACACATCGCGGCGGCGCAGCAGGAGCCCGCCGGCCAGGAGCGCCGCGGCAGACCAGGCGGCCAGCACGCCGAGTCCGGCCCACGGGCTGATCGGCAGGTGACCGAGGCCGGTCGTGGCCTGGATGGCCAGCCCGGCGGTCATCGGGCCGATCTGCTGGACGAGCCGGCCCAGGTGCGAGCCGCCCATAACCGCGCCGACGATCGGGAAGAGGTAGAGCAGGCCCAGCACGATCCCGATGGCGGTGGCGGAGTCTCGCACGGCGGTGGCGGTGCCGAGGCTGAGCAACGCGATTAGGGCCAGGTAGAGAACCGATCCGGCCGCGGCGCGCAGCACCGACGCGGTACCGAGGGACAGCGACGGGTATCCGTGAGCCGGGTCGATGCCGTGGCCGCGCAGCATGATCTGTCCGGCCAGGACGCACCCGAGCACCGCGATCGCGCCGGCCGCCAGGACCAGGGCGGTCAGGATCGCCGCCTTGGCGGCCAGCACGGTGGTCCGGCGGGGTATCGCCGCCAGCGTGACCCGGATCATGCCGGTGCTGTATTCGCTGCTGATCATCAGCACGGCCAGGATGGCCACGACCACCTGACCGAGGTCGACCCCGGTCAGGCTGATCCTGGCCGGGTCCTCGGTGCAGTTCCCGGCCGCGCAGGTGACGGCGGCGGCTACCGCGGTGCTCACCGCCACGGTCAGCACGACCGCCGCCAGCAGCAGCCAGCCGGTACTGGCCAGGGTCCGCGCTTTCGTCCATTCCGCCCGCAGCGCGTCCCGCAGGTCGGCGCTCATGCGTCCCTCCGCCGCAGCAGGTACATGGCCAGTCCCAGGGTCAGCGCGGTCCAGGCGCACAGCACCGCGAAGCCGGCCCACGGGGCCAGCGGGTAGTAGCCGTTACCCGGGGTGTAGGCCGAGGTGACCTGCGGGTAGGCCGGGTACGGCTGCTGGATCGCGAAGCCGGCGGCCGGGGTGACGCGCAGCAGCCAGTCGGCGGCGCCAGCGGGCAGCAGGGCCAGCGGGACGGCGAAGAAATACGGCAGCACGATGACCGCGATGACGACGGTGACCGTGACCGCGCTGCGGCGCAGCACGGCGCCGAGGGCCAGGGCCAGGACCGCCGCGACCGCCAGCAGCGCCGCGGTGCCGGCCAGCACTCGGACCTCCGTCAGCACCGGCACCGGGTCGATGAAGACGCCGCGGGAGCTCGCCAGCGGCTCCTCGATCAGCGTGGCGGCCACGACGGCGGGCAGGGCCACCACAAAGGCGGCCGAGCCGACCACGATCGCCTTGGCCGCCAGGATCCGGCTCCGGCGCGGGCTCGCGGCCACGGTGACCCGGATCAGCCCCCGCCGGTACTCGGCCGTGATGAACATAGCCGCCACGACCACCATCGTGATCAGCCCGGCGAACGCGCCTACCAGGGTGTTCGCCACCGAGCCCTCGCCCGCGGGCGGCACGGGAGCGATATCACCGGATCCGGAAACCACCAGCCCGCCGCCGGACTGGCGGTACCCCAGCACCGGGTAAAGGCCACCCGGGGCTCCGCCGACGGCGGTGCCCGTCCACGCGCCGGCGGGCCACGCGCCCCGGAACGCGACGCGGTCAAAGGCCGCGGTGGCCTGGCTGGGACCACCGGTCCCGCTCCCTCCGCCGACCGACCGGCTGGTCACGACGGCGTAGTCAGGGGAGGCGGCGAACAGCCCGGCCAGCGCGGTCGGCGGCAGCCCGGTCAGGGTCACGGTGCCGACCACCGACCAGTGCGTGCCGTCCGGCGAGTCGTAGCCGGTGACCGTCTCGCCCGCACGGGTCAGCCGCAGCCAGCGCGGCGACGCCGCCGAGACCGCCCCGCCCAGACCGGCCGCATCGCCGGTGAAGTTCCACTGCATCCGGACGCCGTGGCTGCCGGTGACCATCATCGCCGCGTAGGCCGAGCCCCCGCTGGTCGAGGCCTTGATGATGATCCCGGCCTTGGACCAGGGCTGCAGGCCAGGCTTCAGGTCCTGGGTCGATACGCCGTCCGGTGAGTACGAGCCGGTCATCGACGTCACCCGGGCGGTGATACTGCCGTCTGAGCCCATCCAGCGGTGCACGAAGTAGAAGCCGTCGGTCACCGCCTCGCCGCCGGGTCCCAGCGGGCTGGTACAGGCCGGGCCGCCCGTGACGACCGGAGCGGAAGCGCTCGCCTGCGAACCGCATTCACCGTGGCTGAGCAGCCCGACCCCGACGATCAGCAGCCCGGCCACCATCATGCCGACGATCCAGCCGCGGACGGTCCGGAACTTGGTCCACTCCGCCCACAGCAGCTGCGCGAACCCGTCGTGCCCGGCCGGCGCGGCCGAACGGTACGGAGTGAGAGCGGGAGCGGTCATCTCGTCACCCTCGCTCCCGGCGAGCCCACAGCCACCGCGCGGTAGTCGACCGCTTCCTGGGTGAGCTCCAGGTAGGCCGCCTCCAGCGTCGCCCGGTGCGCCGACACCTCGGAGAACGGCACCGCGCTCGCCCCCAGGACGGCCACTACCTTCTCGGCCGGCAGCCCGGACACGGTGAGCGTGTCGGGCCCGGCAGCAGTCACGACGGCCCCCGCGTGTTCCAGCGCCGTGACCGCCGACGGCCGGTCCGAGGTCCGCAGCGCGACCCGGTCCCCGGACGCCGCGGCGATTAGCTGGGCCACACTGGTGTCCGCGATGACCCGGCCGCGCCCCACGATCACCAGATGGTCGGCCGTGTCCTGCAGTTCGCCCATCAGGTGACTGGACACCAGCACCGAACGCCCTTCACCAGCCAGCGATCCCAGGAACCCGCGCATCCACACGATGCCCTCCGGGTCCATCCCGTTGAACGGCTCGTCCAGGATCAGCACCGGCGGGTCGCCGAGCAGGGCGGCGGCGATCCCCAGCCGTTGCCGCATGCCCAGCGAATACCCGCCCGCCTTGCGCCGGATCGCCGGTCCGAGGCCCACCAGGGCGATCACCTCGTCGACCCGCCGCGCCGGAAGGCCCTGCGAGCGGGCCAGCCACAGCAGATGGTTACGCCCGGACCGGCTCGGCTGCAGCGCGCCCCCGTCCAGCACGGCCCCGACCCGGCTCAGCGGGCGCCGCAAACTCGAGTACGGCCGCCCGCCGATCAGCGCCGAACCCGCATTCGGGGCGTCAAGACCCAGGATGATCCGCATCGTGGTGGATTTCCCGGCGCCGTTGGGGCCGACGAACCCGGTGACCTGGCCGGCCTGGACGGTAAAGGACATCCCGTCCAGGGCCTGCGTGGTCCCGAACCGTTTGCGCAGCCCGCTGACGGTAATCGTCGCCTCGCTCATGTGATCGTCCTAGTCAGCAGAGAATCGGCAGAGAAATAAGAGCTCACACGGCGGTTCTACGCCGCGGCCGGTGTCAGCACGGTGCCAGCCGCTGACACCCGACTGACACCGCTCCCCTGGCACTATGGGATCCATGAGGGTGCTGGTCATCGAGGATTTCGAGGTCCTGGCCACCGCGATCGGGGCCGGGCTGCGCCGCGAGGGCATGGCCGTGGACGTCGTCCTCGACGGCGACGACGCGCTCGAGCACCTGGCCGCCACCCGCTACGACGTGGTGGTGCTGGACCGGGACCTGCCCGGAACCCACGGCGACGAGGTCTGCCGCAGGCTGGTCGCCGGGCCGTCCGGGAGCCGGGTCCTAATGCTGACCGCGGCCAGCACGGTCAAGGAGCGGGTCGACGGCCTGGGCCTGGGCGCCGACGACTACCTGCCCAAGCCGTTCGATTTCGCCGAACTCGTGGCGCGCGTGCGGGCTCTGGCCCGGCGCTCCGCCGCCCCGCTGCCCCCGGTGCTCGATGCCGCCGACGTGAGCCTCGATCCGAGCCGCCGGGTCGCGTTCCGCGCCGGGCGGCGGCTCGACCTCAGCCCCAAGGAATTCGCCGTGCTGGAGTGCCTGCTGTCCTCGCCCGGCCGCGTGGTCTCCGCCGAGGATCTGCTCGAACGAGTCTGGGACGAAGCGGCCGACCCGTTCACCACCGCGGTCAAGACCACCATCCGCCGGCTGCGGGCCAAGCTCGGCGAACCGCCCCTCATCCACACCGTTCGCGAGGGCGGCTACCGGATCGGAGAAGCATGATGTCCCACCCCGGCCGGCCAGCTTCGGTGTTCCGCCTGCCCCGGGTCACGCTGCGCGTACAGCTCGCCCTGCTCTACGCCGGGTTTCTGACCTGCGGCGCGGCCCTGCTCCTGGTCCCGATCCTCACCATCCACCAGGCGGTGCCGGAGGGAGCCGACGGACGCGTCCTGGCCGGGATCCAGGCCAATACCGATGCGCAGGTCATCCGGGCCGTCGCGACGCTTGCGGGACTGATCATGCTCTCGCTCGCGGCCGGCTGGCTGATCGCCGGCCGGTTCCTGCGCCCGCTGCGCACGATCACGGCCACCGCCCAGGACATCTCCGCCCGCAACCTGAACCGCCGCCTGGCCCTGACCGGCCGCAACGACGAGTTCAAGGACCTCGGCGACACCCTCGACGGCCTGTTCGAGCGACTCGAGGCGTCGTTCGAGGCGCAGCACCACTTCGTGGCCAACGCCTCCCACGAGCTGCGCACCCCGCTGGCCGCCGAACGAACCCTGCTCCAGGTGACGCTGGCCGACCCCGAGGCCACCGCCGACACGCTGCGCGAAACCTGCCAGCAGGTGCTGGTCCTCGGAGACCAGCAGGAACGTCTCATCGAGGCGCTGCTCACCCTGGCCAGCAGCGAGCGAGGCGTCGAGCAGTGGGAACCCTTCGACCTGGCCGACATAGCGGGCCAGGTCATCGACGAGCGCCGCCAGGAAGCCGAACGCCGGGGCATCCACCTCCAGGCCGCACTCACCGCCGCGCCGGCCACGGGTGACCCGAGCCTGGCCGAGAGCCTGGTGGCCAACCTCGTCGACAATGCCATCCGGCACAACATCTCGGGCGGCCGGGCCGAGGTCTCGACCACGATGACGGACGGACGGGCGGTCATCCGGGTCACGAACACCGGGACCGTGATCCCGCCCGCCGAGCTGAACCGCCTGTTCCAGCCGTTCCAGCAACTCGGTCACGAGCGGATACGGTACGGCGACCGCTACGGGCTCGGCCTGGCCATCGTCCGTGCCATCGCCACCGCTCATAAGGCCACGATCACCGCCGCCGCTCGTCCCGAGGGCGGCCTCGACCTCGAGGTGAGCTTCCCCTAACGCGTCAGGATGACCCGCCTGCGGGAAGATGGGAGCCGGGCAGAGCACACAGACGGAGGTTCCCATGACCGAGACCGATTTCCCGGCGCCGCAGAGCGGATTCGTGGTCACCCATTTCCTGGTCGTATCCGACCAGGACCGGTCCCGCGAGTTCTACCGGTCGGTGTTCGGGGCGACGGTGCTCCTCGAGCGCGACCCCGTCATCATGAAGATCGCCAACAGCTGGCTCATCCTCAACGTGGGCGGCGGCCCGACCGACGACAAGCCCACGGTGACCCTCGCACCACCGCAAGACCCCGACCACACCAGCGCGTTCCTCAACCTGCGGGTGGCGGACATCGCCGCGTGCTACGCGGAATGGTCGGCGAAGGGTGCCGAGTTCCTGACCGAGCCCAAGGTGCACACCAGCGAGATCCGCGCGTACATCCGCGACCCCGACGGTCACCTGATCGAGGTCGGCCAGTCCACGGTCGGCCCTCCGTCCTAAACCGCCACGGCGGGGACGGGCGGGGGATGAGTAGCCCGGCCACCACGCACCCCCGCGGCCAGGCGGCCGAGCCTTGCGGTTTCCCGTCGCCTCGGGTTGAGTACAGCCATGGCTGACCAACCGCAGGCCGTCAAGGCCTGGCACGCCGTCGTCGAGTCCGGGGACCCGGACCTGCTGGACGGCCTGCTGGCCGACGACGTGGTCTTCCGGTCGCCCGCCGTGTACGCGCCGCAGCCGGGCAAGGACCTGACGATGCTTTACCTGCGCAGCGCGATGGCGGTGCTGGGTCCCTCGCTGCGCTACGTCGGCGAGTGGTACGGCCCGTCCAGCGCGGTGCTCGAGTTCGAGGCCGAGCTCGACGGCATGTACGTCCACGGCGTCGATATGCTGCGCTGGAACGACGACGACCGGCTGGTCAGCTTCACCGTGATGGTCCGGCCGATGCGCGGCCTGACCAAGCTCGTCGAACTGATGCAGCGCCAGCTCACGGGCGGCCAGCAATGAGCGTGCAGCTGAACCACACCATCGTCTCGTGCCGGGACCAGCAGCGCTCGGCAGCGTTCCTCACCGGGATCCTGGGCCTGCGGCCAGCCACCCGCTTCGGGCATTTCCTCGTGGTCCAGGCCGACAACGACGTCTCCCTCGATTTCGCCGAGACCAGCGGTCCGATCACTCCGCAGCACTACGCGTTCCTGGTCAGCGAGACCGAGTTCGACGCCACCTTCGACCGCCTCCGTGAGCAGGACCTGCCCTACTGGGCCGATCCGGGCCAGACCCGGAGCCAGGTCATCAACCACCGCGACGGCGGCCGCGGCCTGTACTTCGAGGACCCGGACGGGCACCTGCTGGAGATCCTGACCCGCCCCTACGGCAGCGGCCCGCCGCCCGCGCTCTAGAACCGGCACCAGTCCCGGATGGTCACGCCGTGATTACCCTGGCATCTGGAAGAATAGCGGGCTTTAGGACCAGGCCCTAACCCAGTCCACCAGCATGTCCGTGCCGCTCTGCTGCGTCGAGCTGCCGCACTGGTTACCCATGATCAGGTACATAGGCTGATTGTTCGGGACGTTGTTCACCTGCCCTGTTTGCTGCCCGTCGTGGTAGAACGTCACGGTGCCGGCGGAAGTCCACGAGACGCCGAATGTGTGCCATCCCGGGCCACCGCCGTCCTGCCCGCCGGGGTTCCCGTCGGTGGGGACATGCCACATGGCGGACCCGTGGAGTCCTTCTACTACGTCAAATTCACCATCGGCGGGCCAGTGCTGCCCGTCTACCCAGAGTGCGGGCCAGTTGGCGATTTCGGACGGGTTGCTGCTGAGCGCGGGGAGGTAGGCCCGCCATTCGACGGTGCCGTAGGTGAACTGGAATCCGCCTCCGGCTTCCGGGTTGGATGAGACGATCGAATAGGCACCCAGGTGGAGGTATCCGCCGGATACGGATACGTTACTGGAGTTGTATGAGGAGCATTCCAGGTGGTTGACGGGCCCGTTGCCGCCGAACCAGTTTGTTACCCAGCCGGGCGGCAGGGTGTTCCCGTTGAACTCATCGTCGAGTGAGATCTTGAGGCATCCGCTGGGCGCCCAGGACGGTTGTACTCCGCAGGCACCGGAGGCGACTGGTGCGGACGAGGTCGGGGCCTGGCTCGGGGGTGAGCTGGGCTGGGGACCGTAGGGCTGCTGTCCGGGAGCTGGTGACTGCTGCTGCTGAGGACCGTTGCCTTGCTGCTGCCCGTTGCCTTGCTGCTGCCCGTTGCCTTGCTGCTGCCCGTTGCCTTGCTGCTGCCCGTTGCCTTGCTGCTGCCCGTTGCCTTGCTGCTGCCCGTTGCCCTGGCCCTGCCCCTGCGCCTGGCCCTGGCCCTGTTGCTGGCAGTTACCCTGTTGCCGGCCGCCTTGATAGGACCCTTGCTGGCTGCCTCGGCCCTGCCCTCTTCCTCCGCGTCCGCCGCCGCCGTTCCGGTTGCCGCCGCCGCCCTGCCATCTGGGCCCGCTGAGCCGGGAACCCCCGTTACCCCGCCCGTTCCCGGACCCTTGCTGCGATGGGCCTTGCTGCTGCTGCCCGTTGCTCTGCCCCTGGCCCTGCTGCTGCCCGTTGCCCTGCCCCTGGCCCTGCTGCTGCCCGCCGGAATATGAACCCTGCTGCTGCTGTCCGCACGATGAGCCCTGCTGCTGCCCAGTGGCGGGAGAGGATGCCTGGGGAGCTGGAGAGGACGATGCCTGCCAGCCAGCCGGGGGAGTGTAGAGTCCCGGGGTCCTGCTCGGGGACGGCGCGCCCGGGTCCGAGCTGGATGCCGGGGCGGGGGTGTTCGGCGCTGACAGGGCGGCCGGGGATGCTCCTCCCGCCGGGGAGTCCACGAGATGACCCACCAGTCCCGCCAGCACGAGTGCTAGTACTAGCCCTATCGCCTTGGCCCTAGCGCTGACGCTCGGCCTCATGATGCCGCCCTCGCAAGGATCGTGTTCGCGTAGCCTAGGCCGGCCTGCCAGTTGCCCTGCCCGGCGTTGTACGCGGCGAGGGCCTGCTGCACGTTGCCCCCGGACCACTTCAAGAGCTGGGTCGTCAGCTTGATATACGCGGGGGTGGACGCGCTCCAGCTGGTTGCCTGGCTGAACGGGGCTGACGAGTACGACGGCCAGGTCCCCGGCATGAACTGCCACGGGCCCATGGCACCCGCCGACGATGGCCCCAAGTTCGTCCCGTAGCCCGATTCCAGGTCGTTCTGGGCTGCGACCACGGACACCGGCAGCCCGGTCCGGGCCGCCGCCTGCCTGATATACGTCGCGGCCACGGAAGGCACCCCGGGCAGGCTTCCAGTTCGCGCATAGTGCGCGGATGAGGTGGAGACCGCGGTTGTCCTCGTCGAGGTGCTTACCCGCGCTGAGCTGGTCGTTCGCGTCGAAGGCTGCACCATCTGGGGTGTGCTGCTGGCGCCCGGGATGGTGAGCACCTGGCCTGCGGAGATGGCGTTCGGGTTGCCCCCGATCTGCCCGGAGTTCGCGCGGTAGATGGTGTCCCACTTGAACCCGGTCCCGTAGAACTGCTCAGCGATGCTCCAGAGGTTGTCCCCGGGTTTGACCACGTATGCGCTGTTTACCGGGACTGAGGTGCTGACCTGCTGGGCTGCGGGTGCCGAGTGCGCGACGACAGTTATCATTCGAGAACCTGCTCTCATTCGCTGTCGCAATAACCAATAGGTTAGTACAGATGTTCGAGAACAGGCAACCGCCCAGCCGGATGAAGCACCTCGGCTGGGCGGGTAGGACCTCCGCAGGGCACCGAACAGGTACCGGTAAGTACCGGGACCGCCGAGGTCAGGACCGGCTAAACCGCCTTAGGTCCCAGCGGCGTCCCGGCAGGCCCGGACGAAGTCCCGGACCGCGAGCCGCCGGTCGCCCCGGCGCCAGGCGATCGCGAGCCGGGCCGGGGCCAGGTCGCCGACCGGCACGCAGACGATCCCCGGCCGTGCGTAAATCAAGGCGTTCCCCTCGGCGAGCAGGGTGATCGCGGCGCCCGAGGACACGACCTCGAACACCTCGTCGGCCGAGCTCACCTCGGCCGCCACGCGCGCCGGGACGCCCTCACGCGCCGACGCGGCCAGCCAGAAGTCACGCGCCGCCCCGGCCGCGGCGGGCAGCGCCGTGATCGGCTCGTCGGCGACCTCGGCGAAGGACACCGATGACCTTCCGGCCAGCGGATGCGTGACGCTCAGCGCCACGAACAGGCGCTCCACCGCGAGCACCTCGGTCTCGATCACGGGATCGCCGGTCGGCAGCCAGACGAACGCCGCGTCGGCGGCCTGCTCCCGCAGCCCGCCGGTCGCGTCCCCCCACCCGAACGACCGCAGCTCGACCCGCCAGCCCGGCTGCCGCTTGGCGAACTGGTCGATGATCGCGGGGTACAGCGCCCGCCCGATCGAGGTCAGCGTGCCCACCCGGAGCACCCGCGCCTCCTGAGCGGCCGCGTCGGCCACCACCGCGATCCCCTCGTCCCAGTCCCGCAGCAGGTCGCGCGCCACCGCGTACAGCGCGGTCCCGGCCGCGGTCAGCTCGACCCGGCGCCGGTCGCGCCGGAACAACTGGGCCCGCAGGGTCGTCTCCAGAGCGCGGATCTGCTTGCTCAGCGCGGGCTGCGACAGGTGCAGCCGCTCGGCCGCCCGCCCGAAGTGCAGCTCCTCGGCGACGGCGACGAAGTACCGCAGGTCCCGCAGGTGCGCATCCATAGCCAACAGCTATCACAGCTTGTCTTGGACGCCGCCGCCGCCGGCACCGACCCTAACTACATGCGCTATACGTTGCTCGGCCAGTCCGGCCTGCGGGTCAGCGAGCTGGCCCTGGGCACCATGACCTTCGGGACCGACTGGGGCTGGGGCGCCTCGGAAAGCGAGAGCGCCAAGCAGTTCGAGCTCTTCGCCGAGGCCGGCGGCACCCTGATCGACACGGCCAACCGGTACACCAACGGCTCGGCCGAAACCATCCTGGGTGACCTGCTCGCGGCCGACCGGGATCACTTCGTGGTCGGCACGAAGTACTCGCTGAACACCCGCGACGGCGACCTCAACGCAGGCGGCAACCACCGCAAGAACCTGGTCCAGGCGCTGGAGGCGTCGCTGCGGCGGCTGCGGACCGACCACGTTGACGTGCTCTGGCTGCACGCCTGGGATTACCTCACCCCGCCCGAGGAGGTGATGCGAGCCCTCGACGATCAGGTCCGCCTGGGCAAGGTCTTGTACCTCGGCGTCTCCGACACGCCCGCCTGGGTGGTGGCGCAGCTGCAGACGCTGGCCGCCGCCCGCGGATGGTCCACGTTCGCCGGCCTGCAGATCGAGTATTCGCTGGTCCAGCGCGAGGTGGAGCGGGAGCTGATCCCGATGGCCCGCGGCCTGGGCCTCGGCGTCCTGGCCTGGGGCCCGCTCGGCGCCGGCGTGCTGTCCGGCAAATACGCGAGCGGAAGCCCAGCCGGGGAACGCCGGCTCCAGGACGCCGACCCGGCCCGGCTGGCCATCGCCCGGACCGTCGCCGACGTGGCCCGCGAGCTAGGGCTCCGCGACTCGGTGGTCGCCCTGGCCTGGCTCCGCGCCCAGGGCGGCGTCATCCCGATCCTGGGCGCCCGGACCGCCCAGCAGCTCGCCGACAACCTCGCCTGCCTCGACACCGAACTACCCGCGGCCGCACTGGCCCGCCTCGATCAAGCCAGCCACGTCGCCCGCGGCTTCCCGCACGACTTTCTGGCCAGCGCCGACTTCATCTTCGGCGGCATGTCGGACCGCCTGGACGTGCCCCCGGGCCGCTCACGCCACGGCTGAGCCCCGCTGCCCTAAGGCGGTCAGGCCGCCCGCCGGTAGGCCCGTACCGCCAGCGGCAGGAACACGATGAAGATCCCGGCCAGCCAGATAATGCTCCGCCACAGGTTGGGCCACAGGGTCGGCTCGAGCGGGCCGCCCAGCGCCATCGCGCGCATGGTGTTGACCACGAACGTGACCGGCTGGTGGTTGGCGAAGGCCTGCAGCCAGCCGGGCATGGTCGCGATCGGCACGAACGCCGAGGACACGAACGTAAGCGGGAACAGCCAGATCAACCCGAACGACTGCACCGCTTCCTCGTCCCCGATGGCCAGCCCGGTGAAGGCGGAGATGCAGGCGATCGCCACGCCGAACACGGTGGCCAGCACGACCATGGCCACGGCGGGGCCGAAACCGTTGAGGAACCGGAACCCGACGGCGTAGCCCACGGCGACGATGATCAAGATGGTGACGAACATCCGAATGGTGTCGGCTGTGAGCCGCCCGGTGAGCACCGCCGAGCGTGCGATCGGCATGGACTTCAGCCGGTCGATGGTGCCCTTCTTCAGTTCCTGCGCGAGCACGATGGCGGTGCCGAACGTCGCGAACGCCGCGGTCTGCGCGATGATGCCCGGCATCAGGAAGTTGACGTAGCCGCCGGGGACGCTGACCGGGATCGCGCCGCCGAAGACGAACCGGAACAGCAGCACGAAGATCACCGGCTGGATCACGCTGAAGAAGATGTAAGCGGGTACCCGGAACCACACCAGGAGACTGCGCCTGGTCAGGGCGAGCGTATCGCTCACTCCCCAGCGGATCCGGTAGCCCAGGCTGGGAGCCCACTGCGAGCCCGTTATCGCCGTCATGATGCCGCCCTCGCCGTCTGTTCGTCGTCCGCTCGGCGTCGGCCACGCGGTCTGCGCCGGCGTCCGTTCGGTTGTTCATCCTCCGCGGCGTGCCCGGTCAGCGTCAGGAACACGTCATCGAGCGATGGCCGGCGCAGCGCCAGCCCGTGGCTCTCTATGGCCGCGGCATCCAGCGCGCGCACCGCCTCGATCAGCGCGTCGGACCCGCGGGACCCGACGCCCACGCCGACCAAGCCGGTTTCAGCGTCGGCGTGCGGCTCGCCCTCGCCGATCGGCTTGATCGCCGCCATTGCGTCGGCGACCCGGCCGCGGTCGGGCACCGTGAACTCGATCACGTCCCCGCCGATCCGGTTCTTCAGCTCCTCGGAGGTGCCTGCAGCGATGACCAGGCCGTGGTCGATGACCACGATCTCGTTCGCCAGTTCGTCGGCTTCGTCGAGGTACTGGGTCGTCAGCAGCAGCGTGGTTCCCTCGGCCACCAGCGACCTGATGATGTCCCACATGCCCAGCCGCGCCCGCGGGTCCAGGCCGGTCGTCGGTTCGTCCAGGAACAGCACCCGCGGCCGGCCGACCAGGCTCGCGGCCAGGTCCAGGCGCCGCTGCATCCCGCCGGAGTAGGTCTTCGCGGTCCGGTCGGCCGCGTCGGCCAGCCCGAACTGCTCGAGCAACTCGATGGCCCGGCGGCGGGTCTCCGGTCGGCTCAGGTGGTACAGCCGCCCGATGATCTCCAGGTTCTCCCGGCCGGTCAGTTCCTCCTGGATGGCCGCCGACTGCCCGGCCAGCCCGATCGACCGGCGCACCGCGGCCGCCTCCCGGACCACGTCATGGCCCTCGACCACCGCGCGCCCCCCGTCCGGGAGCAGCAAGGTGGTCAAGATGCGGACCGCGGTGGTCTTGCCCGCGCCGTTGGGCCCGAGCACGCCGAGTACGGTCCCGCGCGGCACGGACAGGTCGATACCGCGCAGCGCGTGCACCTCCCCGAACGACTTGGTCAGGCCCTCCACCAGGATCGCAGGCTGCTCACCTGCCCCGTTGAACTGTGACATCAATCCTCCCGACACCCCGTTGCATCCCCTTTTACGAACCGTAAACCGCCCTGCCGACATTCCAGCACGAACGAACCGGCCGGCGACGCGCGCACCACTGTCCGTTCGGGCGATTGAAAGATCTTTTATCGAACGGAGCGTGCTGCGTGCGGCAGAATCGCTGGCATGCTTCCCGTCGCTGAGCTGCATCTGCACATCGAGGGCACGCTTGAACCTGAGCTGCTGGTCCGGCTGGCGGCGCGCAACGGCGTCGCGCTGCCGACCACTGACGTGGCCGAACTGCGGGCCAGGTACCGGTTCGATAGCCTGCAGGCCTTCCTGGACCTGCACTACGCGAACCTGAGGGTCCTCCAGCAGGAGCAGGACTTCTACGACCTGGCGCAGGCGTACCTGACCCGGGCCGCGGCGGCCGGGGTGCGCCGGGCCGAGATCTTCTTCGACCCGCAGACGCACCTGGGCCACGGGGTGCCGCTGGCCGCCGTGTTCGGCGGGCTGACCGCCGCGCTGGCCGACGCCGAGCGGGAGCACGGCGTATCCTCCGCCCTGATCCTGTGCTTTCTCAGAGACCTAGGGCCCGACGCGGCGGCCGAGACGCTCCGTGTGGCGCTGCCGTTCCGTGACCAGTTCATTGGCGTCGGGCTCGATTCCACCGAGATCGGCTACCCGCCCGCGCTGTTCACACGGGTGTACCAGCAGGCCGCGGCCGAGGGCCTGCGGCTGGTCGCGCACGCTGGGGAGGAGGGCGGCCCGGACACCGTGCACGAGGCGCTCGATCTGCTGCACGTCGAGCGCGTCGATCACGGCGTGCGGTCGATGGAGGATCCCGGGCTGGTCGCCGAGCTGCGAGACCGGCAGACCGCGCTGACCGTGTGCCCGCTGTCCAACGTAGCGCTGCGCGTGGTGGACACCCTCAGCGACCACGTGCTGCCCGCCATGCTGGAGGGCGGGCTGCTCGCGTGCGTGAACAGCGACGACCCGGCCTACTTCGGCGGGTACGTGGACGACAACCTGGCCGCGGTCCGGGCCGCGTTCGGCTTCGACGACGCCACGCTGGCCGTGCTGGCCCGCAACTCGTTTGACGCCTGCTTCGTGCCCGCCGCCGACCAGGCCCGGTGGAAGGCCGAGGTCGACGCCTGGCTCGTCGGCCGCTAGGGCAGGTCGTTGAAGAAGCTGGCCACGATCGGGCCGCAGGTGGGGCCGCCGTTACCACTGGCGTTAACCACCAGGCACGCGAACGCGATGTCGCCCTTGAAGCCCATCAGCCAGGCGTCGATCTTGAGCGGGTTGGTCGTGCCGTACTGGGCGGTCCCGGTCTTGGCGAAGGTGCCGGCCGGCAGGCCCTGGCCCGCGGCTGTGCCGCTGGTCACCACCGACGCCATCATCTCGTGCAGGTCGCGGACCACGTCCGACGGCAGCGTGCTGGTCGTCCCGCCGGAACCGCCGGACCCGCCGGACCCGCCGGACCCGAGGATCAGCTGCGGCGAGCGCACCGTCCCGGTGTCGGCGGCCGCGGCCACCATGGCCATGGACAGCGGTGACATCAGGACCCGTCCCTGACCGATCGCGGTCGCGGCCAGGTCCGCCTGGTCGGACGGCTGCGGGACCGAACCGTCGAAGGAGACCAGCCCGAGGTGCAGGCTGCGGCCCAGCCCGAACATGGTCGCGGCCGCCGGGAAGTCCGGCGCCGTCAGATGACCGGTGGCCAGATCGATGAAGGCGGTGTTGCACGATTCGGTGAAGGCCTGCAGCATCGTGCTGACCGGCGCCTCGCTTTCGGCGTTGTGGAACACCTCGCCGTCCACGGTGGCGGTGCCCGGGCAGCTCGCGGCCGACCGGGGGGTGAGCCCGTGGGTGATCAGCGCGGTCGAGGTGATCACCTTGAACGTCGAGCCGGGCGGGAAGCCGCCGTCAATGGCCTGGTCGAAGCCGCCGGAGTTGACCGAGACCGCGGCCAGGACGGCTCCGGAGGCGGCGTTCACCGCGACCAGCGCGGCGCTCTTACGCTCCCCGGCCAGCGCCGCCTCGGCGGCGTGCTGCGTGGCCGAGTCGATCGTGGTGGTAACCGGGGTGCCCGGGCGGGGCGACAGCGTGGCCACGGTCGCGACCCGCGTGCCGCTCTTGGTGACCACTGTGACCGTCGCGCCCGGCTGGCCGGCCAGCTGGCGCTCGTCCGCCTGCTCCAGGCCGGTCTGCCCGACCACGCTGGTCGCGTTGTAGGGCGCGCCGAGCTGGTTGAGTTCCTGGGCGGTGATCGGCCCGACCGTGCCGACCACGCCGGCCGCCAGGCCCGGCGTGATGGCGCTGCGCGCATTGCCCGACTGGAACACCGTGCCCGGGATGGGGTAGATGGTCGGGGCCAGCTCGTTATAGCGCGCCTGGGACACGGTGAAGACCGGCTCGAAATAGGTCGGGTGCAGCTTGGCCGCGGCGATGGCACCGTTGGCTTCAGCCTCTGTGGCGCCGGCGGTGACCAACGCGGCCTTGACGGCCGAAGCGTCCTTGATCCGGGCGCCCTCCACGCCGATCGTGACCACCTGGCCCATGGTCACCAACGGTGCCCCGTCCGCGCCGAGGATGGCCGCCCGGGACGGCCAGGTCAGCCGGAGCATGAGCTGATCGCCGGTCTTCAGCTGGGGCGCGATCGTGGCCGGCGACCAGTTGACCAGCCAGTGGCCCTGGGCCAGCGCCAGGTGCAGGGTGGACCTGATCGTGATGGTGCCCACACCGGAGACGGCGAGCCGCTCGGTAAACGGCTCGGCGGCCGTCAAGCCATCGGTCGCCGCCTGCCCCGGGGTGAAGCTGGCCTGGTGCACGCCCAGGTCGGTGAACGCCGCCTGGTTCACCGCGGTGAAGTCGGCGGGCGGTTGCGAGACCAGCTGCTGCATCGCGGCCCAGTCCTGTTTGGCCCAGGCGGCGAAGTAGGCGCTCGCTGCCGTCTGCGGCTGCGGCGACGAGCTGCACGCGCTCAGCAGCCCGGTGACCAGCATCGCCGCCAGCGCAATGGCCACGGGACCGGCTCTGTTGCCCAGGCTCATGTGCAGAAAGGGTACGCGGCGCGGCGCCGTACCGGGCCGTAATGTCGCTCCTGCACGCTATGGTCCGGGCCATGCTCATGTTGCACACGTCCGACTGGCATCTGGGCCGGTCGCTGCACCGGGCGGATCTCCGCGCGGCGCAGGCCGCGTTCCTCGATCACCTCGTTTCCACGGTCCGTTCGGAAAAGGTCGACGTGGTGCTGGTGGCGGGGGACATCTACGACCGGGCTGTGCCCCCGGTGGACGCCGTCGAGCTCTGTGCGGACGCCCTGCTCCGGCTGCACGCTACCGGGGCGAAGATCGTGCTGATCAGCGGCAATCATGACTCCGCCCGCCGGCTCGGCTTCGGCAGCGACCTGCTGGAGCTGACCGGCGTGCACCTGCGCACCCAGGTCGCCAAACTGGCCCGCCCGGTCCTGCTGGCGGATGCGCACGGGCCGGTGGCCGTCTACGGCGTGCCGTACGCCGAACCCGACGCCGTCCGCGGCGAGTTCCCTCCAGAGGTTTCCAGGGGGCACGCCGGAGTGCTCGGCCATGCCATCCAGCAGATCAAGGCCGACGCGGATGCCCGCGGCGTACGCCGCCGGGTGGTGATGGCCCACGGGTGGGTCACCGGGGGAGCGGCCAGCGAGTCCGAGCGCGACATCACGGTCGGCGGGGTCGGTCAGGTGCCCGCGAGCATCTTCAGGGACTTCAGCTACGTCGCGCTCGGCCACCTGCACGGCCAGCAGACGCTCGCCGCGCATCTGCGGTACAGCGGCTCGCCGCTGCCCTACTCGTTCTCCGAGGCGACCCACCGCAAGGGCAGCTGGCTGGTCGAACTGGACGCCACTGGTGTCAAAAGGGCCGAGCACGTGCCCGCGCCCGCCTACCGTCGGCTGAGCCTGCTCCGCGGCCGCCTCGCGGACCTGCTCGCCTCCTCGGCCTACGCTCCATTTCAGCAAGACTTCGTGTCGGTCACCCTCACCGACCCGAGCCGTCCCGAGGGCCCGATGGACGCGCTGCGGACCCGGTTCCCGCACATCCTGGTGCTCACCTTCGAGCCCACGCCGTCCCCAGAGTCCGGTGCCCGCAGTTACCAGGCCCGGGTCGTCGGCCGCGACGACCGCGCCATCTGCGAGGAGTTCGTCCAGCACGTCAGGAACGCCCCGGCCACCGACGGCGAACGGCGGCTGTTCACCGAGGCGTTCGAGGCCGTGCGCACGCCGGAAATGAACAGAGAGGCCGACTGATGCGCCCGCACCGGCTGCGCGTGACCGCGTTCGGTGCGTTCGGCGGCACCGTCGAGGTCTGCTTCGATGACCTCGCCAGCGCGGGCCTGTTCCTGTTGCACGGCGAGACCGGCGCGGGCAAGACCACGCTCCTGGACGCCATCGGGTTCGCCCTCTACGGCCGGGTCCCCGGCGAGCGCGCCAAGGCCCGGCGGCTGCGCTCGGATCACGCGGCGCCCGGCACCGCGACGGAAGTCCAGCTCGAGGCGACCATGGGCGGCCGCCGGATGCGGATTACCCGCAAGCCCGAGCAGCAGCGCCCGAAGCGGCGGGGCGGCGGGACCACCACCGAGCAGGCCAAGATCCTGCTCGAGGAGGCTCGAGGCGGCGGATGGGAGCCAGTCTCCACCCGGGCCGGCGAGGCCGATGACGAGATCAAGGACCTCATGGGCATGTCCGCCGAGCAGTTCTACCAGGTCGTGCTGTTGCCCCAGGGCCAGTTCGCGCAGTTCCTGCACGCCAAGGAAGATGACCGCGAAAAGCTTCTACAGAAGCTGTTCGGTACGGATCGCTTCCGCCAGGTGGAGGACTGGCTCGCGGAACGACGCCGGACGACGGCCCGCACGGTAGAGGAAGCCAGGCAGGCCGTCAAGGAACTGGCCGCCCGGGTCGCCCAGGTCGCCGACGTATCCCCGGCCGGTGCCGACGGCGACGCCGTATCCCCCGACGAACCGGACGCGCTTTCGCGTGACTTCGACGCGCTGCCCGATCCCGCCTGGGCTACGCGGCTGGCCGAGATCGCGGCCGCCGCGGCCACCGCCGGCCAGGCCGAGGTCCGCACGCGCCGCGCCGAGCTTGATCAGGCTCAGGACCGCCAGCGCGACGCGGAGCGCCTGGCCGACCGGCAGCGGCGGCTCGCCGAAGCCCTCCGCGCCCGCGACGAACTGGCCGCGGCCGAGCCCGGCGTCGACGAGTTGCACCGAGAGCTCGCGGCCGCCACCCGCGCCGCCGAGGCGGCCGGACCGCTCGGCGAGGCCGAACGCGCCGGCGATGCTCTGGTCCAGGCCCAGGCCGAGCAGGATCGCACCCGGGTCGGCGTCGAGGTCCTCGGCTGTGCTGATCCCGCGGCTACCGCCCCCGAGCTGCGGACGATAGGCCAGCAGTTCCTCGCCCGGCTTGGCCGCCTGGATGCGCTGCGAACCCTGGACCAGCAAGCAGCCGACGAGGATGAGAACGCGAACGCCGCTCGCGTGACCGCGGACGCGCTGACCGCCCAGCTCGCCGGCGCCGAAACGACGCTCACCGGCCGGCAGCAGCAGCGCCCGAGGCTCGTTGCCGAACGCGATCAGGCCCGCCAGGCCGGCCAGGAACTGCCCGCCCACGCGGCCGCGGCCGACGCCTGCCGCCGGGCCGCGGACGACGCCAGTGCCCTGGTCAAGGCCCGGACCGACGCGCGCCGCCAGGAGGACGCCTACTTCGCGGCGAGGCTGGAGACCGCGGAGCTCCGCGACGAAGCGTCCCGGCTGCGCGAGGCGCGCATCGACGGCATGCGCGCTGAGCTGGCCGCCACCCTGGTCGATGGCACACCGTGCCCGGTCTGCGGGTCACTCGACCACCCCGAGCCGTGCGAGCTGCGCGGCCAGCGGGTGACCAGGGAGCAGGAAGAGGCCGCGGACGCCGAAGCAGCCGCCGCGGCCGACCGGGCGGAGATATTCGGGGCCAAGCTGGCCGCGGCGGACATCCTGGTCAACGACCTGGCCGCCCGGTTGGAAGGCGCGGGATTCACCGCCCCCGGAGATCTGGTCACGCTCGCGGCCGAGGCAGCCCGGCTGGCCGCTCGCGCGGACGGGCTGGCCGTACAGGCGGCCCAGCTGACCGCCGCCGCGGCCCGGCTGAGCGAGGTCCAGGCGGCGCTGGACACGCTCGACCAGGACATCGCGGGCAACGGAAAACTCCAGGCTGAGCTCACCGAGCAGCGTGACGCGGAGCTCCGCCAGGCCGCCGAGGCGGACCAGCGCGCGGCCCGGTACCGCCAGTCGCTGCTGGCCCAGCTGGACGGCTGGCCGGACCTGGACTCCGCGCTGCGCGCCGCCGGGCAGGCGGCCGACGCGCTCATTGCTGCCGCCGACGCGGCCGACGCAGCGGTCCGCGCTGAGGACGCGGCCCGCGCGGCGCGGGACCGGGCGCTGGCGGCCGCGGCCGCCGCTGGTTTCGCGGACCTCGACGCGGTCCGCGCTGCGCAGCGTCCCGTCGACCGGCGCGCCGCGGCCGATCAGGTCATCCGGGCCCATGAGGCCGCGGCCGAGGCCAACGCCAAGCTGCTCGCCGATCCCGACCTGGACGTGTCGGCCGATCCGCCTGCCGACGTCGCCGGAGCCCTGGTCGCGGTGGACACCGCCCGCGAGGCCCACGACGGCGCGCTGGCCGCGGCCCGGCTGGCCCAGCACCGGGCGGACCAGTTGGCCGGCCTCGCGCCGCAGCTCGGCCAGAGCCAAGCAGACCTTAAGCCGCTCGCGGACCGGGCCGACGAGGCCCGCCGCCTGGCCGACCTGGCCGCCGGGCAGGGCGCCAACACGCTCCGGATGACGCTGTCCGCCTTCGTCCTGGCCGCCCGCCTGGAGGAGGTCGCGGTCGCTGCCAGCGAGCGGTTGCTCGCGATGACCTCGGGCCGGTACGCGCTGATCCACACCGACACGCGCCGCGGCGCGGGCCGCTCCGGACTCGGCCTGCTGGCCTGCGACGCCTGGACCGGCGTGGACCGCGATACCAGCACCCTGTCCGGCGGCGAAACCTTCCTGGCCAGCCTGGCCCTCGCCCTCGGCCTCGCCGACGTCGTCACCGCCGAGGCGGGCGGCACCCGGATCGAGGCGTTGTTCGTCGACGAGGGCTTCGGCAGCCTGGACGAGGAGACCCTGGATGAGGTGATGACCGTGCTGGACGGGCTGCGCGAGGGAGGCCGGATGGTCGGCATCGTCAGCCACGTAACCGAACTGAAGCAGCGCATCCCAGCCCAGATCCGCGTGCACAAGGGTCACTCCGGCAGTCACCTGACCCCCGTGTACCCGCCGGGTTGATGACAAGCTGCCAAATGCTCGGCTGACCCATAGGTACCAAGGGTGGTCGTACGCAGGGTGAAATTGGCTTTATATAGGGGTGAAAAGCGGTGGACGCCTCTCGTCAGGGCACCTTTCCGCGGTTTACCATCGGAAACTGTCAGTCAAGACTTGGAAAACTCTGACGGTGCGGCTGTGGCGGGACGGACGAGAGCGTCAGAGGTAGCGAGCGGGTAGGAATAGGAATCGTCATGACAAAAGATCCCGGTGTTCGGCGCATCGTGGTCGGTGTCGACGGCTCGGCCGAGTCCGTGGCCGCTCTGAGATGGGCGTGTAGGGAAGCCAGCCTGCGCGCCGCCGAGGTTCACGCGGTCCTCGCCCTGGAATCCGCGTGTCATCAGGTCGCCAGCTACGCTGCACCGGCCCCGCGGCAGACCAGTGGGAGCTGGGGCGCTGCCCGTGAGGTGCTGCGCCGATCGGTCAGCGAGGCGGTCAGTCTGTATCCCAGCGTCAGCGTGTGCACGGAGATCACCGAAGGTCTCGCGGCGCGCGTCCTGCTCGACCATGCACACGAGGCCGACATGCTGGTCCTCGGCCGCACCGCCCACGGCCCGGACCCGTACCGCGGGGCTGGCCCTGTCATCCGGGCGTGCCTGCGATCGGCTCCGTGCCCCGTTGTCATCATCGGTCCGGCGACGACCACACCGGACCAGGACGATCACGTGCCCGAGTCGTGGCAGCGCCGCCAGTCGTACCTGGCCGGGGCCCGGTAGCGGCTGGAGTAGCGTCGCGGTCATGACGACCGCGAGGACGATCAGGGTGTGGCTGCCCGAGCCGGGCTGGGTCGAGGCGATGGGCGGCTTGCCCGACGGGATGGCCGCCGACGTCTGGACCGGCGGCGAGCAACTGCCGGATTCAGCCGACGAGGTTGAGGTCGTGGTGCTCCCGTTCGGCGTGCCCGGATCCCGGCTGTCCATGCTGGCCAAACTGCCGCACCTGCGGCTGGTCCAGCTGATGTCGGCCGGTGCCGAGCGGGTAATTCCGCACGTCCCGGCCGGGGTCACCCTGTGCAACGCCCGGGGCGCCCACGATCCGGCGGTGGCCGAATGGATCATGGCCGTGATCCTGGCTCAGGTGCGGGAGCTGTCGGCCTTCACCCGCGCCCAGCAGGCCGGAACCTGGCGGCCGACGGCGGGTGAGCCGCTGGCCGGCCAGACGGTCCTGATCGTCGGGTACGGCTCGATCGGCGCCGCGGTCGAGCGGCTGCTGACCCCGTTCGGGGTGACGGTCGAGCGGGTCGCCCGGCGCGCGCGGCACGGCGTGTCCGGCCTCGATGACCTGCCGGGCCTGCTGCCGCAGGCGGACATCGTGATCCTGCTCGTCCCGGTCACCCGGGCCACCGTCCAACTGGCCGACGCGCGGTTCCTTGGCCTGATGCATGACCACGCGCTGCTGGTCAACGCGGCCCGCGGCGCCGTCGTGGACACCGACGCCCTGCTGGCCGAGCTGACCGCGGGTCGCCTGAGGGCCGCGCTCGACGTCACCGACCCCGAGCCGCTCCCGCCCGGCCATCCGTTCTGGTCCGCGCCGGGCCTGCTGCTCACCCCGCACGTGGCCGGGCTGAGCACACAGACCATCCCACGGGCCCGGGCCATCGTCCGGGACCAGCTGGCCCGCTACGCGGGCGGTGAGCCGCTGCGCAACGTGGTCGGAGCACGCGGCTACTGACCGGATGAGACAATCGGTGCGTGCCGTCATCCCTGGTAGAGGTGTCCCCGAGGGTCAGCGCCGCGCTCGCGGACGGCCAGCCGGTGGTCGCGCTGGAGTCCACGATCATCTCGCACGGCCTGCCCCGCCCCGGCAACCTGGCCGCTGCGCAGGGGTTCGAGGAGGTCCTCGATGCCCAAGGAGTGACCCCGGCCACCATCGCGCTCATCGACGGCGTGCCGAAGGTCGGGCTCGATGCCCATGACCTCGAGCGCATCGCGACCGACGAGTCCGTGGTCAAGGTCGGCAGCCGGGACATCGCCATCGCGATGGCCCGCAAGGTGACCGGCGGCACCACGGTCGCGGCCACGTCCGTGCTGGCGGCGCGGGTCGGCCTGCGGGTGTTCGCCACCGGCGGCCTCGGCGGCGTACATCGGGGCGCGGGCGAGACCTTCGATGAGTCCGCGGACCTGACCATCCTGTCCCGGACGCCGATCACGGTCGTGTCGGCCGGGGTGAAGTCCATCCTGGACATCCCGGCCACGCTGGAACGGCTGGAGACGCTCGGTGTCGCGGTCGTCGGCTACCGGACCTCGCGCTTCCCCGCCTTCTGGCTCTCGGATTCCGGTTACGACCTGGACTGGCGCGTTGACTCCCCGGCGGAGATCGCCGACATCATGGCGGCCAGGGACGCGTTCGGTGAGCCATCGGCCCTGCTCGTGGCCAATCCGCTGCCCACCGCGCTGCAGCTGGATCCCGGCGTGCTCGACGACGCGCTGGGGGAGGCCCTGGCCCTCGCGACCGACCAGGGCATCCGCGGCAAGGCGGTCAGCCCCTTCCTGCTCGACCACATCCAGCAGGTAACCGGCGGGGCCAGCGTCGAGGTGAACCTGGCCATCGCGCGAGGCAACATCGAGCTCGCGGGCCAGATCGCGACGTCGTGGGCCGCCCGGACCGGTGAGCCCCGCTGATCGCCAGCCGGCCGATCCTGGTCTGCGGTGACGTGATCAATGACGTACTGGTCAAACCGCTGGCTGGAGTGGTGCCGGCCAGTGACACCCCAGCGGCGATCCGAGACCGTCCGGGCGGCTCCGCCGCCAACCAGGCGGCCTGGATGGCCCATCTCGGCGCCGCGGTCACCTTCGCCGGGCGGGTCGGCGCCCGCGACGTCGGCTATCACCGGCGCGAGCTGACCAGGGTCGGCGTCCGCGCGCACCTGGCCGTCGACCCGGCGGCCGATACCGGCTCGATCGTGATCATGGTGGCCCCCGACGGCGAGCGGACCATGTTCACCGACCGGGGGGCGAACCAGCGGCTCCACCAAGAGGACCTCCCGGCCCGCCTGCTGGACGAGGCGGACGTGCTGCACCTGACCGGCTACACGTTCTGCGAGCCGCCGCTGCTCGAGGTGGCCCTGTGGCTACTCGAGCAGGCCCGGTCCCGCGACCTGGCCGTCACCGTCGATCCCGGCTCGGCCGCCTTCCTGGCCCGGATGGAACCCGGGGCGTTCCTGCGCTGGACCGAGGGCGCCGCGGTCTGCTTCCCCAACCGCGACGAGGCCGCGGTCCTCGTCGGCGACGCGGACCCGGTGACGATGGCCAGCCGCCTGGCCAGCCACTACGGCGTCGTGGCGCTGAAACTGGGCAGCGCCGGGTGCATGCTGGCGGTGGCCGGACAGGCCCCGGTCCGCATCCCGGCCGTGCACGTCCAGGCGGTACAGGACACCACCGGCGCGGGCGATGCGTTCTGCGGTGCCTTCATGAGCCGGTGGCTCGCGGGCGGCCCAGCCCCCCCAGCCGCGGACCTGGTCGGCGCGGCCGAGTTCGCCGCGCGCATCGCCGCCTCCGTCGTTACCCGCTTCGGTGCCCGCCCTCCCGGGCTAAGGGTCAGCAGCTGATGGTCACCGTGGTGGACGCGGTGCCCGTGCCGGGGCCGAGCACGTCGAGGGTGACGAGCTGGGAGACGGTGCCGTGACCTTGGCCTTCGACGGCGATGGTCACGTTAACCGTGTGCTGCCCGGCCGTGAGCGACTGGTTCAGCGGCTGCGGGGCCTGGGTCTGCGGCTGGAACACCCACTGGTAGGAAACCGTCCCGGCCCCGCCGTTCGTATTGATCCGCCCGGTCACGTCCACCGTGCACCCGGTCCTGGTCGGCCGCAAGATCTCCACACCGGTCACGTGGAGCGACGGATGATCGAAGAAGCGCAGGTACACCACGACCCCGGCCGCCACGAGCAAGATCACGGTCAGCAGCAAACCCAGCCGCCGCCGCAGCTTGGCCCGCCCAGGCGGCGGCCCGGGCGGGCGCCCGGAGCGCCACACGCTCTCCGCCGCCACGCCCGCCTGGCCCGCGGAAACGGCCGCCTGGCCCGCGGGAACCCCCGGACCGTACCGCACCACTTCCGACGCCGGTGGCTGAGGCGCCGCAGCGTCCGGTGCCTGAAGCCGTCCGGCAGCCGCCGACGACTCGGGCAGCGGGGCATACATCGTCGGCTCGTGGGGCACCATCGTCGGCTCGTGAGGCGGCACCATCGTCGGCTCATAGGGCACCGCGCCGGCCGGTGGCTGGCGCGGCGTGATGATGGTCGGCGGCTGACGCGGTGCATCCGCCCCTGGTCGGCGCGGCGGTTCGGTCGCCGGCTGACGCGGCGGGACGTACGTCGGCGGCTGGCGCGGCGGGACGTACGTCGGCGGCTGACGCGGCGGGACGTACGTCGGCGGCTGACGCGGTGCATCCGCCCCTGGTCGGCGCGGCGGTTCGGTCGCCGGCTGGCGCGGCGGGACGTACGTCGGCGGCTGATCGGGCGGTTGAACTGGGTTAGCCGGCCAGGGCTGAGTCGCCTCGCTCTCACCCTTACGAGGTGGCAGCGTTGGATCGGAGTTCGATGACGCTTCCCCCATCTGGGCCTTCTTCCGGTTGAGTGGTGAAGCGCTGCTGCTCAGAATTGTCGGGGACGTATAGCCGTTCAAGTGTCGCACTCCGAGTATTCGCAGGTCAAACACCTCATTCGAAGCCCGCGGGTCTCGTCATCGCACCCTGGAACGACCCGGTGGGCTAGGTGAACTCAGTGAGCGGGAACGCGCGGTGGCGCCGCGGCGGGACGAGGAAGTTCTGGCGCCTGGTGGTGGTGAGGAACCGTTCCAGGCCGTTGACGCCTGGCTGGACGTCATAGGTGCGTTGCAGGTCAAGTGAGGCCTGGTGAGTACGGAGTGAGGTGAAGAAATTCGCGGATGGCACGAAGATCGTGAACTGGAGCTTGGGCTGGTTTCCGCCGCCCGGCATGTCCATGCTGTCGAACCCTGGTCCGTCCATACGCAAGTGGATCGGTGTGTCGTCCGCCGCTCGTGACACACGCTGCACGCACGACAGGTGACCCATCCGGTGCTGACCCGCGAGGGTACCGATTCCCTGCGCCGTAAACTTCGCATAATCGGGCCCGCGGTATTCGTTCGGCAGTAGTGCCGGGCCGCCGCCATCGGCGTAGGGGTTCTTGTCTTCCGAGGCGATCGGCGGGGCGTGAAACATGAGCTGCACCCGTTCGGCAAACGTGCCGGCCGCGCCGGGAACTGCTGACGGGCTGGCCATGTCAAAAAACTGCAGCATGTCCAGGACGACGTGGGAGAGGTGCTGTACCGACCCGTTGTCGAAGTAGTCGCCGGGGCGGGCCGTGGTCAGCCGCGCCGAGGAGTTCCCCGCGAATGTACAGATGGCGGCGGGCCCTGAGCCATCGGTCTGCTGATCGGCAAAGCCCATCCACATGGGCGACTGGCGGTTAATGAAATCCGCGAACGGCAGCCCGTGCTGCTCCGCAACCAGCCTGGGCAGTCCCCGCTGCACGAACATGTGCCTGGAGGAGGTGAACCTGACCAGTCCCCGCCAGGCGGGCGAGCGCACCGGCTGCCCGTGCAAGCGGTTGCTCCCGCCGAACCACCCAAGTACGTCCTGGAGAAACCCTGAGTTGTCGCTGCGCAGCGTGAACAGCAGGTCATTGTGCTCGATGACCACCGGCATCTGAAAACGCAGCTTGCTAAGGCCGGGATTGGCCGCGCTGACATCGGTCGGGCCGGGCACTGCCTCTTCCAGGACGTAGCGGTTCCGATCAGTCAGCAAGCGCGGCATCTGCCGCCTGACCAGGGTGCCCCGCAGTCCCCCCGGCAACCGGGTGAAGTATGGCAACCCGTAGCCGACGAACGTGACCAGGCCGCCCGCGCCCCACGGGTAATACTGCTCCAGCACCTGCAGTACCCGCCCCATCTCGGCCTGGTCGGCCCGGGTCGGCGCCCGCAGCAGCCTCCCGGTGAGGAACACGGTGTGCACCGGCGGCATCTGGAAGAGCACGCCGCTGCCAAAGGTCTGCGGCGGGCCCGCCATGAACGCGGCAATGTTGAACTGAATGTCGGAAGGCTGCGCCGTGACGGCCGTGCGGCGGGGGACGACGGCCAGCGAGCGCGTCATGCGCAGGGCGCCAATCGCGACCGCTAGCGCCCCGCCTTGGCTAAGGGCGCCCCTGCGGGTTACCGCCGGAACCGAGTCATCGAGCACACGGGCATCTTGCCAGGCCGCCGTGCCCACTGTCCCAGGTACGGTCCGCTTCGGCCCGGACGCACGGCCGGTGAGGCCGACCTGAACGCCGAGCAGCGCAGCAACTAGCCCTGTCGTCGTATCGGAGCGCACAGCCGCCCATTCAGCTCACACCTAGTGCCGCGGCTGGTTAGGTTCGCCCGGCCGGAGGTGGGCATGGCGGGAGCGCCGCGGTTGCGGTGCGGCTGGTTCGGTGACTGATCGCACCTCGTGCCGCGCTCCAGTTCCTCACGTCACATTTGCGAGGTAATTCGGGCTTTCACGGAAACTTCGGGCAACCCCAGTTGCCCGGATGTTCCACGAAAGCCGGATATTCCGCGATTATTTTCGAATAGCGGAAAAAGAGGGCGGCGAAGCGTGGATGAGTGGTGGGCAGCCAGGCGGGGTGCCCGGCAGGGGCGAAATCGCGGATGCGCTGTGCCGCAGGCACGTCACGGGGCAACCGAGTCTGATGCGGCACTAGTGTGACGTAGTGACATTTCCTGGCTGGAATGTTAGCGCTGTCTGCGTGACTGCAGCATCCAGCTGTGCCTTCTGATTTACGGGGTAGCTCCAGTAAAGGGTATCGATGGAGCCTGGGCCAACCACGTCTCGCTGGTACACGACGGTGCGTCCGTTGTTCGTGTAGCCGCTCACGGTGACGATGTCTCCGCTGATATTGACATAAACGACAGACATGAGCCGGGCGTCGGCTGCTTCGTCCTGCTCGGGTGAATAGTTAAGAACGTTATTCGTTCCGTAAGCCGCCAGTAGAACCTGACCATCCGGTGAGGTCCAATCTTGTCCGTCGCCGTCTTCGGGCGGCGGCTGCGCCCGGAAGGACGAGGGCCAGAGCGCGGTGAATCCGTACCGCGGATTAGCGTACGCATTGTAGCCGGGCGGGGCGTTCCCCCGGCTGCTGGGAGATGGCGACGGCGGCAGTGACCGTGGCGAGCTCGCGGTCACTGCCGCAGATGGGCGCAACTTCACCACTCGAGGCAGCGTGCTCGCGGAGGCGGCTGACGCCGGGAGGGCGCTGGTGCCCGAGGCTGAATGAGACGAGCCGCTGATCACGACGATCGCGACGACAGCCGCGGCCGCAGCCGCGGCGGCAACGGCCACACGGAGGCGCCCGAGATGCCGGGGATGTGCTTCATGCCGGAGATGCCGCGGGCTTCGCGATGGGCGGGATCCCTGGGAACTACGGGGCGGATTGACCCCCTCCACCGGGGCGCCTTGCCCCGCAGGCGCCGCGCCGGACGGCCACAGGCCTGCCAGCAGCGGCACCGCCTCGGCCAGGCGCGACCGGCCACGATCCTCCCAGTCCTGGCCGTAGACGTCCGTGGCGACGACGCGCATCTCGCTGACCAAGGTAGCCGCAGCAGCGGGCCGGTCACCGAGGTCCTTGGCCAGCCCGGCCGTGACCAGCGGCCGTAGCGGCTCCGGTACCGTCTCCAGCGGTACTGGCTCGGAGCGGTGCTGGGCCAGCAACGCCTCGGTGGTCTGCCCAGTGAACGGCGGATGACCGGTCAGGCACTCATAGAAGGTGGCCGTGGCCGCGTAGATATCCCCGGCCGGGCTGGCCGGGGCGCCCCTGAGCTGCTCGGGCGGCGCGTACGCCAGCGTGCCCGCCGGGACCGGCCGGTCCCGTCCCCGCGGGGCGAGGCCGAAATCGGTGAGCTTACTGACACCCTCCACGTTGACCAGCACGTTCTCCGGCTTGTAAGCCCGGTGCAGCACCCCGCGCGCATGCGTTGCCGCCAGGCCCAGCAGCGAGCCCTGCCACACCACCAGCGCCGCCTCCGCTGTGGTCGCGCCCTGATCAGACAAGATCTCCCGCATCGAGACCCCATCGATGAGCTCCATCACGATGACCGCGCCGGTCGGCGACTCGATGTACTCATAGAGCCGGACCACGTTCGGATCATCCAGCGAGGCCAGGACCGCCGCCTCATCGCGGAACATCGCCGCGAACCCGGGATCGGCCAGCAGGTCACGGCGCAGGTACTTGACCGCTACCAGGATTCCTGACTCGTCATGCCTGGCCAGCACCACATCGCCGAACCCGCCCGAACCGAGTGCCCGCAGCTCGGTATACCCGGGAATCTCCCACCCCGGCATATCAAGCCGCTCCCTCGGAGAGTCAGTCCGGATCACGACGCCTGCTAGCACCTCCCGCCGCCGAATCATGCTCCTACGTGACGGCAATTTCATGAACGTGCCGTGCGACGCCCGCCGACGCACGGGCCGACCCTGAGTACTTGAGTCTTGCACCACGGCCATCATTAGGTCAACGACTGCCGCGCTGCCATTAACGATAAGCCAGGATCCGCCATCCGCTCTGAACGGCTAGCCGACAAGGCATAATCCAGTTCCCGAATATCTAGGGCCTCCGCAACCTTTTGTGCGACAGGCTGGTTTATACATTGCCACGCCCACGCTCAATATCCGCATCTGCCGCTCACACTGGTGGGCCGCCACTGGCCCCGTGCTGGTCTTGCTGCCAATCGGCCTTGTCCAGCGCGTACTCGACGTCCCCGAACTGGTCGCCCTCGATCGGATACGGCCAGGGCTGATGGAAGATCCGCACCAGCTTGAGGCCCGCCTTCTCCATCACCCGCCGCGAGGCCGTATTGATCGCCATCGCCTCGGCGACCACCCGCTGCACGCCGAACTCGGAAAAGCCCTTGCCGATCAGCGCGCGCGACCCCTCGGTGGCATACCCCTTACCCCAGGCCGACTTGCGCAGCCGGTACCCCAGCTCAACCTCGGCGGGGTCGGCGTCCGGGCGAGGCCGGAAATGGAACCAGCCCAAGAACTCCCCGGTCGCCTTCTCCACGGCCGCCCAGAACCCGAAGCCCTCATACCGCTGGTAATAGCCAAGAAAGGCGGGTAGGACCTCGTTCTCGATCTCCTCGCGAGACGTGGGCACCCCGCCGGTGACAAAACGCATGACATCGGGATCGGCATCCAGGCTCACCAGGTCGTCCGCATCGGCCACGGTGAACCGGCGAAGCACCAGCCGCTGCGTCTCCAGGAAAACCTGCATCACCCGGTCCCTCCGCTGCTGCCAGTCTGCCAGCGTAGATGAGCCGCTGGCCCGGCTCGACTGATTTACTGCTCATACCGCGCCGAGTGCGGGGGCGGCTCGGGCGACCGCCTGCATCAGTGGAGGCTCTAAGCACCGTGACATTCCGGATCCGCCAGCTCAGCCCGGCCGACTACTCATCTGTGATCTCGGTCATCGACCAATGGTGGGGCGGCCGCCAGATGGTGGGCATCCTTCCACGGCTATGCCTGCGCGCTCCAGAAAATCCTTGAGAAGTCCCGGCGGCGGTGTCGGATCGGGGCAGAGGTGTTCGTAGCAGGGGTGAGCGGGCGCCCACGCGGGGCACCCCGAATCACAGGAGATGATCCGAGATGCAGTACCTGTTTTCCGTGATCGACGACTCGGCCGGCCTCGCCACCCCGAAGGAGGAGGCGGCGATCGACGTGTTCAACGGGCGGCTCCAGGCGGAGGGCCACTGGGTCTTCGCCGGCGGCCTCGGGGCGCCCATCTCGGCCACCGTCATCGACAACCGGGGCGAGGAGCCGATCTTCACCGACGGCCCGTTCCTTGAGTCGAAGGAGTACCTCGCCGGCTTCTGGGTCATCGAGGCCGCCGACCTCGATGTGGCGCTCAAGCTCGCCGCCGAGGGGTCCAAGGCCTGCAACCGCAAGGTCGAGGTGCGGCCGTTCCTGTGAGCGTGGCCGACGTCCGGGAGGCGATCACCCAGGCCCACCACGAGGAGTGGGTGCGGGTGATCGCCGCTCTGACCAGGCGTTTCGGTGACCTCGACATCGCTGAGGAGGCGGCGGCCGAGGCGTTCGCGGCCGCAGTCGGGCGGTGGCCGACCGACGGCGTACCTCCCAATCCCGGCGCCTGGCTGACCACCACCGCCAACCGCAAGGCCGTCGACCGGATCCGGCGCGAGAACAAGCGCGACGACAAGCAGAAGGAGGCTCAGATGTTGTACAACGTTGACCCGCCCGAGCCTCTCGGCGCCATCGAGGACGAACGGCTCCGGCTGATCTTCATCTGCTGTCACCCGGCGCTCGCGATGGAGACCCGCGTGGCGCTGACGCTGCGCATGGTCGCGGGCCTGACCGTGCCCGAGATCGCCCGTGCCTTCCTGGTGCAGGAGACCACCGTAGGGCAGCGGATCACCCGTGCGAAGGCCAAGATCAGGGCGGCTCGCATCCCTTACCGGATGCCGTCCGCGGAGGATCTCCCGTCCCGCGTCTCCGGCGTACTCGCCGTCCTCTTCCTCGTCTTCAACGAGGGCTACCTGGCGACCGGCCCCGGCACCGAGCCTGTACGTCATGACCTGACCGCCGAGGCGATCCGGCTCACTCGCCTGATCCGTGCCCTCATGCCGGAGGACGGTGAGGTGGCCGGGCTGCTGGCGCTGATGCTCCTCATCGAGGCCCGCCGCACCGCCCGGGTTTCGGCCAGCGGCGAACTGGTCACCCTCGTCGAACAGGACCGCGGGACCTGGGACGCGGCACTGATCGCCGAGGGTCACCGGCTGGTGCGTGAGCGCCTGGCCGCCGGGGTGGCTCCGGGTCGCTACCAGATTCTCGCCGCGATCAACGCGGTGCACACCTCCGCCCGCGACGTACGTGACACCGACTGGTCGCAGGTCCTCGTCCTCTACGACCAGCTCGTCCGCCTCGACCCCTCGCCGATCATCGCCCTCAACCGGGCCATCGCGGTGGCCGAGCTTGACGGCCCGGAGGTGGCACTGGCGGCCGTCGACCGTCTTGAGGACAAGCTGGCCGGCTATCACGCCTACCATGCGGCCCGCGCCGACCTGCTGCGCCGGCTGGGCCGCAGCCAGACGTCACGCGCGGCGTACGACAAAGCCATCGAACTGGCGGGCAACACCGCTGAGACCGCGTACCTGACCCGCCGCCGCGACCAGCTGGGGTTAGTGCCCGTGCGGAAGGTCTACGGGGATTCGGCTTCGGTGACGGTAGTTGCCGTCGCCATGGTTGTTAGGGTGGCTAATGAGCCTTGGCGGGCTAGGGAAGAGTCGCCTCCGATGAAGGGCCGGGCCGATGAAGTTGCCTCCTGTTGAGTACGAGGCGCCGACGACCGTTGCTGAAGCTGTCGGTTTGCTGGCCGAGCACCTTGACGAGGCGAGCGTGCTCGCCGGCGGCCAGAGCTTGATACCGCTGCTGGCGATGCGGCTGGCGCGCCCCGCGGTGCTCATCGATATCAACGGCATAGATGAGCTGTACGGGGTGTCGGCGGCAGACGGCTGGATGACGGTCGGTGCCATGACGCGAGAGTATGTTGCCGAGGAATCCGGGACCGTCGGCGATGCCGTGCCGTTGCTGGCAGCCGCTCTGCCGTTGATCGGTCATGAAGCAATCCGCAGCCGCGGCACGATCGGAGGCAGTCTGGCGCATGCAGATCCGGCCGCCGAGTTGCCGACCGTCGCCCGGGCGCTCGATGCTGAGTTCGTGGTGCGAGGCCCCTCGGGCGAACGGGTTGTGCCGGCGGCGGAGTGGTTCGAGGGGTACCTGACGACCTCACGCCGTCCCGACGAACTCCTCACGGAGGTGCGCTTCCCCACCGCGGGACCGGGCACGGGGACCAGCTTTCAGGAGGTCGCCCGCCGCCACGGTGACTTTGCCATTGTCGGCCTGGCGGCATCACTGACGCTTTCCCAGGGTGCGATCAGCGATGCCCGGCTGGCGTTTGCCGGCGTGTCTGATGTGCCGGTCCGGGCCGCCGACGCGGAGGATCTGCTGATCGGCGAGACGCCGTTGGCTGAGCTGTTCGAAGAGGCAGCGCGCCGTGCCACCGGCGATCTGGACCCGCCAGCCGACCTGCACGGGTCGTCGGATTACCGGAAGAAGGTCGCGGCTGCCTTGGTGCGTCGCGGCCTGCGAGAGGCCGCGGACTGTGCCAACTACCGGGCCAACGAGGGGCAGTGACCGATGGTGGACATCACCTTGACGATCAACGGCGCGATCTGCACAGGCTCGCCAGAGGCGCGGAAGACGCTGGCGGACTTCCTGCGAGATGACCTCAATCTCACCGGCACTCATCTCGGCTGCGAGCACGGGGTCTGCGGCGCTTGCACGGTCATCGTCGACAGCCGTGCGGTGCGTTCGTGCCTGATGCTGGCGGTCCAGGCCGCTGGCAGTGAGGTCACGACGATCGAGGGGCTGGCACCCGACGGCGGGCTCGGCGCGCTGCAGCAGGCGATGTGGGATTCCCACAGTTTCCAGTGCGGTTTCTGCACGCCCGGGATGGTCATGCAGGCCACCGCGTTCCTCAGCGACCACCCTGACGCTGACGAGCAGCAGATCCGCGAAGCGCTGTCCGGCAACATCTGCCGCTGCACCGGCTACCAGAGCATCAT
Source organism: uncultured Actinomycetes bacterium (assembly GCA_963722055.1). GTDB lineage: Bacteria > Actinomycetota > Actinomycetes > Streptosporangiales > Streptosporangiaceae > Palsa-504. The sequence continues at coordinate 21,311 of CAVRLA010000011.1, read as the reverse complement.
CGATGGCGTCCTGCTGGCCATCGAGCGCAACCGTGAGGGCTGAACGGGAAGGGGAGCGATCATGACGGCAATCGCGGCTGAGCGCTACATCGGTGCCAGCATCAAGCGCTCGGAGGACCCGCGCATCCTTACCGGCAGGGGCCGGTACGTCGACGACATCAAGCTGCCCCGGATGCTGCACGCCGCGTTCGTGCGCTCGCCGATGGCTCACGCTCGCCTGCTGTCGATTGATGTCTCGGCTGCGCGGGAGCTGCCCGGAGTGGTCGCAGTGCTCACCGGGGCGGATCTGGAAGCCATGACGGTCCCGGGGCCGGATCCGCTACTGGCTATGTTCGCTGGCCCTGGGCCTACCCCGGAGTTCAGCCTGCTTGCGACGGACAAGGTGCGCTTCGTCGGTGATCCAGTGGCGGTCGTCGTCGCCGAGAGCCGTTATCTCGCCGAGGACGGCTGCGAGCTGGTGGACGCCGAGTATGACGACCTGCCCGCGGTGGTGAATGCCGCCTTCGCGCTCGACCCGAGCAGCCCGCCGCTGTTCGCCAACCTAGGTGACAACGTCGCCCGCCGGCCCGTGCGCAGCGAGCACGGCGATGTCTCCGGCACGTTCGCGGCCGCTGATCGCCTTATGGACTTCCACATCGATGTGCACCGGCACCAGAACGTGCCCATGGAGGGACGCGGCTGCGTCGCGAGTTACGACGCCGACCGAGGTGCCATGACGGTCATCGCGGCAACGCAGGGCGTTCACGTCACCAGGATGGGTGTCGCCGCGCGGCTCGGTATCGAACGTGACAAGGTGCGCGTCGTAGCCGGCGATATCGGCGGCTCGTTCGGTTTGAAGATCGGCGCATCACGCGAAGAGCTCGCCGTTGCCGCCGCCTCGCGCCTTATCGGCCAGCCGGTCAAGTGGGTCGAGGACCGCAGCGAAAATCTCGCCGCGTCGGGGCAGGCCCGCGAGGAGAGCTTCGACGTCCGGGCCGCGGTCAGCAACGACGGCGACCTGCTCGGGCTGGACGTCAAGATGGTCATCGACACAGGCGCCTACCCGGGCATGGGCACGATGGTCCCGGCCATCATGGAGGCCATGCTGCCCGGTCCGTACAAGCTCGCGGCCCTGGCCTTCGAGTCAACCGCGGCGATCACGAACAAGGCATCGTACGTCGCCTATCGCGGGCCGTGGGCCTCCGAGACGTTCGTGCGGGAACGCGTTCTGGACCTTATCGCGAAAGATCTCGGCCTCGATCCGGTCGAGATCCGGCTGCGTAACCTCGCCCCGCGCACCGATCCGCCGGCCTTGATGATTACCGGACGCCCGCTGGTGGGCGTCACCTCCAAGGAGTCACTGGAGCGGGTCGCCCAGCTCGTGGACGTTCCCGCGTTCCGGCGCCGGCAAGCCGAGGCCCGGGCGCAAGGTCGCTGCCTCGGCATCGGCGTGGCCACGTTCATCGAGGCCGCTCCGGGCCCGCGCTCGCCGGAGGGGGCCAGCGGCCCCATGGGCCTGGAGTCCATGCGCCTCCGGCTCGAGGAAGACGGCATCGTCGCGCTGTTCACCGGCCAGATGCCGCACGGCCAGAGCCACCAAACGACCCTGGCCCAGATCGCGGCCGACGAGTTCGGCGTGCCGTTCGAGCAGGTTCGCGTGGTAGTGGGCGACAGCGACGTCGTCCCGTTCGGGCTGACCGGAGGGAGCCGGTCGGCCACCATGGCGGGAGGCGCGGCGCTTCATGGCGCTCGGCGGCTCAAGGCCAGGGTGCTCGATTTCGCGGCGCACATGTTCGAGGCCAGCGCGCAGGACCTCCTGATCACCAACGGGAATGTCTGGGTGCGCGGCGACCCGGAGAGCGCGATCGCGGTCAGCGACGTCGCACGCAGTGCGGCATCGGGACAGTTCGGTACCGACGTGGACACGACGCTCGAGGTCGAGACCGCGTTCGACGGCGGCGAGGGCGGCTGGTCCGGCGGCACGCACTGCGCGATCGTGGAAGTCGACACCCAGACCGGCATCGTCAAGGTGGAGCGCTACGTCGCCGTCGAGGACTGCGGCGCGCTCATCAATCCTGCCGTTGTGGAAGGCCAGATCCGAGGCGGCATCGCGCAGGGCATCGGCGCGGTGCTGCTCGAACGATCGGCCTACGCCGAGGACGGCGCCTTCCAGTCCGCCACGTTCATGGATTACCTGCTGCCGACGGCGTGTGACGTTCCCCGGATCGAGATCGAGCACCTAGAGACCGTGCCGCTCGATCCTGACGTCAACTTCCGTGGCGTGGGCGAAGGCGGCATGGTCGTCGCCCCGGCCACGGTCGTGAACGCCATCGAGGATGCACTGTCACCCTTCAGCGTGCGGATCTACGAGCAGCACCTGCCGCCAGCTCGCATTCTGGAACTCATCGCCGCAGCGGACCCGGGCCGATAAATACTCTGTAAGAGGCGGCTCCCGTGAACACAACACCTTCCTCAACTCCGCGCTTCTCCTCGACAACGGCCTCCGACCGGCCGGGGTCCGGCCAGGATCAGCCGCAGGTCGACGCCACGAGGCGGGTGCGCGCCGCGGGTGAGCGAGCGCTGGTCCTCCATGGTGGCGGATCGGCAGGCAATGCGTGGGAGATCGGCGTCATCGCCGGCCTGTTCGATGCCGGTGTGGATGTGACCGAGGCTGATCTGATCATCGGGACGTCGGCCGGATCGACGGCCGCGGCCCAGATCACGAGCGCGACCCCGGCCGAACTGCTGGCCGCCATCCTTACCGCTGCGCCCCGGCAACGGACCGATCCGGTCAGATCCGACGGTGGACGCGTTCCCATCGGGCCGGTGGCCGACCACATGGAGAGAACGAGCCGGATCATTGCCGCCGCTGAGGATGCGGCCGATATGCGCCGCAGAATGGGTGCGGCGGCGCTGGAAATGGATGCGGCGTCGGACGGCTCCGGGCCAACGCGGTGGCGCGCTACCGTCGCCGCCCGGCTGCCTAGTCAGCGCTGGCCGGAACGAGCGATGCTCATCACGGCGGTCGATGCCCGTACCGGTGAACCGGTCGTGTTCGACCGTCACAGCGGAGTCGACCTGGTGGACGCCGTCGCCGCCAGCACGGCCAACGGCTTCGGTGTCCCTCCCTACCGCATCGGCGACCGCCGGTACATCGACGGCGGCTACCGGCGCAACGAGAACGCCGATCTGGCCGCCGGATACGGGCGGGTGCTGGTGCTGTCGCCTTTCGGCGGCAGATCACGGCACCCGCTGGAGTGGGACATGCATCTTGCCGCGCAGGTCGACGAACTGCGCGCTCGCGGCAGCACTGTCGAGACGATCTTTCCGGATGGCAATTCACTGAACGCGTTCGGTGTCGACATGATGGATCCCTCGACGCGTCCGCCCGCCGCTCGTGCTGGTTACGCCCAAGGCAGGGCCCGTGCCGGGCAGCTCACCGAATTCTGGCGCTGACGCCCGCGAGGGCCTTGGGCCGCCACGGATGGTGTGGCCACCTGCCCGGCAGCGATGCCAGACGCTCAGGCGACCAGGTTGACACCTATATTAACTAGGCATAGCATGCCGATGTATGGCCCGGGAACGAGAAAGACTTAAGGGGAACCTCGATCTACTGCTGCTGTCGGTGCTCGCGGCGGGACCCGCTCACGGCTACGCGATCATCGTGGCACTTCGGGAGCGCAGCGAGGGCGCCTTCGACCTGCCCGAGGGCACGATCTACCCGGCGCTGCACCGGCTGGAGGGCTCGGGGCTGCTGGCCAGCTCGTGGGCTGACGCGGAGGGACGGCGGCGGCGAGTGTACGGGCTGACCGACAAGGGGGTGGCCGCGCTGGCGGCCGAGCGGACCCAGTGGCGGCGGTTCGCCACCGGAGTACAGGCGGTCGTGGGGTGGACGGCATGACCGGGCCGGCGGACGAGTACCTCGGCCAGCTCCGCGCGAGCCTGCGGACCAGGCCTGCGGAGACGAGCCGGATCCTGGCCGAGGCCGAGGATCACCTTCGCGAGTCCGTCGCCGCGGGCCTTCGCGCAGGGATGACCGAAGTGGAGGCGCAGGAGGCGGCGGTCTCCGCTTTCGGCTCGGTGCGGGCCGTCGTCCGCGCGCACCAGACCCGCCGCGCCAGGGCGATGGCGGTGCTGGGCGGCTGCGCCATGACCTCGTGGAAGCTGGCCGGGCTTTCCCTACTCGCGTTCGGCGTCTCCGGCCTGGTCCTCCTCGCGGAGACCAGGATCACCCACCCCGGCCTCAGGCTGGCGCCTGGCGCCGCGCCGCTCGCCGACCCTACCTTGCGGGGCATCGCCGCGGGGATGGTCGGCCTGCTCCTCCTCGCGGGCTGTCGCCTGGCGCGCCGCTTCCGCCGGCGCGGGACGGGCGCGGCCCCGGCGCGTGCCGCCGGGTACTTCCCGCTGGCGGCAGCGATCTTCTTCGGCGCCGGCACGATAGCGCAGATCCTGCTCATAATTAGCGGTACGCATGTCGGCGGGCTGCCCGTCCTGGCCACTCTGGCCCTGGCCATCAGCTACGGGGTCCGGACGCTGCGACCGCGGAGAAGGGCCTCGCAGAAGAACGGCACAAGCGTGCCCGCATGACCGGACCGCAGCATCGAGCCGGGCGCCTTCCCTTCGCGGAAGGCATCAAGCTGGGCGCAGCCGACGAGCGCGTATCACATTACAGTTTGCTGAGTGGCAGGCGATGAGAACGGGCGGGTGGACAGCTGGATCTGGTCGGTGCGGCTGACCAGGACCCGCTCGGCCGCGTCCGGTGCCTGCCGGGCCGGGCACGTCAGGGTCAACGGAATACGGGTCAAGCCCGCGCATGGCGTCCGGGCCGGTGATGAGGTACGGCTGCACTACGAAGGCCGCGACCGCGTCGTGGTCGTCCAGCGGGTCATCACCAAGCGGGCCGGCGCATCTGTCGCCGCCGAGTGCTATATCGACAATAGCCCTCCCCCTCCGCCCCGCGAGGAGGCTGTCGCACTGGCTGCGCGCGACCGCGGCGCGGGACGTCCGACCAAGCGCGAGCGCCGAAGCATGGAGAAGTTCCTCGGGCGGTCGGCCCGCTGAGCCGGTTTCCGGGTGCCGCTTCCGCCGCAGATCGGGCACCCGTTCGTGGTGTCCACGATGTGGGCGCACGGGACATGCGGGCATGGCAGCAGGATCGTCACCGGTACCCGGCGGCCCTCAATGCCGCCGGAGTGGGAGCAGCTGACCGGGGATCAGTTGCCGGGTTCGTACTTGAAAGAGAGCTGGAGCTTGGTGCGGTAGGTGATCGCCCCGCCCTCATCCAGGGCAATGTCCTGCTTGACGACCTCAGCCACCCGCAGATCGCGGAGCGTCCCGGCGGCGGTCCTGATCGCCTCCGCCGCCGCGTCCTCCCACGACGTGCTGCTGGTCCCGATGATCTCGGTCACCCGGTACACGCTCATAACGCTCTCCCTTGACCACGCACGACCCCGCTGCGGGGCTGCTGCCGTCAGCTTGTCACACCGCCACCCGGCCCGGGTCGCGAGCAGGCAGGTGAGCGCCGGCAGGACCTTGCTCACCGCGACGCCCGCGCCGACCGTCATTGCAGGCGCGACACGATGATTCTCGCCGCTGACCGATGGTCGACCCGCGACGCGCCAAGCTTGCGGAACCACGACCGCTGCCGCCTCGAGTACGCCCAGATATGGCCGAGGGCATCGGCCCGGGCGGCGGCCAGATCGGCGCCGTCGAGCTCGGCGATTGCCCTCCCGGTCGAGGCGGCCACGCGGACGAACTCGCGGTACCCGTGCGTCTGCGACGCCATGTTGCGCCGGCGCCCGGCCGGCGAGCCTGGTCGACGAGCCGGTACCGGCGGTTGAGGTCCGCGATCTCCTCCAGCAGCCCGTGGCGGATCTGGGCGTCCAGCGTCGCCTCGATTCGCCGGTCGGTCTGCGCTTCCCCCCGGTCGAGGCCGTACACCGCGAACGCAAACGGCCCGGACCCCACCTCGCTGCCCGCCTCATCGGCCATGCGGCGCACCAGGGCGTTGAGGATCGCCTCGTAGTTGTTCGGGTGCACGCGCCGGGCCACCTCGGGCGCCAGCCGGGCGAGCACGTGGTAGGCGCTCGTGACGTCGCTGCGCGGGAAGTCGCGCTCGAGCGAGCGCCGAAGCGTTCCTGTCCCGGTCAGGTCCCAGCCATCCAGCACGGACTGGACGTACACACCCGTGCCGCCGACGAGGACCGGCAGGGCATCCTCGGACGCGGCGAGTGAGGCGAGTTCTTCTCGCGCCATCTGTGCGTACGCCTCCAGCGACAGCTTCGACGACGGCTCGGCTACGTCAAGCAAGCGGTGCTCGAACCCTCGCATCTGCGACGGCTTGATCTTGCTCGTGCCAATGTCCATGCCGACGTAGACCTGCCTTGAGTCGGCATTCAGCACGACCGGGCGCAGGCCACGCTCGGATGCGGCTTCGCAGACGTCGAGCGACAGCGCGGTCTTGCCGGATGACGTCGGTCCGTAAATAGCGACTGCGCGCCGACACGCCGGGCGTGGACGAGACATGGCGGTGGACCTGTGGTCGCAGGACTTGCGGGAAGCACCGATGGCCTCATGGCAGGCTGCGGTGCGGCGGTGGCCAGGACCAGCCCGGACACACCGCGCTTACGCGATACCTCGATGAGGACCTGCCGCGCCGGAACCTGAGCTACGGCAGCGGCCGAAGGCGGCGACCCGAGCCATCAGTTCCGTGTCGACGCCGGCGGTGTGTATGCCCCGCTTAACGCGAGACCCGCCGGAGGGCACCCCCGGCGGCGCTTGCTGATCCGCTCAAGAAAACGCTTAGGAAGCCTGGTCGCGGTACATGATCGTCCTCCCTGGCTCGACAACAAGCACGAGGATCGTAGTCACGACGTTGCGGCTGCCGCCAGCCATTTTTCGTTAAGCCCCAGCCTGGCCGTCACCCCCGCGGTGCTGACGGTCAAGGCGGTGCTCGAGGACTAGGGCGCGGCCTCGGGGCCACAGCGAGGCCACCAAGGTCGGCGGCTGATATTCCCACCCGGCGAGGAAAAGTGCCGTGACCCCGTGTACCACGGTCCGTTAGATCAAAAGATCATAAATACGGCTGAACGGACCGTGGTTCCTGCCTTCCGAACCCTGACGCGCGCTCATCACCGCTCCAGTAAGTTAGTGTCCATCGGCACGGGGGTAGTTCGGGATGGGACGCATGGGCGTACTGCTGCGGCGTGCAACCGGGGCGATCGGCCGGCCATCGGTCTGGCTGGGACTGGTCCTCGTGCTGGAGGCCGCGATCGCGGTCACGGGCATCCTAGTGGCCCACAGCCTGCTCGGCCTCCTGGCCGCGGGCCCGCTGCTGGCCTGCGCGCGATGCGGCGCCGGGGCCACCGCCTTCGCCTCGGCCTCCGCGCTCGCGCTGTGCGCGATCTCGGCGGCGGGCATCGATGCGGCGGGCGTCAAGGCAGCGGGCATGGTCGTTGTCGCGGGGGTGGTCGCGGTGTTCGTTTCCGTGATCCGCGGCCGCCGGGAAGGCGCCCTAATCCGCATCAATGACCGGGTTCAGCGCGCTATTCTGCGCCCGCTCCCGGCCGAATTCGGCGGCGTGGCCTTTGCTTCTCATTATCAGTCGGCGACAAAGCAGGCCTTGGTCGGCGGTGACCTTTACGACGTCGCCATGACGCAGTACGGGCCGCGTCTCATAATCGGCGACGTGAAGGGGAAGGGGCTGGACGCGGTGGGCCGGTGCGCCGCGGTGCTGGCCGTCTTCCGCGAGCTGGCCGTCGCCGAGCCCGACCTGGTTGACCTCGCGACCAAGATGGACGCCAAAGTATCCAAGGACATGGAGATCGAGGACTTCGTCACGGTCATCCTGGCCGACTTCGCGCCCGGCGAGGTCCGCGTGGTCAACTGCGGTCATCACCCGCCCGTGAAGGCCGCCGCCGACTCCGCCCCGCCGCCACCGGCGGCCAGGCTGGCAGAGCTGCAGCTGATGGCGCCGGAACAGCCCGCCCCGCCGCTAGGCCTGCATCCGCGTCCGGTCCGCCAGGACATCGCGCTGCGGCCCGGGGACCGGCTGCTGTTCTATACCGACGGCCTGGTCGAGACCCGCGACCGGAAGGGCCGGTTCTTCGAGCTCGGCCAGCAGCCGGTCGCTGAGGCGCTGGCCGAGCCTGACCTGGAGGCCGCCATCCGGAAGCTGGTCAGGCTGCTCCTGGCCCACGCGGGCGGCCGGCTCGCCAACGACGTCCTGCTGGTCCTCAGCGAGCCGGTAGGGGTCCGCGACGTCCTGTCTTCCTCATTGTGATCCATATCGACACGATGGGGCCGCAGCGAGCACACTTTCCTATGTGGGGGGCGCGCTCCTGATCATCGGGCGGGCCGTCGAGCGGGATGTTAGGCCGACGGCCGCTGCCTGCGTGCAGGTCACCGCATGACCGAGCTTCCGAGCGGGGCAGTCACTTTCCTGTTCAGTGACATCGAGGGCTCAACCCGGCTGGTGAAGGCGCTGCGGGAGCGCTACGTGCAGGTTCTGGCCGAGCACCGGCGCCTGGTCCGCGCGGCCATCGTCGGCCAGGCGGGCCACGAGATCGATACGCAGGGCGACGCCTTCTTCGTCGCGTTTGCCAGCGCCAAGCAGGCCGTCTTGTGCGCGCTGGAGGTCCAGCGGGCACTGGCGGGCCATGAGTGGCCGTCCGGCGCGTCCGTCCGGGTCCGGATGGGAATCCACACCGGTCACGCGACCCCGGTCGAGGGAGCCTATACAGGCCTGGCCGTTCATCGCGCGGCCCGGATCTGCGCCGCCGCCCGCGGCGGCCAGGTCCTGCTCTCCCAGGCGACGCAGACCCTGATCGAGGACGACGAGGAGGAACTCGGCTTCGCGCTGACCGAGCTCGGCGAGCGCCGGCTGAAGGATCTCGACCGGCCGGTTCGCCTCTTTGAGCTCATCGTCGACCAAGCCGACCTGGAGCCGTCCCCGCGGGACACCGGGCCCGGCCCGGCGTCGACACTGCCGCCGACCCTGGCGCCGATCGTGGGCCGCGCCGCCGAGCTCCGGATCATGTCCGCCGCCTACGGGCGGGTGCTAGCGGGCCAGTCGCAGCTGCTGCTGCTCACCGGTGCGCCCGGCATGGGCAAGACCAGGCTGGTGGAGGAGCTGACCGGCCAAGCGCGGGCTGCCGCTCCCGGTACGCAAGTACGCGTCGGTGAGTCGGCGCCGATAGCCGGAGCGGGGCTGGCCTACGGACCGTTCCTTGCCGCACTCGGGAGCGAGGCTGAATGGCTCATCGCCGACGATAGTGCGGGGAACATGCTCGCGGCCCGGCACCGCCTGTTCGTGCGGGTGTTCGGGCTGCTGGCCGGTCTCGCGGTCCGCTCGCCGCTGGTGCTGGTCCTGGAGGACATGCACTGGGCCGATGAGTCCTCACGCGAACTCCTAGCGTTCTTGGCGGTCCGGTTGCGGGAGGAACCGGTGATGATCGTCGGCACGCTGCGCGAGGAGGGCCTAGCTGACGCAGGCCGACGGTGGCTGGCGGAACTGGAGCACCGCCCGCGGGTGACCCGCGTGCGACTCGGCCGCATGACCGACACAGAGATCGCCGGGCTGGTCGCCGGAGCTTTGCCGACCGGTGCCAGCCCGGACCACGTGGCGGCGGTGGTCGCCGCCGCGGAGGGCAACCCCTTGTTCGCCAGGGAGCTTGCGCACACGGACCCGGGCGGATCGCCGGCCTCGGTCACCGACGCCGTCCTGGCCCGGGCATCCGCGCTCACCGCTCAGGCCCGGGCGGTGACCGACCAGGTGTCGGTGGCCGATGGGGGCATGTCTCACCAGCTGCTCGCCACGACCGTCGACCTACCCGAAGCAGACCTGGTTGCCGCGGCTCGCGCTGGGGTCGATTCGGGCCTACTGGCCGCCACCGGTGACGGATACGCGTTTACGCACGCGCTGATCCGCCAGGCCATCTACGCCCAGATTCTCCCGACCAAGCGGTGCCTCCTGCACCGGCGTCTCGCCGAAGCGCTCGCCGACCAGCCGGGCTCGGATCCAGGCCTGCTGGCCCGGCACTGGCAACGGGCCGACTGCCCGGATCGTGCGGCTGCCGCCGCGGTGCTGGCGGCCCGGCACGCGGTCTCTGTCCGCGCCTACCCGGAAGCGGTCGAGAACTATGGGCTGGCCATCGAGCTTGCCCAGTGGCTGCCGGAAGCCGGGCCTGACCTGCTGGAGGAGGCGGCGCGGTCGGCAAGCTGGGCGGGCGATTCAAAGCAGGCCGCCACCTGGGCCGCGGATGCGCTCGCCCGGGGAGACGCGGCCGAACCCATGGACCGGGCCAGGCGGCTGGAGCGGCTCGGGCGTTACCGGTGGGAAATGGGCGACCCCAAGGCCGCCTTCGACGCCGCCGAGCAGGCCATGATCATCCTCGATCCAGAGCCGCCGTCCGAGCTGCAGGCTCGTGTTCTGGCCGGGCTCGGCACCTGGCGGGTGCTGCTGGGCGACGCGGACGCCGCCCTGCCCCTGGTCACCAAGGCAATGGAGGTCGCTCAGCAAACCGGCGCGGACGCTGCGTACGCACATGGCCTCGGCACGCTGGGGATCATCGAAGCGCAGTATGGCGACCTGGAGGACGGCCTGGAGGACTTGCAAGCGGCGTTCACGCTCGCCTGCCGCGTCGGCAGCATTGAGGACGCGATTCGCGCCGCGGCCAATCAGGTCTACTTGCTGTACCGCGCCGGCCGGTTCGCCGATGCGGTCGAGGCCGGCCGGGCGGGCCGCAGTGCGGTGGTCGCCATGGGCGCGCCGCCTGCGGTCACCACCGGGATCGGCCACAATGCCGCGGGCGCGCTCCTCGCGAGCGGCCGATGGGCGGAGGCCGATCAGCTGCTGGCTGAGCTGGTGGCCGAATCGACCACGAACTTCACGCGCTACCTCCAGCTCCTGCAACTCGAGCTGGCGGTCGGCCGGGGTGAGTCCGAACGCGCAGCCGATCTAACGGCGATGCTGCGGAAGTCCCCGGACGATCCCAGGCTCGTCGGGCCCCTGCACGCATGCCTGGCCGAGCAAGCCCTCGCTACCAACGACCTGGCCGCGGCGGCGGTAGAGCTGATCGATGGGCTGGCGGCGCTGTCCGGCGCCGAGCTGGCCGAAGAAGAGCTCCGGTTGCTAGCCGTCGGCGCGCGGCTCGCCGCCGATCTCGCCTCGCTGCCCACGGCGCTTCAACCCCGGGAAATCCCGGCGCGATGGGAGGAACTAGCCGCGACCTTCGCCGAGAAGGCCGCGGTTATCGTAGCCGAGCACGGGGAGGGGCAACCGGATCTGGCCGCCTCCGGCGTGATGATAGAGGCCGAGGAAGCGCGTCGGCTCGGGCGCGATACGAGCACGACGTGGGAGGGCGTAGCCGAAGCCTGGCGAGTGGCGGGCTGGCCCTACCGGGAGGCATACGCGCGGCTGCGTGAGGCCGCCGCCGCACTCAAAACAGGCGAACGCGAGCAAGCGGCCGGCGCGCTGACCGCCTGCCAGCGCCTGGCCGCCGAACTCGGGGCCACCCCCCTAGTGACCATGGCCGCCCGCCTGGGCCGGTCAGCCACCGATCCCGCGGAAACAACACGATAAGGAGCACGCATGCCCGGCTACATCCAGATCGAAGGCGACCCGACGAAGTGGTGGTTTGCGCAGCCGTTTCAAGCTGGCCAGCTGACCGGGCAGCCGTTGACCGTCCAGGTCAGCGCGCCGGTCGTGGGTACCTTGGTCCTGTCAGGAAGGCCCGGCAGCGTGGCCGTCTTCAACCTGCCCTCCGGGTCGGTACCGAATGACCTGGATGTCCCGATTCCGGCCATCTACGTGCCGACCACGAGTGGGATATCCGAAGGACATGTTGGCTATGAATTGCCGGCTTCTGCCGACCTGGACACGCTCTCCAGCCAGATCGCGGGCGCGATGCACGCCGGCCATATCCAGACCGTCGCTCTCGGCGGCAACGCATCCGGCGGGACGCTGGTGCTCAATGGCGCCACGTTGTCCTTCGTCGTTCTCTGCCAGCAAAACCCGCCGGCGGTCGGCGGGCCGGTGCCGCACGGCAATTGAGTCGGCTAGCGGCCCGTCGTGATTCGTAGGTCAGGCGTCGCGCAGGCCCAGCAGCAGGCCGCCGGCCAGCAGCGCGCCGGCCGCCCAGGCGGCGAGCACGCCGAGGCCCTGCCAGGGGGCCAGCGGCAGTGACCGCAGGTCCGTGGTGGCCTGGATGTACATCCCGGCCGTCATCGGGCTGATCTGGTCCAGGTGCCGCTTCCAGTCGGCGTCGCCGGCCACGCCTGCGACGATCGGGAACAGGTACAACAGGCCCAGCACGACCCCGATCGAGACCGCCGAGTCGCGCACGGCCGTGGCGACGCCGAGGCTGAGCAACGCGATCAGCGCGAGGTAGAGCGCCGACCCGGCCGCGGCGCGCAGGACCGTCCCGTTGGCCAGGGACAGGGCCTGGTAGCCGTGCGCCGGGTCGATGCCGTGCTGGTCGAGCAGCAGCCGCCCGGCCAGCACCGAGGCCAGCACCGCGACCGCCCCCGTGGCCAGGGTCGCGGTGCCGACCACAGCGGTCTTGGCCGCCAGCACCAGCCACCGGCGCGGCGTCGCGGTCAGCGTGAGCCGGATCATCCCGGTGCTGTACTCGCCGCTGATCGCCGCCGTGGCGAGGATTGCGACGATGGTCTGGCCGACGTAGATCCCGGTGAGGCTGACCTTGGCCGGGTCAACCTGGCAGCCTCCGGCCGGGCAGGTTACCGCGTTGGCCGCGAGTGCGCCGACCGCGGCGGTCAGGATGATCGCGGCCAGCAGCAGCCACCCGGGTCCGGCGACCGTGCGCAGCTTGGTCCACTCTGCGTGCAGCGCCGTCACACGTCCCTCCGGCGTAGCACGAACACCGCCAGGGCCAGGGCGGCCGCGGTCCAGGCGCACAGCACGGCGAACCCGGCCCACGGCGCCAGCGGGAAGTACCCGGTGCCGGGTGTATTGGCCGCATCGACCTGCGGATAGGCCGGAATGCTCTGCTGGATCGCGAACGCGGCCGCCGGGGTGACCCGGACCAGCCACTCCTCGGCGGCGGCCGGCAGGACACCGGAGAGTATGGCGAGCAGGTACGGCAGCACGATGCCGACGATCACCACGGTGACGGCCCCGGCACTGCGCCGCAGCAGCGTGCCCACGGCCAGGGCGAGCACGGCGCAGACGGCGAGCAGCCCCGCGGTGCCCACCACGATCCGCGCCTCGGTGAGCGCCGGGGTCGGGTAGATGGGGTAGCCGTTCTCGTGTAGCAGATGCTCGCCCAGCGGGACGGCGATCGCGGTCGCGACCAGCCCGGCGATGAACGTGACCGCCGCCAGCACCACGGCCTTGGCGGCGAGCACCCGGCCGCGCCGCGGGCTGGCCGCGAACGTGGTGCGGATCAGCCCGCGCCGGTACTCCGCGGTTATGAACATCACGCCGATCACCACCACCGCGATCAGCCCGGCGAACGTACCCACCAGGGTCTGCGCAGTGACGGCGCCGGCGCTGCCGCCCGCCGGGGCGATGTCGCCCGACCCGGACACGGTGAACGTGCCCGCGGCCTCCCGGTACCCCTGCGCCGTCGGCTGAAGCGCGTTGTCCGCGGGCCCCTGGATGTCCTGTCCGGTCCACTGACCCGACGAGCCCGCCGGCCAGGCACCCTGCCGGCTCACCTGGTCGAAGATGCCGGTGGCCAGGGCGGGGCCGCCCTTCGACGACGAGCCGCCGAACGAGGTCGAGTTCACCGAGTACCCGGGCGAAGCGGCGAACAGCCCAGCTTGCGACAGCGACGGAAGCCCGGCCAGGGTGGCGGTGCCGACCAGCGTCCAGTGCGCGCCGTCGGCGGAGTCGTAGCCGCGGATCACGTCCCCGGACCGGGTCAGCCGCAGCCACCGCGGTGCCGCCGCCGATACCTTCCCGGCCAGCCCGGCCACGTCGTTGGTGAAGTTCCACTGCATTCGCACCCCGTGGTCGCCGGTGACCATCATCGCCGCGTACGCCGAGCCCCCGGTGGTCGAGGCCTTGATAATGATCCCGGCCTTGGCCCAGGGCTGCACGCCGGGCGTCAGGTCCGCCGTCGGGATCTCGCCCGGGACGGCACTTCCGGCGTGGGTGGCGTACAGACCGGTCAGCGAGGTCACCCGGACGGTGATGCTGCCACTGGTTCCCAACGGCTGGCGTACGAAGTAGAAGGCGTCGGTCACCCACTCTCCGCCCGGCCCGGTCGGTGGCGCCGGGCAGGCCCCGCTGGGATTCGTCTGAGTGGGCGGCACGCCGCACGCACTGCTCTTGGTGGTGAGGACACCGAGTCCCACCATGAGCAGCAGCCCGACGAGTATGCCGATGACCCAGCCGCGCACCGTCCGGAATTTGGTCCACTCGGCCCGCAGCAGCTGGCGGGACCCACTGGTCCCAACCGGTCGCCCCGACCGGTACGGCGCCATCACGCTCATGATGCCGCCCCCGCCCGGAACTCGACCGCATCCCTGGTCAGCTCCATGTATGCCTCTTCCAGGCTGGCCCGGTGCGGCGACACCTCGGCGAAGGAGATCGCGTTCCTGGACAGGAGAGCCACGATCCGTTCAGATGAAAGACCGGAGATGGTGAGGACGTCGGGACCGATGGCCGCGACCTCGGCCCCGGCCCGGGCCAGGACGGTCATGGCCTGATCGCGCGCCGAGGTGCGGACGGTCACCCGGTCGGCGGAGGCGGCGGCGATCAGCTCCGCGACGCTGGCGTCGGCGATCACCAGGCCATGGCCGACCACGACCAGGTGGTCGGCGCCGTCCTCGAGCTCGCTCATCAGGTGGCTGGACACCAACACCGCCCGGCCCTGGGCGGCCAAGGAACGCAGGAAGCCGCGCATCCACACGATGCCCTCGGGGTCCATGCCGTTGAACGGCTCGTCGAACATCAGCACCGGCGGGTCGCCGAGCAGCGCGGCGGCGATGCCGAGCCGCTGCCGCATGCCGAGCGAGTACCCGCCGGCCTTGCGCCGGGCCGCGGCGCCCAGGCCGACCAACTCCAGCACTTCGTCTACGCGTTTCGCGCCCAGGCCCTGCGAATGGGCCAGCCACAGCAGGTGGTTGCGGGCGGACCGGCTGGGCTGCAGCGCGCCGGCGTCCAGCAGCGACCCAAGGCAGCTCAGCGGATGACGCAAGCTCGCGTACGGCTGCCCGCCGATGAGCGCGGTGCCGGCGTCGGCCGCGTCCAGGCCGAGGATGACCCGCATCGTGGTCGATTTGCCCGCGCCGTTCGGGCCGACAAAGCCAGTCACCTGGCCCGGGATGACCATGAACGTCATCCCGTCCAGCGCCAGCACGGTCCCGAACCGCTTGCGCAGGCCGGTGACTTCGATAGTTGCTTCCATGCTCGCCACGTTAGGGAAACGGACCCGCCGCGGTCGTCACGCTGCGGTGCCGTCTTTGCCATCCAGGATGTCCCTCTTGCGGGGGACGGCCAGACCACCGGTCCGAGCGATGCGACGACGCTGATCCGCGGCCAGAATGGGGGGATGGAGGTGGCTGGACGACGCGGCAGTCTGGTGGCGCTCGGCGTGGTGCTCGGGCTGGCCTCGGTGGCCGAATTGGCGGCCCGGCTGGTCGCCGGGTCGACCGTACGCGCCGGCCTGGCCGCTGGCCCCGCGACGCATATCGGGGTGAGCGTCCCGACGGCGCTGCTGATGTGCGCGTTCTGCCTGCTGGCCACGGTGCCGGCCGGGCTGCTCCGCCCGGTAACCGCGGCCCTGACGGTGTGCCTGGCGAGCGTGCTGTCGCTGGTCCTGTTCGGGCTGGTAACGGGGGCGGGCGCGGCGGCGCTGCTCGTCGTCGCGTACCGGCTGGCCCGCGGTCCGGACGGTGCTGCGCGGGTCGTCGCCGTCGCGCTGGCGGTGCCGTTCCTGGTCATCGCGGTCGCGCTGGCGGCCGTGCCGAGACCGTCGTCGGTCGTGGGGACCGTGTCCGGGCTGGCCGGGGCGGGCGGGGACGCCCGGGTGCTGGCGGTACTGCTGGCCTCCGCGATCCCGGTTGCCGCCCTCGCGGGGATGGCGCGGCGGGCGCGCGAGGATAGCCGCACTGTCGTCGCCGTCCGCGAGCTAACCGAGGGCGTGCTGGCCGAGCACTTCGCCCGCGGCGAGCGGACGCGGATCGCCCGCGAGCTGCACGACGTGGTCGCCCACCACATCTCGATGATCGCGGTACAGGCGGAGACCGCCCGGCTGACCACGCCCGGGCTCACCGAGACGGGAGCGCAGCGGTTCGGCGCGATCGGCGACACCGCCCGGGCCGGGCTGACCGAGATGCGGCGGCTGCTCGGCGTGCTGCGCGAGGACGCGGCCCTGGGCAACCGAGAACTCGACGGCGCCGAAGCCGCGGGCCTGCGCGGACCGTCACCCCCAGCCTGGGCTGCCGCAGCTGGGCGGCCTGGTGGACGAGGCGCGCGACGCGTCGGGCAGCGCGGCCAGGTTCATCGTGTCGGGCCCGGTGACCCGGCTGGATCCGGGCGCGGAGCTGGCCGCCTACCGGATCGTGCAGGAAGCCCTGACCAACGCCCGCAGGCACGCGCCCGGCGCCGCCGTCGACGTCGAGCTGCGCTACGCCGACGACGTGGTGCGGCTGCGCGTCCGCGACAACGGGCCGGGCCCCGCCGCGGCGGCAGCCGGTACCCGGCTACCCTCGGGGCACGGCCTGCTCGGCATGCGCGAGCGCGCCGCGGCGGCCGGCGGGTCGCTGTGTACGGGTGCAGCGCCGGGCGGAGGCTTCTGCGTCGAGGCCGAACTGCCGGCCAAGGCACCCGACGCCATGACGGGAGCGGGAGACGGATTATGACCATCGGCATCGTCGTCGCCGACGACCACGAGGTGGTCCGGGCCGGCTTCGCCGCGATACTAGATACGCAGCCGGACTTCACCGTGCTCGGCACCGCCGCCGACGGTGCCGAGGCGGTCCGGATCTGCCAGGAACACGGCCCCGACGTGGTGCTCATGGACGTCCGGATGCCCGGCATGGACGGAATCGAGGCGACCCGGCTGCTGAGGTCCGCGGACTCCGGCCCGCGCGTTCTGGTCCTTACCACGTTCGACCTCGACGAGTACGTCTACGACGCGCTGCAGGCCGGGGCCAGCGGGTTCCTGCTCAAGGACGTCACCGCGGAACGGCTGTTCGACGCGGTGCGGGTGATCGCGGCGGGGGAGGCGCTGCTCGCACCCGCGATAACAAAGAGGCTCATCGGCGAGTTCGCCCGCCAGCGCCGCCGATCCGTAGATCCCGCCCAGGGTAGCGGGGCGCTCAGCACGCTGACTCCCCGCGAGACCGAAGTACTGCGACTGATGGCCGGAGGACGGTCCAACCCAGAGATAGCACAGCGCCTCGTGGTCACCGAGGAGACGGTGAAAACGCACGTCAGTCGGATACTGAGCAAGCTGGGCTTGCGCGACCGCACGCAGGCCGTGGTGGCGGCGTACGAGTCAGGACTCGTCGTGCCCGGCTCCGGCGAGCAACCGTGATGACCGCCGAGCACGGGCGCGAGGCCCCGCCCTGGCCGGTCAGGCGGGCGTTCCCGCTGATCGCCGCCTTGGTGCTCATTCTTGTCGGGATGGCCGGCACGATCTGGGGGCCGGTCTACTACGGCGAGCAGACCTGGGCGGTTCCCGATGACCTGTGGGCCACCCTGGTCGCGGCGCAGCGGTTCTTCCACCTGGACCTGGCCGGCCTGTATACCGCGCCGACCAACCTGGTCAGCTTCCCCGGCGCCGCCCTGATCCTGGTTCCGGTGGTCGCGATCATGGACGCGGCCGGGATCCCGATCCAGGCGGGCCCTCAGGGCGTCCATCCCACCGGATGGCTGGTCGCCGGGCCGCTGGAGACCCTGATCTCGGCCGTCGCGCTGTTCGCCGCCGACGCGATCGCCGAGCGGCTGGGCGTGAGCCTGCCCAAGCGATTCGTGCTCGCCGCCGCGAGCGCGACCGCGCTGTGGAACGTCACGATCCGGTGGGGTCATCCGGAAGACGCGGTGGCGGTCGGACTGCTGATGTACGCGGCCCTCGCGCTAGCAGACGGGCGATCCAGCCGGGCCGCCTGGCTGGCCGGGGCCGGGGTGGCCGTCCAGCCGCTCGTGCTGCTGGCGTTCCCGATCCTGGCCGCGGCCGTCGCACCGAAGCGCCTGCCCGGCTTCCTGGCCCGGGCCGCCACCCCGGCGGTCGCGCTGCTGGCCCTCGCGGCCGCGGCGAACTGGACGGCCACCATCCACGCGATCACCAACCAGCCCAACGCACCGACCGTCGACCATCCCACGCCTTGGATCTACCTGACCCTGCTGGCCCCGCACATGAGCGGCGGTTCGGTGGCGGCCGGACCCGCCCGGGCCCTCGCGGTGCTGGTGGCCTGCGGCTGCGGCGTGTTCACCTGGCGCCGGTGGCAGGCGGCGCGGCTGGCCGGCGTGTGGCGGCCGGACGACCTGACCAGCCTGCTCTGGTGGATCGCGGTGACCCTGGCCCTGCGCACGGCATTCGAGCCCGTGATGGTGTCGTACTACGTATGGCCGCCGCTGGCGGTAGCACTCGTGGCGGCGTCGCGGGACTGGATCCGCCTCCTCCCGGCCACCGTCACGGTCAGCGTGCTCACCTTCCTCGCGCAGGGCTCGTGGCGCAATCCGTGGGTCTGGTGGACCCCGATCGTCCTCGTGCTGGCCCTCACGCTCGCGGTCTCCAGGCCCGCCCGGTCCCCGGCGGCTCAGGTGCTGCCCGCGCCGGGGGAGCGGTTCGTCACCGACGGCACGCCATGAGGCGGCCTGGGTCAGCTCAGGCCCGCCGCGCTGAGGAACGCCCGGGCGATGACACCGTACCCGGCCTGGTTCGCGTGCTGGTTCGGCCCGCGCGGCGGGCTTGCGCACTCCCAGGTCCACTGGCAGATCAAGGCGACGTTGCGTGGGACCGTGCCGACTCCCGGCACCGCCGCCTGGTTGCCGAAGTCCGAGGTCTGGAACGCGCCGAACACGTTCGCGACCGGGACGCCCGAGCTGGCGTAGGCGCGCTCGAGCATGTCGTTGTACACGACGGCCAGCCGTTCGCTCACCCAGGCGATGCCCTGGCCGACAATTCCCTGGCGCCACTCGGCCAGCGCGGGTAGGTAGTAGCTCATCCCGACGATGCGGACACCCGGTCCCGCGGCCGCCCGCAGCCGGGCCAGGATGGTGTCCAGGTTGCTGATCGCATGCGGGAGATCGGTCCCGATGCAGGTGGTGATCGAGCGCAGGCCGGACAGGCCGCAGTCCTCCGGGTCATTGGCGCCGATGTCGATGGTGACCAGACGTACCTGGCCGCGATGGGCGCTCAGGAAGGCGACCGCGGCGGCCAGCTGGGACCCGCCCGCGTAGCGGCAGATCCCGCCGTGGATCATGGTGGCGGTCGTCTCGTTCTGGCAGCCGAGCTTCACCAGCTGCAACGAAGGCTGGCTGGGGCGCAGCATCGCGTACAGCTGATCCGGGTAGCCTTGCCCGGTCCTGACGCTGGTCCCCGTCGCGTCCGGCTGGACCCCCTGGGACAGCGAGTCGCCCAGGGCCAGGTAGTAGGTGGCCGGGGCCGCCTCGAGGTGTACCGATGCGGCAGGCCCGGAGCATGCCGTGACCGCCGCCACGACAGCAGCGACGGCGACGGCGAGCGCGATGCGGACCGGACTCATGTCTCACTCTTCCCGAATTCGACTATAGGTCGGCCTGGCCCGTGGTCCACGTCCGCGCTCAGCCCGCCCTCAGCGCCCTGGCATAGATGTCATCGAGCATTCCCGCAATTAAGCATGCGAAATGGCCTGCCGGGTCTCTGGCAGGTCGACCCGGCGGATATCAGGTCGACCCGGCGGATATAAGGCACCTGCACGACACGAGGCATGGCTGCCCTTCTCTCCAACTCACCCACAACTGCGTATAAAACTCAAACACAAGACCGATATAGATTGGAGAAATGTCGTCAATACGCTATAATGTTCGTAAGGGGTACTTCCTATCTTCTTCTGAACGGACGGTGGTTCATGCCCCAGCACCCGTTCCCCGATCCCGGGCCAGGCGGCGAGGAGCCGGACAGCTCCCCGCTGCCGCCTGCCGCGGAGGAGGACGGGCCGGAGGGCGAATGGGAGGACGGGGGCGGCCCGGCGGAGCAGGGCCTGTACGTGTGCCTGCCGGCGGAGCAGGTGACCCTGGCCGGGTTCGCGCAGGGCGGCGAGGCCGACACGATGGCCCCGGGCCCGCTGCTGGGCACCGTGGTGCACACCGTGACCGGCCAGGACGGCGAAGGGCTGGCCGGGTGCTCCGATGATCAGCTGCTGGGGATCATCTCCGCGGCCCGGCGGCTGGCCTCCCGCGCGGCGTGGACAGAGATGGCCGCCATCGCCGCGTACGCGGCCCGGCACGACGGGTCCCGGCCGGCGGATGAGTTCGCCCCGGTCGAGCTGGGCTTTGAGCTAAACCTGACCCCGCAGTCCGCGGCCGAGCAGATGCAGTATGCAAGCGCGGTGGCCCGGCGGCTGCCCCGGACCTTCGCCGCGCTGGCCGCCGGGCAGATCCACCCGGTGGACCTGCGGATCATCGAGGACGAGACCAGCGTCCTGGGCGACGAGGACGCCGCCCGAGCCGACCAGGTCCTGGCCGGGGCGGCGCCGGGCCTGACGTTCGGCGAGGTGCGGCACGCCGCGCACACGCTGGTCCTGCGGCTGGACCCCGAAGCCGTCAAGAAGCGCAAGGAGGCCGCCCGCGGCGAGGCGCACGTGCGCCGGTTCCGGGAGCACTCCGGCAACGCCGGGATGGTCGCCCGCGAGCTGCCGTCGGACGAGGTCCTGGCCTCGTGGCAGCACGTGGAGCAGCGGGCCCTGGACCTGCGCGCGGCCGGGATGCCCGGCACCTTGCAGGAGCTGCGCGTGCGGGCTTATCTGGATTTGCCTGCGCCACGAGGCGCAGTGCCGTATCGCCCGTGCAGCGGGCAAAGACGAGAGGAGTTGTCTTTGGATCTGATGGCTTACTCCAGCCCGAAAGGGTGTTAGGGGGAAAATAGCATGCCAGGAAACCGGCAGCACATGCCCAGGCGTATGGGGTGGCGTGCCGGGGGATCCGCGTGATATGGCGAAAGCTGGATTGCCTTAAGCCCAGTCTCCGGAAGGGGTAGCAGGTCCCCCGCCGGAAAGACGCCTGTTACCGGCGCCGGCCCCTATCGCAGGGTCAATAGGTACTTGCGGTAATCCTCCGGGGTGCAGGAGCGATGCCCTGTCCGGGCATTGAAGGAGACGAACGGGACGCCTAAGTCACGCTAGATGCGTACGGCATTGACGAACGCGGGATCGCCTAC
>CAVRLA010000010.1:0-76483 GCA_963722055.1 uncultured Actinomycetes bacterium | reverse complement strand
CGGGAGCCCCTTGACTGATTAGACCTGTCTGTCTAATATCTTGATCGTACAGACCTGTCTACTCAAAAAACGCGGGGAACCGACATGACGAAGCACTACAGGCCTGAGGCCGGAGCAGGCATCACGCAGGCAGTACCGGCCCCGCCCCGGGCCGAGCGGGTCGCGAGTGCCCTGGCCCTGCGGGTGCGCCGTCCGGCCAACGAAACCGTCGCGACCCTCCCGGCTGACCCGTTCGCGCACCGGCCCCGGCTGCGCGGGTGGGGCAGCTACCGGCTGAGCGGGCGGCCGGCCGTCTTCGTGCTGGCCTCGCTGATCGTGGCGCTGCTGGCCTCCTCGGCCGCCCCCACCCCGCTGTACGCGATCTACCAGGCCCAATGGCACTTCACGCCGATCACCACCACGGTGGTGTTCGGGGTGTACGCGATGGCCGTGCTGGCCGCCCTGCTGACCCTGGGCAAGCTCTCGGACCACGTCGGGCGCCGGCCGGTGCTGCTGACCGCGATCGCCGTGCACGCGGGCTCGCTGGTAATCTTCGTCACCGCCGCCGGGGTGCCTGCGCTGCTGGCCGCCCGGGTGGTCCAGGGCCTGTCCACCGGCGCGGCGCTGGGCGCGATCGGCGCGGCCTTGCTGGACATGGACCGCGAGCTCGGCACGTTCGCCAACGCGGTGGCGCCGGGCATGGGCAGCGCGAGCGGCGCGATCTTGTCCGCGCTGGCGGTCCGCTTCCTGCCCGACCCCACCCACCTCATCTACCTCGCGCTGATCGGCGTGCTCGCCCTGCAGGGGATCGCGATCGCCGCGATGCGCGAGACGGTCAGCCGGGCGCCGGGCGCGCTGGCCAGCCTGCGGCCGGAGATCACCCTGCCGCGAGGGCTGCGGGCCCCGGTGCTGACCGCCGTGCCCGTTCTGTTCGCGGTGTGGGCGCTGGCCGGGCTGTACGGCGCGCTCGGCCCGGCGCTGGTGCACGCGCTGACCGGCTCGCGCAACGTGGTGCTGGGCAGCCTGAGCCTATTCGTGCTGGCCGCCTCGGCCGTCGTCGCGACCATCGCGCTGCGCCGGGCCGCGGCCCGGACGGTGATGCTGTTCGGCATCCTGGCCCTGATCACCGGCGTGGCCGTGACCGTCATGGCGGTGAACCTGGGCTCCGCGGCGGTCTTCTTCGCGGGCTCCGCGATCGCCGGCGCCGGGTTCGGCGGCGGCTTCCAGGGCGGCATCCGCCTGGTGGTGCCGCTGGCCGCGGCGCACGAGCGGGCCGGTGTGGTCTCGCTGCTCTACGTGGTGTCCTACCTCGGGCTGGGCGTGCCCGCCGTGCTGGCCGGGTTCGGCGTGGTGCACGGCGGCGGGCTTATCGACACCGCCCGCTACTACGGCGCCGCGGTGATCGCGCTGGCCGCGCTGGCCCTGTTCGGCCTGCTCAAGACCCGGCCCGGCCGCGCCGCGGAGCCTGCCGCTGGCCCGGCCCAGGGCATACGATAGACAAGTCTGTCTAGGAAGGTGGCCATCACCATGGCTGTCAAGGAAGCGGGCGCGGTCCGGCCGTCGGCGCGCGAGCGGCTGCTGGCCGCGGCCAACGAGCTGTTTTACAACGAGGGCGTGCACACGGTCGGCATCGACCGCGTCATCGAGCAGGCCGGCGTGGCCAAGGCCTCGCTGTACAACACCTTCGGCAGCAAGGACGAGCTGGTCCGTGCCTACCTGGAGACCCGCCAGGCCAGCGTCGCCCAGCGCATCACGCAGGCGGTGGAACGCTACGACACCCCGCGCGAGCGCCTGCTGGCCGTGTTCGAAGGCCAGGGGGAGCTGTTCGCCCAGCCGGACTACCGCGGCTGCGCGTTCGCCCGGGCCAGCGCGGAATCCCATCCCGGCGACTTGGCCGAGCAGGCCGCCGAGGCCTACCGCCGCTGGGTCCGCGCGCTGCTGACCGAGCTGGCCACGCAGGCCGGCGCGCCCGAACCCGAGGCCCTGGCCCGCCAGCTGCACCTGCTCTACGACGGCAGCGGGCAGTCCGCGCGGATGGACCACGACCCCACCTCGGCCGCCGCAGCTCGCGCCGCCGCGGCCATCCTGCTCGACGCGGCCCTGGCCGACGAGACGGCGACCCGGCCCAGCGGGTGACCTAGCGGGCGGTGAAGCCGGGCTTGCGCTCCCGGCTGCTAGTGTCCTCCGGGTGAAGGTCACCGCCGAGGCGGCGCGTCGCTTTCTCGTCGCGCGGCACTTCCTCGCGCCTGCGCGGTCTGTCGCGGGAGGCCTCGACGGGGTGCTTGAGGTCTTCCGGAAGTTCGGGTCGATCCAGTTCGACCCGATCACGGTCGCCGGCCGGAACCACGACCTCGTGCTGCACGCGCGCGTCGCCGGCTACGAGCCCGCCTGGTGCGATTTGCTCTACGAACGCCGTGAGATCTTCGAGACGACCAACAAGGCGCTGTCGTTCGTACCGGCGAGCGAGTACCCCTGGTTCCGTGTGGGCTGGGGCCGCAAGGGGCCCAGGTTCCACGCCAGAATCCTGGCCGAGAACGCCGTGGTGGCCGAGCGCGTGCTGGGGCGGATCCGCGCGGAGGGCGCGCTGTCGGCGCTCGATTTCGAGCCCGAGCACGGAGCGCCGAAGGACTGGTTCGGGATGCCGGAGAACGTCGTGCGCGCCGTGCTCGAGGCGTACACCGTCGCGGGCGTGATCGGCCTGGCCCGGCGCGACGGCAACCGCCGGTATTACGACCTCCTCGAACGGCTGCTCCCGGCCGAGCTGCTCGCGCACGAGGTGCCGGTGCGAGAACAGCTCCGGCACAAGCTCCTGTCCCGGTACCGCGCCCACGGCCTGCTCGGCGCCGGCGGCGCCGGCGGCACGTTTGACCGCATCGCCCCGCCGAATCCGATCCCCGGGTGGCCGGGGCGAAACGAGCTGCGCAAGGAGCTGGTCGAGCTCGGCGCGCTCGTGCCCGTCGACGTCGAGGGTGTGCGCGGCAAGCGCTTCGTCCTCGCCGAGGAACTCGGGCTGCTGCAGGCGCCGCCGGAGCCGGCGCCCTCCGTCGCGTTCATCGCCCCGTTCGACTCGCTGCTGTGGGACAACGCCCTCGTCGCGAGCCTGTTCAACTTCGACTACGTGTGGGAGGGGTTTTTCCGCCGGCGAAGCGCCGTTGGGGCTGGTACGTGCTGCCGATCTCCTTCCGCGACCGCTTCGTCGGCCGGATCGAACCGCGAATCGACCGGGACCGAGCCCGCGTGGAGGTGCTCGACGTCTGGTGGGAGGACGGCTTCGCGCCAGGCCGCGCCGACGGGTTCGTCGACGCGATGCGCGACGCCCTCCGCGCGTACCTGCGCTTCGCAGGCGCGGGCCGCCTCGAGTGGGCACCCCACCTCGCAACGGAGCAGAGGCTCTTCCTCACCCGCCCGTGACCGAGACGAGTTTGCGTTCGAATGGCGCGGGAGGTTCGTCGACGCCAAGCTGAACGCACTTCCTGCCGAGGCGTTCGGCCGCCGTATCTGAGATGAACGCCTGACGGCGGGATGATGAACAGACACCGAGCTGCTCAGCAGGACGGGCGGAGGTGAGATGATGCCCGGTTCCCCGGGGGACCGCTGGCGTGGATGGCTGCGGGCCCTGCCGGTGCTGCAGGGGGTGCTGCCCGTTGACCGGTCCCGGGTCGGCGCGGATGCGCTGGCTGGCGTCACGCTGGCTGCCCTGGGCATTCCCGAGGTTCTCGGCTACGCGAAGATCGCCGGGATGCCGCTGGTCACCGGCTTGTACACGTTGCTGCTCCCGATGGCGGTGTTCGCGGTCCTGGGTTCGTCTCGCCACCTGGTCGTGGCGGCGGATTCGGCGACGGCGGCCATCTTGGCCGCCGGGCTGTCCGGTCTGGCGGTGGCCGGCTGGGGCGATATGTCCGGCTGGCCGGGCTGGCGGCCTTGCTGGCCGGAGGGATGCTGCTGGTCGCCCGGCTGGCCCGGCTCGGTTTCCTGGCGAACTTCCTGTCCCGCACCGTACTGGTCGGGTTCCTGACCGGCGTCGGGATCCAGGTGGCGGCCGGGCAGCTCCCTGCCATGCTCGGGGTCGCCGTCGCGAGCCGGCAGACCCTGCCCGTGCTGCTGGACACGGCGCGCGCGCTGCCGCATGCGCGCCTGGCCGACGTGGCGGTGTCGGCCGGGGTCATCGTGATCGTGCTCGCGGCTCGCCGGATCACCCGCCAGATCCCCGGGCCGCTGATCGCGGTGATCATCGCGATCGGCGTGAGCCGGGCCGCGGATCTGGCCGGCCGCGGCGTGACCGTGGTCGGGCCCGTCCCGCGCGGGCTGCCGACCCTGGGTCCGCCCGCCCTGGGCTGGCACGCCGCCGCCGCGCTGCTGGGCACCGCGGTGTCGATGTTCGTGGTCATCCTGGCCCAGAGCGCGGCCACCTCCCGGGCCTACGCCAGCAAGTACGAGGAGGAGTTCAGCGAGAACACCGACCTGGTCGGCCTGGGTGTCGCCAATGCCGCCGCGGCATTCTCCGGCACGTTCGTGGTAAACGGCAGCCCGACCAAGACGCAGATGGTCGACAGCGCCGGCGGTCACAGCCAGCTGGCGCAGCTCACCACCGCCGCCGTGGTCGTGATCGTCCTGCTGCTGCTCACCGGCCCCCTCGCCTACCTGCCGGAGGCGGCCCTGGCCGCGGTGGTCTTCCTGATCGCCATCGGGCTCGTCGACCTCAAGGGGATGCGGCGCATCCTGGCCCTCCGCAGACACGAGTTCGTGGTGGCCCTGCTCACCGCGGCCGCGGTGGTGGTCCTGGGGGTTGAGTACGGCATCGCGCTCGCCGTCGTCGCCTCGGTCGTTGACCACCTGCGGCACAGCTACAGCCCGCTCAACAGCGTCCTGGTGAAATCGCCTGCTGAGCACTGGCGGCCTGGCCCGGTGGTGCCGGGTGCCCGCACCGAGCAGGGGCTGGTGATCTACCGGTTCGGCACCAGCCTGTACTACGCCAACGCTTCCAAGCTCCTGGACGACATCATCGCGCTGGCCGGCCACGGCGGGCCGCTGCGATGGATGGTCCTGGACTGCGCGGCCATCGGCGACATCGACTACACCGCATCGGCGGTCCTGACCAAGGTCGTGGAACACCTTCACCAGCGACAGGTCCGTTTCGCGCTCAGCGAGGTCCTCGGCCCCGTGCGGCAGCAACTGGACCGCTACGGCATCAGCAAGGCCCTAACCGCCGACGCCTACTACGACACCCCCGGCGAGGCGCTCGAGGCCTTCCACGCCGCGGGTACGGCTGCCGGTGGCGGGAGCGGGCCGGATCGAGGCAAAACCTGATCCTTCAGGCAAGCGCGCACGAGAACCGGCCGCCTAGGTTGCCTCGGCCGAGGTCATTCGCCGCCTGCTGAGGCGGGGATGACCTCGTCCTGGTGGTGGTAGCGGGCAATCGCCGCGGTGTAGCGCTGGAGCGCGGCCTGCATCTGCTCACGGCGGTCGGCGGCCTCCTCGATGCCGAACACGAACGGCAGGAAGCCGCCGACCTCGGCGAGGCCGGCCCGGATCGCCTCTGCGTCGTCGGGCGGGTAGATGCGTGCGGGTTCGCCGACGGCCACCCACCCGATCGGGATCCGGGCCAGCGGAGGCACAACGCAGCCGATGTGGACCGTGCCGCCGAGAGCGACGCTGCTGGCCCGGCCCATCTGCGCGCCAGTGAAGACCCTCGCGGCCGTGGCGATGAACACCTCATCGGCGATCCCGCAGCCGGTCAGGTGCGAGTGCGGGCCGGCCAGGACGTGATCACCCATGATGAGCGGGTGTTGCGGGGTGCCGCGCAGCACCGCGTTCTCCATGATCACGCAGTTGGCGCCGATCTCAACCGGGCCGCCCTCGGCGGCAACTACCGCGCCGTGCATGATGCAGGTGCCGCGGCCGATGCGGACCTCGCCGCTGAGCACGGCGGTGGGCGCCACGTAGGCCTCGGGGTGCACTGACGGAGCCATGTCCAGGTGTCGTATCCTCATCAGCCCAATGTGCACCCGGCCCCGCCGAATTGCATACCTCTCGTCGGCCAGTTGAGCGAGGGCGATCCCCCACTGGGCATGTGCACCGAGGTGAGACGAGCGGAATGAGCCAAGACCCAGAAGATTGTGTTCAGGATCGTGCCGCACACTGACCCCACCGTGGAGGAACCTGATGCGAAGAGGCAGCGGCCCAGCCGACGATCCGGCGGCAGTCGGCCGGCAAGGCGAGCCAGCTATCAGCTCCCTGTCCGTTACCCCCCGGTTGGTCGCTTGGCATAGCGACCTCGCTGCCTGGCTCGACCGGCTTGGCTGGCTCCGGACTCTGAGCGACTGGCTGACCGCCGCGCTGGGTCCGGTCCGCGAACGGCACCAGGACAATCTGGTCCTTGAGCTGCTGCACGGCGGCCGATGGGTCGGCCACCCACTGCACCCAGCGCTTAGCGACCTGCCGATCGGGCTGTGGGCGGGCGTCATGGTGCTGGACGCTACGGACCGCGACCCGGCTCCCCGCCGCGGAATCGACGCCGCAGGCATGCTTAGCGCGGCCGGCATCCTCGCCGCGGGCGCTACCGCCTTGACCGGCCTGAACGACTGGACCGTCAGCAACGATCAGGACCGCCGCGTCGGGCTCTTCCACGGCCTCCTCAACACGGCGGCCCTTGGGCTGCAGGGTGCCTCCCTAGGCACCCGTGTGGCCGGCCACCGTGGCACGGCACGCGCCTTGGGCGCGGCCAGCCTCGCGGTCACGGCCGCGGCCGGGTACCTCGGCGGTCATCTCGTATTCACCAAAGGTGTGATGGTCAGCCGGGTGGCGTGGGCCACCGAGCCGCGGCGGTGGACCCGCGCGCTGCTGGCGGCCGACCTGCCGGACGACTCGCCGACCGCCGTCGTGGCTGAGGGCCGTCAGATCATGCTGTACCGCCACCGCGGCAGCCTCTACGCCATCGACAACATCTGCAGCCACGCCGGCGGACTGCTCAGCCGGGGCCCAGTCGCAGACCTGACCGTGACTTGCCCGCTGCACGGATCCCGCTTCGCGCTCGCCGACGGCGGCGTCAGCCGCGGCCCGGCTAGCCAGCCGCAACCCGTGCTACCTACCCGGATCCGTAACGGCTGGATCGAGGTGCGCGGCAGCCAGCCGGCACCCCGGCGGCCGGCAAGTGGAAGGACACAGCCATGACATTCGTGGTCGTCGCGAACCTCAACGACCTGGAGGTCGGCGACACGATGCTCGTTGACGAGCTACGCGAACCGATCTGCCTCATCCGCCTCGATGATGACGACGTCAGGGCGATCCACAACACCTGCACCCACCAGCAGCAACCTCTGCACGAGGGCACGCTCCAGGACGATGACACGCTGGTCTGCGCCGCCCACGCGTCACGCTACGACCTGACCACCGGCGAGGCCGTCGGTCCGTTTGCCTGCGGCCCCATCCCGGTTTACGCATGCAAGATCGAAGACGACGCCATTTTCGTCGACATTGACCAGCAGCTGAACGACGCACCCCTCCCTGGTCCCCCAGCACCCGGTTCGTTGGGCGCGCGCTAACGCCGGGCAGGCCTACTAGCATCGCCGGAGTGGCTAACTTCGGAGACCTGCAGAACGAGATCTACCTGGCCGGGCTGTCCGGCGTGGTGCCCTCGCTCCCGATGTCGTTCGCGGAGCTGGAGCGGCGCGCGGAGCTAGCGCTGCCGCCGGGCACGTGGTCGTACGTCGCGGGAGGAGCCGGTGACGAGCACACCCAGCGCAGCAACCGGACGGCCTTCGACCACTGGGGTGTCGTACCGCGGATGCTACGGGCGAGCACCGACCGGGACCTGTCGGTCGTGCTGTTCGGCACCACCTTCCGGACACCGATTTTCCTGGCCCCGATCGGGGTGATCGGGATCTGCACCCAGGACGGCCGCGGCGACCTGGCCGCGGCCCGCGCGGCCGCCGCTACGGGCGTGCCGATGATGGCCTCGACGCTGAGCGAGGACCCGCTGGAGGATGTCGCCGCGGAGTTCGGTCAGACCCCCGGGTTCTTCCAGCTCTACTGCCCGACCGATCCCGAGGTGGCCGCCAGCCTGGTTCAGCGGGCGGAGGCGGCCGGCTACCGCGCGATCGTGGTCACCCTCGACACCTGGGTCACCGGCTGGCGGCCGCGGGACCTGTCTACCTCGAACTTTCCGCAGCTGCGTGGGCGCTGCCTGAAGACGTACTTCTCCGACCCGGTCTTCCGGAGCCGGCTGCAGAAGTCGCCCGAGGAGGACCCGGACACCGCGATCTTGACCTGGGCGCTGATGTTCGGCCGCCCGCTGGCCTGGGAAGACCTGGCCTGGCTGCGGTCACTGACCACACTGCCCATCGTGCTCAAGGGCATCTGCCACCCCGACGACGCCCGCCGGGCCGTCGATGAGGGCATGGACGGCATTTACGTCTCCACCCACGGCGGCCGGCAGGCCAACGGCGGCCTCGCCGCCATCGACTGCCTCGCCGACGTGGCCGAGGCGGTGCCGGACGTCCCGGTCCTCTTCGACTCCGGCGTCCGCTCCGGCTCCGACGTGGTCAAGGCGGTCGCACTCGGCGCCACGGCGGTCGGCATCGGCCGCCCCTACGTGTACGGCGCCGCGCTGGGCGGCACCGACGGCATCGTGCACGTACTCAGGACGATCCTGGCCGAGGCCGACCTGCTGATGGCGGTCGACGGCTACCCGGCCATCGCCGACCTCAGCCGGGAGGCGATCCGGCGTACCTGAGCGCGGCCGGTACCGGATGGACCGGCGTAACGGTGTCGGGAAGCTGACAGTAACCGTGTCGGCCAGGTGACGGCCAGACGCCGCGCCGCCAGGCATGCTGGGCGCAGCTGCCGAAGGAGGCGCACGGTGAGGACTGAAGAGCCGTTCCGCACGATCATCGAGCCGTTCCGGATCCACTCGGTCGAGCCGATGCGGCTGACCACTCGCGCCGAGCGGGCCGGCGCCCTGGAGGCCGCGGGGTACAACTTGTTCGAGCTGGCCGCCGAGGACGTGCCGATCGACCTGCTGACCGACTCGGGCACCGGCGCCATGTCGGCCGAGCAGTGGGCGGCTATCCAGCGCGGGAACGAGGCTTATGCCGGGGCACCCTCGTTCGGCCGGTTCCGCGCCGCGGTGACCGACCTGTTTCCGTTCGCGCACGTACTGCCCACCCACCAGGGCCGCGCGGCGGAGAGGATCTTGTTCACCGCGACCGGCGGATCCGGCCTGATCGTGCCGGGCAACACCCACTTCGACCCCACCCGGGCCAACATCGAGGTCACCGGCGCCAGCGCCGTCGACCTGCCGGTGGCCGAGGGCCTGCAGCCCGCCGCCCGCCACCCGTTCAAGGGCAACATGGACGTCGCCGCGCTGGAACGCCTGCTGTCCGAGCGGGCCGCCGTGGTCCCGCT
Organism: uncultured Actinomycetes bacterium; assembly: GCA_963722055.1. Taxonomy (GTDB): domain Bacteria; phylum Actinomycetota; class Actinomycetes; order Streptosporangiales; family Streptosporangiaceae; genus Palsa-504. Next base: position 67,102 of record CAVRLA010000010.1, on the reverse strand, counting down.
GGTCATGCTGACCGTCACCAACAACTCCGGCGGCGGCCAGCCCGTCAGCATGGCCAACGTCCGGGCCGTCCGCGAGGTCTGCGACCGGTTCGGCAAGCCGCTGTACCTGGACTCCTGCCGGATCGCGGAGAACGCCTGGTTCATCAGGACCCGCGAACCCGGCTACGAAGACGTCCCGGTGGCCAGCATCATCCGCCAGATGGCGGCCCTGGCCGACGGCATGACCATGTCGGCCAAGAAGGACCCGCTGGCCAACATCGGCGGCTGGCTCGCGCTGAACGACGACGCGCTCGCCGAACGCTGCCGCAACCTGCAGATCCTGACCGAGGGCTTCCCCACCTACGGCGGCCTGGCCGGGCGAGACCTGGAGGCGATCGCCCAGGGACTGCGCGAGGCCGTCGATCATGACTACCTGCGCTACCGGGTCCGGTCGGTCGAGTACCTCGGGCAGGCCCTGGAAAAAGCCGGCGTCCCGGTCGTCGTCCCGTTCGGCGGCCACGCCGTCTTTATCGACGCCAGGGCGATGCTGCCGCACCTCGACCCGCTCGCCTACCCGGGCCAGGCACTGGCCTGCGCCCTGTACCTCGAGGGCGGGGTCCGCAGCTGCGAGATCGGCACGGTGATGTTCGGCCTGCACCCCGACGGCACCGAGACCCCGGCTGGGATGGACCTGGTCCGCCTGGCCATCCCTCGCCGCACCTACACCCAGAGCCACATGGACTACGTGATCGAAGCCGTCGAACGGGTCGCCTACCGGGCCTGCGACCTGCCCGGCATGCGAATCGTCTCCCAGCCCAGGCAACTGCGCCACTTCACCGCCCGGTTCCAGCCCACCAGCTGAGCACCGGGCCAGGTCACCGGCGCGGGGCTGCGCTCACGGTCCAGGTGCGGGACACCACGGACCGTTCGGAAATTCAAAAGATTATGTGACCGAACGGACCGTGGTGGCACCTTCCGCAGAAGGGGAACCGGACCTCAGGGTGTGGTGCGCTTACATCGAGTTGGCGCGGGCAGGTGCTGCTGCGGCGCTGGTGAGCGCCGGGCGGGTGGCGCTGAAGGCGCTGACCGGGAACCGGGTGGAACCGTCGAGTGCGAGCTCGCTGAGAATCCGGCCCAGCAGCGCGGCGAACTTGCCTGCGTGCCCGGCGCCCGCGCAGACCAGCACGCGCTGTGACCCGGGCAGGTAATCGGCGATGAAGTCACGGTCGGGTGGGAAGTCGTAGCAGCAGGTGCGGGTGTACAGCTCTGGGCCCACGGCGTGGGGCAGGTAGCGTTCCAGGAAGGCAAGCACGCGGCGCACCCGCGCCTCGTCTCGGGCGTAGGTCCGGGTCTGCGGTGTGACCGCCGGCCCGGCGCCGTCGATGCCGATCTTGGTGGCGACCTCGCCGTAGACCGGGAACCCGTAGTACAGGCCGTCGTCGGCGAGGTAGCCGTAGATGCCGAACCGGTCCGGGTGAATTCGGCGACCTTCGGCGTGGCGAAGTAGGTGACCTGCTCCTCGGTGAGGGTGATCGGCAGGTGGGCGCCCAGCATGGCGAGCAGCAGCGGATTCCACGCGCCGCCAGCCAGTACCACCCGCCCGGCCGAGTACTCCTGCCCGGCCGCCGTGACGGTCACCCGGCCGGCCGACTCGGCGATGGCGGTGACTTCGGCATGGCCAGGATCGTTGCGCCGCGGTCGCGGGCCAGCGCGATGTGCGCGGCCGTGGCCTGGCGGATGTCGAGGATGCCCGATTCGGGGTCGTGTAGCGCGATGTGCTCGCGCCGAGCCGCCACTGCGGCCAGCGCCGCATGACCTCGGTCCCGGTGAGCTGCTCGAACGGCAGGTTCACCGCGCCCATCGCGGCCGCAGCGGCGGCCACGTACGCCGCGCCGGCGCTGCCTGCTTCGGCGATGACCAGCCCGCCGGTGCGGTGCACGAGCCGCAGTCCCGTGCCCCGCTCGGCGACATTCCAGCTCTGGTAGGCAGCCGGAGTCAGCGCCGTGTACTCGGGTCGGCTGTAGGCGTGCCGGATCACCCGGGAATGATCCTCCGACGCCCCGCGGGAGTGCCCGTGCCGGTACTGCTCGAGCGCCAGGACGCCGCCGTCCAGCCCGGCTCAGCCAGTAGCGCCGCGGCGCCGACGCGCCGCACCCGATCACGATCGCCCGGTAGTGCCGCGCCATTCGCGCTCCCCAATCAGCCGGCCGCACGGGGCGGCGCCGGGTCGCCTCCCGGCCGGCGGCCGTTGACCGTGATGCCCATCAGTGTGCGATACCACGCGTAGTACTGCGTGATCACCTCGGCCTCGCTGGGCACCAGCACGCCGCCGCCGCGGTAGCCGCGCGAGCTCATGTTCGGCTGGCACCACTGCACGGCGGCGAAGTCCTGCTCATTGACCCTGGCGAACAGGGCGACCGCGTTGCTGACGTCGTACCGGCCCTCGGCCAATGTGTCCGCGGGGAACAGCCACTCACATACCGCCCGCGTCCGGTCGGCGGCGACCGGCTCGAACCTGTGCACGATCACATGGTCGCTAATCAAGGACAGGAAGCAGTTCGGGCGCAGCACCATGCCGTAGAACAGCCCGTCATCGGCGGGCAACAGGCCGGGCAGCCGGGGCAGCACCGTCTGCCCGGTCAGCGAGAACGACGCCCGGCCGGGGGCGATCGGGTAGCCGCCAGCGTCGTACCCGCCCGTTCCGATGGCCGGGGACTGGAACTGCGGGACCGCCCGGACCAGCTCGGGGTGGATATGGGCGCAGTGGTAGCACTCCTGGAAGTTCTCGTAGATTAGTTTCCAGTTCGCGGCCACGTCATACTCGGCCCGGCCGCCGACCGTCAGCTCGCCGATCCGGTACCGCTCCAGCTTGCCGTAGCCGCCTAGCCGGTATTCGATCTGCGGGCGCAGATGGTCCTCCAGCGAGCCGGGGTCGCCGTCCACGCACACCCAGATCAGGCCTTCCCAGACCTGCGCGCGCACCGGGTGCAGGCCGTAGCCCTCCTTGTCGATATCGGCCATCGCCCGCCAGTTCGGCGCGGTGATCAGCGCACCGTCCAGACCGTAGATCCAGTTGTGATAGGGACAGTGGATCGCGTTGCCGGTGTCCCCGGCGTCAGTTAGGCACAGCCGCGCACCGCGGTGCCGGCACACGTTGAGAAAGCCCCGGATCACCTGGTCCTTGCCACGGACCAGGAGCACATTTTCGCGTCCGACCTGGCGCCGGACGAGCTGCCCGGGCGCGGCGATCTCGTCGGCCCGGCCCGCGTAATACCACTGCCGCTCAAAGATCCGCTCGCACTCGGCGGCCATGATAGCCGGATCGGTGTAATACCGGCCCTCGAGCGTCGGCGCGAGTTCGGTCGGTGTGTCAACAGTCACCAGCTGCCTCCGTCCCTGTCGTTAGGGCCCTTTCTCTAACCTGTCACGGGAGGCGCTCAGCGCGGCTGCGACAGCTGGCCCAAACTGATTGACCTGACTTCGACAGATGTAGGAACGCCGCCGCATCAGCCGCCGGGCAGCCGGGAATGACCACAAGGTGTTCGAGGAGCACTTGCAGCACATTGCCGAGCAGCTGGCCAGGGACCTGGGGCGGTCGGTGATCATCGACGACGCCGCACTGCGGCCGCTGGCCATCAGCCCGCAGAGCGGGCGGCTGGACCGCAGCAGGGTGGAGGCGGTACTGCAGCGCCGGACCAGCGCCCGGCTGCGCCGCAGGATGACCCAGCACGGAGTGTTCTCCGCTCGCGAGCCGGTGTCCATCCCCGGCGATCCGCAGCAGGCCATCCTGCCCCGCCTCTGCCTGCCGCTGCTGGCCGACGATCAGCTGCTCGGGTTCCTGTGGCTGATAGACGAGCCCGCACTGACCGTGGAACAGACCCGGCAGGCGCACGCCGCCGCGGCGCAGGCGGGCTACCTGCTGGCGCAGCGGGAGATCCGGACCGCCGGCCAGCTCGCAGCGCTGAGCGACCTGGCCGACGGGCTGCTGCACGCGCGGGAGCAGGTCCGGCAAGAGGCCGCGACCATGCTGGCCGGGCAGGCAGCGCTGACCGGCCGGCCGCCCTACGCGCTGGCCGTTATCCGTCCTGCGGCCGACCGCCCCGAGCTCGCGGGGGACGAGGGCCGGGGAAACCTGCGCCGGGTGGCGGGAAACCTGCGCCTCCGGGCGGCGGCGGGCACCCTGGTGCTGGCCAGCCCCGGCGAGGGCGAGCTGGTCGCGATCACGACCAATGACGCGCTGGCCGAGGTGCGCCGGGTGGTCCGGGCCCGGCCCCGGCCGCTACTGGCCGTGGGCACCTGCGGTGGTATCGCGGCGCTGGCGGACGCGCACGCCAGCCTGGATAACGCCCGGTACGCAGCCTGCGTGGCTGCGCGCGTCCCGCGGTTCGGGCTGGCCGCCGACTGGGCGAGCCTGGGCGTCTACGCGGCGTTCCAGCACCTATACCGCGACCCGTCGGCCCCCGAGCGGATCTGCCCCGGCATCAGCGCCCTGCTGGACGAGCGAGCCGCAACCTACCGGCAGACCATGCGGTGCTATCTCGAGTGCGCGGCGCAGGCCCAGCAAGCCGCCGCTCAGCTGCACATTCACCGGACAACGCTGTACTGGCGCCTGGCCCGCGCGGCCGAACTGGTACCGCTGGACCTGCGCCATGGCGAAGACCGCCTGAAATTGCACCTGGCCCTCACCCTCGCCGACCTCACCCACCCGCCCGCCGGGCCCGCCAGCTAATCCGGGATTTCAGTTCGCCTGCGTGTTCCGGGCGCGCTGGTAGTGCCGGCGGGCCTTCATCCGGTTGCCGCACACGGCCATCGAGCACCACCGGGCGCCGTTGGCCTTGCTGCGGTCGATGAGGAACAGGCGGCACTCGTCGTTCGCGCAGGGGCGCAGCCGCCCCGGGCTCTTCCTAGCCAGGGCGTCCCAGGCCAGCACGGCCCGGACGGCGAGCTCACGTTCCGGCGGGACGCTGAGGGTCCAGGTGATCTGGCCGTCCGCCATGGTCGGCACGCGCATCACGCCGTGCAACGCCGGGGCCAGCACGTCCGGCGGCTGCTCGCCGCGCACTACCGCCTGCAGCGCCTGCCGGACTTCAAGTACGCGCTGCAGTTCCGCCTCCGCGCCAAGGCCGCCGGCGCTGGCCAGCCAGGCACGGGCCCGGGCGGTGTCGGCGAATTCGTCCGCTGGTACTCCGTCGATGACCGGGGTGCTGTTGAGGAGCGCGAGCAGGAAGCCTTCGTCCGATGCCGGGTCCGCCATCGCGGTTCCTCCTAACCACATTAACTAGCTTGACAGGTTACAATTAACCGTGATTGACTGCCATTCTAACCAGAGAAACGATATAAGAGAGTTAGATATGCCGGTGCTGCTGTCGGTGAACGTCGGAAGGCCGAAAAACGTGGCCTGGCGAGGCCAGACCGTCTATACGGGCGCCTGGAAGCATCCGGTGGACGGCCAGGCGATGGTCCGCCGGCTCAACATCGACGGCGACGGCCAGGGCGACCTGAACGGGCACGGCGGTGAGCAGCGAGCGGTGCTGGTCTACCAGATCCAGTCCTACGAGCACTGGCAGCGGTTTTTCGGGCGGGAGGACCTCAGCTACGGCATGTTCGGCGAAAACCTCACGGTCGATGGCCTGCCCGACGACGAGGTTTGCGTGGGGGATCGCTACCGCATCGGCGGGGCGGAATTCGAGGTCACCCAGCCGCGGGTCACCTGCTACCGGGTCGGCCTGCGCCTGGGCGAGCCCGAGCTGCCGGCCCTGCTGGTCAGCCATCACCGCCCCGGCTTCTACATGCGCGTCATCGCCGAGGGGCACATCCAGGCCGGCGATCAGATCGTCAAGACCGGGAGCGGCCCCGGCGCGCTGAGCGTGGCCGACACCGACGCGCTGCTCTACCTGCCCGGCCGGGACCCGGACAAGCTGCGCGTCGCCCTGCAGATCCCCGCCCTCAGCCCCGGCTGGCAGGACTCGTTCCGCGATCTGCTGGCCGCTGCCGACGGTGACAGCACCGCCGCCGCCCCGCCCCTGGGCACCGAGCCGACCCCGCGGCTCGGCCGGCCTGGCCCGCCTTCCGGGAGCTGCGCGTGACCAGGGTCGTCCCGGAAAGCGCGAACGTGTCCTCGATCTACCTCGCCGCCGCCGACGGCACCGCGCTCCCGGCCGCCCGGGCCGGCCAGTACCTGACGCTGCGGATCACCGGCGCGGGGCAGCCCGCCCCGGTACGCAGCTACTCGCTATCCTCGGCCGCTGACGCCGGAACCTACCGGATCAGCGTCAAGCACGAGCCCCACGGCACCGCCAGCAGCTACCTGAACCGCAGCCTGCAACCAGGGGCGATCCTGGACGTGGCCGCGCCCCGCGGCGACTTCGTCCTCGACGACGGCCCCGGCCCGATCCTGCTCATCTCCGCCGGTATCGGCGTCACGCCGGTCCTGTCCATGCTGCACCAGCTCGCGGCGCGCCGCAGCGAGCGAGACATCTGGTGGCTGCACGGGGCACGCGGACCGCGCGAACATCCCTTCGCGACCGAGGCACACGCCCTGCTCGCTTCGCTGCCGCACGCCCACGAGCACGTGTTCTTCAGCGCAGCCACCCCCGCGGAACGCCACCGCGTCCACGCCACCCGCGGACGCCTCACCAAGGAGGCGCTGGCCAGGCTGGCCATCCCGGCCAGCGCGAGCGGCTACGTCTGCGGGCCGGCCTCGTTCATGGCCGACACGCGGGACGCCCTGACCGCGATCGGCGTCGACCCGGCCGCGATCCGTACCGAGCTGTTCGGGACACTGCCCGCCATCAATCCCGGGCTCACCGGGCAGGTCGGCAGGCCGCCCCATCAGCCACCCGGCCCTCCCGGGGCCGGGCCGCTGGTCACCTTCGCCCGCAGCGGCATCACCGCGCCATTCGGCAACGCCCGGCGCAGCGTGCTCGACCTCGCCGACGCCTGCGACGTCCCCAGCCGCTGGAGCTGCCGAGCCGGCGTCTGCCACACCTGCGTGACCCCCCTGCTGTCCGGCGACATCACCTACTCCCCGGACCCGCTGGACCTCCCAGCCGACGACCAGGTGCTCATCTGCTGCGCCCGGCCCGGTACCGACATCGTCCTGGACATGTAGCCGAGAAACGCTAAAGGAGCACCCGGCGCGGGTGGCTGCCATCAACGTAACCCACGAACGGCGGGTAGATGTTGTAGCCGAGCAGCTCCTGCAGCCGTTCCGGCAGCTCACGGGCAATTTCACGGGGAACGGCCAGGCAATGGTTCTCCTGCGGCCGCAGCCACCCGGCCGCGTACTCCAAGATCACGCCGAGTCGCGGCCGGGCAGTCCGGTTCGCGCCGCCTCCGTGCCAGAGGCTGCCCAGGTAGAACAGGACCGATCCGGGTGACATCACCGCCGTCTCCACCGGATCGTCCGGGCCTGGCTGCCGACCCGGCTCCCACCGGTGGCTGCCCGGGATGAACCTGGTGGCCCCGTTCTCCGCGGTGAACTCATCCAGCGGCCACATGGTGTTGACCACCAGCGGCGGATGCGGCTCAGGCACCGGGTAGATGGCGTCATCCCGGTGCAGGATCTGCGCCTTCTCGCCAGGCCCGATGCAGATGCCGACCGGAGCGCTGAGCTGGTAATGGCCCAGTACCTGATCCAGGACACCGAGCAGCAGCGGGTCGGTGGCGAGCGCGTCGAACACGCGGGTCTTGGCGAACAGCGCGTAGATCCGCTGCGTGTCGAACCCCTCGAAGGAGTTCCGCCCGGTCCGGGTGGTCCGCAGCACCCGGTCCAGGTCAGCCCGGGCGTTCTGCGCGCCGTCCGGGGTGATCATGCCGGTCACGACTACGTAGCCGTCATCCGTCAGCCGCCGGGCCACGTCCTGGCTGGGCGAAGTGACAGGCATCGTCGCCATCATCAGCCTGAGACTAGGCGGCCCGGCGCCCGCCGTCTACCGATCCCATCTGGCCCGATGACCGTGACAGTGGAGAGCTCGGCAGGGCGCCTTCTAGCAACGCCGGGCGATCAGCGTCAGCACCGCGGGATCGCAAAGATCTAGATTTTCGGAACGGGCGGTGGCTTTCCGTGCCGCCTCCTCGGCGCTGAGCACGGCGAGGCCCGGGAAACGCGGCTGAGGATCTTGTCTGCCTGTGTGAGGATCGACAGCATGCGGACCTTGATCGCCTGCCGGAACGGGGCGTGACGCGGGTTGCCACTGACTCGGTCGCTGCGGGCGCTGCTGCTGTTCGTGTGCGTGCTCGTGCTGGTCGACACGATGTTCTTCACGGCGCTCACGCCGCTGCTGCCGCACTACACTCACGTGGCGCACCTGTCCAAGTCGGGAGCGGGGATCCTGGTCGCGGGCTATCCGCTGGGCACCCTGGTCGGGGCGCTGCCGGGCGGGCTGCTCACGGGGCACCTGGGCTACCGCAGGACCGTTCTGCTCGGGCTGGCGCTCATGGGGGCGTCGACGCTGGTCTTCGGGTGGGCCTCGACGGCGGCGATCCTCGACTGCGCCCGGTTCGTGCAGGGACTGGGCGGGGCGTGCACCTGGGCCGGGGGCATGGCCTGGCTGGCGACCGAGGCACCGCCGGAGCGGCGCGGGGAGATGATCGGGACGGCCATGGGAGCGGCCGTGGGCGGGGCGCTGTTCGGGCCGGTCGTGGGCGCGATCGCCGCCGAGATCGGCACCGGGCCCGCGTTCGCCAGCGCCGCGGTGGCGGCCGGGGCGCTGATGGCGCTGGCGTTTGCCGTGCCCGCGCCGCGTCAAGCGGTCCCGCAGGGGCTGCGGGAGGCGTTCACCGCGGTAGGTGACCGCCAGCTGCGCTTCGGGCTGTGGCTGACGGTCCTGGCGGGCCTGGCGTTCGGCGTGCTGGACGTGCTCGCGCCGCTGCGGATGGCGCACCTCGGGGTCACGGCCCTGGTCATCGCGGGGACGTTCCTGGCGTCGGCCGGGGTGGAGGCGGCACTGTCACCGGTCGCGGGGCGGGTGGCTGACCGGCGGGGCGCCATCATGCCGATCAGGTGCTCGCTGACCGGCGCGGTGGCGATCAGCCTGCTGGCGCCCACGCTGGCGTCGGCGTGGGTGCTCATCCTGGCGCTGATCGTGGGCATGCCCTCCTTCGGCACGCTGTTCACCCCGGCCATGACGCTGGTGAGCGAGGGCGCTCAGCACCGGCGGCTCGACCAGGGCCTGGCCTTCGCCCTGGGCAACCTCGCCTGGGCCGCGGGCCAGGCCGTGGCCGCCGGGGGCGGCGGCGCCCTGGCCCAGGCCACGTCGGACCTGGTCCCTTACTCGCTGCTCGCGGCCGCGTGCCTGGTGACCCTCGGCTTCACCTGGAACCTTCTGACCACGCTCCCGTTACATCATAGTCGCTCGCTGGGCCGCGCCGTCAAACGGCAGTTGCGGGGAGGACCGTTTTGAGGAGGAACTCGTGGACCGTGCCTCTCTTCCCACTGCGGGAAGTGCGCCGAGTTCTCGAACCACACCAGTTCCTTCCTCGACGCGATGAGGCTCGTGAAGTAGCGTTCGGCCACCTCGGCCGGCGCCATACGATCATGGCGCCCCTCGGCGAAGAAGACCGGCACCTCGACCCGCGGAACCGTCTCGCTCAGGTTCACAGACAGCAGGTCCGCGTAGAGGAGGCCGAAAGAGCGTTCGGCCGCCCGGTTGAATCTGAGCTTCTCGGGCCACGAGTACTCGATGGATGCGAGCATCCAGCCACCCGGTCGAACTTCTCGGAGCTGTGCCACAGCGCGCCGAACTCGCTTAGCCAGCGCGCGCACTGTCGCCATTTCGCGATGCCCTCGGCGTCGGCGTAGGGCGGCTGCCCAGGGAGCTGAGCTCAGTGAATGCTTTGGTGTTCCCGCGCCGTCGTGACTCGGCGAGGAGGAAGCGGTAGGCGACCTGCTGCCCCTCGGCGAAGTCGCGATCAGCCCGGTGCTGACGAACGCGCTGAAGAGGTCTGGCCGCTGCTGGACCGCCATGAGCCCGAGCACGCTGCCCCAGGAATGGCCGACGACGATCAGCTTCGGTCTGTCGAAGCGCTGTGTCAGGTGCTCGGTCAGCTCGATGGTGTCGGCGACCAGCTGACTGACGTTCATCGCCATGGCTGGCTGGATAGCCGCTCCGGACTTGCCCGAACCGCGCTGATCCCATTCGGCGACGACGAAGTCGTTCTCGAGGAGCCCGTTGAGCCTGGCCGTCGCCATCTCGGCCTGACCCGGACCGCCGTGCAGCTTCAGCAGGATCGGGCTCTCGGCGCACCGGCCCCGCACCAGCAGCCATTGCCGTACGCCCCCAGCGTCAAGGGCTCGAGTCTCGCAACGCTCCCCGGGACGTTCGCCCTGCGAATCGCGGATCGGCCGTGTGCGTGTAGACGGTCCGAACTGCGGGAGAAGCGCACGAGGGCAATCGTAGTAACCCTGCCCCGTAGAGACAGGTTCCGACGTGCTTATGTTGGCAGGGTCACTTGCGGCTGAACTCAAGGCCCGCGAAGTCGCCCGACGTGCGCCATTGACGGATATAGCGGAAATACGCGGGGGCGCCCCGGTGGTACCCGCCGCCCAGCGGAAACTCCCGGCCGTCGAACTGCCCCTCGTTGTTGTAGTAGCCGGGGGTGCAGTCGGCCAGGAATGAGGTCATGACCGGGTTGGGTGTCAGCAGCTCCATCCAGGCGTCCTCCGCCTGCCTGGTGACCTCGGCCACGTCGAAGCCGTGGCCGGCCATGTGGGAGACGACAGCGGCGACCGTCTTGGCTGCGTCGGTCAGGTTGTGCGGCACGTTGGCGATGACGTTGCCGCCCTGCCACAGCTGGACGTGGAAGGCGTTGGGGAACCCGTGCACGTGGACGCCGTGCATGCTCCGCATCCCGCCCGACCAGTACTCCGACAGCTTCGCGCCGTCGCGGCCGGTCATGTCGAATCCGTACCGCCTCGTCGCCTCGGTACCGACCTCGAAGCCAGAGGCGTAAATGATGCAGTCGACGGGGTACTCGACCCCGGCCACGACGACCCCGTCCGGGACGATCCGCTCGACACCCTGGCCGTCGGTGTCCACGAGATGCACCGAGGGCAGGTTGTAGGCGCTGAGGTACTCGTCGTGGAAGCATGGCCGCTTGCACAGTTGGCGGTACCAGGCCTTCAGCCGCTGCGCGGCCTGCTGATCGGCCACGATCGCGTCCACCCGGGCGCGGATCTCGCTCATCTTCTCAAAGTCGGCGGTCTCGAAGTCGTCCAGCAGTTCGGCCAGGCCGGGCGGACCCGAGCGCGGCGCCGTCAGACGGCCGCGGATCCGCTTGGCCAGGTCGGTCCATCCATCGTTGACCAGATCCTCGTCGGGGAACTCGGCGACTGCCATGTTGGCGACGAAGTTCTCCAGCCAGCGCTCCTGCCAGCCGGGCGTGGCGACCCCGGCGAACCACTCGGGGTCAACCGGCCGGTTGTCGCGGACATCCACCGACGACGGCGTCCGCTGGAAGACGAACAGCTCCTGGCACGCGCGGGCCAGATGCGGGACGCACTGGACCGAGGTCGCGCCGGTCCCGATGATGGCGATCCGCTTATCGGCCAGGCGATCCATCGGTGCTCCGTCAGGGTCGCCGCCGGTGTAGGCGTAGTCCCAGCGGCTGGTGTGGAAACAGTGGCCCTCGAAGGTGTCGATGCCGGGAATCCCCGGCAGCTTCGCCACGTGCAGCGGTCCCGTCCCGATGCCCACGAACTGGGCGGTGAACTCGTCCGCCCGGTTCGTTCGGACGATCCATTGGCAACCGGAGGCGTCCCACTGCAGGTCGGTGACCTCGGTGTGGAAGAGGGCGCCGTCGTACAGGCCGTACTGCCTGGCGATACGGTCGCAGTGCGCGCGGATCTCCGGGGCGTGTGCGTACCGCTCCGAAGGCACGTGCCCGGTCTCCTCCAGCAGCGGCATGTAGATCATCGCGGAGGTGTCGCACTGCGCGCCCGGGTAGCGGTTCCAGTACCAGGTGCCGCCGAAGCCGCCGCCCTTCTCCACGATCCTTACGTCCCGGACCCCGGCCTCCTTGAGCCTGGCGCCGGCAACCAGCCCGGCAAAGCCGCCGCCCACGAAGGCGACCGTCACGTGGTCGCGCTTGGGATCGCGCTCGGTCCGCGGCGTGTACGGGTCATTCAGCAGGCGGCTGAACCGGCCCGTGAGCTCCAGGTACTGATCGTTGCCGTCCGGCCGGAGCCGCTTGTCCCGCTCCTGCGCGTACCGGCGGCGCAGCGCAACGCGCTCGGCTTCGATCATCGAAGCTCCTCCAAGGCGGTCCTGCCTGGGACCATGGCCAGTCACTCACGGCCTCGCGCGGGTCGTCAAGTCAGGGGCGGGTGCCGAATGACGGCTTGCCCGGGCTGGCGGGCAGCCCGGCGTAGGCGTCGTGTATCCAGTCGCACAGCAGCGGCCTGGTCTGGCGGGGGTCGATGATCTCCTCGATCCCGAAGCGTTCGGCGGTCCGCAGCGGGCTACGCACGGCGTCGAGCCGGGCCCGGATGCCGGCCAGGGTGGCGGCTGGATCTTCTGCGTGTTCTAGTTCAGCTCGGTAGGCGGCCTCGATCCCGCCTTCGACGGGCAGCGAGCCCCAGTCGGCCGAGGGCCAGGCCCACCGGCGGATGAGACGGTGCCGGTTGGTCAGGCCCGCTCCGCCGACGCCGAAGACGCGGCGCACGATGACCTCGGCACCTGGCCCGGCCGACTGGTAGATAGCGCTGATCGCCCGCACGCCGTGCCGGATGGTGGCGCGCTGCTCGGCGCGAGTGCCGATGAGCAGCCCTGGCTGATCGGTGAACGTCACGACCGGCAGGTGGAACGTGGAGCACAGGTCGGCCAGCCGGGTCACCGCCTCGGCGCTCTCGACGGTGAGGCAGCCGCCGGCCGCATACGGGTCACCAGCCACGACGCCGACCGGATGGCCATCCAGGCGAGCCAGTGCGGTCACGATCGACCCGCCGTAACCCTGTACCTCCATGACCGAGCCGAGGTCGAACACCGCGTGCAGGATGTCCCGGATCCGGTAGGGCTGGCGGCGGTCACGGGGCACCGCGGACAGCAGCATGTCCTCCCGCCGCGCGGCCGGATCGGTGCACGAGATCACCGGCGGCCGCTGGTATGCGCTTTGCGGCAGGTAGGACAGGAAGCGCCTGATCATCCCGAACGCCTCGTGCTCGGACGCCGCCACCAGATCCACGGCGGCGTTACGGCCATGCACCGCCGCCCCGCCCAGCTGTTCCTTGGTGACGTCTTCCCCGGCTCCGCCGCGCACCACCGGTGGCCCGGCGACAAACAGCTGCGCTATGCCGTCAACCAACACCGATAGATGTGCGGCGCACAACCGGGCCGCGCCCAGGCCAGCGACCGGACCCAGGCCCGCGGCGACGACCGGCACGGTCGACAGGTTGTCCACGACGTAATCCCAGCCGGGATTGACCGGAACGTAGGTATGGCCCATCTGTTCGAGCATCTTCACGCTGCCGCCGCCGCCGGTACCTTCGATCAGCCGGACCAGCGGCAGCCTCATCTGATTGGCAAGCTGCTCGGCGTATATCTGCTTGCCCATAATCGCGGCATCCGCGGCGCCGCCACGGATGGTGAAGTCATCACCGCCCACCACGACCTTGCGGCCATCGATGCGGCCCGTTCCGGTGACGAAGTTGGCCGGCGTGAACTCCGCCAGCTCACCCTCGCTGTCATAAACGGCGGTGCCCGCCAGCGTCCCGATCTCATCGAACGAGCCCTCGTCGAGCAGCACCGCCAGGCGCTCACGCACCGTGAGCCTGCCCGCGTCATGCTGACGCCGGACCTTGCCCGGGCCGCCCATCCGCTCGGCCAGGTCCCGCCGGCGGCGCACATCATCAAGTTCCGGTTGCCACGTCATAACTACAGAAGCTACTGGCCGAGGAGCCAGCGGCCGGGCGCGACGAGCTCGCGTGCTTGTGCTGGCCCCCATGATCCGGGTGGGTAGGGGTGGACCTGGGGTGGGCTGGACAGCAGGGGTTCGGCCGTGTCCCAGACCGCGGCGAGCCCGTCCGGGCGGGTGAACAGCGAGCGGTCGCCGAGCAGGACGTCGTGGATCAGCCGGACGTAGGGCGGCAGGGGGTCGGCGCCGTGCAGGCTGGCCAGCGGGATCGATGCGCGGGCCACGTCGAGGTCCAGCGCGGGGCCGGGTTTTTTGGCCACCAGGGACAGATCGATCTCGCCGTCGCCGGCCAGGGAGAAGGACAGCACGTTGGCCTCGCGCGGCAGCTGGCCGTGCAGCGGCCCGGCCGGGTCGCGCAGGATCAGACTGACCCGCTGGCCGGAGACGGCCATCCGCTTGCCGGTGCGCAGGCAGAACGGCACGCCGCGCCAGCGGGGGCTGTCGATCCACAGCCGGGCGGCCACGAAGGTGTCCCGGCTGGACCGCGGGTCGACCCCGGGCACGTCCCGGTAGCCGTCGAACTGGCCCAGCACCACCTCGGCCGGGTCCAGCGGCCGGAAGCAGCTGATGACCTGTTCCCGGGCGGCCTGCAGGTCGGGCGGGCCCAGGCTGGCCGGGGGTTCCATGGCGACCTCGGCGGCCACCTGGAACAGGTGCGTGATGAGCATGTCCAGCACCGCGCCGGTGGCGTCGTAGAACTGCGCCCGGTCGGTGATGTCCAGCGTCTCGGGCACGTCGATCTGCACCGACTCGACGTGCCCGCCGTCCCAGTAGGCGGCCGATGACTGGTTGGCAAACCGCAGCAGGTGCAGATCCTGAGTGGCTTCCTTGCCCAGGAAATGATCGATCCGGTACACCTGCTGCTCATCCAGCACCGAATGCACGACCCGGTCCAGCTCGCGGAAACTGGCCCGCGACGTGCCGAACGGCTTCTCGTAGACCACGCGGGCGCCGGCGGCCAGCCCGTACCGGCCCAGCGCCCTGGTCAGCCCGGCAAACGCCACGGGCGGGACGGCCAGGTAGTGAATGAATTGCGGGTCGCTGTCCAGCAGCTTGCGGGTCTGGCCCAGCACCTCCGGCAGGCGGCCGGGGTTTTCGGTGCTGAACCCGCCGCCGGCGAAGAACACCCGCCCGGCGAAGGCGTCCCACTGCGCCGGATCGGGCTGGGGGCCGAATTCGGCGAGCGCATCGCGGACATGGGCACGGAAATTCTCATGCGAGATATCGCCGCGGCCGTTGCCCACCAGCAGCCACTGCCTGGGCAGTAGCCCCTCGTTCGCCAGCTGGTAGAACGCGGGCAGCACCATCCGCCTGGCCAGGTCGCCGGTCGCGCCGAAGAGTACGAACACCACCGGTCGCGGATCGTCATGTGGCATGCGATCTATCATGTCTCATTCCTCACGTCAGGCAGGGTGAGCCGGCGTCACACCGCGGGGTGATTACCTTCGCGAGGAGGGTGCTAGCAGGCCCAGGGCTCGGGCCTGCTCCACAGCCTCGTGGCGACGGTGCACGCCGAGCTTGTCGTACAGGTGACGCATGTGGGTTTTGACCGTGTTGACCGACAGGTAGAGCTGGTCGGCGATCTCCGGCGTGGACAGCTTGGTCGGCAGGTAGCGCAGCACGCGGGCTTCAGCCTGGCTGAGCGGTTCACGCAGGTGCTGAGGTTCATCCGGCCGCGAGACGGGCTTCCTGCCCGCCAGCACGTTCAGGATCTCGGAGATGAACACGGCGTGCGCGGTGCCGAGCCGGCGATGGCGCTCGAGCAGGTCCGGCGCGGGAGCAATGAGGAACGGGAACAGCAGGCCTTCTGGCTTGGCCAGATCGAGAGCACGCTCGAGTGCACGCCTGGCGGCGCCCGCGTCGGCGAGCGGCGCGACCGGCAGCCGCCGGCCTGCTACGAGATCCGTGTCCGCGGCCACCTGGGTGCGACGATGCTGCGCGCGTTCCCGGCCATGGTGTCGCGGCGGCAGGGCGACCATACCGTGCTGACCGGCCTGCTGCCCGACCGTTCGGCGCTCTACGGGGTGCTGGCCGAGATCGAGGCGCTCGGCCTGGATCTCATCGACCTGCACCAGCTCCCGCCGGTCGAGCGCACGCACCACGAT
Source organism: uncultured Actinomycetes bacterium (assembly GCA_963722055.1). Classification (GTDB taxonomy): domain Bacteria; phylum Actinomycetota; class Actinomycetes; order Streptosporangiales; family Streptosporangiaceae; genus Palsa-504. The sequence continues at coordinate 51,107 of CAVRLA010000010.1, read as the reverse complement.
CCGTTCGGATAATTCACAATCATTTTTCCGAACGGTCGGTGGTATCACTTCCACGTCAGCCCGGGACGGCCCCGGACGGGTCAGCGCGCGGGCGAGTCGATCCGCCCCACGATCCGGTCGGCGTCCTGGCCGAGCCGGCGCAGCCGCTCGGGGGACAGGTTGTCGATGACCAGGTGGCGGACGTGCGCCACGTGCTCGGGCGCCACCGACTCCATCTTGCGCCGGCCGCGGCAGCAGGATGGCGTTGGTGAAGCGGCCGTCGGCGGGGTCGGCCTCGCGCCGGACGTAACCGCGGCCCTCCAGCCGTTTGACCAGGTGGGACAGGCGCGACAGCGACGAGCTGGTGCGCTCGGCCAGATCGCTCATCCGCATGGTCCGCTGCGGCGCCTCGCCCAGCATCGCCATCGTCATGTACTCGATCATGCTCAGGTCGGCATCGCGCTGCAGCTGGGCGTCGATGGCCCAGGGCAGCCGGGTGATCAGCCGGACCACCGACAGCCACGAGGCCAGCTGGTCCGGCGTGAGCCACAACCCGGCGTGCTCGTCGGCGTGCTCGTCGGCCGGCGACTCGGCGGCAGCGGTCATACCCGGAGAATATCAGTCGCGGTTGAACGCTCAAGTCTGCGGTCAGCTGTCCTGGATCGCCCGGCCGACGCGCTCGCGGGTGAGCGGCAGGTCGCGGACGCGCACCCCGACCGCGTCGGCGATCGCGTTGCCGATGGCGCCGGCCACCGGTCCCTGGGCCACCTCGCCCGCGCCGACCTCGGCTTCGCCGGGCGCATCCAGCACGCGCACCATCACCTCCGGAACCTCGGTGAACCGCAGGATCGGGTAGCTGTCCCAGCCCGCCGACGTGACCTGGTCCCGGTCGAACCGGACCTGCTCGCGCAGCGTCCAGCTCGCGCTCTGCACGGCGCCGCCCTCGACCTGGTTGAGCACCCCGTCCGGGTTGATGACCCGGCCCACGTCCACCGCCAGCCACAGCCGGCGCACCCGGATATCGGTGTCCGCCGCCACCTCCGCGACGGCGGCGCAGTACCCGGCGTTTCCTCTGTACCGGGCCACCCCGGCCCCGTACCCGGTGCCGTCGCGGCGGGCCCGGGTCTGCCACCCGGCCATGTCCGCGGCTGCGGTAAGGACCTGCCGGGCCCGCGGGTCGGACAGGTGAGCGAGCCGGAATCCGATCGGGTCGGCGCCGGCCGCGGCGGCCAGTTCGTCCATGAACGACTCGATGGCGAACACGTTCAGGTGCGCGCCGAGCGACCGCAGCGAGGACGTCCGGATCGGCATGTCCAGCAGCCGGTGCCGGGTGACGTGCAGGCCGGGGATGTCGTAGCCGGGCACCGCGTTGCGCGTGGCGCCCATCCAGCCCGCCGGCGGGCCGTCGGGCGCCGGCGGCATGGGGACGCCGCCCGCCAGCTGGGTCAGGGCGAGCAGGCGCGGGTCCCCGCCGGCGCCGGGCCGGCCGATGAAGCCGTTGCTCCACACGTCCTGCCGCCAGGTCAGGATCCGGCCGCCGGCGTCCAGGCCGGCCGAGAGCCGCGCGAGCATCGCCGAGCCCAGCGGCGACCAGCACATCTCATCCTCGCGGGTCCACAGCACCCGCACCGCCCGGCCGGGGACGGCCCGGGCCAGCAGCACCGCGTCCATCGCCACGTCGTCCGCGCCGTTATGGCCGTACAGGCCCGCGCCCTCCACGTACTGCACCGTCACCTGATCGGCCGCCAGCCCCAGCCCGGCCGCGATCGCCTTCCGCAGCGGGAAGATGCCCTGACTGTGACTCCACACCGTGACCGAGCGACCGTCCCAGCGGGCGATCGCGCAACTGGGCGCCACCGACGCGTGGGCCAGGAACGGCCGGGTGAACTCCGCGGTCAGCGTGCGGATAGCCGAGCCCTCGGCATCGGTATCCGGCCGGTCCGCCACCGTCTCCGCCTCCGACGGCGCCGCCAGCAGGAACCCGCGCAGGTCGCAGGGATCGGGCAGCGACGGGGTCGTCTGCCACCGAGCCGCGCGGGCGACCCGCCCGGCGGCCCGCAGCGCGGCACGGTCGGTCTCGGCCACCACGCCCAGGAACGAGCCGTCCCGCACCAGCACCACCTCGCCGCCCAGGTCCAGGTCAGCCAGTCCGGTCAGCTCGGCGGCCCGCGCGGGCGGGCGCACCACCCGGCCGTAGGCCATCCCCGGCAGGACCAGATCGTACAGGAACCGCGGCCGCCCGGTCACCTTGTCCGGGATGTCCAGCCGCGGCGCGCTGCGCCCGGCGACCGACCACCCGCCCGGCGGCCGGGACGGCACCGGGACCCCGGCGGGCCGGTCCAGAATGCCCGGTCGCGCCAGCGTCCAGTAGCTCAGCCCGGTCGGGCCGTCTCCGGTCCGGATCTGCCCGTCGGCGACCTCCAGTGCCGCCGGGGGGACCTCGAGCCCGGTCGCGGCGGCGGCCAGCAGCAGACCACGGGCCTGCGCGCACGCCTGCCGCAGCGCCGAGCCGGAGTTCTGGATCGACAGGCTGCCCGCCGTGACGCCCTCGTCCGGGCTGGTGCCGGTGGACACCGGGGCGACCCGCACCCGGGCCAGCCTGACCTGGAGTTCCTCCGCGGCTATCTGCGCCAGCGCGGTCCAGATGCCCTGCCCGTACTCCACCTTGCCGACCCGGATCGTGACCTCCCCGTCCCGGCCGAAATCCAGCCACCGGGCCAGCACCGGGTTGGCCGCCAGGTCGGCTGGGAGGTCGGCCGGGAGCGGTGAGACGCCGGACGGCACGGCCGGAGCCTGGCTGGCGGAGAGTTGCCCGGCGGGCGGGTGCGGGACCACGGCCTGCCCGCCGGGAGCCTGCCCGGCCGCCTTCAGCACCGCGCGGACGATCCTGCCGTGCGCCCCGCAGCGGCACAGGTTGCCGTCCAGGGCCTCCCGCACCTCCTGCTCGGTCGGAGCGGGACGCTCACGCAGCAGGCCGGCCGCGGCCACCACCATGCCGGACGTGCAGTAACCGCACTGGGCGGCCTGCTCATCGATGAACGCCTGCTGGACCGGGTGGAGCCGGCCGCCGCCCGCCAGCCCCTCCACCGTGATGACCGGGCCGTCCACCGCCGACACCGGCAGGTCGCACGACGAGCGGGCGCGGCCCCCGACGAGCACGAAGCACGCCCCGCACAACCCCATCCCGCAGCCGAACCTCGGCCCGGCCAAGCCCAGGTCATGGCGCAGCACGTCGAGCAACGGCGCGTCCGGCTCGCAGGTCACCCTGCGCTCCGCGCCGTTCACGGTCAGCCGGAATTCGGTCTCGGTCATGGTCTCCTCCCGGGATGCTAGCGCGTGCGGGCCGGCTGACAGGAGCCGCGGCTTCCGCGCGCCGGCTGATGGTTGACTGGGTCGGTGTCACGCGAGATGGGGGACGAATCAGGCCCGGACGCGGGGCCGGTCCGGGCCTCTCGTCCGCCGCAGCCCGCCGCCGGCGCGGCTGCCCGCCGGGAGCGCTGGGCTCGGCTGCGCCGGTCCCTGTGGCAGCCGCCCCGCCCGCACGGCGCGCAGCCGCGTGAGCGGGTGGTCGGCCCGCTTGAGCTGTTCTATGACCTGGCCGTGGTGGTGCTGGTCGCCCAGGCCGCTCACCGCCTGGCCGGGCACCTGACCTGGCGCGGGCTCGGCGAGTTCGCCGCCGTGTTCACGCTGGTGTGGATCGCCTGGGCCAACGGCAGCCTGCACCACGAACTGCACGGCCACGAGGACGCCCGCGCCCGCAGCACGTTCTTGCTGCAGATCCTGGTGCTCGCCGCGATGGGCGCCTTCATCCCGCAGGCAGACGGCGCGCGGGGAGCCGCGTTCGCCGTCGCCGCGGCGGTGCTGTTCGCGGTGCTGGCCCTCTTGTGGCTGCTGGCCGCGCGCGGCGACCGCCCCGAATACCGCCGGGCGAGCCTTCTGTTCGTCACCGGCACCGCGGCCTGCGCCGTCCTGCTGGCCGCCACCGCCCTGCTGCCGGCCAGCGCCCGCATCCCGGCCTGGGGCCTGATCGATGCCGCTTACCTGGCCGGATTCGCCGCCGTGATCATCACGGCCAGCCCGGCGCAGGCGGCCGCGCTGATCGTCACCGACACGCTCACCGAACGGTTCGGCGCGTTCATCATCATCGTGCTCGGCGAAACCCTCACCGGCGTCGTCGCCGGATTGTCCGGCCAGCCGGTCAGCGCGCTCACCCTGGCCGTCGGGCTGGTCGCCGTGGTGGTCGGCTTCGGTGCCTGGTGGACCTATTTCGACTTCGCCGGAGGGCGCCGTCCCCGACCGGAACGGGCGGCCAGCATGCAGTGGGTACTCGGCCACCTGCCGCTCACCGCCGCCATCGCCGTAATGGGCGCCTCGATGCTCAGCCTCACCGGCCACGCCCACGACGGCCGCACCCCCGCCGCCACGGCGTGGCTGCTGTGCGGGGGCACCGCCATCGTGCTGGGCGCGACGATGCTGCTCGCCGCGACCCTGCCCGCCTGGGACCGCGACCGCGGCTTGCACCGGACGCTCGCCCGCACGTGCGCCGCCGTGGCCGTGGCCTGCCTCGGCCTCGGCGCCGTACGCCCGGCACCACTGATCCTCGGCCTCGTGCTGGTTCTCCTGCTCAGCATCCCCTGGGGACTCGCCGTCGCACGCCGCCTGGCCAACTCGGGTGAAACAGATTCTTGATCTGTTACCTACGGGGTAATACCGTCTAGGTCACCGGCCTGACTCCATCGGACCACGGCGAGGTGACCGCATGTCGGGAGCTACCGCACAGACCACCATCCCGAGCCGACCGGGATGGACCGCCACGCTCTGGAAACGGCAGCTTGACGCCTACCCGAATACCGGGCCCAGGGTGCTGTACCTGATGATCACGGTGCTGGCCACGATCACGCTGTACTACGAGCTGTATGTCGGCGGCTCGGTGTCCACGCTGCTCCTCGTCAACCTGCACATGAGCTTCACGTTCTACGTGGTGACGATAGCCTTCGGGGCCCTGATCGGGGCGTTCGGCTCGCTGGCCGCCGGGCTCGGCGACCGGCTCGGCCGGGCCAACATGGTGGTGTTCGGGCTGCTGTTCACCGGGGTGTTCGTGGCCTTCATCCTCCCGGCCACGACCACTAAGTGGCCGTTCACCATCGCGAGCTTCGTGGTCAGCTTCGTGGAGGGCATCTGCCTGGTCGCCACCCCCGCGCTGATCCGCGACTTCTCCCCGCAGGTGGGCCGGGCCACGGCCATGGGCTTCTGGACCAGCGGCCCGGTGCTGGGCAGCCTGATCGTGGCGGTGGTGGGAACCACCACCATTCCCGCGATCGTGTCCGACCCGCGGTTCTGGACCCATGAGTACCACATCGCCGGCATCGCCGGGCTGGTCGTGTTCGTGATCGCGTTGTTCGGGCTGAAGGAGCTGTCCCCGCGGCTGCGTGACCAGCTGATGGTGACCCTGCGCGACCGCGCGCTGATCGAGGCCAAGGCCAAGGGGATGACCGAGGCGGACATCGAGGCGGCGCTGCCGCACCCGTTCCGCCAGCTGCTCAAGCCCGACATCATCGTCTCCGCCATCGCGGTGTCGATCATGCTGCTGATCTACTACACCGCGGTCTTGACCGCCTGATCTACCTGACGACCGTGTTCGGGTTCTCGGTCAAGAACGCCAACGGGCTGGGCAACTGGAACTGGGGGTTCAACGTCATCGCGGTGATCCTGGTCGGGGTCATCTCGGACTGGTTCCGGGTGCGCAAGCCGTTCATGGTGATCGGCGGGGTGCTGGCCGCGGTGATGACGGTGATCTACCTGGAGCAGGCCGGCCACCATCCCGGCTACTACACCCTGGCGGCCATGCTGGCGTTGCTGGCGTTCGGCCTGGGCGTGGCCTATACCCCGTGGATGGCCAGCTACACCGAGACGGTGGAGGCCCGCAACCCGGCGCTGATCGCCACCGGCCTGGCCATCTGGGGCTGGATCATCCGGATCGTGGTCTTCGTCTCGTACCTGCTCATCCCGGTGGTGATCAACACCGTCACCCCGCTGGTGAACTACGGCACTACCGTGGCGGCCTACGCGGCCACGTACCCCAGCGATATCGCGTTCGCCACCGCGCATCCGACCGTCGTGGCGACCGCGCAGTCGATCCCGCCGAACGTCCTGGCCACCGCGCAGAAGATCCCCCCGACGGTCCTGGCCACCGCGAAGGCGGACGCCACGCAGCTGGCGAACGCGCAGAAGTTCGCGCCCGAACTCAAGGTGATCCAGGCCAACCCGGTACTGTTCGCCAAGCTGGCCACCTATTCCAACCCGGCCAAGATCCCGCCCGCGCTGCTGGGTCAGGCGATCACGGCCGCGGGGGGCGGGGCCAAGGGCGTCGCCGTGCTGACCACGATCTCGCAGAACAAGGCGGCCATCGCCGGCGTGATCGCGGTCGCGCCGGCGTTGCAGACCGTCGCCCCGTACGCGGCGGACCTGAAGACCATCGCCCCGTACGCGGCGCAGCTGAATACCATCGCCCCGTACTCGGCGCAGCTGACCGCGCTGGGCAAGGTCCCGCCGGGTGTCTTCCCCTACCTGAAGGCGCACGGCGCGGCGGTGACCAGCGCGGCCGCCCGGACCGCCGGCCAGTGGAGGACCTGGTACTGGATCTGCTTCGGCGGCATCATCTTCTTCCTGCTGTCCATCCCGCTGCTGAAGGGCCGGTGGCGGACGCGCGACGCCAAGCGGGACGAGGCTGAGCACGAGACCCTGGTGGACGCCGAGATGGCCAAGCTCAGCGCGGCGTCCTGACCCGCGGGCACCATCCCGGTGGCACGCACCACGGTCCGTTCGGCGAGATCTTTAATTCTTCCGAACGGACCATGGGATCAGGGTCCGTGCGGTGGCCGACGCGGCCCTGGGCGGCGGTTTACGGCAGGATGCCTCGAACAGTGCATGCTGGAGGAAGCCGGCGGTTTCGACGTCGGGCTTGCGCGCGGCTAGGACGTCCGCGTACAGGAACGACTCCCCCAACCGGACCAGCGCGTAGGCCAGGGCCCCCGGGTCGATGAGGGTGACCAGGCCGAATTCCTCGATGTCGCGGTGCAGGGATCCTCGATGAAGGCCACGATCCCGGTCTGCACCCGGCCGCGCGGATCGGTCAGCACCCGCAGGGCCAGGGCGGCTCGTCGTCGAGCAGCCGTCGCAGGCCCGTGGCCTGGGATACGATCGCGTTGATGTAGCGGCCGGTGCCCGGGGTGTGCAGCTCGCCGGGCGGACGTTCGGCCTCCCAGCGCGCGCCAGCGGCCTCCATGGTGCGCTCGGTCAGCAGCCACAGCGCCTGGCTGAGCAGTTCCTCGCGGCTGCCGACCCGGCGGAACAGCGTCACCCGCGACACGCCCAGCTCATTGGCCAGGCCCTGCATGTCCAGGCGCCTGCCGTCGTAGATCCACCGGGCCGCGACCGCCACGATGCGTCCCTCGGCGGGCCGGGCCCGCCTGCCGCTCCGGGACCGCACGAGGCCCCGCGGTTTGGTCGCTGCTTTAAGCGCCCCGTCGAACACACTGTCAACGATAACTGGTGCGGCCGGTTCGAAGGAGTCACGGGAAATCCCCCAACCAGTGTTACATTCACGGAAAGTGTTGCCTTCCGCTGACCAGGAGAACCGTGAGCACCCCCGCCGCCGAATACGTCGACGTGCTGATCGTGGGCGCCGGCCTGTCTGGCATCGGCGCCGCCTGCCATCTGCAGGCCCTGGCCCCCGGCCGCTCCTTCGCGATCGTGGAGGCCCGAGCCGCCAGCGGCGGGACCTGGGACCTGTTCCGGTTCCCCGGCATCCGGTCGGACTCGGACATGTTCACGCTCGGGTACACGTTCCGTCCCTGGACGGCGGCCAACGCCATCGCGGGCGGCGGCCAGATCCTGCGCTACCTGCGGGACACGGCGGCGACCCACGGCATCGACGAGCACATCAGCTACCACTCGCGGGTGGTCCGGGCCGACTGGTCCGGCGCGGACGCCCGGTGGACGGTGACCGTCGAGGACACCAGGACCGGAACCCAGACCGAGCGCCGCTGCGGCTTCCTGTACCTGTGCGCGGGCTACTACCGCTACGACGAGGGCTACACGCCGGACTGGCCCGGCCAGGTCGCTACCCCGGCCGAGTGGTCCACCCGCAGCACTGGCCGGACGACCTCGACCTGACCGGCAAGCGGGTGGTCGTGATCGGCAGCGGTGCCACCGCCGTCACGCTGGTTCCCGCGATCGCGGAGCAGGCCGCGAGGGTGACCATGGTGCAGCGCTCGCCCTCGTACGTGCTGGCGCTGCCAGCCAGGGACCCGATCGCCAGCCTGCTGCGCGCGGTGCTGCCGGAACGGCGCGCGTACGCGGCGATCCGGTGGAAGAACGCCAGGATCGCGACGACCATCTATCAGCTGTGCCGCAGGTACCCGGACCGGGCCCGGGAGATGCTCAGCCGCGGCGTCCGCAAGCGCCTGCCGGCCGGCTACGACGTGGACACGCACTTCACCCCCGCGTACAACCCCTGGGACCAGCGGCTGTGCCTGACGCCCGACGGCGACTTCTTCGACGCGCTCAGCTCCGGCCGCGCCGAGATCGTGACCGATCACATCGAGGCGTTCACCCCGGACGGCCTGCGGCTGCGGTCCGGCGCGCAGCTCGCGGCCGACGTGATCATCACCGCGACCGGCCTGAACCTGCGCCTGCTCGGCGGCATCGAGCTGACCGTAGACGCAGAGCCGGTCACCGCCGCCGGCCGTATCGCATACAAGGCGATGATGCTGGAAGGCGTGCCGAACCTGGCGTTCGCGGTGGGCTACACGAACGCGTCCTGGACCCTGAAGGTCGACCTGGTTTCCGCCTACGTGGCCCGGATGGTCGCGTTCATGGCGGACAACGGCTACCGCACGGTCACCCCGCGGCGGCCTGCCCCGCCGATGGGCACCGCGCCCTTCACGGACATGACCTCGGGCTACTTCGAGCGGGCCCGCGACCTGCTGCCCATCCAGGGCGACCGGGCCCCGTGGCGGCTGCGGCAGCACTTCTTCAAGGACGCGGCGCTGTACCGCGGCCCCGTCGACACCGAGAACCTGGCCTTCACGGCGACCCCCGGGTCCGGGTCCGGGTACGGCCGCCGGTCACCCCAGCGGACACGGAGCTGATGAAATAGCGGTGGCCGAAGCGGGGTTACATAGATGTGCATTACGTCCCGCATCCAGCGGGCGGCACCTCGCGAAGGATCTGACGTGTCAGACAACTACCGCAAGGACCCCGAGGCCATCTCACGGCTGACGCCGGAGCAATACCAGGTCACCCAGCAAAAAGGCACCGAGCCGGCGTTCCGCAACGAGTACTGGGACAACAAGGAGCCCGGTATCTACGTCGACGTCGTGTCCGGCGAGCCGCTGTTTGCCTCGCTCAACAAGTACGACAGCCGCACCGGCTGGCCGAGCTTCACGGTGCCGATCGAGCCGGGCAACGTGGTCGAGCGACGGGACCTCAGCCACCTGATGCTCAGGACCGAGGTCCGCTCGGCCCACGGCGACAGCCACCTGGGCCACGTCTTCCGCGACGGGCCCGCCGAAGCCGGGGGCCTGCGTTACTGCATCAACTCCGCCGCCCTGCGCTTCATCCCGGTCGATGACCTGGATCGCGAAGGCTACGGCGACTATCGCAAGCTGTTCGAACCCGCACACGACACCGGGAGCGCATCATGACGACCGAGAAGGCCATCCTCGCCGGCGGCTGTTTCTGGGGCGTGCAGGACCTCATCCGCAAGCTCCCCGGCGTGCTCTCGACCAGGGTCGGCTACACCGGCGGCGACGTACCGAACGCGACCTACCGCAACCACCCCGGCCACGCCGAGGCGATCGAGATCACCTTCGACCCGGACCGGATCTCCTACCGCGACCTGCTGGAGTTCTTCTTCCAGATCCACGACCCGACCACCTTGAACCGGCAGGGCAACGACATCGGGACCAGCTACCGGTCGGCCATCTTCTACCTCAGCGACGCGCAGAAGCAGACCGCCGAGGACACGATCGCCGACGTCGACGCCTCCGGCCTGTGGCCAGGCAAGGTGGTCACCGAGGTGTCGCCGGCCGGGCCGTTCTGGGAGGCCGAGCCCGAGCACCAGGACTACCTGGAGCGTTACCCCGACGGGTACACGTGCCACTTCGTCCGCCCGGGCTGGAAGCTGCCGCACCGCGCGGACCAGGTCACATCCTGAGGTCCCAGGCCCGGTGATCCCGCCCCGGGCACCTGCCCGGGGTTGGCCCAGCGTCATGTCCGCGGAACGATGTGGCAGCGTGCCGGTTGTAACCGTCTCCGCGTCACATCGTTCCGGTGGCCGACACCCTATGAGCCTTCGGCGCCCTGCGCTGTTTCGGTTTCCGGTTGCGTCTGTACTTCAGTTAGCTGAAAGGCGCGCTTGTAAACCGCATTGCTGGCGCTGGCGGGCCACGCGCGCCGTGCCATTCTCATCCTCGAGGGGGAGCCGCAGGGTCCCTTTATCTAGTGCCAGAGTGTCTGAGCCATCTGCGGGTTTCTGCCATCGAAGTTGAGCCATCGAGGGTCTTCCCCTCGGTGAAGGCTCACCCGGATTGTTCGGTTTCAACGAAGCTGGCCCATTCTCAGTTCATCCGCAGGCTACGTGGCGGCGTCTGAATAGAGATGGCAGAAACCCGCAGGGTGACGGCTGTCACGGCGGCAGGGTGGTCAAAAAGAGGGGCGGCCCAGCCCGTATACGAAGGGTCCCGGCACATCATCTGCACGTCGACCCCGGCCCCGGCTGCCGGTACCAGGTCTCATTCACCGGGCCGCCCCGGGCGTGATCTCGGTTTCGGTCACCGCAAGCAGGTCGAGGAACGGGCCGACGCGGAGTCCTTCCTGGGCGGAGTGCCGGAACAGGCTGTCCCGGTTCACCGTGTAGAGGGTGCGCCGCCCGGTCCGGGTGCGGGTGAGGTGACCCGCGGCCTCCAGGTCGGCCACGATGGCCTGGACGGTGCGTTCGGTGATTCCGGCGGCGGCGCTGATGTCCCGGATGCGAGCGTCGGGGTTGCGGGCGATTTCCACGAGCACGTGGCCGTGGCCGGTCAGCAGCGTCCAGCTGCCGTCGCTTCCAGCAGGGTCACTCATGCTCCCTGAGTATATAGACTCGCGAGAGAATCCTCGTAATTACGCGGGATTTTTCTCGTGTTTCTATTGACAGGCTACCGGCGAGTAGCCGATGCTTGGTAGTGCCCTGATCGGGTCACGCCCGCCGGAGGAGAGGGAGCGGCGATGACCAGCATCCTTTGGCAGGGAGTTCTCACCGGGTCCAGAACGCGGCCCTCCTCGCGCCAGTCATGCGCAGCAAACGCAGCGGGGTCTCAGCAGCAGTCGTGTCCACGGCCGCAGGAGGTGACGCAGATGCTTGACACCAGGTTTCCGGTTGAGGTCGCCGGGGGCGTGCCGGTGGTGATCGCGCCCGAGGAGATCGACATCACGAACGCCGGCGCGCTGCGGTCCGCCCTGCTCCACGCAGCCGCAGACGGGCACCGCACGCTCGTGGTCGACATGACCCAGACCCGGTTTTGCGATTCGTCCGGGCTGCATGCCCTGATCGCCGCGCACAAGCGAGCCAACGCCGAAGGCCGTGAGATGCTGCTGGTCATTCCCTGCACCGCCGTCCTCCGCGTTTTCGTGATCACCGCCATGGACCGGGTGATCCCCAACGTCACCAGCCTGGACCAGGCCCTGGCGCAAGCATCCGCCGCGCCGGCCAACCTGGACTCGCCGACGGGGTGACCGGGATGTGCGACATCATCGACCTGATCAGAGCCGACTATCTGCACATCATGCGCTGGGCGGCAAAGCTCGGTGAGCTCAGCCGTCGCTACGGTGAGGAGTACCGCCCGGCGCTGGTCAGCACGTGGCTGACCCTGGCCAGCATGATCGACCTGCACATGCGTGCCGATGACGAGATCTGTGGCCCGGCGGTCTTGGGACCGCGCCACGGGGCCGGGCTCTGGCCCGGCAGACCGAAAACGATCACGACGACATCCGCGAGATGATCGGCGAAACCAGCCTGTACCCGCCCGGCTCGCCGCGGTGGTGGCACCTGGCCCGGACGGCCCTGGCTGCCTGGGCCGTGCACCTGGACCAGGAAGAGCACGGTGCCCTGGCTGAGTACCGCCGACGTGCCGACCCCTTGCTCCGTAACCAGCTGGCCGACCGGTGGCGGGCCTTCGCTGAAGCGCAGATCCGCGACCGGTACCCGCAGGCGCCACCGCAGATCCCCACCTGCCAGCTCCGCCAGACCGGTAAGGTCCCCGCCCGGCGCGCCGCACCTGGCCGACCCCGCATTCAGCCCGCTGGCGTGCACCTGCCCGGACTGCACCGACATGCTCGACCGGGCCTTCGGCCCGGCGACCGAAGACAGCACGCGTCGTGAAAGACCGGTCGCGGACGTTGTTGGCCGCACGTCGCAGGCGTAGACGACGGGCGCATGGCACCGCCCTCGCCTGCGCAATGACTGAGCCTGACCAGGCGGCGGGCGCTTCGTGGTCATCGCCGAATCGGCCGCTCGTCTCCCTGGTCAGCTTGGTCAACAGCGTCGGTGGCGGGATCACCAGCTTGGAAGGCTTCGACTGCCGCCCCGTAGTCGTGCAGCCAAAATCCAGGTCAGCGGGAGAGCTGACAACCCCAGCAGTGCCCATCGTGACGCACCTCGGGTCCGCTTTCGAGGGTTTTGCCATGGAACCGGGCGACGAACAGACCGTCCTCATCGGCGAGATCCGCGATCAGGCCCATTTGTACGGCGTCCTCGACCGGATTCGCAACCTTGGCCTGGAGCTGGTGAGCGTGCTCCAAGGGCCGGTGCCCGGCTAAGCCGATGATGGCGGCGAATATCCCGCCGATGCAGGTCAGGCCGATGACGGTCCAGGTCACGTAGTCGTTCACCACGCCGCTCTGGAAGCGGCGGGCCGCTCCGGCCAACGAGGCGTTGCCCGGTACCCGCGCAGCAGCGGCAGCCGTCGCCAGTACAGCGCCATCCAGGCCAGGATCAAGGCTCCGATGACCGAGCCCAGGCCGGCCAGCACGTCAGCGATGGTCACGCTGGTCGACTCGGCGGCGAACAGGGCCACCGGGTGGGTCAGGTGCGCGCCCCGGAGCACGGTCGCGTTGTATCCGGCCTGATCCTCGAAGCGGACCGCCGCCGCCCGCACCGCGGTCCCGAGAGCTGGCGAGGCCGACGAGACCCACGGCGATGGCGGCGATCACGAGGATCACGGGCGGGATGATCATCGTGAGCGGGGTGCGGTCCTTGCCGCCGGTCGTTTCGCTGGTCTCGGGCCGCCGCCCTGGCCATCTGCGGTCCTCGGCCGGCGGCACCGAGGCCGGAGAAGACACCGCCGGCCACGCGCAGCACGGCCCCGCCGCCAGGCTCGAGCAGACGATCAGGATGGGGATGAGCCAGAGGCCCGCGCTGGCCTCGATCCAGCCCTTGCCGAGGAAAGTGGCGAATGGCGGCAGGTCGGCCAGTCCCAGTCCGGCCAGGGTGAACACGACTCCGGTGACCCGCAACGGCTGGCCGCGGCCGTGCAGCCACGGCTCGTTGACCGAGCCGAGCCGGTGCAGCACGATTCCGGTGCACAGGAACAGCGCCCCCTTGACCAGCCCGTGACCGATGACGTAGACGGCGGCGCCGGCCAGGCCGAGCGGCGTGAGCAGCGCGATGCCGATGAGGAACATGCCGGCGTGGCTGATCGTGGAGAACGCGAGCATCCGCTTGATGTGCCGCTCGCGGAAGCAGAACAATGCCCCGATCACCGCGGTCAGCAGGCCGAGAGCGAGCAAGACGTGACTGATCGCCGCCCGGTGCCCGAGCGCCTGGCCGAAGACCGACCAGTAGACCCGCGCGATCCCGTACAGCCCCAGTTCCACCATGACGCCGGAGAACAGCACGCAGACCGGTGTCGGCGCGACGGCGTGCGCGTCCGCGAGCCAGAAGTGAAACGGCACGATCGCACTCTTGATCAGCAGCCCCGCGATGACCAGAAGAAAGGCCACCACCACCAGCCGGTCCGCCGGGTGCTTCGCTATGGAGGCTCCGATCTGCGCCATGTTCAGCGCCCCGGTCCGCCCGTAGATCAGCCCGATGCCGGACAATGACAAGTAGGCGCCCACGCTGTTGGTGATGGCGAAGTTGAGCGCACCCTGGATCGGGCCGCGTTCCTCCGGCCGGTAGGCGGTCAGCGCGTAGGCCGACACCCCCATCAACTCGAACCACACGAACAGGTCGAACAGGTCCCCGGTGAGGCAGAACCCGACGATGCCAGCCAGGAAGGTCAGCATCAGGGCGTGGTAGTAGGTGGCGACCCGCTCGAAGTACCGCCAGGAAAATGTCATCGCCGCGGTGACCAGGACCGCCGCCAGGCAGGCGAGCCCCGCGCTGAGCGGCTGGACCTCAAAGTCGATGCCGATGGACACCCCGCGCGCGGGCCGGAACCCCGCGAACCAGTAGACCTGGTCGCCGCCTGCCGTCTGGATCATGATCACGCCGAGCATGACGGCCACGCACGCCGCGGTCAGGATCGCCACGACGTCGAGGATCCGGCGCCCGCTCCGGAGCAGCGGGCCGCACGCCGTGACCGCTGCGGCCACGAGCAGCGGCATGACGACGACCAGGACGAGGAGCTGATCCACGGGAAAGCGCTACCCCCTCAGCGTGGCCAGTTCCTGGGGATCCAGCGTGCCGAACCGCTTGTAGGCCTGCATTGCGAACGACAGCAGCAGCGCGGTGACCGCCGCCTCGACCACCACGTCGGTGAGGGCGCACGCCTGCACCACAGGATCGACCGCGGGGGTGTGGTTCGGGACGTCGAAGTAGTAGGGCGCGACCGCCCCGGTCACGTAGCCGACCCCGAGCAGCAACACGTAGGTCGACGACTGGACCACGATCAGGCAGATGATCTGGTGCACCAGGTTCCGGCTGGTGACCATGCCGTACAGGCCGACGCCGAGGATCCAGGTCACGACGACGAACGGGAAGACCTGCATCGGATTTAACCCCCCTGCCTGATCAGCAGCGTTTGTTCCAGCAGTTCGCTGACGATGAGGACGAAGGCCGCGGCTACCTCGATCCCGACGAAGAAGCTGATCAGCGCGATCGTCCCGGACGAGCTGACCGCGCCGGGGACCTGGCCGAGCGGCAGGAAGTCCGTCAGGTACGGCAGGCCCATCGCGACCGCGCTGACGCCGATGGCGACGAAGCCGCCCGCGCCCACCGCCTCCACCACATCGGTGAGATCGGCCGGGCTGAACCGCTTGAAGGCCAGGAACTCCCCGGACAGGTAGATCAAGACGAACGCGGTGGCCAGCATGACCCCGCCCTGGAAGCCGCCCGAGGGGTTGGTCTGCGCGTGCGAGGCCAGCCACCAGCCGGCCAGCACGACCGGCCCGGTGAACAGCAGCGCCAGCATCCGGACCGCGCTGCTGGTGGGCGGCACATCCCGGTCGGCGGCTTCGTCCACCGCCGAGCGCTCCCGTTCGCCGCGCAGCCGGCGCAGCACGGTCGCGACCCCCGTCGCAGCGACGAACAAGATGAACTCCTCGCCCACCGTGTCGAAGCCGCGGTAGTCGAAGTTGATCGCGGACACCACGCCGGTGGCGTTGGTCTGCGCGACGGCGATGCGCAAGATGGCGGGCCCGTACGGCCCGGGATAGTTGCCGAAGCCCGGCAGGCCGGACAGTCCCCACAGGTAGAAGGCCACCAGGCCCGCGCCGGCGACCAGGAAGACCCGGCGTCGCTGCCACGGCGTCATCGCTCCGGCTTCCTGACCTTCGCCAGGGTCAGCAGGAGCACGACGGGCAGCACCACCGCGCCGATGGTCAGCTCGGACAGCGTGACATCCGGCGCCTGGAAGGCGAGGAACAGCACGGCCAGCAGCACGCCGTAGACGCTCAGCATCAGCACCTGCCGGACCCGGGCCCGGATCAGCACCACCGCGGTCGCGCCGGCGGCGACCAGTACCAGCAGCGTGATCTGCAGCGCCTCCATCATGCCCACGGGCACCGTGTACGGAGTGTGCACGGCCAGGGTGTTCACTTCTCTGGCTCCTCTCGCGGGGTCTGGCCAGCCCGACCGGGACGCCAGTCCCCTGTTCGCGGACCCGGATGGCCCGCATGGTGGCGTGCGACAGGTACGGCCCGGCGATCACCATGAAGAACAGGGCCAGGCAGGTCTCCCCGGTGTTCTCGTAGAGCCCTATCTGCACCAGCACCGCGAGCGCGACCAGGACGGGCGCGACCAGCGCGGCGGGCGTCACGAAGTGCAGCTTCCGATAGGCATCCCGCATCAGCAGGACGCCCAGCGAAGCGCCGGCCACGATCACCACCGCCAGGCCGAGCAGGACATCCGCGGCGACGTCGCGGCCCATCACAGCCAGCGCTCCATGACCCGGACGAACACCAGCCCGCCGCCGAACATCAGCAGGGCGAGCAGGACCGGCAGCTCGAACAGGCTGGACCGCTGGAACGCCTGGGCGAGGAGCGCCAGCACCATGACCACGACCGCGGTGATGAACTGGTAGGCCACGACCGCCTCGGGTAGGTCGCTGCGGGCGATGACGATCCCGGCCGGGATGAGGCAGATCAGCATCGCGATCGCCGCCGCGGTGAACGCCGGGACCATGTCAGCCGCCCCCCTTGGCCACCAGCTGGTGCAGGACCATCGTTTCGGTTCCGGGGTCGATACCGAGCGCGAACGCGTTCGGCGCGACGCTCCGCGTGCCGATCAGCAAGACCCGGCGCGTGACGCCGACCGGCGTGTCGTCGCCGAACCGGACCGGCTCGGTCACGAACGCACTGGCCGGCTGCTCACCCCGGACCAGCCTGCGCCACAGCGCGGCGTACACCGTTACCATGTCGCCGACCACCTGTCCCGGCAGGCGCAGCGCCAGCACCAGCCACTTGAGCCGCATCCGGAACCGGATCGCGGCCGCCTGGTAACTGGCCAGCTCGGCGACCAAGGCCGCGAGCGCGACCGCCCCCGCCCCCGCGAGCAGCTCATCGGTGGCCAGCGAATCATCGAGCATGACCCACAGCGACATCAGCAGGATCCACCAGGCCAGCCACGCGCCCACCCGGGCCGGGCCTGACTGGTGGTACTTCCGGTCCCGCGGCTCCCCCGTGAGCGGACCTGGATCTGGCATCTACGCCGACTACCCCGCACCCCGCAGGCAAACCTGACCAGGCATACCGGGCGCGGCCCCGGGCAGATGGGGCTGATCAGCAGGTGAACAGCCAGAAGGGGACAGCGTTGGCGGAACGGGCGTCTACCCGCGGGACCGTGCTCATCGCGGGGGCCGCGAACATCTCGGTCGGGGCGATCAAGCTCGCGGCGGGCATCATGGTCGGCTCCAGTGCCATGCTGGCTGAGGCGGCCCACTCGGCGGCGGACACCCTCAACCAGGCGTTCCTGCTGACCTCGGTGCACCGGGGCGAACGGCCCGCCGACCAGCGTCATCCGTTCGGTTACGGCCAGGAACGGTACTTCTGGTCGCTGCTGGCCGCGTTCGGCATCTTCGTCGCCGGGGCCGGGTTCTCGATTTTCGAGGGCGTGCTCGCGCTCGGGCACGGGCACACCGACAACCCGCTGCTCGCCTACGTGGTCCTGGCCGTCTCCGGCCTGGCCGAGGGGACCTCTCTGGTCCGGGTGTTCATCCAGCTTCGGGGCGAGGCCTGCCGGGACCGCGTGAAGGTCCTCGACCACGTGCGCGCCAGCCCCGACACGACGGTCAAGGCGACCCTGTTCGAAGACAGCGCGGCGCTGGCCGGCCTCGGGCTGGCCGCGTTGGGACTGGCCCTGCGGCAGGTCACCGGGTCACCGATCTGGGACGGCGGTGCCTCCATCGCCATCGGCGCCCTGCTCGTGGTGGTGGCGGTCAAGCTCGGCCTGGATAGCCGGGACTTCCTCATCGGGCGCGCCGCCGACCCGAAAGAGCTGGGGCTGATCCGGAACGAGATCGAGAGCGCCCCGGGCGTTGACGCGCTTCTCGACCTGCGCACCATGCACGTCGGGCCGGATCATCTCATCGTGGCCGCCCGGGTCGCGTTCAGCGACGAGATTAGCGCCGACCGGGTCGAGGACGTCGCCAACGACGTCGACCGGCGGCTCGCCGATCGGCTGTCGCTGGTCCCGCATGTGTTCCTCGATCCCACTCAGGCCCCGGCAGGCTTAGGTGAGAGCGTCCTCCAGGCTCGCGTAGATGGGGATGACGCGGTCCACGCCGGTGAGCGCGACAATGCGGGCGACGGCGTCGCCGACGACGACCAGCCGTACTTCGCCGCCCTCGGCCCGCGCCTGCCGGGCCGCGCTGACTAGGGCGTTCAGCCCGGTCGAATCGCAGAACCGTGTCCGGGACATGTCGACTACGACCAGGCCGTGCCCGGGACCAGCCGCCTCGTGCAGGGCAACCTTCAGCCCGGCGGCGTTGGCGATGTCGATCTCCTCAGGCGCCGTCACGACCGGCACGCCCTCGACCACCTCGACCGGGAAGCTGATCTCCGGCACTGCGCCACCTCCTGGCCCAGACCGTAACATCACTGGCCGTTCGGACAAATTTTGATCTTTTCCAAACGGACCATGGTGGGTGCGTCCGCCTACGCGCGGACGCCGGGCGGGGTGAGGCGGAGGCCGAGGGCCTGTTCGCTCCAGTGGCCGACGGACAGGAGAGCCGGTTCGTGGTCCCGGGCGGCGACGGCGGCGCACTCGGCGAAGGCGATGACGCGGTGGCGTCCTTAGGTGTCGCGAACGTCATCTGCCCCGGCCTGCGTCGCGGACACCTGCGGCGGGCCGGTCGCGAGCCAGGCGCCGATCGCGATCAGGATCAGCCCGGCGATCGCCCCGGCGGTGAGCGCTTCTGCGAGCAGGCCCACGCCCAGGAACAGGGCAACGACCGGCATCACGTAGGTGATGACCGACGCGGTGGCCGCGTCGGCAGCAGGTAGAACAGCCAGTAGCCCAGGCCCGTGTTGACCATCCCCAGGACGGCTAGGGCCAGGATGCTGGTCAGGGGCGCAGGTGCCCGGGCAGGCTGGCGTCACGGTCCCGGCGGGGCGGTCGACAAGCGGACGGCGCACTCCAGCATCGCGGCGTGCACGAAGGCCTGGGGCAGGTTGCCCCGCAACTGGCGCTGGTGGACGTCATACTCCTCGGTGTACAGGCCCGCCGGGCCGCACGCCGCGCGGTTGCGTTCGAACCAGCGCGCCGCCGCGGCGCTGTCCCCGCAGGCCTGCGCGACCTGCGCCATCCAGAACCCGCAGAGCAGGAATGCGCCCTCGCTCTTGTGCAGCGGCCGGGCGTCGTGGCGGAACCGGTAGACATACCCGTCCTCGGTGAGCTCGTCCTGCACGGCGCGGACGGTCGCGCGGCTCCGCGGGTCGTCCGTGGGCAGGGTGCCGCGGATGACCGGCAGCAGCAGGGCGGCGTCGACGCGCGGGTCGTCGGGTGAGCGCTGCCAGCGGCCGGTCGCGTGGACCGCGTTGCCGAGGCTGGCCAGCAGCGAGTCGGCCAGCGCGCTCCAGCGGGCCGCCTGCCGGTACCCGCTCGGCGGGCCGCTTGCGGCGGCGGCGAGAGAGCGCAGGCCGGACACGCAGGCGAGCCGGGAATGCGTCCAGTGCCGATCCTCGAGCTCCCAGATGCCCGCGTCGGGCTCGGACCAGCGCTTCTCGATAGCCTCGGCCGCCACCGCCGCCGCCTGCCAGTTCTCCTCGGCCAGCATGCCGAGGCGGGCGGCCGCGGCAAACAGCTCCAGTGATTCCCCCAGCCCGTCCAACTGGAACTGGCCTATCACCCGGTTCCCGGCTCTGGCCGTCCCGCCCGGATACCCGCGCAGCCGCAGCGCGCGTTCATCGGGAATGGCCTGGCCGGCGACGGTATATGCAGGCATGAGCCCGGGGCCGTCGGCGAGGATCCGCTCGGTGAGGAAGCGGACGCTTCCCTCCAGGAGCGGGTCCGGGCCGTGGGCCGCGACGGCCAGGCCCGCGTAACACTGGTCGCGGATCCAGGCGTACCGGTAGTCGTAGTTCCGGCCTCCTTCGAGCCGCTCGGGAACCGAGGTGGTGACGGCCGCCACCATCGCGCCGGTGCTGGCGGTCAGCCCGCGCAGGACGGCGTAGGCATGGCGGGCGTCGCGCGCCGCGACGAGCTCGTCGCAGGCGGGCACCACGGCGGACCACGCTTCCTCGGTGCCGGCCCAGGCCTGGCCCGGGTCGGGCGGCTGGGTATCCAGCGGCCGGTCGGAAAGCTCCAGGACGAGGTCGTGATGGCCCCCCGCGGGCAGCGTCACGGTGAGGGCGAGCCCGTCGGCGCCGGGACGCGCGCGGGCCGCGCCTGACCAGCGGAACCTCAGGCCACCGCTGCGGCCGGTCCAGCACCCGCCAACCCGGGACAGCTCCGTCATCCGGCTGCGCCCGAACCCGGCCCGGACGTCGAGCACCACGTTCACCCGGGCCGGCCCGTCGACCGCCACGATGCGCCGCAGGATCACGGCGCGATGCGGATCGGCCGGCATGGCCAGGGCCTCCCGGCATTCGGTTCGCGATGAGCCGACCCAGCGGCTGCGCCAGATCAGGGTCCCGCTCTCGTAGTAGCCGCCCCAGACACGCCAGGGATCCGCGGGCGCGACCGTGTACGTACCGGTACCGCCGAGCAGCCCGCTGAACACCGCCGGGCTGTCCCACCGTGGCGCGCACAACCACGAGATCGCCCCGTCAGGGCCGATCAGCGCCCCGCGCTCCCCGTCGGCGATCAGCGAGTACTCACGCAGCACGTGCGGACGGAATGATCCGGTCATGGACTGCTCCTGTCCGGCAGCGCCCGGCCGAAACGCCGACCCGCGTGTTTAGCCAGCTGGATGCCGGGCAGCCGGGGACCTTGCCAATTCCCAGGATCGGAGGACAACGTGAGCGGCGTTCAGACCGGGACGGTGACGACCAAGGTGCCGTCGCGCCTGGACCCTGCCCTGGTCGCGGCGCACGGGAAGATGCATAGCTGACTCATTCACAGGAAGGCGGATCCACATGGAGACCCAGACCGTTGTCGTCACCGGGGCCAGCGCAGGAATCGGGCGGGCCACCGCGCGCCTGTTCGGGCAGCGCGGCGCGCGCGTCGCCCTGATCGCCCGCGGTCAGGCGGGCCTGGACGGCGCGGCACGTGAGGTGGAGGAGGCGGGCGGCCAGGCGATGGCCATCAGCGCCGACATGGCCGACTACGACCAGGTCAGCTCGGCCGCGCAGCAGGTCGAGCAGCGCCTGGGGCCGATCGACGTGTGGGTGAACGTGGCGTTCACCTCGGTGTTCTCGCCCTTCAGCGAGATCACCGCGGAAGAGTTCCGGCGGGTGACCGAGGTGAGCTACCTCGGGTTCGTCCACGGGACGATGGCGGCGCTCGCCCTGATGCGCCCCCGCGGCCGGGGCACCATCGTGCAGGTCGGATCGGCGCTGGGCGAACGCAGCATCCCCCTGCAGTCCGCCTACTGCGGAGCCAAGCACGCCATCAACGGG
Source organism: uncultured Actinomycetes bacterium (assembly GCA_963722055.1). Taxonomy (GTDB): domain Bacteria; phylum Actinomycetota; class Actinomycetes; order Streptosporangiales; family Streptosporangiaceae; genus Palsa-504. Next base: position 29,588 of record CAVRLA010000010.1, on the reverse strand, counting down.
TTCACCTCCTCGTTGCGCTGCGAGTTGCTGCACGAGAACTCGGGCGTGCGGGTGACCGTGGTGCAGATGCCGGCCGTCAACACGCCGCAGTTCTCCTGGGTGCGGTCCCGGCTGCCCAACCATCCACAGCCGGTGCCGCCGATCTACGAGCCCGAGGTCGCCGCCCGCGGGGTGTTGTTCGCCGCCGACCATCCCAGCCGGAGGCAGTACTGGGTCGGAGCGAGTACCGCGGCCACGCTTCTCGCCAACCGGGCGGTCCCGGCCCTCCTGGACCGCTACCTGGCCCGCACCGGCTACCGCGCCCAGCAGACGGCGCAGAAGGTCGAGGCGGGGCGCCCCGACAACCTGCTACGACCGGTCGACGGGGCCGACGGGCGAGATCACGGCTCGCACGGGATCTTCGACGACCGGTCCCACGACCGGAGCCCGCAGCTGTGGATCTCCCAGCACGCCCGCGTGTCCTCGGGGTTGCTCGCCGGAGCGGCGGTCGCCGGAGCGTTCCTGGCCGGACGGCGCGGACGTCGCCGGTGACGACGTTCGGGGCCGGAACGCGCGCTTCAGATGGTTCGTGCGGCCTACGGGGCGACGCTGGTCTTGCTGCCCGGCCCGGCGATCCGGCTGGCTACGGGGCGTATTCCCAGCCGGCGGACGTGCCGGGTGGCGCGGGTGCTCGGGGCCCGGCACCTGGTCCAGGCCACACTGACGGCCGTCGCGCCGGCGCCGGGCGCGCTGGCGTTGGGCGGGCAGGTCGACGCCGCGCATACCGCGTCGATGCTGCTGGTGGCCGCGGTCAGCCGGGCTGGGCGCCGGGCGGCCCTGACCGACGCGCTGACCGAGGCGGCCTTCGCCACCGCGGGCTTCTCGGTGCGCGACCGCGCGAGGAAACGTGCAGCGCCTCGGCCCGGACCGTGTAGCGGGCCAGCGCGGTCACGACTGCGGCCGACGCGCCCTTGCCGCACACGGGTGAATTCCGCGCCGAGCTCGGGCCGGTCGGCATGACATTGTTTCTGGTCAGAACGTCGACATCCACACGGATCATGATAAGCCGGTCACGCCGCGCCGGCTGGCGGACGCGTTGGATGCGCCCGGCTACCCGGTGGACCCACCTTGAAAGGGGTCGGCGAGTCCACCGTGCACCTGCATGTTTGAGGGTCTATGTGCGGGTAGATGTGCCTTACGCGACCTCAAGGATGGCGCCGCCGGGAAGATCAAGCCTCAAGGATGGCGCCGGGAAGGTCAAGTACGGCTTCAGGAAACCGGGCACCTCCGGACTGCACGGACTGGCGGTGGCCCGTAAGCCGACGCTCCGGGGCCGCCGCAGTCGGACTGGCACCGGATTCGCAATCCCGCCCCTCCGGGCGGGGCTAGGAAGGAACAAGCCCATGTATATCGGTCTCGGGACGATAGTGCTCATCGTGATCATCGTGCTGGTCGTCCTCATGCTGCGCCGGCGCTTATGTCTTGGGCGCCTAGTTCTCGATCTGCCGCGTGAATTCACGCGGCAGCTGCACAGCAGCACCTGGACGGAGAACTTTATGGGGGCTGAGGCCACGTGAGCCGCTTTCGGAATGCGGGATCTGACACGCTAGGCCCGGCGGTGACAGGTCCCGGTGACGCCGGCGGCCCTGACCGCCCTGCCAGCCCCCCTGCGCGAGATGACGGGCCTGAGGTGGCTGAGTTCCGGGCGCAGGACGAAGTCCGGGCGCAAGACGACCGTGACCCGGAAACAGGCCGGGTACAAGAAGCCCTGCAAACCGCAGCAGCCATCGCCGAAGACACCGGCGGCCTGGGGACACCCGGGCGGCCCGTTAACCGGCGTTCCCCGTTCATGATCGGGATGACCGGCGCCTTCGGCGTTGTCGTGGCCTACGGCCTGGTCGAGGTAGCCATCCGGGCGCGGTCGGTTCTCATCATTATCGGCCTGGCGCTGTTTATCGCGGTGGGCCTGGACCCGGTCGTCGGCTGGCTGGTGCGGCACCGCGTCCCGCGATGGGCGGCCGTCCTGACGGTCATCGGCTGCGCCCTGGCGGTGGCGGCGGCGTTTCTCGCGGCCGCGATCCCGCCGCTGGCGTCAGAAGCCACCGCGCTCGCCCATCAGATCCCGCACTACATGCACAGCCTGCAGGACCGCAATTCGCACCTGGGCAAGCTCAATGTCAAGTACCATATCCAGCAGCACCTGTCCAAGCTGGTCACCAGCGGCGGAAGTTCCCTGGTCGGCGGAGTCCTAGGGGCCGGGGAACTGGTACTCAGCACGGCGTCCTTCATCCTCGCCGTCCTGGTCCTCAGCATCTACTTCCTGGCTGGCCTGCCTCGCATCAAGATCTTCGCCTACCAGCTGGTACCGCACTCGCGGCGGCCCCGGGTCATCCTGATCAGCGACGAGGTCCTCGCCAAGGTCGGCGGCTACCTGCTGGGCAACTTCATCACCTCGGCGATCGCCAGCCTGGGCACCTATTTGTGGATGCTCGCGCTAGGCATTCCCTATCCGATCCTGCTGGGCATGTTTGTGGCCCTGGTCGACCTGATCCCGGTGATCGGGTCAACCGTGGGTGGTGCTGTGGTGACCCTCGTCGCGCTCACCGTATCCCTGCCGGTCGCGGTCGCCACCCTCGCGTTCTACATCTGTTACCGGCTGGCCGAGGACTATCTCCTCGTCCCCCGGGTCATGGGCCGCACCGTCCAGGTACCCGCGGTCGTCAGCCTGATCGCGGTGCTGATCGGCGGGGTCCTGCTCGGTATCATCGGCGCGCTCGTGGCGATCCCGATAGCCGCCGCCATCCGGCTTCTCCTGCAGGAAATCGCCATCCGCCGACTCGACAAGAGCTAACCCGGACCGGTGATGGCCCGGACCACGAGTTGTTAGCAGGCACAGGAACCGCAAGGGTCACTCGTAAACCGCGGCAGGTAGTAACCGTCAGTCACGGCGGTAGCGTTCGGCGTCGGATTCCCGGAGCGTCAAGCCGAGGCCCGGCTGGTCCGCGTCGGGGGTCAGGATCCCGCCGTCGGGGTCCAGGGCGCCGTCGAAGAACATCCGCTCGATCCGCTGATGATCGTGGAAATACTCAACATGCCGCAGGTTGGGCACTGCGACGCCGACCCGCGCGTGCAGGTTGGGCGCGCAGTGCCCGGAAACCTGGAGATTGTGCGCGGCGGCCAGGCCCGACCCGCGCAGGAACTCCGTGATGCCGCCGCAGCGGGTCACGTCCAGCTGAAGGCAATCCACTGCGCCGGCGTCGATGAGCCGCGCCGAGTCGGCCAGCGACCAGCTGTACTCTCCCGCGGCCACGTCGGGCCGCACCTGGCGCCGCACCGCGGCGAGTCCGGCCAGGTCCTGCGACGAGACGGGCTCCTCGAACCAGGTCACCCCGTACTCCGTCAGCCGGTCGGCGACCCGTACCGCCTGCCCGGCGGTGTACCCGCCGTTGGCGTCCACGTAGAGCTCGGCGTCCGGCCCGATGACCTCACGGGCCAGGGCCACCCGCACGAGGTCCCGGTGCTCGCGGCTACCCCAGCTCTCGCCGATCTTGATCTTTACCCGCGGGATGCGGTCCTTCTCCACCCAGCCGGCCAGCTGTTCGCTGGTCTGGCGATCGTCATAGCTCGTGAACCCGCCGCTCCCGTAGACGGGAACACCCTCCCGGGACTGGCCGAGAAGCTGGGCCACCGACGAGCCGAGCAGCCGCGCCTTGAGATCCCACAGCGCGATGTCCACCGCGGAGATAGCGGTCGCCGCGATCCCGGGCCGCCCGATGTTCCGCACCGCGCGGGCCATGGCCTCGGCCGATCCCGGCACGTCCAGCGCGCTGCGGCCGATCACGACGTCGGCCAGCACGTCGGCGATGACGCTGTGCGCCGCGGCCGCCGCGTAGGTCCAGCCGATGCCGCGGGCCGTCCCGGCCCGGGCGGAGGCGAGCACCATCATGGTCTTGTCCCAGGCGAGCGTCCCGTCCGCCTCGGGCTTATCCGTGGGAATCACATAAACGGCGGCCGTGATCTCCCGCACGATCGGTCCGTCATCGCGCACGGCTGAACCCCCTTGCGATCATGCTCCGTCGGTCCTGGCTGACTGCTACCTGCCCCGGCCAGGGTCAAACGCGAGCCCATGCGCCGCGCGTTTCCTCGCGCGCTCTCGAGGTAGAGACGGGTATGCACTCGATATCTGCCACCGGCGTGACACGCAGAGCCAGGCGGGCTTCCGATAGCCCCGCGGCACACCTCCTGGCCCGGGCCGGCCTCACCGCGCGGGGCGTCATCTACCTGCTGATCGGCTGGGTGGCCGTGCTGGTCGCGCTCGGCCACAGCTCGCGGGAGGCGGATCAGCAGGGCGCCTTGCAGCTACTCGCGGGCAAGCCCTACGGGCTGGTTTCGCTCTGGTTGCTCTGCATCGGTTTCGCGGCCTACGCCCTGTGGCGGCTGGGCGAAGCCGCCTTCGGCGTGACCGGTGAGCCGAACGGCGCCGGCCCCCGGCTGATCTCGCTGGGCCGGGCGGTGATCTACGCGGGCTTCGCCTACCTGACGTTCACGGTGATCTCGGGTTCGCAGCGCAGTCAGTCTCGCCAGCAGCAGGACATAACGGCCACGGCCATGCGGCACACCGAGGGCCGGTGGCTGGTCGGCATCGTGGGCCTGATCGTCGTCGTCGTCGGCCTGGTGGTGGTTAGCCAGGGCGCTCGGCGCACGTTCATGAAGTACCTGCGGACCACACAGATGAGCCCCCGTACGCGCCGCGTCGTGGAACTGCTCGGGGTGATCGGCACCATCGCCCGCGGCCTGGTCTTCGCGCTGGCCGGCGCGCTGGTGATCGACGCGGCCATTACCCACAAGGCGTCGGAGTCGGGCGGCATCGACAAGGCGCTGCTTACGCTGCGCAACCAGCCGTACGGCGAGTTCCTGATGCTGCTGGCCGCTCTCGGCCTGGCCGTCTTCGGCATCTACGGGCTGTGCGAGGCCCGCTGGCGCAGGGTCTGAGGGGCTCAGCTTGCCTGACGTGGCCGTAGTGGCGCACTCTCGCAAGAGCTTCGGCGGTGGCCTGCGCGAGCTCCGAAAGGTCCTGGCCCGGGAGGGCGTCACCGATCCGCTCTGGTATGAGGTGAAGAAGAGCCGTCACGCGCCCGCATGCGCGCGACGGGCAGCGGCTCAGGGCGCTGAGGTGATGTTCGTCTGGGGCGGTGATGGCACCGTCCAGCGCTGCGTCGACGCGGTCGCCGGGACGGAGACGGCGGTGGCCATCCTGCCTGCGGGCACGGCGAACCTCCTGGCCATGAACCTGCAGATCCCCGAGGACCTCACCGACGCGGTGCGGGTCGGGTTGCGCGGAGATCGCCGCCGGATGGACACCGGGTCGGTGAACGGCGAGCACTTCACGGTGATGGCGGGCGCGGGATTCGATGCCCGGATGATTTCCGAGGCCGGCCGGGGCATGAAGGACCGCCTGGGGCGCGCGGCGTACCTGTACACCGGAATCAGAAACCTGTCCGCGCGCCGAGTGAAGGCCACCGTCGAGGTCGACGGCGAGCGCTTCTTCAAGGGCCGGCTCTCCTGCGTGCTGGCCGGAAACGTCGGCCGGGTCCTCGGGGGAATCGAGGCCTTCCCGCAGGCGCGGCCGGACGACGGGCTCCTGGAGTTCGGCGTGGTCACCGCGAAGAACCCGGCCGACTGGGCCCGGACGTTCAGCAGGCTCGCCCTCGGCCAAGCGGAGCGATCGCCCTTCGTGGAGGTCACCCGCGGAACGAAGGTCAAGGTCCGGTTCGAGCGGAAGATCCCGTACGAGCTGGACGGCGGCGCCCGCCCGGCCTGCCGGGAACTGCGGATCAAGGCCCGCCCCGGCTCCATCACGATCTGCGTCCCGGCGAAGGCCACGGCCGCCTCCACCGCGACGGCGGGAGGCGAATACGCGTGAACCTCGAGCTCCGGCAGCACCGCCTCGCGCCGCTCATCACGGTCACCGTCGCGGCGCTGGTCTTCACCATCTTCCTCATCGCGGTGCGCCTGCAGTGGGCGCCGCTCGAATCGGCCGACCACGGGGCCGCCGCCGGCATCAACAACCTGATCGCGGGAAACGCGACGCTCGTGAGCGCGGTCAAGGCGGTCACCTGGCTGGGCAGCAACGGCGTGCTCTGGACCGTGATCGCAGCCGCGACGGCCATCCTCGCGATCCGGCGGCAATGGCGGCTGGCGGCCTACCTGCTCGTCACCGGCGCAGGCGCGCTGATCCTGGATCCCATCCTCAAGTCGCTCGTCGGCCGGCTGCGTCCCGTAGTGGCGCATCCGATCGCCCACGGCACCGGGAACAGCTTCCCCAGCGGGCACTCGCTCGGCTCGATCGTCTGCTACGGGGCGATACTGCTCGTCTTCCTGCCCGCGGCCCGCGGCCGGTGGCGGACCGCGTTCATTACCGTGATCGTCGCGCTCATCGCCCTGATCGGGATCAGCCGGATCCTGCTCGGCGTGCATTACCTGTCCGACGTCCTGGGGGGCTGGGCGGTCGGCATCACCTGGCTCGGGGTCACGACCCTTGCCTTCGAGCTGACCCGCAGCGCCGCCGGCCAGCCGGTGACCGACCCGGTCACCGAGGGACTGGAGCCCGAGGCCCGCGCCGACCTCAAACCGGTCCGGCCGGAACCCGGCGTGCCTCATCGCTCCGGGCGCCACTACGGCCGCATCGCCGCCGCAGTCGTGGTGGCCTGGGTGCTGATTCTCGGCATCATCGTCGGCATCGGCGAGCTGATCACCAAGGACGGCAACGGCAACGTGCTGGGCGACCGGACGATCCCGCACTGGTTCGCCGCCCACCGCACCGTTGGCTTGACCCACTGGAGCCTGATCTTCACTACGCTGGGGGCGACCCAGGCGATCCTCATCGTCGCCCTCGCGACCTGCGTCGCGTTCCTCGCCGTCACTCGGCACTGGCGGCCGGTCATTTTCGTGGCCACGGTCATGTTCGGGGAACTGGGCGCGTTCCTCGCGGCCGCCGCTGTGGTCAAACGGCCTAGGCCCGACGTCACACAGCTCGACCAGCACCTGCCCACCTCGGCCTACCCATCCGGGCACGAGGCCGCCACGTGCTGTCTCTATGTCGCCGTAGCGATCCTGGTCATCGGCCACGCTCGCGGCTGGTGGCGATGGCTGTTCCTCGTCCCCGCGATCGCCATGCCCGTTCTGGTCGCTCTGTCCCGCATGTATCGGGGCGAGCACCACCCGACCGATATCCTCGGCAGCCTCATATTTTCTGCGCTCTGGCTGACCGCGACGTGCCTACTGATCAGGCCGAACGCAGACGGCCAGCCTCGCCAGCACATGACGGCAGCCGACCAGCAGCTAACGCGCCGGGAGCCGAGTCCGTCCCCGGGAACAGTCAGCTGAGCCGCCCACGGCGTTCCTTGGGTGGCGCGGCCACGTTAGACCGGCGGCTCGCTGGGTACGCGCACGAACTCAACCGACAGTCCGGCGGACGAAGGGACTCTCTAGTGGAACGTTCAGGTGCGACTCAGCTTCCCCCTGACCAGGAGCACACCACCGGGCAACTCCTCACGGTGCTGTCCGAGCAGGTTTCCGAACTCATCCGGGATGAGCTGAAGCTCGCCCGACTGGAGATGGCCAGCAAGGGCAAGCAGACGGCGCTCGGCGCCGGGATGTTCGGGATCTCCGGTGTCATCGCGCTTTACGGCGCGGGCTGCCTCCTGGCCTGCGCGATCATCGCCGTCAGTGGTGCGGTGGCGGCCTGGCTGGCCGCGCCGATCATCGGCGCGGCGTTGCTGGCTGCCGCGGGAGGCGCCGCGCTGCTGGGCAAGCGGCGCCTGGCCAGGGCCGCGCCGCCCGTGCCCGAACAGGCCGTGGCCAGCGTCAGGGCTGATATCGGGGAAATCAAGGAGAGGACACACCGATGACCGCCGAGGAACTACGGCACGAGATCGAGCAGACCCGGCGCCGCCTCGGCGACACCGTCGACGAACTGGCCGCTAAGGCCGACATGAAGGCCAGGGCGCGGGTCAAGACAGCCGGAGCGAAGGCCCAGGCCCGGGCCACGGCGGCCGAAGTGTCCGGACGGGTGCGGCACAGCCAGATGGTACAGCGCCGCTGGCCGGTGGCGCTGGCCGCCGGCGCCGTGATCGCCGGGTCGGTCGCCATCTGGCTATGGAGGAGAGTATGACGGCGCTTAACCCGCGGCACCGGGGGCACTCGGGCGGGGATACTCTCCGGGAGACGATACCGCCGCAGAAAGAGGTGTCGGGCGGCCCGGAGACCCCGCTCGAGCTCGGCGGCGCCGGCTGGAAGAACACGCTGAAGCGCACCGGGAAGAAGTTCGCGCTCGACCGGTGCAGCATGACCGCCGGAAGCCTGGCCTATCACTGGTTCCTGGCCCTGTTCCCGGCGCTGATCGCGCTGCTCGGGGTGGCCAGCCTGGCGCACCTCGGGACCAGTGCGGTCAACCGGTTGGTCAACGGCCTGGACAAGGCCCTGCCGCCGGGTGCCTCGACGGTCTTCAGCGATGCTGTGCACTCTGCCGCCACCCGCTCGTCGGGCAGCTCGCTGACCGCCCTGGTCATCGGGGTGGCGGTCGCGGTGTGGAGCGCGTCAGGTGGCATGGCCGCGCTGGAGACCGGCCTTGATATCGCCTACGAGGTCCCGGTCGACCGCAAGTTCGTGGCCAAGCGGCTCTACGCGTTCCCGCTCATGCTGGCCACGCTGGTCATCGGCGGCATTGCCTCGGCGCTTATCGTGTTCGGCGCCTCGATCGGCTCGGGAATCGCGGGCCACATCGGGGTCAGCGGGACCGCTTTCACCATCGTCTGGAACGTCGTGAGCTGGGCGGTGACGATCGTGCTGATCACCCTGCTGTTTTCGGCGTACTACTTCTTCGGGCCGAACCGCGAGACCCCCCGGTGGCAGTGGGTGAGCCCCGGCGGTCTGCTGGGCACGGCCATCTTCTTGCTCGCCTCGCTCGGCTTCAGGTTCTACGTGACCAGCTTCGGCTCCTACGGCAAGACTTACGGGGCGTTGGCCGGCGTGGTGATCCTGATCTTCTGGTTCTACCTGGCGGGGCTGGCCATCCTGCTCGGTGCCGAGCTGAACGCCGAATCCGAACGTCAGGCCGCCGCGCTGGCTGGTCACCGCGGCGCGCAAGTCAGCGCCGCGGAACTCCAAGGCGAGGAATCGCCTAAGCGGGCAGGTCAAAGGTGACCGTGGCGCGGGTGCCGCGAGCGCCAGACAGAACCCGCATCCGGTCGGCTAGCTGTCGCACTACCCACAGGCCGTGGCCGGGCTTGCTGGGCAAGGAACTCACCGTGGTCTGGCCGGAGGGCGCTACCGGATCGCCGTCTTCAACCTGATAGTCCAGCGCTCCGGCTCGCTTCCACACACGCAGCCGTCCTGCGCCCGCACCGTGGTGCACCGCGTTGGCGGCCAGCTCGTGAACGGCCAGGACCACGTCCACGGCCCGGTCTTCAGGCAACCCGGCCCGACAGGCATGAGTCATTACTTCGGCTCGCAGCGCGTCGAGCGTGCCGGAATCGAACGCCAGATCCAGAACCGGGGCGGTCGGTTCGCCCAGGGGGTGGTCATCTGCCATTCGCTCCGCCACGCTTCGCCTCGGGCCCAGGCCGGGCCGCTGGCGGCACGGGGATCACCCGGGCGCCCGACGTGCTGACGTCCACGCGATCGCCTCCCCACCGGACCAGCCCCGGTCCTTCCCAGGCCGGTTACGCGCGTCCCTCTCCGCCTCAGGCTACGAACTTGATCTGCCTCAGCCCACGCAATCGACACGACTCCAACTACCAGCAGGGCTCGGAGGCAAACACCCGGTCACCGGCGCCAGGCTAACGGGCAAGAAGGCGACGATTCCGCGAGTGCCAGTCAGACCCAGGCCGGGAGGACAGGTTTGGCGCGGCGGGTGAGGGTAGTGCGGTGCGGAGCCGACAGTCCACAACCAAGGAGGACAGCAGATGATGGCTCGGCGCATGCGCGCGGATACGGTCGATCGAACTGCGCTTGGTATCGACCGGATGCTGCGCAACGTGGAGACCGGGCGTTTCGAGCGCAGTCTCTCCGCTCTGACCGCAGCCGGAGCGCTGGTGACCGCGGCGGAGATCTACTTCGAGCATGACAGCGCCAGCTTCGGCAACAAAATGATGTGGCTGCCGGTCGCCCTCGGCCCGGTCGGGGCAGCGGCGGGCCTGGCCGGGTTCTTCAGCCGCCGGATGGCGAAAACAGCACTGCCCGTCGCTTCGGCGACGATCGTCGCCAACGGAGTGCAGGGCGTGTACCTGCACGCGCGCGGCATTGCCCAGAAGCCAGGGGGCTGGAGAAACGCCCGTTACAACATGGAGATGGGACCGCCGCTGCTGGCCCCGCTGCTGGTCACCATGGTGGGCGGGATGGGGCTGCTCGCGGCGATCCTGCGGCGGGAGAAGTGAGCGGCGCCACCCGGGGAACCAACGGCTGGACCGGCCGGTTTCCCGGTTTCGATGTGCTGAGCCAGGCCCGGCACTGGGATCAGGTGACGGCCGAGGCCGTCCTGGCCAGAACCGGGCCTGCCGCGGCCGTGAAGTTCTTCACCGAACCGGAAGAAACCTGCGCGAGAGCCTTGCTCAACCTGCTCACGGGCCGGGACGAGCGGGACGGCGAGCTGGCCGTCCCGGTCCTGGAGATGGTCGACTCCCGGCTGGCGGCGGGCGAGACCGACGGCTGGCGGTACGCGGACATGCCCGAGGACGGCCAGGCCTGGCGGGACACGCTGGCCCATCTCGACGGGGACGCCTACCAGCGCCACGGCGCACCGTTCGCTGACGCCCCCGAGGCCGACCAGGTAGCGCTGGTCCAGGCGGTGCAGGACCTGAAGTCCGCGGACTGGCACGGGCTGCCCGCCGCCCACGTGTGGAGCCTGTGGACCCGGTACGCCTGCACGGCCTTTTACGCCCATCCGTTCGCGTGGGCCGAGATCGGCTTCCCCGGCCCGGCCTACCCGCGCGGCTACAAGAACGCCGGGGTCGGCAAGCTCGAGCCGTTCGAGGTGGCCGACGCGCGGCCATCCGAGGACCCGGTCCGGGAGGGCGCCTGATGGGTTCGCGGGGCAGCGTCCGTGCGCGTAACGAGTCGGCGTGGCTGCTACCCAACGACGGTACCCGGACCAACCACCGGCTGCGGCGGGACATGCGTCGGTTCGCCGACGAGGACGAGATCGACCTGGTGATCGTGGGCTGCGGCGCGGGCGGGTCCGTCATGCTGCAGCGCCTGGCCCGGGCCGGGTGGCGGGTGACGGCCCTGGACGCCGGCCCGTTCTGGGACCCTGACACCGAGTGGGTGAGCGACGAGGCAGGCTCGCACCACCTGTACTGGACCGATCCGCGGGTGATCGCGGGATCCGACCCGGTGCCGATGGGCTCGAACAATTCCGGGCGCGGCGTCGGCGGGTCGATGGTGCACTATGCGGGCTACACCCCGCGTTTCCACCCGAGCGACTTCGCTGCGCACACCCTGGACGGCGTGGGAGCCGACTGGCCGGTGAGCTACCCCGAGCTGCGCCCGTACTACGAGCAGATCGAGCAGGAGCTCCCGGTGGCCGGCGATCGCTGGCCGTGGGGAGATCCGCACCGGTATCCGCACCGGCCGCACCCGGTCGGCGGGAACGGCGAGGTGTTCCTGCGCGGGGCGGCCAAGCTCGGGATCGTGGCCAAGGTCGGCCCGGTCGCCATCGCCAACGGCCGGTTCGGGAACCGCCCGCACTGCATCTACCGGGGCTTCTGCCTGCAGGGCTGCAAGGTCAACGCCAAGGCCTCGCCGCTGATCACCCACATCCCCGACGCGATGGCCCACGGCGCGGAAGTGCGCCCCGACGCGATGGTGACCCAGATCGCCGTCGACAAGCACACCGGCCATGCGATGGGGGTGCACTACGTCGCGGACGGCCGGGAGCGTTTCCAGCGGGCCCGGATGGTCGCGGTGGCCGGGTATTCGATCGAGACGCCCCGGCTGCTGCTGAATTCGGCGTCCAGCCGGTTCCCCGACGGCCTGTGCAACGACTTCGACCAGGTGGGCCGCTACCTCATGGTGCAGGGCGCGCCGCAGACCGCGGGCCGCTTCGACGCCGAGGTCCGGATGTACAAGGCGCCGCCGCCCGAGGTGAGCACCGAGGAGTTTTACGAGACCGACCCCGCCCGGGGCTGCAAGCGCGGGTTCTCCATCCAGACCGTCTCGCCCCTGCCGATCACCTGGGCCGAGCACGTCGCGGCCCAGGGGCACTGGGGTTCGGCGCTGCGCGAGTACATGAGCGATTACGTGCACTGGTCCTGCCTCGGCGCGCTATGCGAGTTCCTGCCGCTGCCGGAGAACCGGGTGACGCTGGCCGACGAGAAGGACTCCTACGGCCTGCCGGTGGCCCGTTTCTCCTACTCCCAGTGCGATAACGACCGCGCCCTGGCCCGCGCCGCGCAGTCGGTGATGGAGGACATCTTGCACGCCGCGGGCGCGGACGAGGTCATCACCATCCAGCGTTACGCCCACCTGGTCGGCGGGGCCCGGATGGCCGCCGACGAACGGCACGGCGTGGTCGACCGGTACTGCCGGAGTTTCGCCGTACCCAACCTGTACATCACCGACGGCAGCGTGCTTCCCACGCAGGGCAGCGCGAACCCGGCCCTGACGATCATGGCCGTGGCCGCCCGGGCCGCGCATCACCTGACCGCCGGCGCGGCCGGCGGCATCTCCTGACACATCTATCAGGTCACGGAAGGACAGAAATATGGCACCGACAGTTGCCGATTACCTACTCGAGCGGCTGCGCGCCTGGGACGTACAGCACGTGTTCGCCTACGCCGGAGACGGGATCAACGGCATCCTGGCCGCGTGGGGCCGGGCCGACAACAAGCCGCAGTTCGTCCAGGCCCGGCATGAGGAGATGGCTGCCTTCGAGGCCGTCGGGTACGCGAAGTTCACCGGCCGGTTCGGCGTGTGCATGGCCACGTCGGGCCCCGGCGCCATCCACCTGCTCAACGGCCTGTACGACGCCAAGCTGGACCACGTGCCCGTGGTGGCGATCGTGGGCCAGACCAACCGCAGCGCCATGGGCGGCTCTTACCAGCAGGAAGTTGACCTGCTATCCCTGTTCAAGGACGTCGCCAGCGAGTACGTGCAGATGGTGACGGTCCCGGAGCAGCTGCCCAACGTCCTGGACCGGGCGATCCGCACCGCCGTCGCCGAGCGGGCGCCCACCGCCCTCATCATCCCGGCCGACGTCCAGGAACTGGAGTACTCCGCGCCCACTCACGCGTTCAAGATGGTGCCGTCATCACTCGGGGTCGAATGGCCGGTCACGTCGCCGGACGACCAGGCCGTCCTGCGGGCCGCCGAGGTCCTCAATTCCGGCGGCAGGGTCGCCATCCTGGCCGGGCAGGGCGCCCGCGGGGCGCGGCGCGAGCTCGAGGAGGTCGCCGAGCTCCTCGGCGCCGGCGTGGCCAAGCCCCTGCTGGGCAAGGACGTGCTTTCCGATGAGCTGCCCTACGTGACCGGATCGGTCGGGCTGCTCGGCACCCGGCCGAGCTACGAGATGATGATGCACTGCGACACGCTGCTCATCGTGGGCTCTAGCTTCCCGTACACGCAGTTCCTGCCCAAGTTCGGCCAGGCCCGCGGCGTCCAGATCGACATCGACGGCAAGTTCATCGGGATGCGGTATCCGAACGAGGTCAACCTGGTCGGAGACGCGGCCACCACGCTGCGCGCCCTGATCCCGCACCTGAAGCGCCAGGAAGATCGTTCCTGGCGCGAGGCCATCGAGGCGGGCGTGGCCGGGTGGTGGCGGTCGATGGACGCCGAGGCCGACGTGGCGGCCGATCCGGTCAACCCGATGCTGGTCTTCCGCGAGTTGTCGGCCCGGCTACCGATGGACGCCATCGTCACCGCGGACTCCGGATCCTCGGCCAACTGGTACGCCCGGCAGCTGCGATTCCGCGGCGACGTGCGCGGCTCCCTGTCCGGGAACCTGGCCACCATGGGCCCCGGCGTCCCGTACGGCATCGGCGCGAAGTTCGGTCACCCGGACCGGCCGGTCATCGTCTTCGCTGGGGACGGGGCGATGCAGATGAACGGCCTGGCCGAGCTGATCACGATCAAGCACTACTGGGAGGAATGGGCCGATCCGCGGCTCGTCGTCGCGGTGCTGCACAACAACGACCTCAACCAGGTCACCTGGGAGATGCGGGCCATGGAAGGCGCCCCGAAGTTCACCGAATCCCAGCGACTCCCCGACGTCTCCTACGCGGGCTTCGCCCGCAGCCTGGGCCTGCACGGTATCGCGGTCGACGAGCCCGGCCAGGTCGGTTCGGCCTGGGACCAGGCCCTGGCCGCCGACCGGCCCACAGTGCTCGACGTGCGGACCGACCCCGACATCCCGCCCATCCCGCCGCACGCCACCTTCGAGCAGGCCAAGGACGCCGCCATGGCGCTGCTGAAGGGCGACCCGGACCGGTGGGGCGTACTCAAGGAAGGCCTCATGACCAAGGCCAGGGAGATCCTGCCGGGCCGAGGCGAGTGACCGAGCCGGCCCGGCTACCCCTGACCGGCGGCCCAATCGCAGCGGGTGAAGGATGCTCGCCGCTACTTGGCCTGGCTACCATCGGTCCTGGCGTGCGGCGGGTGTTTGCGCCAGAGCCTGTTCCAGGCTCGCGAAATTAGGGATCACGCGGTCGAGTCCGGTGATCGAGAGGATGCGGGCGACGGCGGCGCCGCCGATGACCAGCAGCACCTGGCCGTCGTCGGCGCGAGCCCGCTTGTGCGCGCCCACCAGGGCATGAATCCCGGCCGTATCGCAAAACTGCGTGTGGCTCATGTCGACCACGAAGGTCCCGTGCCCCTGGGCGGCTGCTTGCAGTAGCGCCGTGCGCAGCCCGGCCGCGTTGGTGATGTCGATGTCTTCGGGGGCCGCCACCACCGGCACGCTCCTGATCACCTCGACCGGGAAGCCGGCGTCAGGCACCCCCATCAGCCCCCACCGCCTGCGTGATCTGCCTGGCGCCGGACCATCAGCGAGGCGATGTCGTCGCGGGCTGGCCCGCTGCCGGCCAGCGCCTGCATCACCGCAGCGCAGGCCGCCTCCGGGGACTGCGCCGTCACCGCCTGGCAGAGCCGGGTCAGCCCGTCGTCAATGACCTCACCCGGGCGCTCGATCAGGCCGTCGGTGTAAAAGCACAGCAAGGCGCCCGGCGGGATCGGCACCGTGGTCACCGGCCGCGGGACCTCGGCGAAGCCGAGGATCACCCCGGTCGCGACGCTGGCCAGCTCCGCGGGCTGCCCAGGATACGCGATGACCGGCGGGAAGTGTCCGGCCAGGCAGACGTTCATCTGCTCCAGGCCGGGGTCGATGACCGCGTACAGCACGGTAGCCATCGCCTCCGGTTCGAAGTGCTGCATCTTGCGGTCGAGCCGGTCCAGGACCTCAGCCGGATCCCGGGTCTCCAGTGCGTAGGCGCGCAGCGCGCTGCGCATCCGGCCCATGATCACCGCGGCGGGCAGGCCGGACCCGGCCACGTCGCCTATCACCACGCACAGCTCCCCCGACGGCAAGGTGAACACGTCATACCAGTCCCCGCCGACCCCGCCGCTGCCCGGAATGTACCGGGCGGCCAGCTCGGCCCCTGGCACGGCAGGCAGCGCGGCCGGCACCAGGCTGCGCTGCAGCGCGACCGCCGCGAGGCGATCAGCCTGGGCGGTCATCGACTGTACCGCCGCCGCGGCCCGGTCCGCGGCCAGCAGCAACAGCTCGGTGTCGTGGCCGGTGAACTGGCGGGGCGTCAGCGAGCCGACGTGCAGTACACCGATCACCTTGCCGCCTGCCACCATCGGCACGCCCATCATGGACTGGATGCCCTTGGCCCACAGGATCGGGTTGAGCACGGTGGTGTGATCGACGTGATCCAGGATCACCGGCGTGTGCTCGGCGGCGATCCGCCCGGCGAACCCGCGGCCCACCGGGATGCGCACGCCCTGGTGCACCGCCTCCTCCAGCCCCGCGGCGGCGGCCGCGATCAGCTGCCCGGACGAATAGTCCAGCAGCAGCACCGCGGCGGTGTCGGCCTGCAACGCATCCCTGGTGCGTTCCAGCAGTTCGGCCAGCAGGTCGCGATCATCAAGACGCGACAGCGCCGCATCGGTGATCGACTGGATAGCCCGAAGCCGGTCCTCAACCGGGTCTACTCGCGCTGTCACCTTCGGTCAGTGATCTCGGAGGGCCTTGATGATCTGTGCCTTGCTCATCGTGGAGCGGCCCTTGATGCCGATCTCCCTGGCCCGCCGGACCAGGTCCTGCTTGCTCCAGTCGTCGTATGAGCCGCTCTTGCCGCCTTTACGGCCGACCTGGCTGCGCGAGGTGGCGGCCGCCGCGTTGGCGATCCGGGCGGACTTCTCCCTGCTCTCGCCCTGGTCGCGGAGTTTCCGGTAGGTCTTCTCGTCTTTGACCTGCGCTCTGGGCATGGGTTCCTCCTTTGCTGGGTGATCATCGTGCGCAGATCCAGCTGGTTCTGGCTCGGCCCGATGGCCCTTGGCGGGCCCGCGCTCCAGTTCCCCCAGCATCGCCTTGACTTCGGCGTGGTCCGCCGCCGGGACGGTGAACACGGCCGCCATGACTCCTCCTGGCTTACTGCTGGTCATCGTGGCGCTCATACTGCCCACCGGCGGGCGGATTAACCGCCGTACCGGGCGACTTCGACCAGGCCGTCAGGGGTTGCCGAGCAGGCGCGCGAACGGTCCCTTGTCAGCCTCCGCGTCGGCGGTGGCGCGCAGGGTCCAGCCGTCGATGGTTTCCAGGCTCATGCGCCACAGGCCCTCCCTGACCTCGCCGCCGCCGCGGACGCCGGTGGCCCGCAGGTGCAGGTGATGGTCGGAGGCGGCTTCGGTATCCTTGGCGTACTCCTTGCCCAGCAGGCCTGATGCCGGCTCCAGCGCGCTCATCAGGGGATTGTCCGCGACGAGCTCGCTGAAGAAGGTCTGCTGGGCGATCAAGGCGCCGGTCAGCACGGTGCCGTGAACCGACACGGTGATCGGCGCCGCGGCGTGCCCCGACTCGTTGATGGCCCGGACCAGCTGCTGGAGTACCGGGTCGATGTCGTGCTTGGCCATAGAGGCTGCCTCCTTGAGGTCGTAGTGGGAAAGGCCCCTCCTACCCAGGCCGAGACCAACAACACCCCCCATGCGGTCCTCAATATCAGGAGGCAGCTCGCGCGGCCGGGCCGCACAGCAGCGCTGGCGTGAACGCTGCCTCGGATCGTGAAGCCACGGACCGTTCGGATTAATTGAGAATCTTTTCCGAACGGCCGGTGGTGCACCTAGGCCGGCCCGGCATGGCGGCGTCACCTAGAAGCCAGTCGCCGACTCGATCGTGCCGGACAGTAATGACGTGCGGTCACGCAGATGCAGGCAGTTCCGATAGCCTGTCGGCGTCAGATCGCGCGCAGCAGGCTGACAGTTATGCCCGGTGCGGAGGCCGTGAGGAGGCTTGTCGTGGCGGTGCACATTGACGAGGAGGCGCTGCGGTCCAGTCTGGAGCGGCTGCGCGAAGCCGCGTTCGACCCCGATGTCGTAGCTGTGATGAAGCGCATCGTCAACTCCGTCCGCAGCGTGTTCGGCTATGGCGGCGCAGGCATCATGTTCATCACCGAGTCCGGGCACCTGGCGTACGTGGCCTCCTCCGATGAGGCGGGCCGCCTGCTTGAGGAGGCTCAGGCGGCCGTGGGCCAGGGACCGTGCTATGAGTCCTACGTCTACGCGCGCGAGGTCGTGACCAGCGACGTGCACGCCGATGACCGCTGGCCGGAACTGCGGACCCGGCTGTCGGCTCAGGTGCGGGCGGTCGCCGGCATTCCGGTCTTGCTCGGCGGTAGCCCGGTCGGCACGCTGAATGTCTACCGGAGCGAACCCTTCGGCTGGGATCCATCGGACATCAACGCCCTGACCGCCTACAGCGGCCTCGTCGCGGAGATTCTCGCCGCAGCGCTCGCGGCCCAAGATCACAGCATGGTGGCCGGCCAGTTGCAGTACGCCCTGGACTACCGGGTCGTCATCGAGCGCGCGGTCGGGTACCTGATGGGGGCCCATCGTCTGGACGCCGTGACAGCCTTCGACGTGCTGCGCAGGCGAGCGCGCGATTCCCGTCGGCGGATCGCCGACGTGGCCACCGACGTACTGGGCGGGACCACCGGGCCCGCCAGTGACGAAAGGGTCGGTGATCTGCGCCCCTCAGACGTCGGCCTGACCGGCCTGGCCGGCCCGGAGTGCAGCCTGCAGGCATGACTCGCGGCGCTCATGGGCCCGCCCTTCGTCCGCCTGCCCGGCGCCGGGTGCTGATCGTGACCGCGGCGGCCCCCTGACCGGGGCGGATCGTACGCTCGCGGTTTGCCAGGTGTGCGGCTGCGCGGTAGATTGCGTCACGTTCCGCCGTGTGTCCGCGGATCGCACCCAGGAGGTGACGATCTGTGGCATGCCGATGTGATGGCCGGAACCGGCCAGGTAAGGCGGAAAGCCCGCCGCTCCCGTGGCGCTGCGTGGTGCTGGCCGTGCCGGCCCGCATGTTGTCGGCGGCGCTGCCCGGACTACGCGCCGTCGGCGCGGGCCGCCGCGTTAGATGCGAGCTCCGCGACCGCGCTGCCTCCGCTGATCCGGTTCTCCGCAGGCCGCCGCGCTGTAACGCCGTGCTCCCGCGGCAACTACTGTCGCCATGAAAGCGCGGACCGTGGTCTCCTCCGCCTATTTGATCATCGTCACCGAACACTGCGGCCGGCGTTCGGTGCTGAGTCTGCGGGGCGAACTCGACGTGTGCAACAAGGACCTGCTGACGGGCGCCATCGGCAGCGCTATGGAGCGCGGCGCGCGGATGCTCGTGGTGGATCTGTCCGCGCTTGACTTCATGGATTGCAGCGGCCTTTCGGTCCTCGTCGATACCCGCATACAGCTGGCCGAAGGTCAGGGCCAGCTCGTCATCACCGGCAGCCAGCCGATTGTCCGGCGGTTGTTCCACTTGATGGGCCTTGATAGCTACCTGGATCCCGGCGCGGCGGAAGGCGGGGCGGGCGGCGCGGCGGAAGGCAGTGCCCCTCGGCCGGGGGCACACTCCTGAGCAGTGGCCGCCGCTAGCCTGCCGGTATGCGTTTTCTGGGCCAGCCTGCTCCCTGGCAGATGGTCCCGGGGCCCGGTACGCGGCGGATCGGCCGGGCGCGGCCACCATGCACATTGAGAGGTCGCGGGCTCTGTGAGAGCTCTCGCGGAACCGTGGGTTGCCAGGCCCGTTTCAGCCTGGGCGGCAGGGGCAGGTTGGTAACAAGATCTGTGGCAGTGGAGCGGTTGCGCGTCCGGGCCGGCTAGGCCAAGTCGAGGCGGATTAGGCCTGGTTCCGCTTGTCTTTGCAGGTACACGCGATCGATCCCAGGAGGCACCCGCCATGACTAATCCTGATGGGCCTAGGCACGTCGAGGTGGGCGATGGCGGCCAGCCGGTCGCGGCTGCTGAGGTGACAACTAGCGCCGGAGCCGACGGAACTGTGCGGGCGTCGCTGCATGCCCCGGCCGGGCATATTACTCCTGGCAGCCGGGCGAGCCTGGTTGATGCGGTGATGGACCTGCCCGAGGTGCAGGCTAGCGCGCGCATGGAGGCGACTATCCCGCTCGGCGACGGCGAATCGCTCGAGCGCCTGCGGGAGCGGACCGAGGACGCGGTCACGCGTCCAGCCGGATCTACCACGCTGCTGGACGCGAATATACCGTCAGGGAGCCAGCCGGGACCCGGTCAGGACCCCGACGGCGGAACTACCTCGTGACCGGACTTACCACGACACCGCCGACGGTCGACCCGATCACCGGGATCAGGTCGAGCAGGGCCACGAACATGCCCAGCAGGAGCGGATAGGGGATGCCGAACGCGAGCAGCCAGAAGTTAGGTGCCCAGGCCGGCGATCACCGAGGTGATGAAGTTGCCCAGCACGTAGCCGCCGACCTTGGTTCGTGTAACCCCGGCCGTCATGGTTCTTCACTCATGCAGTGGATGCGCTCGTAGCCGCATCTGCGCAGCATAAGCGGCGACGCAGCATGAGGACGACGAGCACAATGATCACGATGAGGACTACCGTCCCGATACCGATATACATCGACTTTCCTTTCCTGGCAGCGCCCGGCGTCGATTGTCGATGCGTTCCCGGCGCCATCTTCGAGATTGGCTTTCGATCCAGCTACCCCCACATGAACCCTCAAACCGCTGGCGAAGCGCTGGCTTTGCCGGCGCGACCCACAGCTTTCACATGCCTGCGGCTACAGCCTTGATCCAGCGGAGGGCAGGCCCGGGTCCGGCCACCAGGGTTCGGGCCGCAGGCACGGGGTAGCGGCGATGGTGATCCGGAAGGAGAACATCCAGCCGGCGTCGGAGCGGGGAGGCCGCGTGGCGGAGAAACGCGATGGCGAGGGACATGTGGTCCCGCCATCTAGCTGGCAGGACTGGCAGCGGTGGGTGGAGGGCGTGGACTGGCCGGACTGGCGATCCTGGCTCCAGCGCGTCGCCTCGACGGACTGGGCCTCGGCGCCGTGGCCGAGTACTCCCTGGGATCAGGCGCGCCAGGCGGGTGAGGTTTCTCTCATCCTGGGGGCATGGGAAGAAGACGAGCCTGGTGATCAGATCCGCCAGCACCTGGCGGGCACCTGGCCGGCCTTCCGGCAGTGGTGGCGGGATGGCGCGAATACGCGCCCGACGGCAGGGGAGGCCAGGGCACGGCTCGAGGAGCATATGCCGGAACTCGTCCCTGCCTGGCAGCGGCTCACCGCCATGGCTCCGGGCGACCCCGACGCCGGCGCCGCGCTGGCGCTGTGGAATCCGCCGCCCTTCCTGACCGGCTGCTCGCAGGCGGCGGTCCTCCCGGGCGGCCCGGCCTTGATCCGCAACTACGACTGGGACTACCGCTTGTTTGACGGGGTTGTGGCCAAGACGGCGTACACCGGCCGGCGGGTGCTTGGGATGCTCGACTGCCTGTGGGGGCTGCTTGACGGGGTTAACGACGCCGGGCTCGCCGTGTCGCTGACGTTCGGGGGTCGGCCGCAGGTCGGCGAGGGCTTCGGCATCCCGCTGGTGATCCGTTACGTGCTGGAAGTCTGCGGAACTGTCCAGGAAGCGGTGCGGGTGCTGCGCCGGATCCCGGTCCACATGTCCTATAACGTTACCGCGCTGGACCGCTCCGGCCGGTGGGCGACGGTGTACCTGGCTCCGGACCGGCCGGCCCGCGTCACCGACCGCGCCGTGGTCACCAACCATCAGGGCGAGGTGGAATGGCTCCCTTATGCTGCGGCGATCCGGAGCGTAGAACGCCAGGAGCGCCTTGAGGAGCTCCTGGCCGCCAGCACCGACGTCTCCGGGGTCATCGCAGCCTGCCTGCGCCCGCCGCTATACGCCACCCGCTTCCAGGAGGGCTTCGGGACCCTGTACACCGCCGAATACCACCCCACCGAAGGTGGCGTGACCTACCACTGGCCCGGCCAGTCCTGGCCGCAATCCCTGCACAGGTTCCAGGCCGGCAGCTTCCAGATCCAACTCCGAGCCCCCTGACAGCCGCTCAAGACGGGACCTCTCGCCAGGCCCACACGGCGCCCCGTACAGGGTCATGGCCGCACAGATCCAGGATGCTGGCCAATAACCAGGTGCCGACGGGAGCTTGCACGGGCAGCGGGCGCACCGGGTGCCCGAGCCAGACCTGTGCAGCCCGTCCCGCACCGTGCCCGGCCGGATCAGCCGGGCGGCGGGCTGGCCCGCACGGACCGGCTCGTCTAGGCGGAGTCCTGCTCGAGGCGCGAAATCAGCCGCATTTCGGCCCTGGCTTCCCCTGGCTGGCCAGGCTAAAACCGGTCGGCTCGCACCGGCTAGGCGCGCGCACGGCGGCCGTTCGGACAAATTTTTGCCGACCGGGCCGTGGTGCTACGGTCCGGCCCGGCCGCGTTTCGCGGCCCGCTACGAATCCGGCGGCCGGCCGCACTCCCACGTGCATGGCGCGAACCTCGGCATCCGGGCCTCGGCCTACCTGGCCACGGGAGGGTTCACGCCGTTGCGCACCGCCGAAGACCACGCGCTGGTCGCCGCCGCGGCCCGGGCCGGATGCTCGGTCCTGCGAGCCGGCGACATCACGGTACAGACCTCCGCCCGCCGCCAGGCCCGCGGGCCGCTCGGGTTCAGCCATCTACTGCGGACGCTGGCGCCTCCCTCAGCGGCAGTTAGCTAGCGCGGGTCCCTCCGAGATACCGGCCGCCATCGCCGATAAGCCGGGCGCAGTACCTGCGGATCCCGTGGGCCGACTTCAACCTGCTCAAGCTACCCGTCGGCTGAACGGGCATTAACGCGGATGGGCCGCCCGCTGGCGGCGGCCCACCCGCAGGGGTGCTGTAGCCGGGGCTAGGCGGTGACAGCCTGCTTGGTGTCGCTGCTGGTGACCTGGATGCTGCGGGCTTGGCGGCCTCGTGCACCGGGATGGTCAGGGTGAGCACGCCGGCGGCGTAGTCGGCGGCGACGTGGTTGGTGTCCAGGGTCTCGCCGAGGAAGACCTGGCGGGTGAAGGTGCCGTAGGGCCGCTCGGCGACGATCATCTGGGCGCCGTCGGCCTGTACCGGGGCGCGCTCGGCGCGGACGGTCAGCACATTCTGCTCGACGGTCAGGTCGATAGAATCCGGGTTGATGCCGGGCAGGTCCAGGCAGATGTAGAAGCTGTCGCCCTGCCGCCAGGCGTCCATGGGCATCGCGGCCGGGCGGGCGGCGGTGCCGAGTACCTGATGGGTGAGCCGGTCAAGTTCGCGGAACGGGTCGGTGCGCATGAGCATGATCGGTACCTCCTCGCCTGGTCTGGGTTGTCAGGTCAAGCTCACGGGATCTGTATAACATGCCAGGGATTTATCTGACAAGTCTCGACTGAGATTTTCTCATGCCGCATACTGGGAGCGTGGCAGTCATGCGGGTCTGCCGAGGAGGTGACGGTCATGGCCGCTGCAGATCGCGGGGGGCCTGGCCCGGATCATTACCGGCTGCTCGGCGTGGCCCGGGATGCCTCGCGGGAGGAGATCGCGCGGGCGTGGCGGCGCCGGGCCCGGGCCGAGCATCCCGATAGCCGGCAAGGCCAGGCCGGTGATGAGACGGCAGTCCGGTTCCGCGCCCTGGCCGAGGCCTATCACGTACTGAGCGACCCGCGCCGCCGGGCCGCCTATGACCGCGCCCTCGGACGCGGCCAGGCCGACGCCGGGATGCCGTCGGCGGTCTCCGTGCCGGTGCGGCGGGTCGGGCCGGGCAGCGGGACGGGACCGACCCCAGCGCCGGGGCCGCCGCTGCGTGCCGGCCCGGTCCGGGTGGACGGTCCGCACGGGGTGCCGGCCAGCGGCCAGGATGAAGACGAGACGCGGCTCGCCGTCCTGGCCGCGCTGGCCCTGCGCTGCCTGGCCCGAGACCGGGACTGGCCCTGGCGGGACCCGGACCGGCTATGGTGAGCCCGGGCTGGGCGGACCTGGACCGGGGCCTGTTCAGCATCTCGGTGGCTGCGGAGCTGGCCGGGCTGCACCCGCAGACGCTGCGGATCTACGAACGAGAAGGGCTGCTGGATCCGTCGCGCAGCGCGGGCGGGACCCGGCGGTACTCGCGCCGGGACATCGACCGGCTAGCCGAGATCTGCGCGCTGAGCGCCGACGGGCTGAACCTGGCCGGCATCCGCCGGGTGCTGCAGCTGCAGGAGGAAACCCGCCAGCTGCAAGCCGAGCTGGCCCGGCTGAGGGAACTGGCTGACGCGAGCGCTGCGGCGCCGGCGGCGCGGGCCCGGGAACCGCGCGGCGGACGGCCCGCCGGGCAGTAGTGACCCGGCCTGGGCCGGAGGTCAGCTGCCATATGTCCCGGTCCTGCCGGGCCAGCCGGGCGTGCAGGCCGGTGGTCAGGGCGCGCTCGGCGGTCAGGTCGTCTTCCAGGGCCAGGATGCGCCGCGCGGCGGCCAGGATGCTGCCCTGGTCGAGCAGTTCCCTGACCCGGGCGGCCAGCGCGAGCTGGCGCCGGGTGTAGTGGCGGCGGCCCGCGGTCCGCTGCCGCTGCACCACGCCGGCGGCGTCCAGGCAGCGCAGGAACGCCTGCCGTACTCCCAGCGCCTCGGCGGCCCGGCCGGTGGTGGAGCCCGGGTAGCCCGGGTCGTCCAGGTCATCGAGGCGTCCGTCATCGCCGGGTCCCTCCAGGTCCGGAGGCGGAACCCGCGCCGCCCCGGGTCCCGCCACGCCACGGCACCCTGCCGCCGCCCGCCCCCGGCCCGGTCGCAGTCGCATCCCCGGCCGCCGCTGAGCCAGGACATGGCCGGCAGCGCTCGCCCCCGGCGTATCTCCCCAGTCGGCCCCGGGCGGCCGCCCCGGCCGCTTATCCCCCGGGTCGTGGCCGGGGCTGCGCACGGCACTGAACACCGAGCGGGCGGCCGAACTGGGTTCCCAGATCGCGACGGCAAGAAGGCCGCGCCCACGCGGCCGCATCCGCACACGCCTCCCTCGCCGGGCGTCCTCAAGGCGGCCGGGCCTGCAGTCGCCGTGCTGGACAAGGCACGCGACGCCGTGACCGGCCGGGGCAGCGACTAACCCGGTCCCGGCCGGATCGGGCTGGGAGCGCGCGCATTGGAAACAAGGACAACGGGCATGAGCCGCCGGCCAGGATCGTCGGCATCTACAGAGTGAACCCCGACGGGACAATCGAAGCCCTGGAGTCGGCACGCGTGGAGGCGACCGAAGAAGCCACGATGTTCGTTACTCTCGAAGGAATAGTCATGGTTATCAGGCCGGCAACACGGCGTTGGCCCGGTTAGGCTTGCCGGACAGCGCGGCCGGCGCTGGTTTGGGTGATCACGGGAGTGGAGCCGCGATGCGCGTGCCCGGCTTTCCCGAAGCGCTCCGGGTCTTGTGCCATGACGCCGGGGGTGACCTGCACCAGGTGCTGGCGGCGGCGTGCGAGCCGGTGCCAGCATGGGACCCGGTGGTGTACATGGCCGACTTCGCCCACACGGTACTGTTCCCGCTGGCCGCCGGGGTGGCCGAGGAGCGGGTGGCGGGGACGATGGCGGGCCGGGCGTTCACCGCCGGCCAGCCGGTTACCAGTGCCCGGGACGGCTCGGTCCGGGTGTGGGTGCCGGTGGTGGAACAGACCACCCGGACCGGGGTGCTGGCGATCACCGTCCCCGAAGCTAGCGACACGGTCCTGGCGCAGGCCGAGATGCTGGGCGTGTTCGCCGGGCTGGTCGTCGCCGCGGCCGCGCGGGTCACCGATATCCCCTACGTGCGGCGGCGGGGCCGGGCTATGTCGCTGCCTGCGGGCATGCAGTGGGACCTGCTGCCGCCGCTGAGCGCCCGTACCGCCAGGGCGCTGATCGCCGGGGTGCTCGAGCCCGCCTACGACATCGCCGGGGACGCGTTCGACTACGCGGTCAATGGCGCCGACCTGCATTTCGCGATCTTCGACGGCCTGGGGCACGGCATCGGCTCGACGCTGCTGACCGGCCTGGCCGTCGGTGCTTACCGGCATGCCCGCCGGGACGGGGCCTCGGTGGCCGGCATGCACGCGGCTGTCGACCAGGCGCTGGCCGGGTATTACGGCGACGATTCGTTCGCTACCGGCATCATCGCCCGTTTGGCCACCGGGCCGGGGCGGCTGGAGTGGTCCTGTGCTGGGCACCCGCGGCCGCTGTTGCTGCGTGGCCGCAAGGTGGTCGCCGAGCTCGACTGCGAGGCGACGCTGCCGTTCGGGCTCGGCGACGGCACCCCCGAGCCGGGCGTCTGCGAGCTGGAGCCCGATGACGCGGTCCTGCTGTACACCGACGGGGTGGTCGAGGCGCGGACCCCGGACGGGGAGCTGTTCGGGCTGGAGCGGCTGGCCGACCTGCTGGAGCGGGAGGCCGCCAGCGGCCAGGCGGCCGAGGAACTGCTGCGGCGGCTGGTCCGGGCCGTGCTGGAGCACCAGGCTGGCGGCCTGCGCGATGACGCCACGCTGCTGCTGGTGCAATGGACCGGCCGCTGAGCGCGTCGAGTTCCTTGGAGCCGAGCTGCTCAATCGCCTTCATGTAGCGGTCGGCCAGCTCACGCCGCCACGCCGTGTTTATCCCAGATCGTGACAATCCAGGCATCACCAGCAGCAGCCTGCCGAGAATCACAGCCCCGGCAGCGTCACTGACGACCAGGGAAAATCACTCACCGTCAGCCGTCACAGAATTCGCGGCAGAGCCATTTAACGTGTCCGAGACTTGAACACGGAAACCGGTGAAATCTCCCCGGACCGGGGAAATTCATGCAATCAGAATGGCGGTCAGGCTGCCTCGGTGCCGGGTTCGGTGAAGGCGAGTTTCTCGTCGCCGAAGTCGGCGATGATCGCGGCTGCCGCTGAGCGCGGACGTGAGAAGGTCCTGAGGGCGATGTCGGCTGCGGTGCGAGCAGCTCGGTAATCTGGGATCCAGCCAGCTCAGCGTGACTCAGGCCGGTCATGTCCTGCGAAGTGCGGTGGTCGCCGACGTGCCCCTATGCCGAGTGACCGACGGCGGCCACGGTTCACTCGCGCTGTTCGTTCGTGGTAACGGGTCAGCGTTCTGCCTTGCGGCGTTCTGCCTTGCGGGCGGCCCGCCGGGATACGGCGGTGACCGTAGAGTCGGCCTGGTGCAGCGCCTTCGCTGTTCGGGTGGATGGATCACGGCGCTCGGCGGCCAGCGCCAGGCGATGCACGAGCGCCCGGGTCAGCGGCAGGGCGATAGCCAGCAGCAGCCACATCCGCAGGCGCCTGGAGAAGAATGCCCACATGTTCAGGGTCCCTTCGTCATCCCCCGCGAGGTGCTCTGGCGCTACCCGCCTTGTCCCGGGCCAACCATGTCCCGAGCCGCCTGCTACTCCAGCCGCGCATGGTGACCCCGTAGGTGAGCGCTGCGTCGGCTTCCACAATGGCTTCGTAAGACGCCGCGACGGCGTGCCCGCTTCAGCCGGTCAGCCCGACAAAGCCTTGAACTGCGCGGGGAAGGTCGGCGGGCCGTGCCACTCGCCAGATGCCTGCGCCGCTGGTGTGAGCGTGATGCTTCGGACATTCCCGCGGAGCGTCGCGACCGGCCGATGAAACGACCACCCGATTATGCGGCCACGGGCGGCCGGATTCGTCGTATCGAAGCTGAGTGTTCCGCGCGCAGCGGCTGGAACCCTCGCGGTCCAAGGCGAGCCCGCCTACCGGTGCCGCCACGCTGCACCAGCCAGACAGAGTGGAGAAGCTGCTTTGAAGGCCGATCCGCGACAAGTGAAGGGTTCGTGTTCGAAACGGACTTGAACCTCATGGCCAAAATCTGCGATGTTGTTCACCTAGCCCCTGCCAGAGAACGAAAAACGCAAGCCAGAGCATCGGGTGGTATTTGTCCGAGGAGCGAGCGCACCAAAAGGCCAATGCGTAATCATTGTCGGCGGCCGACGGTAATCGGGGCGAGCCGCGGAAAGTGAAAAGGCAGCCACGATCGTGGCCGGACCGGCGCGGTAATGCCAGCGCGTGATCGTCGACAATCTCGGCACGCTGCTCGAGGGCGGATCCGTGCAGAGGTACGTGGCCGACTGGATCGATCTGCGGCACTTTCGCGGCAAGCGTCAGGCTGGGCCGTGCCAGAGCCGGAGTCCGACCTCTTCCTCCAGGAGAGCTACCGCCAGGAGCTCTCCGTCGACTGGCCCGAAGCGGCGAAGTGCCCGCTGGTAGGTTTGCTCGACGACCTGCGTCAGCTGAGATGGCACGCGGAGTTCGCGGGCGAGGTCCGCGATCGCGGTGAGCTCCTCACAGCACCGGTCCAACCCGAAGGACGTGAGGTAGCCCTCGTCGAGCAGCGCGCCGAGGTCGTCGCGGACGAACGCAGTGGATGCCGCGCTGGTCGCCAGCGTCTGGCGGAGTACGTCGAGGTCGATTCCGGCGCGGCGGGCAAGCAGTAGAGCCTCACCGGTAGCCACGGCCTGGCCGAACCACAGCAGGTTAACCAGCAGCTTGGCCGAATACCCGGCGCCGTTGCCGCCGATGCGGATGATGCGCTGCGGGCTACCTCCGCGAGCGTGGCGCGCCACTGGGCCCCGCATTGAATGACCGCTCGTTCAAGTTCAGCACGCGCGTCACCCGCAGTCACCGTGTGCCCGGCGGCCACGAGGTTTGCGCACATGGGCAATCCCATCCGCCCTACGCCAACGAACCCGATACGCGTCACTTTGGGCACTCTAGCCGCACCCTGAACGGCAGCCGGGCGTGGAGGATCCGGCTTGCGCCATGCCGCTGACGGGACGCCAGCCGGGCTTGATGGCAGGTCCACGGCCGCAGGCGGCGTGGCGGTCAGCGGGAGCCTGGGGGCTGCGCACCGACTCGGTGATCGGGTCGCCCGGCGGCACCTCCGGTGGATACCTGCGGGATTCCGGCCAGGTTGTCGTGGATGGCGATGCCTTACCGGGCCGGGTGCTTCCCGGGGCGCCGCCGCATCCGCAGGGCGGCCAGGGTGAGGGCGCCGAGGAATACGACGATTCCGATAATCAGCAGGTACAGCAGGCCTTTGGCGACCACGCCGACGATGCCCAGCGCGATCGCTGCGATTACTAGCAGCAGGAAGAGGGCAATCATGGATTCTCCGTTTTGGGCGGCCGGGTTAGCGGCGGGCCAGGCGTCGCTCGCCGCCGGTGCCCGCCTGGTAGGTCAGGCCGTAATGCCGGAAGATCGCTTCCTCGTCGCCGGCCGGCAGCTCGCCGTCGGTATCGATCGAGGGGGCGCCCTTCACTAGCTTCCTGTCGAAGCTAACCCTGACGTGCCCGGGACCGACTGTCGCCTGGTCCAGGGGTACGAATGTGAGCCGGTGCCGGGTAGGCATCCCGACCGTGACGGTAGCGAACGTTGGCTGGTCGGTGCTGGTGTCGACGTAGATAGCCTCCAGCTCGCCGATCTTGCGGCCTTCGGCGTCCACTACGTCGTGGCCCCGCCACTCCCGGATATCGGTAGCCTCGAACATCCGAGTCCTTCTTTCTTCTTTCCTTAACCCAGCGCCTGTTTCTGGCCGTACCGTAGCCCGCGGGCGCCAATCGCCGTGCTTACGGCCGGTGTCCCTCCGGCCCTGCTTGCTCTTTCTTCCGGGCTGGGTCTCCGGGAAGGGCTAGCCCCAGGCCGCCCCCATCTCCTGCGCCGGTGCGGCTCCTGGGTTCTTGGGAGTCTGGTCCCCGGCTGGGACCCCGGGCAGGTCGGCGCCTTTCTCCACGTCGAATGCCAGCCCTGCGGGCCGCTCTGTCTCGCGGGATGGGGTGACGGGTACCGGGTTGAGGACCTTGCCGGGAGTCGGCTCGGTGCTTGCCTGGGCCTGATCGGCCATGCGTCTCCATCCTTTCGTAAGCTCACCGCCTACCCGCTGGCCGCGGAGCCAACCACTGCGGAGCAGCAGAGGCGCCCGCTGGGCCCGGCGGCGGGCCGGCGCGCTGCTTATGGCTTGATCATGTTCCGCGAGTCAGAAGTCTGGCCGTGATTGTCCTCACCGACACCGAATCCCTGCTACCCGACCCGGGTCACGTCGCCGGCCTGCGCTGCCGTAGGCAGTCGCTTCGCGCTTG
>CAVRLA010000009.1:0-83031 GCA_963722055.1 uncultured Actinomycetes bacterium | reverse complement strand
TGCCCGAATGACTGCGGCAGCGTGAGCCGGGTCGGCGGCTTGCGGACCCTGGCGGTCTTGCCGCGCCCCTGGGTGATGAGCCCTTCGGCCCGCAGCACGGCCAGGGCACTGCGGGCGGGGCCGGGCGAGCACCGCCACTGGGTACGTAGCTCTTCGATGGTCGGGATGGCATCACCGGGCTGGAGCTGACCCGAAGCGATGCGCTCGCGTATCGAATCGGCCGACGCCGATCCCGAGGCGCGGCAGCGGACGGTCAAGGTCAAGGTGGCCGCGCAGTACCAGCCGGTGCTGCCCGACGTCCCGGCCCCGGGCTCGCCGTTCGTGCCGGTCGAGTTCGAGGGCCTCCAGGTCACCCCGTGGGTGGACACCGGCCGGTGCAAGGCCAAGGAAACCGGCAAGTGCGGCGCGCGGATGGCGTACTCGCTCAAGGCCACCGGGGTCCGCGCCCCGTCGCGGGGGATCGGCCGCCCGGTGCCCGAGCACAAGGACGCGGCCTGATGCCCGCCCGCCGGGTTCCGTCGCTGGCCCTGCCGGTCGACTCCAGGGCCGGGGTGTCCTTCCGCGGATACCAGAACCGGACGCCGCTGCTGACCATCGCCACCGGCCGCCCGGCGCTGATGGTCACCTTGACCCTGCCGGAGCAGCTGGAGGCCGGGCATGTGGACTTCGCCCGCCAGCTCGCGGCCATGGCATGGGCCTACGCGGTCGCGGTCGAACGCCGCTACCGGGGCCTGCCGCCGCTGCCCGATGCGCCGGTCCCGCCCGCGCTGTGGGCCAGCCCGGACACCTGGACCGGCAACCCCCAACGCCAGGCCCTGGCGCCGGTGCCCGGGCGGCAGGAGGTGACCGCATGACCGCCACCGCATCGGTGCGGTTCGGAGGGGACGGAAAGGCCGACGTGCAGTCCTACGTCCGGCTGACCGACAGCACCCATATCCAGTGCTCCACCTACGACGATGCCGCCCCGATCCTGACCATCCACGACGGCCAGGTCGACATCGTCATCACCAACCCCGGTCGTGGTGAGGTCACCGAGGACGACGTGACCTTCGGCCGGGCACTGGCCGAGGCGGTGACCCGGTACGCGGCCGAGCTGGAGCAGCTGGCCGCCCGGAACCGTGCCGCGGCGGCTGACCCGGATGACACAGCGGGGCAGGCGGCGTGATGACGGCCCAGATGAAGGCGGGGCGGCTGGAGCTGGTACCTCCGGCCGCCCCTGGGTTCTCTCCCGAGACACAGAAGAGGTGACCAGGCTATGCGCCGCGTGATAACGGGCGAGCAGGTGGCCCAGATCTACAACCCCGACCCGTTCGCCCGCCCCGTCTTCCGCGCCCCGGTCTACCAGACCCCGGCCGGAATCATCCTCCTGGCCTGGCTGGCCCGGTTCCTGTTCCGGCTGGCCCGGCTGGCCTGCCGCCACCCGGTGACCACTGTGGCAGTGGCGCTGCTGGCGTTCTTGTGGTTCACCATCGGCTGGCCTGGGATCGCCGCCATAGTTGCCTGCGCTGTCCTGATCTTGGCGACCTGGCGGTGGTTCTGGCCGGTGGGCTTCGCCCGGTGGGTGACTGCACCCGCGCGGAACACCTGGCGAGCCCGGGTCTACCGGCGCCGCTGGCCTGCCGTGATGACCATCGCCGACCTGGCTCCCTTCTACCGGGGCCGGATCATCTTGCCCGTGCTGGTCAAGGTCACCACGACCCGGTACGTCGACCGGGTAGCGGTCCGGCTGGTCTCGGGACAGTGCATCGCCGACTTCGCCGGGCGGGCCGACAACCTGGCGCACGGGTTCGGGGCGATGCTGTGCCGCGTCCGGGCGGCCCGGTCCGGGGCGGTGGTGCTGGAGTTCGTCCGCCGTGACGCGCTGGCCGTCACCATCCCTGCCCTGCCCATCCCCGACCGGGTAGACCTCAAGGCCCTGCCCGTAGGGCGACGGGAGGACGGCCTGCCCTGGCTGGTGCGGCTGCACGGGACGCACATCCTGATCGCAGGAGCGACCGGGGCCGGGAAGGCGTCCCTGCTGTGGGGCCTGATCCGGGCCATGCTCCCGCTGATGCGGGCCGGCCTGGTCCGGGTTCTGGCCGCTGACCCGAAGCTGATGGAGCTGGCCTACGGTCGGGTCATCTTCGACACGTACGGGCACTATGCCGCCGACCCGGTATCGGTCGCCGAGATGCTCGACCAGGCCGTCGCCGACATGCAGGCCCGCGCGGCCCGGTTCGCCGGACACCAGCGCGACCACACTCTGACCCGCGAGCATCCGTTCACCGTGGTCCTGGTCGATGAGGTCGCGTTCCTGACCGCCTACCAGCCCGACCGCAAGCTCCGCGAGCGGATCATGAACGCCCTGGCCACCCTGACCACCCAGGGCCGAGCAGTCGGCTACGCCGTGGTCGCTGCCCTCCAGGACCCGCGCAAGGACGTGCTGACCATCCGGAACCTGTTCCCCGACCGGATCGCCATGCGGTTGGACGAGCCCGAACAGGTCGACATGGTGCTCGGCGACGGCGCCCGGGACCGCGGCGCGGCCTGCGAGCTGATCTCCACCGACCCCGCTGTAGGTGCCGGGGTGGCCTTCGTCCGCCTCGAAGCCGACCCCGACCCGGTGCGGGTCCGGGCCGGATGGGTCACCGACGCCGACATCCGCGCCATGGCCTATCAGCTCACCGAGGACACCCGGCCCCTGGAACTGGAAGGGGCGCCAGCATGGCCGACCTGACCCTTTGGCAGACCGACGACTGCTGCCCATCCTGCGGGTGCCTGCTGCGGCAGCGCATCCAGGCCGACGGATCGCTCACCGAGGAATGCGGGTGCGGCTGGTCGGTCACCTGGCAGGCCACTCCGGACGGAGGTGAGCAGTGACCAAAACCCAGATGATCGGTGTGACGAGCACCTCGGTTTCCAGGGCGTCTAGGGCCGAGCGGATGGCCATGCCGCTAGCCCGCGAGGTCGTCCGCGACCTTGCCGTCGAGTACGGCGCCTGCATCCGCCCCATTCAGCTGCGCCGCACCAACCGGGACACCGGCGAGGTAGACACGGTGCTCGTCCCGTGCGGGAACACGCTCGCGTCGGTGTGCCCGGCCTGCGCCGAGCGGGCCAAGACGCTGCGCGCCGCCCAGTGCCGGGAAGGCTGGCACCTCGAGGACGAACCTGACATCGAGGCGGACCCGGCCACCGACGACCAGAGGTGGTGGATAACCCAGCGGGCAGAGGCTCAGCAGCTCCGCGACCTGGCCGCGATGGCCGGGAATGACACGGCCGATTTTGACAAGCTGATAACCGAGCTGGATGACCAGATCACCAATGCGGGCATCCGCGGGAAAGCCGCCCCGGCCAAGCCCGCACGGCGGCACCGGTCCACCCGCCGCCGCCAGGACGCCCCGGACCTGCCCAAGCGGAAGCTCGATCCGCGCACGGTCGGCAAGACCTACACCGCTCCGGACGGCAAGACCTTCCGCCCGTCCCTGTTCCTCACGCTGACGTGCCCGTCCTACGGCCGGGTCGGCTGCGACGGGACACCCGCCGACCCGTCCACCTACCATTACGATCGCGCCGCCCGCGACGCGCTGGCCTTCGCCGCCCTGTTCGACCGGTTCATCCAGAACCTGCGTCGCTACCTCGGCTGCGACCTGCAGTACTTCGCCGCCATCGAACCCCAGCGGCGGCTCGCCCCGCACGTCCACATCGCCATGCGCGGCACCGTGGCCCGGGCCGAGATCCGCCGCGTCCTGGCCGCCACCTACCACCAGGTCTGGTGGCCCGACACCAGCACCGTCAAATACGACGGTGACCAGCTGCCGGTCTGGGACGAGCACACCGGCAACTACCTCGACCCGGCCACCGGGGAAGTCCTGACTGCCTGGGACCAGGCGCTTGACGAGCTCGGCGACCAGCCGCACCACGTGGCCCGGTTCGGTGTCAAGTTTGACGCCCAGGGCGTGCTGGCGGGCTCGAAGGACGCCGTGAGGTGCATCGGCTACCTGACCAAGTACCTGACCAAGCAGGTCGGTGACTGCCACCACCTTGACACTGATGCCCAGAACGCCCATGCGGCCCGGCTGGCCGAGGCGCTGCGGTTCCAGCCGTGCTCACCGACCTGCGCGAACTGGCTGCGGTATGGCATCCAGCCCAAGAACCCCCGCCCCGGCCTGGTGCCCGGCCGCTGCAAGGGCAAGGCGCATGACGCCGATCACCTCGGCTATGCCGGACGGCGGGTGCTGGTCTCCCGCAAGTGGTCCGGTAAGACGCTGGCCGATCACCGGGCCGACCGCCAGCAGTGGCTGCTGAGCACGCTCGGTGTTTCGGCAACCGACCCGGCCCGGTATGCCTGGGAGGCCGTCGCACCTGGCGATCCGGATCACATGGACCATGCACGACGGCTGCTGCATGCCGTCGCCGACCGCGCG
The DNA here is from genome assembly GCA_963722055.1 of uncultured Actinomycetes bacterium. Classification (GTDB taxonomy): domain Bacteria; phylum Actinomycetota; class Actinomycetes; order Streptosporangiales; family Streptosporangiaceae; genus Palsa-504. The sequence goes on along the minus strand of CAVRLA010000009.1, from coordinate 78,628 downwards.
CGCTGGCAAGCTGCGCTCAACGAGGCCAGGCGCCGGGCGGCTATGCCGTCGGTCAGTGATCTTTCGGCAGCGGGAGAGGCGGCATGATGGCCGAAGCGGAAACGACAGTGCTGCTGCTCGACGTGAACGAGGTAGCCCGGCGGCTTGGCACCGAGCCACGGTTCGTCCGGCGCCTGATCGCGGAACGACGCATCGAGTTTCACAAGCTCGGCCGTCACGTGCGCATCAGCGAAGCCGTCCTGGTCGAGTTCATCAAGGCCGGGCGTGTCCCTCCGATTACATCTGCCCGCAAGAGAGTGGCCTGATGCCGGGGAAACGCCGGTTCGGGCGGGTCCGTGAGCTGCCTTCGGGCCGGTGGCAGGCGCGCTATAAGGGACCGGATGGCATCGACCGGCCAGCTTCGCAGACGTTCGAGTCCAAGACCAGCGCCGAGCGCTGGCTGACCGTGATCGAGGCCGAGGTCATCCAGGGGGAGTGGATCAACCCGGATGCTGGCCGGGTGCTCTTCGGCAAGTACGCCCGCGACTGGATCGAGGAACGGCCGGGTCTGCGTCCCAAGACGGTCCAGCTGTACCGCTACCTGCTGCGCTCCCACATCGACCCGGCGTTTGGTGCGCGGTCGCTGGCGGATATCAAGGAGCCGCACGTGCGGCGGTGGCGGAAGAACCTGCTTGACGCCCAGGTGAGCACCGTGACCGTCGCCAAGGCCTACCGGCTGCTCAAGGCCATCTTCAACACCGCAGTAGATGACGGACTGATCCGTCGTAACCCGTGCCGGATCAAAGGCGCCGGACAAGAAAGGTCACCCGAGCGACCGGTCCTGACCGTTCCCGAGGTCTACGCCCTGGCCGATGTGGTCGATGGCCGGTACCGCGCCCTCGTCCTGCTCGGCGTTTTCGGCAGTCTGCGCTGGGGTGAGCTGGCCGCGCTGCGGCGATCCGATATCGACATGCAGGCCCGTACCGTCCGGATCTCCCGGCAACTGAGCGAACCACGCGGCGGCGGCTTCGCCTTCGGACCGCCCAAATCGGACGCCGGTCAGCGCCTGGTGGCCATCCCCGAGGTAATCACCTCAGATCTTGCCTCGCACATCGTCACCTACGCCGCGCCCGGTGACGACGGGCTGGTATTCACCAGTCCCGAAGGTCACCCGCTGAGGCTTAGTAACTTCTGTCGCCGCGTCTGGCGGCCAGCTCTTCGCGCGGCCGGGCTCCCGATGATCCACTTTCACGATCTCAGGCACACCGGTAACCAGCTCGCCGCCAATGCCGGTGCCAACCTGCGTGAGCTGATGGACCGGATGGGACACTCCACAACGCGCGCGGCCATGGCCTATCTGCATGGCAGTGACGAGCGGCAGCAGCTCATCGCAGGCGAGCTGAGCAGGCAAACGGCAGCTGCACTTGGAGGGCCGAATCCGGGCCGATCGGGCACGCAACGGGCACGGCGGCGGGGGAGGGCATCGTGAGCGTTAACGGTCTACCTGGCCATATACCTGCTGACCAGGTGTTTCGGTCGAGCGCGCCCGGCAGGATTCGAACCCGCGACCGGCTGCTTAGAAGGCAGCTGCTCTGTCCGGCTGAGCTACGGGCGCCCGGAGATAAGTGTGGCCGGCGAATATCACGCCTCGGCCACGTACGGGTCGCAGTGTGTCACGACCTCCACCCCACATAGCCCAGTCTATGAACACGGCGTGGGTGGCAGTCACTTCCCGATCCTCAATCGTCCTGAGCTGGCCGTTGTCGCATCCGAGGAAGCCATCATCGGCCACCGCTCAACGGTGAGCCTCTGGCCAGCGGGTCAACGGTGAGCCTCTGGCCAGCGGGCGTGCCGGAGTTCGCGACAGGACAGGCCGAAAGCGGTCACGACGGCCATGGCCGCAGCGAGGGTCAGCATCGCGATCTGGGCCGGGAGGTACTGCAGGAGCAGGCCGCAGCCGGCGATGCCGACGGGCATGCCCAGGGCGATGAGCGTCATGACCGCGGCAACGACGCGGCCGCGACGCTCCGGCGCGGCCTGGCGGATGATCAGGATGTCGGCCAGGACGCGCAGCGCGGGCACGCCGAGCAGGCCGGTGAACAGCACGCCCGCCGCCCACCACGGGCCGAACGGGACCGCCAGGAGCAGGAGAATCGGTACTTCCATCCCGCAGACCGTCAGCAGCAGGACACCCGGCGGGAGCCGGTGCAGGAACTTGACCAGCGGCGCGCCGGCCAGGCCGCCGGCGGCACCGAGGCCCAGCGCCAGCCCGATGCTGTAGGGCGGGACGGCTTGGTGCCGCAAGATCACGATGACGACGAGTTCCAGGCCCGCGCCGACCGTGTTCACGCCCATGACGAGCATCACCGCGGCGCGCAAGACCGGCTGTCCCCATAGTTCGCGGATGCCGGCGAGTATGCCGCCTTCGGCCGCTTCCTTGGCGGGCGTGGGACGGGCGAGTCCCGCGGGCAGGAAGACGGTCGCGGTGAGGGCCAGGAAGAAGGCGGCGGCGGTGAAGGTGAAGGGGGCGACGTGGTGCAGGCCATAGAGGGCACCGGCGAGCGCCGGGCCGACCAGGCTGGCGCCGTTGATCCGCACCTCGTCCTGGGTGAGCGCGAGGGTCAGTTGCTCGCCGGGAACGATCGAGCGCAGCAGGAGGATGTTCGTCGCGCCGCCGAGCGCCTGGCCAGCGCCGAGGACCACGGCGGCGGCGACCAGCAAGGGGAGGGTCAGCCAGCCGCCGGCCAGGGCGATGGCAACGACGCAGGCCACCGTCGTGCGGATGGCGTGCGCCACCAGCGCGAGCCGCTGGCTGTCGTAGCGGTCGGCCAGCGAGCCCACGGGGAGGCCCGCGGCGAGCATCCCGGTGATCTGGACCGCCGAGAACAGGGCCGCTTTACCGGGCGAACCAGTCATCGTGACAATGGCCAGCGGGTAGGCGACGTCCGCGACCGCCTGGCCGAGGGTCGCGCTTGCCGAGCCGGTCCAGAACGTCTGGAAGCGGAGGTTACGCCGTAGGGGCACCACAGCATCGGCCATCACCAAGCTCCTCACTCATCCGTAAACGTTCACGTCTACGTGAATGATTGCAGAATCGTGAGCATATGACAAGATGATGGCCATGGAAGAACAGCCCGGAGTCCGCATGGAACCGCCCGGAGTCCGCATGGAACCGCCCGGAGTCCGCATGGAACCGCCCGGAGTCCGCATGGAACCGCCCGGAGTCCGGGAGATCGACAGCGTCGAGGAGCTGCGGGCCCTGGCGGACCCGGTCCGCCTCGCGATCTTGTCCGCGCTGGACACGCACGGTCCGGACGGTGAGCTGCCGGTCATGTCCGTGAAGGAACTAGCCCAGCACCTCGGCGAACCCCAGACCAAGCTGTACCGGCACGTGAAGCAGCTCGAAGCCGCCGGGCTGATCGAGGTCGCCGCGACGCGGATGGTCTCCGGCATCCTGGAGCAGCGTTACCGGGCTCGCCATCGCGACCTGCGGCTGTCCGCGGCGCTGTACCGGCGGCACGCCGACGAGAGCCAGGCGGCAGTCCGATCCGCCTTCGATGCGTTCCTGACCGGCCTCTTCGACCAGGCCCGCCTACAGGACTGGCCGTCGGACCATCCGGACAAGCCGGTCCTGCTCGTCTTCACCGACCGGGTCAGCCCTGCGGCGGCGGAGCGGATCCGGGCCCGCCTGGCCGAGGTCACGACGGAGATAGCCGAGGCCGAGGCGGGCGACATACCGGTCAACGTCGCGATCGGCTTCTACCGGCCGCCGGCGTGATCCGCTAGCCGCCAGTGCGCCGCGTCCGGCCAGCCGTCAGCGCGGCCGCGTCCAGGATGTGCGCGTACATCAGATCCAGCCGCGAAACCCAGTCGGCCATGCTCCGCGCTGACCAGCCTGCTTCATCGAGTGCTCTCTAAGTCAAGCGCCGAGGAAGTCCGTCACCGAACGCCGGATCCCCGTCGCGTCCAGCCCGTGCAGCGCGGCGTGATAGGCAGGCGTCCCGTACCGCCGCAGCTCCGAACGCCCCACGCCGAGGCTGAGCAGCCGGAACGCCCGCCCGGCCAGGGCCGAAGACACCGCATGCGCCGACGTCCCGGCCAGGTACGGCTCGACCAGCACCACCGCCGACCCCGACGACAGCGCCAGCGCCCGCAACCCCTCCCCGTCAAACGGCCGAACGGTCGTCGTGTAAGCCACCGCCACGTCCAGATCGCCCACCGCGTCGAGTACCGGCGACAGCATCGGTCCCACCGCGACCACCACGGCCCGGCGCCCCGGACGCACCACCTGCAGCCCCGGCCACAACGGCAGCGCGGACCGGTTGCTCTCGGTCGACAGCCGCAGGTACACCGAGCCGGAGTCCAGCACCGCCACCGCCTCCCGCAGGAGCCCCGGCACCTCGTCCGGGTGCCCCGGCACCTGCACCGCGAACCCGGGCAGCGTGTCCAGCAGCGCCACGTCCTCCGGTGCCTGGTGGGTCCGCCCGGCCCGGGCCGCGTCGTACGACGCGCCGATGCTGACCAGCACGGCCCGCGCCTCCTGATGGCTCAGGTCGAGCTTGACCTGCTCGAAGGCCCGCTCGACCAGGAACGGCGCGTAGGTGTGCACGATCGGCCGCAGCCCGGCCAGGGCGAGCCCGCCGCCGACGCTGACCATCAGTTGCTCCCTGATGCCCACGTTGAGCACCCGGTCCGGGTGCCGGGCGGCCGCCTTGGCGAACAGGTCGGCCGAGATCTCGGCCAGCACCACCGCGACCAGCGGATCCTCATCGAGCAGCGACGAGGCCGCCGAGGCGAAGACCGTCCGCATGTCCGTCATGACTTTCCCTCCACCGCCGCCACGACCAGCCGCGGCCGCCGATCAGAGGCAGCACCAAGCGCCGAAGCCAGCGACGCGTGATCCCGCCCGGACACCCGCGTCACCGACCAGCCGCTGACCGCGAAATGCGCCTCGATCCCGCCCGGGCCCCAGCCGTACGACGACGACTGGTTGTCGACCGCGATCACACAAAGGTTCGGCAACCCGGCCGCGCCCGCGTAGACGATCGCCTCGTTATTGCTGCCCTCGTCCAGTTCCGCGTCCCCGACCAGCACGAACACTCGTGGCCGGGCCAGCCCCCGCGCTAGAAGCCCGTGCGCCAGGCCGACCCCGAGCGGCAAGCCGTGCCCGAGCGACCCGCTGGCGATCTCCACCCCCGGCACCAGGGCGCGGTCCGGGTGATACCCCAGCCGCGACCCGGCCGAGCCGAACCCGGCCAGCCACGACTCCGGGATGAACCCCTTGGCCGCCAGCACCGCGTAGTACGCGGCCGGGCCGTGTCCCTTGGACAGCAGGAACCGGTCCCGGCCCGGGTCGTCCAGCCGGTCCGGCGACACCCGCAGCACCCGGTCGTACAGCACCCACAGCACGTCGAGCGTCGATGTCGCGCTCGGCCCGTGCTTCTCGTCCCCGGTCATCACCGTCATCAGCCCGGGCAGCTCAACATACGTTCTGCTCATAAGCCCAGCCTGCCCGCGGCGCCACCCGGCCGCATCGGCCCCCGGGCCCCCCTCCCTCCCCTCCCTTAGTCCTAAGACCGCGGTCCGCCCGTTATCGTGGGCCTTTACCGGTGCTCTGGCAAAGGTTTTGGCCCACGATGATGAAAGCGCGCGCCCGCTCGCCGCTCGCCGCCGGGCTCGCCGCCGGGGTGGCGCTCGACGCGCTGCTCGGCGACCCGCGCCGCTATCATCCGGTGGCCGCGTTCGGCCGGGCCGCCGCCGCGCTCGAGGCCCGCGACTACGCCGACTCCCGGCTGCGCGGCGCCGCGCACGCCGCCGTCTGCGTCCTAGCCGTCGCCGCCCCCGCCACGCTCCTGGCCCGCCGCACGCGAGGCCGGCCGTTGTCGCAGGCGGCCGCGGCCGCGCTCGCGGTGTGGGCCGTCACCGGTGCCCGTTCGCTACATGATGAGGCTGAACGGGCCAACGTGGCACTGGCTGGTCATGATCTTGCTGCCGCGCGGCGGGTGCTGCCCAGCTTGTGCGGCCGTGACCCGGCCGGGCTGGACGCCGCCGAGCTGACGCGGGCCGTGATCGAGTCGGTGGCCGAGAACACCTGCGACGCGGTGGTGGCCCCGCTGCTCTGGGGCGCGGTAGGCGGCCTGCCCGGACTGGCCGCCTACCGCGCGGTCAACACGCTGGACGCGATGGTGGGCTACCGTTCGCCCCGGTACCTGCGCTTCGGCTGGGCGTCGGCCCGCCTGGACGACGCGGCCAACTGGATCCCCGCCCGGGTTACCGCGGTTCTCACGGTGGCCTGCGCCGCCGTGGTCCCCCTGCCGAGGACGTCCGCCCAGAGTCCGTCGGCAGGGGGACGCTTTGCGGCCGGCCCGGCCGCGGCGGCGCTGCGGGCCGTGCTCCGCGACGGCCCGCGCCACCCCAGCCCGAACGCCGGCCGGTGCGAGGCGGCCTTCGCCGGGGCGCTCGGCCTCCGCCTGGGCGGGACCAATATCTACGGCGGCGTCACCGAGGTCCGCCCGGAACTGGGGGAGGGCCGCGCCCCGGAGCCGGACGACATCCGCCGTGCGGTCCGGCTCTCCCGGGCCGTCACCGTGGCCGCCACCGGCCTGGCCGTCCTGCTCGCTCTGCTCTCCCCACTCGCCTCCGGGCGCTCTTGATCCACTGCCTTCCCTCGTCGCTTCGCTCCTCAGTCCAGGCAGTGGCGCGCCCTTTGGCTCGCGGGGCCCCGGGCCCCTTAGGCGCGGCGGACGAAGAAGCCGATGAGCCAGACGATGAGCGCCGCGATGGCGACCCACCACAGGACGTGCAGGGCGAATCCCGCGCCGGCGACGATCAGGATGATGAGCAGAGCTAGCAGCATGAGCAGCATGGTCGGGCCTCCTTCGTAAGCCTTACGTACCCTCTACAGCTACCCCGGCAGGCTCGCTCAAACATGCCGGGCCGCCAGCGCAGTAGCCTGCAACGGTGCGAGGGGCGCTGCTGGTGGCCGGGACCGGATCGGATGCGGGCAAGAGCGCGCTGGTCGCGGGGTTGTGCCGGTGGCTGGCCCGGCAGGGCGTCTCGGTGGCGCCGTTCAAGGCGCAGAACATGTCGCTGAACTCGTTCGTGACCGCCGAAGGCGCCGAGATCGGGCGGGCCCAGGCCATGCAGGCGGCCGCGGCCGGGATCGAGCCCACGGCGGACATGAACCCGGTCCTGCTCAAGCCGGGCAGTGACCGGCGCAGCCAGGTGGTCGTGCTCGGCCAGGCCGAGGCGGAGGCCGACGCGCTGGGCTACCGCGCGCACGCGCCCCGGCTCCGCCAGGTCGCGCTGGCCAGCCTGGTCCGGCTGCGCGACCGCTACGACGTGGTGATCTGCGAGGGCGCGGGCAGCCCGGCCGAGATCAACCTGCGGGACACCGACGTGGCCAACATGGGCCTGGCCCGGGCCGCGGGCCTGCCCGTCATCGTGGTCGGGGACATCGACCGCGGCGGCGTGTTCGCGGGCCTGTTCGGCACGCTCGCGCTGTTGTCGCCCGCCGACCAGGCGCTCATCTCGGGCTTCGTCATCAACAAGTTCCGTGGCGCCGCCGAGCTGCTGGACGGCGGGCTGAGCCTGCTCCGGGAGCTCACCGGCCGGCCGGTATACGGCGTGCTGCCCTGGCGGGATGGCCTGTGGCTGGACGCCGAGGACTCCCTGGCCTTGACCGGGGGCACGCACCACGATCCGTTCGATGAGAAAGAATTTCTCCGGGTGGCGGTGGTCAAGCTGCCCCGGATCAGCAACTTCACCGACGCCGACGCGCTCGCCGCCGAGCCCGGGGTGCAGGTCAGCTTCGCCGACCGCCCGGCCGGTCTGGCCGACGCGGACCTGGTGGTGCTGCCCGGAACCCGGGCCACCGTGGCCGACCTGGCCTGGCTGCGCGAACGCGGCCTGGCCGCCGTGATCGCCGACCGGGCCCGGGCCGGGCGGCCGGTGCTGGGCATCTGCGGCGGGTACCAGATGCTGGCCGGCCACATCGACGACCCGGTTGAATCGCGCCTCGGCCAGGTGGACGGGCTCGGGCTGCTGCCGGTGCGGGTGACGTTCGGGCCAGCCAAACGGCTGGGCCAGCCCGCCGGCCGGGCGCTCGGCGCGCCGGTGGCCGGATATGAGATCCACCACGGGCTCGCCGAGATCACCGACCCGGCCGCCGAGCCGTTCCTGGACGGCTGCCGCCGCGGCGCCGTGTGGGGCACGAGCTGGCACGGCGTGCTGGAGAACGACGAGTTCCGGCGCGCGTTCCTGGCCGAGGTGGCGGCGCTGGCCGGGCGGGACTTTACCCCGGCGCCCGACACCGATTTCGCCGCCCTGCGGCAGGCGCGGCTGGACGTCCTCGGCGACCTGGTGGCCGATCATCTGGATACGGCGGCGCTGAGCAGGCTAATCGAGGCCGGCCCGCCGCCCGGGATGCCGTCCCTGCTGGTCTCGCTCCACCATGGTCGGTAGGGTGTGCCCCATGCCCGACAAGGTCCTATACACCGCGGAGGTCATCTCCACGGGAGATGGCCGCAACGGCCACGTCCTGTCCTCGGACCACCGCCTCGATCTCGACCTCTCGGTGCCGCCCGAGCTGGACGGCCCCGGTGGCCCAGGCACCAACCCCGAGCAGCTGTTCGCGGCCGGGTACGCGGCCTGCTTCCACAGCGCGCTGCGCGGCCTGGCGCGCCGGGCGGGCGTGGACGTCAGCCATTCCACCGTGACCGCCCAGGTCGGCGTCGGGCCGGACGGCGACATGTTCGGGCTGGTGGTCACGCTGGTCATCAACATCCCGGGCGCGGACCAGGCCCAGGCCCGGGAACTCGCCGAGGCGGCCCACCAGCGGTGCCCGTACTCGCGGGCCACCCGCGGCAACATCATCGTCGAGCTGCGCGTGCCGTAACAGGCCACTTCTGTCCGCTGACCTGGACAGTTCCGGCCTTCCAGCCCCGGTTGACCCCTCATGCTTTAACGTTCTAGGGTTTTCGCGTAATGAACTGACGTTCGGGATGCGAACCCACCGACCAACGGAGGTCGTCATGAACGACTGGGACGCGACCAATTACGCGGCGAAGGAGAACCTGCTCCGAGTACTCCGGCGGGAAGCCGACGCGCTGTTCGAGATGGCGGGAAACGGGCCTTGGACCAGCAAGACCGCCTGTACGGAATGGGAGACCAGGGACATCGTCGGTCACCTGATCGACGTGACCGAAAGCTACTTCGTCGGGTTCGACGCCGCGCGCTCCGGGGCTACGGTCGACGACCCGCTCGGCGTGCGGGTCATGCAGGACCGCCTCGACGCGAGCGCCAAAGAGCACCGCAGCCTGAGCCAGGCCGCGGCGGTCGACCGGCTGCGCACCGACTTCGGCAAGATCATGGAGATCTTCGACGCCCTCGGCCCCGAGGAATGGGGCGGGCTGATCGTCCCGCACAAGTACATGGGCCCGCTGCCGGCCTTCTTCTACCCCGTGTTCCAGCTCATGGACTACGGCGTGCACGGCTGGGACATCCGCCAGGGCACCGGCCGCGCACACAGCCTGCTCGGCGACACCGCGGACCTGCTCGCCCCGTTCATGTTCATACTGTGGCAGGCCACGACGGAGGTTCCGGCCGACATGGGGGACGCCTACGCCGTCGGCGTCCGCACCTCCGGCCGCAACGCCCAGGACTACCTGGTCAACGTCACCGTCGACGGGCTGAGTTACGCTCAGGAGGACGTGTCCGGCCTGCCCGCCGTGATCGAGTTCGATCCCGGCACCCTGGTCCTGACCGCGTTCGGGCGCGTGAACGCGGGCACCATCCGGGGCGACCGGGCCGTGGCCGACCAGTTCCTCAACTCGTTCTTCCGGATCTGACCGTCGTTACCTGACAGGGGCATCTGGCCTATGGACCTCGCCGCAATCGAGGCGGAGCGTGCCCGGCTGCACGCCGAATACGTCTCCGACCGCCGACCGCCCAGCAGCGCGCGCGGCATCCACCACACCGCGCTGCTCAGCTCCGACGTGGAGCGGACCATCCGGTTCTACCAGGAGATCCTGGAGTTCCCGCTGACCGAGATCATCGAGAACCGGGACTACCAGGGCTCCAACCACTTCTTCTTCGACGTCGGGAACGGCAACCTGCTGGCCTTCTTCGACTTCCCCGGCCTCGACCTCGGCCCGTACGCGGAAGTCCTGGGCGGCCTGCACCACATGGCCATCTCGGTGACGCCGGAGAAGTGGGCCCACCTGCGCGGCAAGCTGGCCGCGGCCGGGGTTCCCTACGATGAGGAAAGCGGGACGTCGCTGTACTTCCGTGACCCCGACGGCGCGCGCCTGGAGCTGCTCGCCGACCCCCTGGGCGAGATGTACGGCAGCCACGTGCTCTAGCCCGGCTGGCCGAGGCGAGCGGTGATCGCCGGCGCCGCCTCGCGCAGCCACGCCTCGGCGCGCGGCAGCGCGTCCTTGGCGCCGTCCTCCCATAGCTTGCGGAACACCGGGTCCAGCTCGGCCGAGGCGCGGGAATCCTCGTGATAGCGGCGCGCCATGGCGACGGCGAACGGCGCCAGCTCCGCGCGCTGCCCCGCCGTCATGCCGTAGGCGTCCGCGAACACCGCGACCCGGTGGGGGATGTCCGCGTCCGCGAACGCGGGCGCCCGGTCCCGCGGATCGCGCAGCGGTGCCCAGTACCACAACGCGTTCGCCATGTCGTAGAGCCGGGTGGTCGGATGGGCCAGGTCGAAGTCGATCAGCGCGACGGGCAGCCCGTCGCGGAAGACCACGTTGCCCGGGCAGTAGTCGCAGTGGGTGACCAGCTCGGTGCGCGCGGCCACGCGGATCGGATTGGCCGGTGTGCCGCCCCACACCGCGTCGGGCGGCGGCACCCACCCGGCCGACGCTTCGTGCAGCGTACGGATCAGCCGGGCCAGGGCGACGAGCACCTCGTCACCCGCCGTCTCCGGCGGCAGCGGGTTGCGCGGCACGTCACCGGGGACGAACGACAATATCTCGCGCCCCTGCTCGTCGACGCCGAACGGGAGCGGCGCGCCGGTGAACCCGGCGTCGCGCAGGTGGGCCAGATACGCCTGCACGGTCAGGCTGAACGGCCGCAGCGGCCGCCGCACCGTGTCCCCGACCCGCACGATACCCTGGGTGACGCCATCCCCGATCAGCAGCTCCCCTTCGCTCATACCGCAGCAGCCTAGCCTCCGCGATCATGACCACCGCCTCCCGTGCCCGCGGCGCCCTGTACGGGCTGGCCATTGGCGACGCGCTCGGCATGCCCACCCAGATGCTGTCCCGGCGCGAGATCGTCGAGCGCTGGGGCGAGTTCCTGACCGGCTTCGAGCCCGCGCCCCCGGGCCATCCGATCGCCGCGGGCCTGCCCGCGGGCGCGGTCACCGACGACACCGAGCAGGCCGTCCTGCTGGGCAGGCTGCTGGTTCAGGGGCACGGCGCGGTAGCGCCCCGCCAGCTGGCCGAGGCCCTGGTGGGCTGGGAGCGTGACATGGCCGCGCGCGGCTCGCTGGACCTGCTCGGCCCCTCGACCAAGCGCGCCATCGCTGCCGTCCTGTCCGGCGTCCCGGCGGAACAGGCTGGCGTCTCTGGCGACACCAACGGTGCCGCCATGCGCATCGCGCCAGTCGGCATCGCGGTTCCGCTCGACCTCCCAGAAGTCGGCATCGCGGTTCCGCTCGACCTCCCAGAAGTCGGCATCGCGGTTCCGCTCGACCTCCCAGGATCCGTGATCCCTTCCGGTCCCGGGTCCCCGCCCGTTGGCGCGACCCGTTCTAGCTTGTCGACCCTGGTCGACCAGGTAGTGGCAGCGAGCTATGTGACGCACAACACCGGCGTTGCCCTGGCGGGCGCGGGCGCCGTGGCCGCCGCGGTGAGCGCGGGTGTATCGGGCGCCTCCGTCGCCCAAGCCACCATGATCGCCACCACCGCGGCCCGCCTCGCCGCGGGCCGCGGTCACTGGGTGGCGGGCGCCGACGTCGCGGCCCGCATCGAATGGGCGGTCGGCCTGGTCGCCGGCCGGGACCGGGCCGAAGCCGCCGGGCTGATCTACACGCTGGTGGGGACCAGCCTGGCCACCCAGGAATCGGTGCCGGCCGCGTTTGCCGTGCTGGCCGCGATGCCCGACGATCCGTGGCAGGCCTGCCTGCTGGCGGCCTCCCTCGGCGGTGACTGCGACACGATCGCGGCCATGGCTGGCGCGGTGGCCGGGGCCTGCCATGGCCTCGGTGCCTTTCCGGCCGGTGCGCTCGCCGTCATCGACGCTCAGGGTCTCGGGCTGACCGCGCTGGCCGATGCTCTGTGCGCGCTTCGCGGGAAACCCGCAGAGTGGTAGAACAGCTCAGATGGACCAGCCACTGGTGCGCCTGGTGTTCGCGGGCGAAGCGATCGTCGACCTGCTGATGTGGGTTCCCGCGTTGCCCGAGCGTGGCGGCGACATGCTCGCCGAAACCTCATCCGTCCAGGTGGGCGGCGGGTTCAACATCATGGCCGCCGCCGCCCGGCAAGGCCTGCCGGTCGTGTACGCGGGCGGTCACGGCACCGGGCCGTGGGGCGACAAGGTCCGCGCGGCCCTGGCCGCCGAGGGCATCACGGTCCTCCGCCCGCCCGACCCGGACGCGGACACTGGTTTCGACGTGGCCCTGGTCGAGGCGGGCGGCGAGCGCACCTTCGTCACCAGCCTCGGCGCCGAGTCGCTTCGCGAGCCGGCCGCGTGGGACCCGGTCCGGGTCCGGGCTGGCGACGCCGTCTACGTGTCCGGCTACGGCCTGGTCGCGCCGGAATCCGGCGCTATCCTCGGCGCCTGGGCGGCCGGGCTTCCGGCCGAGGTGCTGCTGTTCGTGGATCCTGGCCCGCTGATCGCGGACATCCCGGACGCGGTCCTCGGCCCGGTGCTGAGCCGGTGCGACTGGTGGAGCTGTAATCAGCGCGAAGCCGCCCTGCTCACCGGGGGCAGCGACCCGGTTGAGGCGGCCCGGCACCTGGCCGGGCGTACCGGCCGGGCCGGTGTCATCGTCCGGTCCGGCCGGTCCGGCTGCGTCCTGGCCCTTCGCGCGCCCGGACCCGACGTGTCGCTGAGCCTGGTTCCCGCGCCCGCCGTGGTGGCGGTGGACACCACAGGAGCGGGCGACGCGCACGCCGGGGTGTTCCTGGCCGGCCTGGCCGCCGGGCTGGCGCCGGGCGCCGCGGCCAGCCGCGCCAACGCGGCCGCCGCGCTGGTCGTCACCCGCCCGGGGCCCGCCGTGGCCCCGTCCCGGGCCGAACTCGACGCGTTTCTAGCCGCGGACGGCGGCGTCCAACCTACGCGCTGATGCTGAACAGCACGTCGATGACCAGGTTCCCCGGATCCACGGTGAGACGGGCGCCGACCGCGACCAGGCTGTGCACGGTCACCGTGACCTTGACAAAGGAGCCGGCTGACCCCAGCGATCCGGACGCCGGTGACACGGTCACATGGGCGTTCGGGTCGTGGATCACGAAGTTAACCGGGCCGCCCACGGCGATCAGGACGAACGTTCCGGTGGCTGGCTTCCCCTTGACCGCGGTCAGGACCAGCTCGGTGGGTGTCGCCCGCAGGGTGCCCCGGGTCGGCGACGGCGACGGGGACGGCGAGGGCGACGGTGACGGCGAGGGCGACGGTGAAGGGGATGGCGACCGGGACGGTGATGACGAGGACCGGACCGACTTGGGTGACGGCCGCGGGCCGGGCGACGTGCCGTCCCCGGTGGTGGGCCCGTCCGTCGCGGACGTCCGCGCGCCCGATGCGGGCGTGGGCTTACCGCTCGGCGAGGATCGCCCGCCAGGCGGGCTCGACGCGGCGCTCGACGTGGCGCTCGACGTCCCGAAGTCGCCCCCGCCCAGCGCCACGGTCGAGGCTTGAGCCCGGTGCTGGCCACCCGCGATCAGCAGCGCGGTGATCCCGGCCACCACGACCGCGGCCGCCACCGCCGCCACGCCGGCCGCCGCCCGGGGATGCCGCCGGACCTCGTGCCACCACTGCGGCCCGGGCGGGATGATCGGCTTCGGGAAACCCGTCCGGCCGAACGGGCCCGCGCGGTGCGTGACGCTCACCCGGTGGGCGCGCCCGGCCGGCGTGTTGTCCGCGCACGCCTTCAGCACCCGCTCACGCAGGCCGACCGGCAGACTGACCTCCGGCATCGCGGCCGCCGGGACCGGCCCCGAGCCGCTGGCCGCGATCCCCGCCGCGGCCGCGGGTCCGATCCGCCGCAGGCATTCGTTCCGCGCGACCGCGTGCAGCCAGGGACCTAGCTGGTCCGGATCGCGGAGCCCCTGGAGCTTGGCGTCGGCCACGATAAAGGTGTCGGCCACGGCGTCGGCGGCCTCACCCGGCGGGCGGGGATCGGGCAGCATGGACCGGCAGTAAGCGTACAGCGACGCCGCGTAACGGTCATACGCCTCGCCGAGCTTGTCCAGGTCACCTGCGACGATGGCCGCAACCAGCTCACGGTCCTGCATGCGCCTAACCGTAGTTCTCCACCGCCTGATGATGAGCCGGAAAGGTATAACCAGATTGCGGAGAAAAGGACAAAAGACAGTCACGAGGTAAAGGGCGCCCGCCAGGCTCGGCGCGTTACCGCCTGGCCTCGCCCGGCCGGCCGGCCGGTGAACGGGTTTAGTTGTACACGGCGTCTGGGCCGTGCGGGCGCTGGGGATCGTCGGTGTCGGGGTCCGGCTGGGCCGGAGGACGGAACGGGATCCAGAACTGCACGCTGGTACCCGCCCCCACCCCGGATTTAAGCATGGCGTGGCCGCCGTGCGCGGTGGCGATGGCCTGCACGATGGACAGGCCTAGGCCGCTGCCGCGGCCGTGGCCGTTGTGCCCGCTGCGGTAGAAGCGATCGAAGGCGCGGGCCGCCGCCTCCTCGCTCATGCCCTGGCCCGCATCGGTCACCTCGAGCAGCGCGCCCTGTCCGGCCTGGGCCAGCCGGACGGCGACCGGAGTCTGCGGCGCGGTGTGCTCGCGCACGTTGCCGAGCAGGTTCGCGAGCACCTGCCGGATCCGCGGCTCGTCCGCGACCACGATCAGCTGCGGCGGCGTGGTGGCGCTGACCGGCCGGGTCGGCTCGACGGCCTTGGCGTCGGCCACCGCATCCCTGACGAGCTCGGCCACGTCGGTATCGGTCAGGTCGAGGGAGGAGTTGCGGTCCAGCCGGGCCAGTTCGAGCAGCTCGGCGACCAGGCTGGACATCCGGTCCGCTTCCTGCTCGATGCGCCGCATCGCTTTCGGCAGCCGGTCCGGGCCGAGAGCGCCCTGCCGGTACAGCTCGGCGTACCCGCGGATGGTGGTCAGCGGCGTGCGCAGCTCGTGCGAGGCGTCCGCGGCGAACTGGCGGACCTTCTGCTCCGACGCCCACCGGGCGCCGAACGCCTGCTGGATCCGGTCCAGCATGGTGTTGATCGCCGCGGCCAGCCGGCCTGCCTCCGCGTGGTCGCCGGGATCGGGCATCCGGGCGGTCAGATCGCCCCGGCTGGTGATCATGTCGGCAGTGCTTGCCATCCGGTCCAGCGGGGCCAGGCCCCGCCTGATCAGCCAGCGGCCGCCCACCCCCAGCAGCGCCAGCAGCACCGCCCCGGTGATCAGCTCGGTCAGGACTAGGCCGCGGACCGCGCTGCCCACCTCGCTGTCGGGCCGGGCCACCACCAAGATGTTGGTGCCGACCGGCAGCGGGTTCTTCGTCTCACTCGGGCCGACCACGACCCGCTTCCAGATCGCGGTCACCGCCGGTTCGCCTTGCTGGACGATCGGGAACAGCGTCTGGGGGGGATTCTGGGTGAAATAGCTCCGCGCCTGCCCGGTGGCCAGCAGGGTATTCAGCATGGACTGCAGGTCGGAGGCGTTGTCCGAGGGCCCGGACAAGATCCCCGTCGTCCGCGTTCCCACGTTGATGTAGGCCGCGGCGTACCCGCTCGGGACATCCGCGATCTCCGACGGGTTCTCCTTGACGGTGAGCACGAGATCGGTGTTGAACTGGTCTCGCTCGGTTTTGCTCAGCACGATGGTGGTGACCACGCCCATCACGATGAGGAACAAGGCGGTGATCGTGATGAGCCCGGCCAGCAGCCGCGACCGCAGCGAGAGCCTGCCCCGCTCGGTCGGCTGCCGGGCGGTGAACCTCATCTGATCGCGCGCTCGGTTTCTGGTGGCACGCGCAGGCTGTACCCGACCCCCCGCTGGGTATGGATCAGCGGCGGGCCGAGGGGGTCGAGCTTACGCCGCAGGTAGCTGACGTAGGTTTCTACGACCTGTGACTGGCCGGCGAACTCCCAGCCCCACACGTTCTCCAGCAACTGCTGTCTGGTGAGCATCCGCCCCTGGTTGCGCATCAGGTAGGCGAGCAGCCGGAACTCCGTCGGCGACAGCTCCACCGCCGTTCCGGCGCGGCGCACGATCCAGTGCTCCTCATCCAGCTCCAGGTCGGCGACCTGCAGCAGCGCGGCGCCGCCCGGCTGGGCGTCATCCCCGGGCGTGCGCGTGGTCCGGCGCAGCACCGCCCTGACCCGGGCCACCAGCGCCTCGACCGAGAACGGCTTGGTGACGTAGTCGTCGCCGCCGAGCGTGAGCCCCCGGATGGTGTCCGAGGTAGTATCCCGCGCGGTCAGGAAGATGACCGGGACTTCGTTGCCGTCCGCGCGCAGCGCGCGGCACACCTCGAAGCCGTCCATGTCGGGCAGCATGACGTCGAGGATCATCAGGTCCGGCTCGTAGATCTCGACCTGGTGCAGCGCGTCCTTGCCGCTGGCGCTGACCGCCACGGCGCAGCCGTGGAACTTCAGCGCCACCTCGACGAGTTCGCGGATGTTGGGCTCGTCGTCCACGACGAGCACCTTGGGGATACGGTCACCGTCTGCCATGGCATCTCACGTTTCATTGTCCAGCATAGAAGCAGGGAAGTATGCAGCATGCCGCGGCGCGCCCGTCGCCCGGGGCGCGCCGCGGCATATCCGGCCAGCTAGCTCACCGATGTACCAGATGGGCCAGATACCGAACTTGAGGAGCTGGACCCGGAACTACCCGGCCTGATGACGATCAGGCGGGCATCCTTGGCCCCGTTGATCACCGGGCCGCCGACGAACACGGTCTGGCCCGTGGCCAGCGCGCCGGTCGTGGTCTTGTGGCCGCCCTGCCTGACCACCGTGTCGCTCACGATCTGCCAGCTCCAGGTGGTGCCGTCCGGCGCGCGGACCACCACGGTACTGCCGTTGACCGACTGGATCGCGCCGCGCTCGAAGGCGAGCGTGTGGAAGCCGGTGCTGTTGTGGAAGGTGAATTCGCCGTCCACGCCCCCGAGGGCACGCAGCCGGGCCAGCGCCCACCGCAGCCGCGGCAGCGACGCGGCCGACGAGGTGCTCGCGGTATTGAGTTCGGAGTTCAGCGTCGTGCCCTGGACCTGGCTAGCCGTGGAGCCGGCCGCGGCCGGGTTCGAGCCGCCCGAGAGGGCCAGGGCGATCCCGCCGCCTGCGAGGAAGCCGGCCAGGGTGATGCCGACACCCCAGCGGATCAGCCGCTTCCTGCGGCCGGGTGCGGGTGCGTACGATGCGTAAGGATCAGGCCGCCCCGCCGGGCCGGGACCGCCTGCTGGTCCGGACGGGGAGCCATACATGTTGCTCATGACGGTAAGGGTGTGCCCCCGGTCTTGGACCTCGCCCGGTCCAGCCTGTACGCAGCCTGTGAGTGATCCGCGAGTTTGCTTATCGCCGGCCGGGCGAAACCGGGGAGCGCTCATGATTCTCTCGGTTTCGGCGCCTCGGACTCCTCAGCGCCGCATGGCCTGGGCCACCCGCTGGTAGGTGCCGAGGGTCAGCTCCCAGAAGGCGTCCACGTCGATGGACATCGCCACCCGGGCGTTGCCGCCTTCGGCCTGGATGCCGTGACCCCCCAGGGCCCCAGAACCCGGCGCCTCGAAGTCGATCACCGTCATCCCCGACGTGAGCTGCCCGGCCGTCTCCACCTGGACCCGGGCCGGGACCAGGCCGAACAGCTCAGGCGCGGCCACCCAGGCCACCGCGCATACGTCGTGCACCGGCGGGCCCGACGGTCCGCTAACCGACTTGTACTGGTCCAGGGCGGGCAGCAGCAGCTCGGTGCCGAGCGGTCCCAGCTCGCCCATCCGCCGCAGCACCGCCGGGGTGGCCCCGGTCCGCAGGGTCACGTCCAGCCCCAGCATGACCACGGTCCATCCCGCCCGAAATACGGCCGCCGCGGCCTCCGGGTCGGCCCAGATGTTGTACTCGGCGGCCGGCGTAGTGTTGCCCCGGCCCGTGGACCCGCCCATGATCACGAACTCCCGCACCCAGTCCGCGAGCCGCGGCTCGCGCTTGACCGCCAGCGCGATGTTGGTCAGCGGCCCGGTCGCGACGAGCGTGATCTGGCCGGGCGCGGCCGCGACGGTGTCGATGATGTAGTCGATGGCGTGCCCGGGCGCCGGGCTCCCGGTCGGCGCGGGCAGAACCGCCCCGCCCAGCCCGGACTCGCCGTGCACCTGCCGCGCGTCGAGGGCCGGGCGCAGCAGCGGCCCAGCACAGCCGGCCGTCACCGGGGTCCCGCCCGCGCCGATGTACTCGCACACGGCCAGCGCGTTCGCCGTGGTCTTGGCCAGGCCGACGTTGCCCGCCACCGTGGTGATGCCGAGCAGGTCGAGGCCGGGGTGCCCGTGCGCGAACGCGATCGCGAGCGCGTCATCGATCCCGGGATCGCAGTCGAGGATGATGCTTGTGGGCATGGGTCGGCTCCGTAACTTCCGTCCTGTTGTGGTGCTCGTGACGAAGGTATCGAACGGACCTTGGTGCGTGCCCCGGTGACCTCCGTGCGTCGTGGTGTGTAGCCTGCTTGCGAGGAGGTCCAGTCATGCACATCCCGCCCATCACGGCCGTCGAGAGCGATGACCCCGAGATCGCCGCGCTCATCCAAGGTGAGGCCCGCAGGCAGTACGAGAAGGCCCGGCTGATCCCGTCCGAGAACTACGTCTCGGTGGCCGTGCTCGAGGCGTCAGGCAGCGTGCTGACCAACAAGTACTCCGAGGGCTACCCTGGCCGCCGTTACTACGAAGGCCAGCAGTTCATCGACCCGATCGAGACGATCGCCAGGGACCGGGCCAAGGCGCTGTTCGGCGTGGACCACGCGAACGTGCAGCCGTACTCGGGCTCGCCCGCCAACCTCGCGGTCTACCTGGCGTTTGCCGAGCCGGGCGACACGATCATGGGCATGGCGCTGCCCATGGGCGGCCATCTGACCCACGGCTGGTCCGTCTCCGCGACCGGCAAGTGGTTCCGCGCCGTCCAGTACGGGGTCCGGCATGACACCGGCCGGGTCGACCTGGACGAGGTCCGCGACCTGGCCCTCAAGGAACGACCCAAGATCATCTTCTGCGGCGGCACCGCGATCCCGCGGACCATTGACTTCCCGGCCTTCGCCGCTATCGCCGCCGAGGCGGGCGCGCTCCTCGTGGCCGACATCGCGCACATCGCGGGGCTGATCGCCGGCGGCGCGCACCCGTCCCCGGTCGGGTACGCGGGCGTGATCACCACGACGACGCACAAGACGCTTCGCGGCCCGCGCGGCGCCATGATCATGTCGGACGCCGAGTACGCCAAGGACGTGGACCGGGCCGTGTTTCCCGGCCTGCAGGGCGGCCCGCACAACCAGACCACGGCCGCGATCGCGGTCGCGCTGCACGAGGCGGCGCAGCCCGATTTCCGCGACTACGCCCACCAGATCGTCAGGAACGCCCAGGCGCTGGCCGACGCGCTGCTGTCCCGCGGCTACGACCTGGTCTCCGGCGGTACCGACAACCACCTGATCCTGATGGACCTCACCTCTAAGGGCATCGGCGGCAAGCCGGCCGCCAAGGCGCTGGACCGGGCCGGGATCGAGACGAACTACAACACGGTGCCGTTCGATCAGCGCAAGCCGTTCGACCCGTCCGGCCTGCGGATCGGCACGCCCGCCATCACCACTCGCGGGCTGCGCGAGGAGCACATGGTCCCGATCGCCGCCTGGATGGACGAGGCGATCACCGCCGCGACCAAGGACGACGAGCCGGTCCTGGACCGCATCGCCGCCGAGGTCCGCGACCTGCTGGCGTCCTTCCCCACCCCGGGCTGGGCGCCTTAACCCGCGACGGCGCGGACGGCCTCCTTCGGCCGCGCCGGCATGGTCAGCGCGTCGACCGGACCGAGGAACCAGTGGCCGCGCGGGCACCGGATCTTCGCGCCGTCCAGCATCCCCTCGGTGGACCTGATCGGGTAGCGGTACTCCACCATCGCGGGCAGCCCGCACCGGGCCGTGCCGTGCCGGTCCAGATACGCCGGGCAGTCCAGGAATGTCACGCCGGTGTCCATCGCGTCCTCCTCTGGACCGATCCCGAGTCGGTCTCGTGCCGGTCCCCCTGGGCCGGCACGAGACCGCCCCCTCGGCACGAGCGTGCCAGCCCGGCCCTCAGGCTCGATTGAGCCCCGATTGAGCCTCAGCCGGCCCACCCGATTGAGCCTCAGCCGGCCTGTCGGATTGAGCATCAGCCGGCCCGCCCGATTGAGCCTCAGCCGGCCTGTCGGCGCCGTTCGGGCGGCTCCCGGCGGCCGAGGATCGGCTGCCCGCCGCGGACGCCCTGGTAGCGGCTGTCCCAGGGCCAGTTCCCGTGCTTGTCGGCGTGCACCAGCTGCAGGCCGCGGATCCGGTGGCCGTACAACTCCACCGCCAGGTTCAGGTGCGCCCAGGGCACGGCGACCCTGACGATCTCGACCAGCGGGCCGTCGCGCAGCTCGGCCTGCGTCCCCGGCTCCGGCTCGTCCCCGTGCAGCAGGTGCGCGGCCACGCCGTTGAGCACCTGGGTGGCCCGGGCCAGGCCCATGCCGGTGATAACCAGCTCGGGCCGCCGGTGCGACGTGAGGCCCACGGTGTAGGCCCATGGCGGATGGATGCCGTCTCGTTCGACGCCTTGCACGGCCCAGCCGTGCGCGGTGATCAGCCGCCGCATGTGCTCGGTGTAGTCGCGCTCGGTGGCGCCCGGATGGTCGCAGATCCAGCACATGGTTGCCTCCCTCGCCGATGGCCGTACAACCCCTCACTATGCCGACCGGAGCCGACATTTCCGAGTATTCGCAGCTCAGATGGCAAAGATTATTTGCATACTTGTTCGAGTGAACATATATTCGATTCACAGTATCAGAACCAACTCGGTGCCGACTGCGGCCAGCACCGCTGGTGCTGCCTGTCTTCCCCCGTGCGGCAGTGACGGACCACGTAGCTGACATGGGGAGGGCGGTAGCGGCATGAGTAGGGTGTACGGCGAGCCGGTGAACGTGCAGGCCCGGGACGATGGCCAGGCCAGGTTCGTGTGGCGAGGCCGGCTGTACACCGTCCGCGCCATCCTCGAGCACTGGATCATCAACCGGGAGTGGTGGCAGGATCCCGGCGCCGAGGCCGGGCAGCCGGAGCTGGAGTTCTGGCGGGTCGAGGCATCACCGGGCCAGGGCATGACGGCCGGAGTCTACGAGCTGCGCCGGGACGCCGCCACCGACGCCTGGACCCTGCGCATCAGTCTCAGCTGAGGTCCGGGTCGCGGCGCTTAGCCGGTGAACCCCGGGTTCATCGGCCTCTAGCACGGTGAACCTCGGGGTTCATGTCGCTACGGCGGGCGCGGCGGGCGCGGCGGGCTCAGACCGTGACCTTGAGGGTGGCGGACAGCGGCGTCCCGGGGCCGCCATTGGCCCAGACCACGATGTTGTAGGTCCAGCCACGACCCGCTAAGCGGTGCCGTTCAGGTGCTCGATGTACCGCAGCGCGGAGCGCCGGACCGTCTCCCACGCGCCGGACCGCAGCACCGGGGCCCACCACCCGCCGTAGATCCGGTCGAACGCGAACGGCTCCACCGCTGAGACCACGGCCCGGACCGCATCAGCGGACAGCGGCAGACGGTTCGGCGCCGACCAGACGAACGTCACCCGGTCTTCGCCCGGCGTCACGAAGATCGTGTCCCCGCTCAGCAGGACGCCCCGGCCGGACGCCCCGTCCGCCCAGTGCAGCACGGCGCTGCCGGGGAAGTGCCCCCCGCACTGGATCAGCGTGACCGAGGGCAACACCTCCAGCACCCCCGACCACAGCCGCACGGTCAGCTCCGGGTCCGCGCGCAGCCAGGCCACGTCGTCCGCCGGGACCAGGATCTCGGCCCCGAACTCGCGCGCCCACGCGGCGATCGCCCCGTAGAAGTGCGGATGGCTGGCGGTCACGAACCGCAGCCCGCCGGCCGACCGCACCGCGGCCACCGCTGCGTCGTCGATGAACCCGGACGGGTCCCACAGCACGTTGCCCTCGGCCGTGGCCACCAGCAGCGACCGCTGGCCGATGGCCACCGGCGGATCCGCGCCGATCCCCGTCAGTCCGGGCTCAACCGCCCGCACATCGGACCGGTGCCTGGCCGCGGCCAGCTCGGCCAGCGTGGTCCACCGCTGCCCGGCCGGCGGCAGCCACTGCCGTTCGTCCGCGCACACGGCACATACGTCGGGGCACGGGTCCGGGAAGTGGTTACCACAGGTCGCACAAATGCAGGTCCCCATACACGCACCACGGCCCGTTCGGCATTAAAAGATCATTTTACCGAACGGGCCGTGGTTCGCCGTGGCCGGCGAGAGTCCTAGCTAGCCGTGGGGGACCGCCACTTCACCGTAGGCAGCAGCGCCTCCAGGCGGACCCGGTGCGCGTAGCGCTTGGTGACGTCAAATAGCGACTCGATCAGGGTGTCCGACAGCAGGTGCGGCTCCAGGCCGAGCTCGATCAGCGCGGTGTGCTTGACGTTGTAGTAGTGCTCGGGCGCCTCGACCCGCGGGTTCTCCACGTTCTCGACGGTGACGTCGCCGGGGTAGGCCCGGGCCACGGTCTCGGCGATGTCCTTGACCGACATCCACTCGGTGATCTGGTTGAACACCCGGAACTCACCCCGGTTGGCGGGGTTCTCACAGGCCAGCTGGATGCAGCGGACCGTGTCCCGGATGTCGATCATGCCACGGGTCTGGCCGCCGGACCCGTACACGGTCAGCGGGTGCCCGATGACCGCCTGGATCGCGAACCGGTTCAGCACCGTGCCGAACACCGCGTCGTAGTCGAACCGGGTCGCCAGCCGGTCGTCGATCGCCGTCTCGGCAGTCTGCTGGCCGTACACCACGCCCTGGTTCAGGTCGGTGGCGCGCAGGTCCCAGATCCGGCACGCGAACTCGATGTTGTGGCTGTCGTGCACCTTGGACAGGTGGTAGAACGAGCCCGGTCGCTTGGGGAACAGTACCCGGTCGGTCCGGCCGTTGTGCTCCAGGTCCAGCCAGCCCTCCTCGATGTCGATGTTCGGCGTGCCGTACTCGCCCATCGTGCCCAGCTTGACCAGGTGAATGTCGGGGTTGGTCTCGGCGATCGCGAACAGCAGGTTCAGGTTGCCCACCACGTTGTTCTGCTGGGTGTACACCGCGTGCGCCCGGTCGATCATGGAGTACGGAGCCGCCCGCTGCTCGGCGAAGTGCACCACGGCCTCGGGCTCGAAGTCCCTGATGATGTGGTACGTGAAGATCGCGTCGGTCAGGTCGCCGACGTACAGCCCGATCTTCTTGCCGGTCAGCTCCTGCCACACCGCGATGCGGTTCTGC
Organism: uncultured Actinomycetes bacterium; assembly: GCA_963722055.1. Taxonomy (GTDB): domain Bacteria; phylum Actinomycetota; class Actinomycetes; order Streptosporangiales; family Streptosporangiaceae; genus Palsa-504. The sequence continues at coordinate 55,016 of CAVRLA010000009.1, read as the reverse complement.
AGCGGCTCGATCGGCACCAGGGACTCGACGCCGAGCTCATCGTCGTAGTGCCGGCGGACGAAGTTGTCGGCCACGGCCACCTCATGACCGGCCTGCGACAGATGCAGCGCCGTGGGCCAGCCCAGATACCCGTCCCCGCCCAACACCAAGATTTTCATGCTCCGACTCCTGTTGTTCCTTCGGTTCAGCTTGCTGTGAGTTTCTGTGCCGTTGTGCGGGAAGGCCGCACGGGGCGGTAACGTGCTACGAGTGCGGATGCTGAACACGCTCCTCTACGGTCGCATCATGCGGCCCTGCCAGGGTAGTTTCTCCGGCCTGCGGTTTCCGTACTGTATACCTGCTCCTTGTGTAGGTCGGCTAGCTAACCTAGGACATCCATGGCGCTAACATCCAGTCGGCTCGGTGAGACGATTACCCGAAAGGCCCGTACCACGCTCGGCATCCGCTTCGGGCGCTTTGCCGTCGCGGCCATCTCGGCGTTCGTCACCACCGAGGTCGTGCTCACCATCTGCGCCGGGCCGCTGGCGCTGTCCGCCACCTGGGCCAGCCTGATCGCCTGGTTCTCCGGCGCCCTGGTGAGCTACGTGCTCAGCCGCTGGGCGTGGAAGCGGAAGGGCCGCCCGAACCTGCTGAAGGAGACCCTGCCCTTCTGGATCGTGTCGGCCATGGTCGTCGCCATCCTCTGGGTGGCCACCAAGTTCGCCTACCACGCGGCGGCCTGGCTGGGCCTGTCCGGCGTGGAGCGCGTGCTCTTCGTGGACCTGGTCTACGGCGTGGCCAACCTGGGCACGTTCGTGCTGCGGTTCCTGTTCTTCCACTACGTCCTCTTCGCCGGGTCACCCGGCAGGCCCGCGCCCGCCGTCGCGGAAGAGGCGCTCGTGTCGACCGACCCCGGACCCGAGCCGTTCGTCGTCGCCGCGGAATCCACGGGCCCGATGCGGGCCCTCCCAGACGACGAAGACCCGCCCGAGGACGTCCGCCGGGCGCGCTGACGCTCTCGCCACCAGGTGCCGTAGATGACCCGGGCGAAGCGGATCCCGTAGAACAGGTTGTTCACGCCGGGCAGGTGCAGCCCGTAGAGCGGGTTCTGGCCCTTCTTGCTCTCCCCGATCCGCCGCCGGTGAATAGTGGCTGGCACCTCGGCCACCTTGTAGCCGTGGGTGATGATCCCGATCAGCAGCTCGGACGCCTGGTACTGCGGCTGCTCCAGCCGGACGGCGCCGGTCACCTCGGCCCGCATGGCGCGCAGCCCGAACGTGGTGTCGCTGATCTTCTGCCCGGTGAGCAGGCTGAGCGTGCCGGCGAAGAACAGCACGCCGGTCTTGCGGATCATGTCCTTGGTCTCCTGGCTGCCTAGCCGCCGGGACCCGGTCACGAAGTCCGCCTCGCCCGCCACCACCGGAGCCAGCACCCGCTCGATCTCCGCCGGGTTGTACTGGCCGTCGGCGTCGGTGGTCACGATGTAGTCCGCGCCGCCCTCGCGGGCCAGCCGGTAGCCGAGCCGCAGCGCGGCGCCCTGGCCCCGGTTGACCGGTACGTCGCAGACCATGGCCCCGGCCGTCATGGCCTCCTTGACGGTGCCGTCGGCGCAGCCGTCGGCGACCACGATGGTCGCGGTGGCCAGCCCGCGCACCTGCTCGGGCAGCGCCTCGATCACCGGGCCGATGGCGCCTTCCTCGTTGTACGCGGCGATGACGATCGCCACCGGGGGCAGGCCGGTGGCGCGCTCGCCATAGGCCTGCATGAACGCGGCCACCGCCGCGTCGTCGACGGCCTGGTCCCGTGAATTTCCGTAGATCATGGCGTCACCCGGTCCTCCGGCTTGAAGTCCGGCCAGACCGTGGCCATGCCGGACTCCAAGTCATGGGTGGGCGCGTAGCCGATGGCCCGGGCCGCCGAGATGTCCACCACCACGGCCGGCATCTCGCCCTTGGGAACCGGCACGTACTCCACCGGGATGGCCGCGCCAGTCACCCGGCGCGCCGTCTCTACCATCTCATTCACGGTCACCGACTGGCCGGAAGCCAGGATCAGCGGGCCGGTGTGTCGCGCCCGCCAAGCGGCCAGCACGCCCTGGACCACGTTGTCCACGTGCACCACGTCGCGGAGCATGGTCCCGTCGCCGCGCACCTGGACGCCCTCCCCGTCGCGCGCCGCGCGCATCAGACGGGGGATGAAGCTGTCTTTCTCGGACATCCCCGGGCCGTAGACGTTGGAGAACCGCAGCGCCGCGCCGGTGATGTCGTAGCAGTTGGTGTAGGCGCTCAGCAGCATCTCGGCCGCCGCCTTGGTCGCGCCGTACGGGTTCAGCGGGCGCAGCACGGTCTGCTCGGTGATCACCGCGCTGCCGACGTTGCCGGTGACCGCATTCGTCGAGGCCAGCAGGAAGGTTCCCACCTCGTTCTCACGGGCCAGTTCGAGCAGCCGGGCGGTGACGTCCACGTTGAGGCGGTACGTGCTGACCGGATCGTTCACCGAGGCCACCACGTAGGTGAAGGCGGCCAGGTGGATGATCGCGTCGGTCCCCGGGCGGACGGCCCGCTCCGGCACCCCGGCATCGCACAGGTCTCCCGTTACCGAGCGCACCTCGGGGTCCGGGAACGCCCGCAGGTCGGCCACGGTCACCTCGTGCCCTTCGGCCAGCAGAGCGCGGACCACCCTGCGGCCGATGAAGCCGGCGCCGCCGGTCACCAGAACGCGGGAACGATCAGCCATGCGTGCTCCGTTCAGCATCTGAAATAAATGTCATGTTGTTCGTGCGCGCCAGGCCGCGCGGCGATGCGCGTGCAGCCTAGCCGTTATGTCCGGCTGCTGCCCGCAGGCGGCGTGATTCGCCATCCGGTTTCTACCGGGTTTTCGTTCGCTTACGCTACCCGGACCCGCTTAGAGTTCGCTGGTGAATGGCTGGCAAACGCGCGGCTCCCGGGCTGACCCTGGTCTAGCGCCCCGGGGTCAGGACGCGCGCCAGTCTACCCGGGCCTGGCCGTGCACCTGGCCAACTTCAGTCCGCCGCTGGCCGTCCACCTGCCCCACGCGGTAGAGATGATGACGTGACTCCCGCCAACCCCGGCTCCGATCCCGCCCTGGCCGAGTCGTACCGCATCCTGCGGTCCCGGCTCGACCTGAGCGGACTGCCCCCGCTGAGCCGGGCGGTGATCGAGCACGTCATCCACGCCACCGCCGACTTCGACTACGCGACCGACCTGGTCTGCGATGAGCCTGCGCTGGTGGCCGGCCTGACCGCGCTGCGGCGGGCCGCCCCTGCGGTGGCGGACGGGCCCGTGATCGCGGCCGGCCTCACCGGATACCCGGTGGTCTGCAAGGCGGGCGACTCGCTGGCCGCCCGGCTGGCCCGCACGGCCGGCCTCACCATCAGCGCGGCCGCGGTGCGGCTAGCCTTCAGCGCGGCCGGGCCCGGCGCCGTCTGGCTGGTCGGCACCGAGTCGGCCGCCCTGTTCGAGATCATGGCCAGGGAGGTCGAGCCCGCCCTGGTCATTGGCGTGCCGGTCGGGTTCGTCGGCGCGGCGGAAGCGAAGGACGCGCTGCGCCGTAGCGGCCTGCCGTCGCTGAGCAACCGCTCGGAGAAGGGCGGCCCGGCGGTGGCGGTCGCCGCGTTCGAGGCGCTGCTCCGGATGGCCCAGGAACCTAAGGAGGAAGCCCGTGCCTGACCAACACCGCTATCCGGACGAGCAGCGCGAGGCCGTGTACCGGGTGATCGCCGAGCGCCGGGACGTCCGGCAAGGTTTCCGGCCCGATCCGGTGCCCGCCGACGTGCTCGGGCGGGTGCTTACCGCGGCCCACCAGGCGCCGTCGGTGGGCTTGTCCCAGCCCTGGGACTTCATCGTGATCACCGACCGGTCTCGCCGGGAGCAGATCGCCGCGCTGGCCCGCAGGCATCGCGACGAGTTCGCGGCCGGCCTGCCCGGCGCGCGGGTCCGCGCGTTCGACCGGCTGAAGATCGAGTCGATCCTGGACACTCCGGTCAACATCGTGGTCACCTGCGACCGCACCCGTGGCGGTCGGCACACGCTCGGCCGCCACGTTCAGCCCCAGACCGCGGAGTTCTCCAGCGTGCTCGCGGTGGCCAATTTGTGGCTGGCGGCCCGGGCCGAAGGCCTCGGCGTCGGCTGGGTGAGCTTCTTCGACGAGCGCGAACTCGCCGCTGCGCTGGGCCTGCCTGAGCATGTCGAGGTGATCGCCTATCTTTGCGTGGGCTACGTGACCGGCTTCGCGCCCGAGCCGGAGCTCGCCACGGCCGGGTGGGCGCGCCGCCGGCCGGTGTCGTGGGCGGTGCACGCCGAGGAGTTCGGCCGCCGCGGACTGCCAGGGGAGGAACCAGTGGACCCGCTCGCCGACGTGATCGCCGCCGTCGCCCCGGCGGACCAGGCCGCGATGACCGCCGCCCGGGAGCGCCAGGACCGGATGACCAAGCCGCGTGGCTCGCTCGGCGTGCTCGAAGAGGTGTCGGTGCGGCTGGCGGGCCTGGCGGGCGCCTGCCCCGCGCCGCTGCCCGAGCCGGCCTGCGTGGCCATCTTCGCCGCCGACCACGGCGTGCACGCCCAGGGCGTCAGCCCCTGGCCGCAGGAGGTGACGGCCCAGATGGTGGCCAACTTCCTGGCCGGCGGGGCGGTGGTCAACGCGTTCGCGGCCCAGGCCGGCGCCGAGGTCACGGTGGTCGACGTGGGGGTGGCCGCGACGCTGGACCCGGTGCCGGGGCTACTGCCGCGCAAGATCGCGCCGGGCACGGCGGACTTCACTTCCGGACCCGCCATGGCTCGTGAACAGGCCGTGGCCGCGCTGACGGTCGGCGCGGAGATCGCCCGCGACCTGGTCGCCGCGGGCAACCGGTGCCTGATCACCGGCGACATGGGCATCGCCAACACCACCGCCTCGGCCGCGCTGATCTGCGCCTTCACCGGAGCCGACCCGGCCGAGGCGACCGGCCGCGGCACCGGGATCGACGCCGCCACCTACGCCCGGAAGGTCGACGTCGTCTGCCGCGGCCTGGCCCTGCACCGTCCCGTAGTGTCCGATCCGGCCGATCCGGTAGGTGTCCTGGCCGCGTTCGGCGGCTTCGAGCACGCCGCCCTGGCCGGGTTCATCCTGGGCGCCGCCGCGCTGCGCGTCCCGGTGATCCTGGACGGGGTCATCTCCGGCGCCGCCGCGCTGGCCGCGGCCGCCCTGGCGCCCGACGTGACCGCCGCCTGCTTCGCGGGTCACCGTAGCGTCGAGCCCGGGCACGCGATCGCCCTGGACCGCCTCGGGCTGACCCCGCTGGTCGACCTGGGCCTGCGGCTGGGCGAAGGCACCGGCGCCCTGCTCGCCCTTCCCTTGGTGCAATGCGCCGCCCGCGCCCTGCGCGACGTCGCCACCTTCGACTCCGCCGGCGTAACCGAAAAGCCGTAGCGCCAGCACCCGCCGCCCCCCTCACCTCGGCCATCCCATCAACCCCAGCCGTCTCTCCAGCCCAAGCACCGCGCCAGCCCAGCCCTCCAGTCCAGCGCCTACGCGGTACACATGCGTCCTGTGATGCACAAGCGTGCCGTGGCGCCTCGGCTCAGCAAAGATCTGGGAGTGTTTGGGCTTCTGGGAGTCGTTTGTGCACCATAGTCCCCATTACGCTCCCGTAAGCCCGAATCCTCCCGGCTAATGCGTCGGGTGAGGTCTCTGGGGCACAGGGGAGCCGAGCCGGGCTGACCTCGGATCGGCGGAGTCTGACGCCGCGCTCACGGGCTTGGTACTACTTGACCGACGGGCTGATAGAACAAGGCAAAGCTTGAGCGGACCGAGGAGCCATGGACCCGTATCTGCTGGGGCTGCGGCTGGACGGCCGGCGCGTGGTCGTCGTCGGCGGGGGAGCGGTCGCCACCCGCCGGATCCCTGCACTGCTCGACGCGGGCGCCGACATCGTCCTGGTGTCGCCCTCGGTTACGGCGTCGCTAGAGGACCTGGCCGCGGCAGGCCGGATCCGCTGGGAGCCGCGCCGCTACGCCGACGGCGACTGCGCTGACGCCTGGCTGATCTGCGCCTGCACGGACGACGCCGCGGCGAACGCGGCCGTCGCGGCCGAGGCCGAACGGCAGCGCACCTGGTACGTCCGGGCCGACGACGCGCGGGCCTCGGCCGCGTGGACCCCGGCCACGGGCCGGGCCGAAGACGTCAGAGCTGACGGCATCCAGAGCACCCCTGCCCAGAGCACCCCAGCCCAGAGCACCCCCGTCCAGAGCGGACCCGTCCAGAGCACCCCCATCCAGAGCACCCCCGCCCAGAGCACCCCCGTCCAGCGCCGCTCGGTCCAGGTCGGCGTGCTCAGCGGCGACCCGCGGCACAGCGCGGCGATCAGGGACGCGATTATCTCCGGGCTGCGCACCGGCCAGCTGAGCGCCCGGCACGGCCGGGGACACCGGGCCGGAGTGGCGATCATCGGCGGCGGCCCAGGTGATCCCGGGCTGATCACGGTGCGCGGCCGGCAACTGCTCGCCGAAGCCGACGTGGTGCTCACCGACCGACTGGCCCCTCGCTCGCTGCTCGACGAGCTGCCCGCGGACGTCGAGGTCATCGACGTCAGCAAGATCCCCTACGGCCGGGCCATGGCCCAGGAGCAGATCAACGCCACATTGATCGACCGGGCCCGGGCGGGCCGGTTCGTAGCTAGGCTCAAGGGCGGTGACCCGTTCGTCTTCGGCCGGGGGGCCGAGGAGGTCCTGGCCTGCCTGCGGGCCGGCGTCCCGGTCACCGTGGTGCCGGGGGTGACCAGCGCGGTGGGCGTGCCCACCAGCGTCTGGCTGCCGGTGACCCACCGGGGCGTGGCCCAGGAGTTCCATGTTGTGTCGGTTCACGTCCCGCCGGGCGACGGTCGGTCTACGGTGGACTGGGCACTGCTCGGCGGCAGTCGGGGGACCCTGGTCCTGCTGATGGCCGTGCAGCGGATCGGCGCCGTGGCGGCCGAACTGCTCCGGCACGGACGCAATCCGGATACACCCGTTTCTGTAATCGCAGACGGGACGATGCCGACGCAGCGCACAATTAACTCAACACTGGAACAAGTGGAAGGCATGGTGACACGAGAGGACATCCGACCACCCGCTATTGTCGTGGTCGGTGCGGTAGTAAATGTAGCGGCGGAGATAACCGAGCTGATGAGCCAGGTAACCGCCTGGTTATAAGGATAAACTCCGCGTGCTAGGCGACTGCCGGAGATCCGGTGGAACCCAGTCCCCCCGAGGAGCGTGGGGGGTTCCAGGGGTTTGAGGAGGCCGTTGGAACAATGGAAGGTCAGGGTGTGGCGGCGTCCGCAGCGTCTGAAGCCGGCCGCAATGGCGAGCCCGGCGCTGTCGTGGCGGCCGGCTTTGATGACCCTGGCGTCGGCCATGTGACCAGTGATGATTCGGGCGGTGGTGAGGGCCAGCGGCATAACGGGGATGACATCACCCTGGTCATGCCTGCCTTCGGTAGACCGGAAGCATCCGAGCCCAGCCCCGGTACGTCTCCCGCCGGGTCCGCGGAGGCGCCTTCCGGACCCGCGGAACCATCTCAGCCGTCCCAGCCGTCCACGGGCTGGCCGTCGGCGGCCCGGCTATCTGAGCCACCTGCGTCACCAGAGCCTCAGCCCCACGCTGGGGAGCGCCAGTCTCAAAACCTCCAGTCTCCGGCGTCTTGGCCGTCCCCCGTGTCGTGGTCGTCCGTGGCCGCTCAAGCCGACCAGCCGGTTACGACCGGCAAACCGGACAGCGTGGTTGATCCGGGTCAGACGGATGACGCTGCAGGGGACGACGCCGCGGCCCGCGACCAGGCCCCGCCCGCCGACCAGGCCCTGGTCGCCGGGTCGGCCGAGCCCTCCGAGGCGGTCAGCGCTCCCGAGGCACCCGCCAGCGACACCGCGCCCAGCGCGCCCCAGGTACCCGGCGCGCCCCAGGCACCCGCCGCGCCCCAGGCACCCGCCGCGCCCCAGGCACCCGCCGAGGCCCACGTACGGGTGGACGCACGCCTGCTGGAGGCCGCGCTGCTCAACCTGCGCAAGCGGATCGCGGCCATCCCCCTGGTATTCGAGATCGCCGGTTCGGCCGAGGTGAAGGCCGAACGAACCAAGCTCCTCAGCCAGATCGACGACTACCTGCTGCCCAGGGTGCGCCAGTCCGCCGCGCCCGTCCTGGTCGCCCTGGTCGGCTCCACCGGCGCCGGGAAATCGACCCTGGTGAACAGCATCGTCGGTGCCCACGTGAGCATGACCGGCGTGCGCCGCCCGACGACCAACAGCCCGGTCCTCGCCTGCCATCCCGACGACATCGACTGGTTCGCCGAGAACAACTTCCTGCCCACCCTGCCCCGGGTCCGGCAGGCGGGGCTGGCCCGGCCGGGGCGCGACGGCCTGCTAGTCCTGGCCGCCAGCGAGGGCATGCCACGGGGCATTGCCCTGCTGGACACCCCCGACATCGACTCGGTGGTCAAGGCCCACCACGAGTTCGCCTACCAGTTCCTCGACGCCTCGGACCTGTGGCTGTTCATGACCAGCGCCAGCCGGTACGCCGACGGGCCGGTGTGGGAAATCCTCCAGCACGCCCGGGACCGTAAGGCCTCGCTCGGTGTGGTCCTGTCCCGGATCCCGCAGACCTACCGGGCCGAACTCGCCGATCACTTCAACGCCATGCTCGACGCGAACGGGATCGCGGCGGAGAACCGCTTCGTGATCCTGGAGACCCCGCTGATCGACGGCATGCTGCCGCCCGACGCCTACCAGCCGATCCGCGACTGGCTCGCTGATACCGCCACGCGGAGCGACCGCCGGGTGGCGGTGCTCTCGCAGACGATGTCGGGGGTGCTCGACACGTTCAAGTCACGGGTCCCGGCCATGGCTACCCATGTCGAGGCCCAGGTCGTGCTGCGCGCGGAGCTGCAGCGGACCGCGGAGGCGGCTTACGAGCGGGCCTTCGTCGAAGCGAATGCGGGCCTGAGGAACGGCACTCTGCTCACCGGCGAGGTGCTGGCGCGCTGGCAGGACTGCATGGTCGGCGGCGACCTGCGGCCGCGCCGGGGCGGAAAGCCCGCGAAGCCCACCAAGAAAGGCAAGCGCGCCCGGCGGGGCCCGTCGCATAACGCGGCGCTCGAGGGCGCGCTCCGTTCGGCCATCGAATCGTTCATCGTGTCCATCGCCGACCGCGCCGCCGAGCACGTGGACGGCAGCTGGCGCGGTGACCCGGCCGGCAGCGTGCTGCTGGAGGATGCTGCCGCCGACCGGGCCCGCGGCGAGTACGCCAAGCAGATCTTTGAATCCGCCTTCGGGACGGGCCTCGCCGAGCCCTCGGGGGCCAGCCAGCTCGCCGCCTTCAGCCGGTCCTCGCCGGATCTGCCCCTGCGTGCCGCACGTGCCGTCGGCGCCTGGCAGGAGCATCTGGTCCGGCTGGCCGAGGCGGCAGATCTGCGGCCCGGAGCCAAGCGGATCTCCTTCGATGACGAGTCGCTCGGCCTGGTCGTCCTGGTCGCCATGCTGGGCGAGGACGCGCCCGGCGCGGATGCGCCGACCACCGAGGACGAGGGCGCCAGCATCTACACCGAACCGCGGCGACTGATGGCTTCGGTGTTCGGCACCGGGATGCGGGCCGGGATCCTGGCCAAGGCCCGCGCGGATCTGATCCACCGGGTTCGGCTGCTGCTGGACGAGGAACTGCTCAGGTTCGTCGAGGTGATCGAGTCGGCCGGCCCCTGCGAGGACGTCGCGGCGATCCGGCTGTACCAGGCGGAGTACTCGCTTGAGGCGGTTAGGTGACAGCGAACACGATCGGCATGACCGGGCTGGGGTATTCGCGGCTTCCCGCCAGGCTGGCCTCCCTCACCGAGCTGACCCGCATGGCGGCCGGCCGGGCCGGATCCGAAGGGTTCAGCCAGGAGCTTGTCACCGACGCGGAAACGCTGCTCCGGCGGTCCGGCGAGCGGATGCGGATGTCCGCCTCGCATACCGTGGTCGCCCTGGCGGGCGGCACCGGCAGCGGCAAGTCCTCGCTGTTCAACGCCCTGGCCGGGGCGGCCTTCTCGCCAGCCGGGGTGATGCGGCCGACCACCAAGCACCTGCACGCGTGCGTGTGGGGGATGGAGGGGGCCGCTCCGCTGCTGGACTGGCTCAGCGTCCAGCGGCGGCACCGCTACGGGCGGGCCAGCGCGCTCGACGAGGGCGAGGCGTTGCTGACTGGGCTGCTCCTACTCGACCTGCCCGATCACGACTCAGTGGTGACCGGCTCGGCGGCGATGGTCGACCGCCTGGTCAAGCTGGCGGACATGCTGGTCTGGGTGCTCGACCCGCTGAAGTACGCGGACGCGTCCGTGCACCAGCGGTACCTGGTGCCGCTGGCCGGGCACGCGGCCGTGACCACGGTGGTGCTCAACCAGGCCGACACGCTGAGCCCCGATGAGGTCGCCGACTGCGCGGCCGACCTGCGCCGGCTGCTCGACGCCGAAGGGCTGCTGGAGACGCCCGTGCTGGTGACCTCCGCGGCCACCGGAGCCGGCCTTGATGAGCTGCGCCGCGCGCTGGCCGCCGTAGTAGCGGCCCGGCGGGCAGCAAGCGACCGGATCGCGGCCGACATCGATGCCCTGCTGGAGCGGTTCGCCGTCTACGCCGGTGACTCGGTGCCTGGCTGGCGGCCGCCGTCGGCGCCCGCGGCCCAGGTCTCGGCGAGCCCGGCGGCCGACGCCACCGCAGCCGTCGTCAGCGAACCCGGCGCGGCCTCGTCAGGACTGCCGGAACGGCCGCCCTGGGAGCAGGAAGGCTGGGTCGATGCCGACGGCGCCGGGGACCTCGGCGTCACGGCACAGGCGTCCAGCCCGCCCTGGCCGGACGCGACCGGGACGAGCCCGGTCCCGGGGGCGAACCTTGACGGTGCGCCGAACGGCCGCACGGATGGCCCCGGTGACTGGCAGCCCTGGCAGACGACCGCCGCGCCCACCAAGCCGGCTTCGACGTCGCGCCCGCCGTGGGAAGACGCCACGCTCGATGGCCGCGGCGCCCGGGTGCCCGCCTTCAATCCCGCGGTGTACGTCCCCTCAGGTCCGGCCGCCGCGCTGACCAGCGCCTTCGCGAAGGCCACCGGAGTGGCGGCCGCGACGGAGACCTTGAACGGCGCCCGCGAGCGCGGGGCCGTGAGCTACATCGGCTGGCCGCCCGGGCGGCTGGTCGCGCGCCTGCGCGGCGCAGGCCCGACGTCGCGCAAGCTGCTGGCCGACCACGCCGCCGATGTCGTACAAGCGCAGCGGCCGGATATCGACAATGCCATTACGGCGTTCGCCGATGAGGTCGGCGGCTCGCTGCCGGAGCCCTGGTCGCGGACCGTGCGGGCGGCGGCCCGCTCGCGGGCCAACGAGGCCCAGGCGGCCCTGGGCGCGGCCGTGGCGCACGGGCTGCCCCCGCGCGACAAGGTAACCGGATGGTGGCGGCTGATCGCGCTCGTGCAATGGCTGCTGGTGCTGCTGAGTTTGGCCGGCCTGGTCTGGATCGTGCTGATCCTGTCCCTGCACGGGTCGCACAAGTCATCCTCGCTGGTCAGCGACACCTCCCTGGTGCCCTGGCTCGCGGTCATGGTGGTCGCGCTGTTGCTGCTCGGCTGGCTGATCGAATCGTGGTGCCAGAACATGGTGGTGCTCGCGGCCGACCGCGAGCGAGAACAGGCCAACCAGGTCATCATGTCCGGGATCACCGCTGTCACCAGCGACCTGGTCCTGGCTCCCACCGGCCGCGAGCTCGCTGACTACGAGCGATTCCGCGCCGCGCTGGCCACCGCCCACGCCCGCGCCATCTGACCGCCGTACGGATCCCGCCCGCCCGCTCGCTTTCATTGTTGCTGAACGGGCCGTGGTTCACGCCCCGTTCGGCGTTACCGGAACCCCCCGCGGGCGACTCCGGTCACCTTGGTGCCTGCCTCTTCCTGCTCGGCTGCGCCAGTGGGAGCGCGATTCCCATCCAGGGTTGCTTGGGACCGGCTTCCTCGCAAGCGCTCGCCCACCGCACCACCCGCGTCGATAATCCGTTCAGATCTTGTACGTTTATGCCTCCGGAACTTGCCTGATACGATATAATGTTCGTATGTCTCGATATCGTCTTCAGCCATCTCGAACGGAGGAGGTAGCGCTGCTGCGACACTGCGCGGACGCTAGGTACGTATGGAACCTATGCGTGGAACAGGAGTCCTGGTGGCGTCCCGGGCGCGGCCCGATGCCGCGATTCGCGGAACGGTGCCGGCAGCTGACCGCCGCGCGAGAAAATAACCAGTGGCTGGCTGAGGGCAGTGTAATCGTGCAGCAACAAGCGATCCGTGACCACGCCCAGGCGATGACGAACTTCTTCGCTGGCACGCACCGCCGCCCCACGTGGCGTAAGGCCGGACGCGACGAGGGGTTCCGGATCGTGCAGCTGCAGCCCAGCGACGTGCGCCGCCTATCCCGCCAAGTGGGGGCGGTCCGCGTGCCGAAGACGGGCTGGGTACGGTTCCGCTGGTCCCGTCCTGTCCCGGTGGCAGCGAAGTCTTGCCGTATCACTCGCGATCGGGCCGGGCGGTGGCACGTCGCGTTCGCTGTGGCACCGGAACCCGCCGTGGGCCCAGGCGATGGGTCTGTGGTCGGCGTAGACCGCGGTGTCGCCGTGTCGGCTGCGTTGTCCACCGGTGAGCTGCTGCACGTTCCCGGCCTGTCCGGCCGCGAGATGAAGCGATTGGCAAGGTTGCAGCGCAGGCTCGCCCGGGCTCGGAAAGGGTCCCAGCGGCGCGGCCGGGTCAAGATCGCCGCCGCTCGCATGCGGGCGCGCGAGAAAGACCGCCGCAAGGACTGGGCGGAAAAGACGAGCACGCGGCTGGCCCGCGAGTTCGATGAGATCCATGTCGAAGGTTTCAATATCCCAGCCATGACACGCTCCGCCGCGGGTAGCGCGGCGAGGCCAGGCCGCAATGTCCGGCAGAAAGCGGGCCTCAATCGAGGCATACTCGGCAACTGCTGGGGGCTACTGGTGCGCCGCCTGGACGATAAGGCCCCGGGCCGAGTGCACAGAATAACTCCCGCGTACACCAGCCAGCGGTGCGCGGCGTGTGGGCGAGTGGATGCGAAGTCGCGCAAGAGCCAAGCCGTCTTCGCCTGCACCGCTTGCGGATACGCCTGTCACGCCGACGTGAACGCGGCACGCAACATCGCGGCGGGGCACGCCGTGACTGCGCGGGGAGGCCGGGCGTTGGCTCAGCCCGCGAACCGCGAACCTCAGCCGCTCGCCTCATTAACGGAACGTGAGCGGCTGGAATCCCGCCGCTAGGTGGGAGGATGCCAAGATGGTAGATGAGCAGCATGTCGTGTATGGCATGGGACGACGTGGCGGAGGGCGGTATGTGTGGACGGCCCACGGCTGAAGTTAGCGCCGATATTGACCAGATGCTCGACCTGACCACGCCCTGGTGCCTGATGGTCGCCGCCACCTTGCGCATCCCCGACCTCATCGCCGAAGGTCACCACGAGATCGCCGACCTGGCCACCGCGGCCGGCTGCGATCGCGACGCCCTGCACGCCGTCCTGGGCCACCTGGTCTCCCAAGGTGTCTTCGTGCCGCAAGGCCCCGGGCGCTTCGGCTGCAACCGGGCCGCCGAGCAGCTCGCGAACTCGAGGCGCTTCCTCGATCTCGACGGCATCGGCGGCCGAATGGCCCACACGTGGGGGACACTGCTCGACTACGTCCGCACCGGCCTGGCCTACCAGAAGCTGTTCGGGCGGCCGTTCTGGGCGGATCTCGCCGAGCACCCGACGATCGCGGCGGAATTCGACGCGCTCATGGGACCCGCCGGGCACGGCATGCCGGATTTCGACATCGAGCTCGTCGGCGGGTGGACCTCGATCGGCACCATCGTGGATGTGGGGGGCGGCACCGGCGCCATGCTGGCCTCGCTGCTGCGGCGCCATCCCCACGTGCAGGGCATCCTGGTCGACTTCCCCGGCACGATCGCCCGGGCCGGCGACATCGTGACCCCCGCCGGGGTGGCCGGCCGGGTGATGCTCCGCGGGCAGAGCTTCTTCGATCCGCTGCCGGCCGGTGCCGACCTGTACCTGCTGAAGAACGTACTGAACGACTGGCCCGATGAGGAGACGGCGGCCATCCTCAGCCGCTGCGCCCAAGCCGCGCACCCGAGTGGAAGGATCGCCGTCCTCGGCGGCGTCTCACCCGACGACGCACCACGATCCCTGGGTATCGACATGCTGGTCGCCGGCGGGAAGACCAGCACCCTGACCCAGTTCGCCGAGCTGGCTCGGCAGGCCGGGCTCGAGATCCTGGCCGCGGCAACCCAGGCCTCCGGCCGCTTCGTCGTCGAGTGCCGCCTGGCCGCCGCACCCGCCGCAACAGTAATCGAGTCACGCCCGGCCGACGCAGCCGCCGCAACCCAGGAAGGATCACGCATGACCCAGGAAGACGCCGAGGCCGCCCGGGCCCGCAGCCTCGTCCACGGGCAGGTCTGCTATCTGCAGATGCCGGCCGTCGACAGCATCCGGTCGGCCGCGTTCTACCAGGCGGTCTTCGGCTGGCAGACCGAACATCCCTACCAGGACTTCGTATCTCCCGGCCTGATCGGCCAGTGGGTTCAGGACCGGCCGCCCGCCCCGGACGCCGGGCCGATGATCTGGATCCACGTCGCCGACCTGGACGAGACCCTCGAGCGTGTCGTGACGCGCGGCGGCGAGATTATCGATCCTCCCTCACCCGACGGCCCGACCCGCACCCTGGCCACAATCCTGGATCCGGAGGGAAACCCCATCGGCCTGGCCAGCCACTCATCGTCCGCGTTACGACCAACCCCGATTTAGCTCCAGGCGGAACGCCGCCGGGTAAGCACCCTTCCCAATTCCTGGTTGCACTGTAATGCTGTAATCATAGGAACGGATGCCCCGGGAGACCCACATGGAGGGTAATCACCCACTGGACGTGTACTCGCAGATTGTCTCAAGCGTGGCCCAAAAGCTCACGCCCAAGGTCGCAAGCCTGCGCGTGCCACGCCAAGGAAGCCGGGGAGGGACGGGGGAGAGCCTCGGCTCGGCCGTCGTCTTCACCGGCGACGGATTCCTGCTCACCAACGCGCACGTGGTCGGCCAGGCGAACGGCGGCACCGCGGCGTTCTCCGACGGCACATCGGTACCGTTCCGGGTAGTGGGCGCCGACCCGTTGTCCGACCTGGCGGTGCTGCGCGGCAACGGCGAGACCCCGGAACCGGCCGAGCTCGGCGAGGCCGACCGCCTCGTCGTCGGCCAGCTCGTTGTGGCGGTCGGTAACCCGCTCGGCCTGGCCGGTTCGGTCACGGCGGGCGTGGTCAGCGCGCTCGGCCGGTCCCTGCCAGCCCGCGGCCGCGTGATCGAGGACGTCATCCAGACCGATGCCGCGCTCAACCCGGGCAACTCCGGCGGGGCCCTGGCCGACGCGGACGCGCGCGTGGTCGGCATCAACACCGCGGTGGCCGGCGTGGGCCTCGGCATGGCGGTCCCGGTGAACGACACCACCCGGCGCATCATCGCCGCGCTGATGGCCGACGGCCGGGTGCGCCGAGCCTACCTCGGCCTGGCCATGATGCCGGGCCCGGTGCCCGCCGCCTGGCGCGAGCGGCTCGGCCGCAAGACCGGGCTGCTCGTCGCCCAGGTGGTGGCGGGCGGCCCCGCCGACCGGGCGGGCCTGCGCGCCGGAGACCTGCTGCTCACCGTGGCCGGCAAGCCGATGGCCGCCTCCCAGGACCTGCAGCGGCTGATGTTCTCCGAGGTGATCGGCCAGCCGCTCCCGATCACCGTCATGCGCAACGGCGCCCTGGTCGACGTCATCGCCGAGCCCACCGAGCTAGTCGCCGCCTAATGGGTCCTGCCCCGCCCCCGGGCGGCGGCCCGAAGGCGAGGAACTCGCCTGCAGGTTCTTCGAGGACGCCGCAGGCGTGCCCCGAATCCGGATAGTGCCGCATCATGGAGAGATGACTGCTGCGCCGACGACCTGCTACGCATCCGGGCCGCGGGGCGCGCTGGCCTATCAGGTGACGGGTACCGGGCCGGTGGACCTGCTGATGGTTCCCGGCATGCACTCCCACCTCGAACTGCAATGGCAGCTACCGGGATATCGGCGGTTCGTGCGCGGCCTGACCCGGCACTGCCGGCTTATCCGTTATGACAAGCTCGGGACTGGCCTGTCCGATCCGACCATCTCGACGCCGACCGTCGGCGAGCGAGTCGATGACCTGGCCGCGGTCGCTGCCGCCTGCGCGGCTACGGTACCCGTCCTGCTCGGCTTCAGCGAAGGAGGTCCGCTGGCCATCCGCTTTGCTGTCGCTCATCGGGTATCTGGTCTTGTGCTGTACGGCACGTCCGTTCGTCCGCCGACATCCGAGGCGCGGGCGGAACTGGATCTCGTCCTGCAGGGCTGGGGGTCCGGGCGGTCGCTCGATACGTTTGCCCCGAGCCTGGCCGCGGATTCCGAGGCCCGCCGGATCACCGCGTCACTCGAGCGAGCCGCCGCCAGCCCGGCCATGATCCGGCACGTGATCGGCGCGCTCGCCGATAGCAGCGCCCAGGGACTGCTCGAACAGCTGCGTGTACCTGTCCTGGTACTGCATCGGGCGCACGAGTTCATCCCGGTCACCGAGGCGCGGGATCTGGCCGAGCACATCCCCGGTGCGCAGCTTGAAATCCTGCCCGGCATCGACCATCAGCCATGGGCCGGGGACGTGGATGCGATCATCGAGCGAGTAGCCGCGTTCCTCGCGCAACTGTGCGACCAGCCACGACTCGTCAGGCCGGGTCCACCCCGGGTCGCCCGCCCGCTGACGGGATGGGCGTCGTTGACCGACGCGGAGGCCCGGGTGGCTATGCTCGCGGCCGACGGATACAGCAACCCCGCGATCGCGCGCGAGCTGTTCCTGTCGCGGGCCACGGTCGAGACTCACCTAAAGCGGGTGTACGCCAAACTGGCGATCGACGGACGGCATCAATTGCACCTAGTCCGTCCGCCTGCCGCCGCGCCGGGACACGCTGACGAGGCAGTGCCGGGAAGACTCTAACCAGACCCTTATACCCGAACTCGGGAATGCGCCGAGGGCACGCGAACCGCAGCCTGGAGGTATGGACACCTTCGATGTTGTGGTGGTAGGGGGTCGATGCGCGGGCGCAACCACCGCAATGCTTCTCGCCGGCTCCGGCCTCCGCGTCCTGGTCGTCGACCGGACCGACGAAGGCTCAGACACGATCAGCGGCCACATGATCAAACCGGACGGCGTCGCAAGACTGGCCGCCTGGAGTATCCTGCCTGATCTGCTCGGCACCGGCTGCCCGCTGACATCGGCCACAGAGGTCGTCATCGACGGCCGGCGCCTCGCCCGCACGGTATTTCAGCCTGGGAACCCATCACCGATTGCACCCCGGCGGGCCATCCTGGATCGTTTGCTGCAGGAGCACGCCCGGCACGCTGGCGCCCGCGTCCGTTGCTCCACCGCCTTCCGCGGCTTGCGCAACGGTGTCGTCACCCTGGGCGACTCGATGGTGCGGACCAGATTGCTGATCGGCGCCGACGGCCGCCGGTCCGCGGTCGCGCGGGCCTGCGCTACGCCGTACGACAACGTGCGGCCAGGACGTTCCTGCGCCTGGTACGCCTACTGGGACCGCTCGCCGCTCACCGAGCTCCGTGCCGAGCTGGGGCATGGCATCTTCGCTGGGGCGTTTCCCACTCACAACTCCCAAGTGCTGGCCTTCGTCCAGCTCCCGGTAACGGCCTGGCGCCCCGGCCGGGGGGAGCAGGATCTTCGGGCGGGCCTTGCGCGCTGCCCGAGCGTTACGGCCGGACTGGACAACGCCGAACTGTCGGGCCGGGTGGTCGGCGTCCGCGACCTGCCCACCTACTTCCGCCGGGCGGCCGGGACCGGCTGGGCCCTCGTCGGTGACGCCGCACATCACAAGGACCCGCTGGCCGCGCGCGGAATCTCAGACGCGCTGTTCGGTGCCGAACTGCTGGCCGGTCACGTCCTCCGCGGCTGGGACAACGACCTTGACCAGGCCCTGCACCTCTACGCCGCGGAGCTGACCCGCATGCTGGAGCCAACCGCATACCTCAACGACGAGCTGGCCGGGCTGGATCTCCCGGCTGAACAGGCCCGCCGCACCTGGCAGGCGCTACAGGCCACCGAACGCCAGATCTACCCAGCCACGTCACTGGCGGCGCAATCATCATTACAACCACATCATGGGAAAGCTTCGGGAATCTGAAAAAGCCCGCCTCGCGCGCCGTTGACCCGATTCCGCCAGTAAGTCGGTGACACGACCCGGTAGAGCCGTGTTGTCTGGATTCCCCAATCGTCCGGCCTGCTCTGCGCGCCGTCTGATGATCGAGGTCACGTTCACCCTGGTAGATGGGGCTGTGGCACCCATGCCCCGATAGAGCGGAGCGTGCCGGCTAGGCCAGCCTCGGCTCCGGCCGCCGGTTGACTCTCGAGGGCCGCGGTGAGCATTGTCCCGGGAGACCGGGACGGCGTAGCCTCGCGATGCCCGCCCGTCCCGCCAGTCCCGGGAGTTCGCATGAGATCTCGCCGCTGACGTGGTTCTTGCCATGTGAACGCGGCGTTCTATCGGGAAGAGCCATCACAACGCCGCGTTCACCGGTTCGGCGGACCGCAGGCGGCGGTACTGGCGGGGCTGGTGTGAGACAGGTGACTGCGGCCAGAATGCCGGGCGAGAGGATGGCGGCACTCCGAGTCCAGAGAGAGGGTTGTGGCGCACGCGCCCGCTGCGAGACTCCCGATCCGGGCCAGGGAAACGGCAACTTACCGGCCAGCTAGAGCGGGGACGGGTGTCACATCGGTTGGGTCAGAGCTAGATCGTCGCCTCAACGGTCAACCTGAGGATGTTTTCACACTTGGCATGTGGTGCTGGGGTACGACCAATCAACCAAGCCCGGATCCACCACAATAAGCGGAGCTGCCCTCCGGATAAGGGCCCACCCGAGCCGGGAACAGGCTCTGCCGGAGCGGCTTGCACCGACTGCAGAAACTGGCGGACCGACGCCGCGCTGCGCAGCCGGACAAACCGCAGGTGACCGTGGACCGGGTCGGCCATGGCCGCTTCATACCGCGCGCGGTTAGCGGCGTGCGTCTGCCAGGCCCACGCGATAACCGACTCCTCCTTGTCCAGCGTGAAGAAGTTCCGCCAGCGCTCCCGGTTGCCGTTCCACAGCTCGACCCGCCCGCCGATCCGCCGCAAAGTCCGCCAGATGACCCGGCGCATCACCGTGCGCCGGGGCAGGTCGAGCCAGACCACGGTGTCCGCGCGCGCCCACACGATGTCCTGCACGCTGCTGTAATTGCCATCGATCACCCAGCGCTCACCCGCGGCCGCAGCAGCAACGAGAACCCTGAATTCGGACCGCGGCAGCGGCGTCCAATCCGCCTGATGATGCACCGAATCGAGCTCCAGAAACGGAGCCCCCAGCAGAGCAGCCAGCGCCGCGGCCACGGTCGACTTGCCCGCGCCCGAGGTCCCCACCACCGAGACGCGCTGCATAGCGCTTACGGGAAAGTTCGCGTTAGGCAAGGACCCATTGTGGTTGCTCGCCGCTCACCTGCACCGATCGCTCACGCAGGCCTGGCGACCTGCACTCGCGGATCGGTATTGCCTAACGCTCACAGCCGCCGAACCTAGCAACCGAACGCCCCGCTGTCACCCCAATAAATGTCCTGCCATGATGGGCACATGATCGCCAGCCACGAACCGATCCACGCGCCCCGCGGCGCCCAGCTTACCTGCAAGGGATGGGCGCAGGAAGCCGCCATGCGCATGCTCATGAACAACCTCGACCCTGAGGTGGCCGAACACCCCGACCAGCTCATCGTCTACGGCGGCTCCGGCCGCGCCGCCCGCAGCTGGGACGCCTACGCGGCGATCATCAAGACCCTGCAAGACCTCGAGAACGACGAGACGCTCCTAGTCCAGTCGGGCAAGCCGGTCGGCGTCCTCAGGACGCACGAGTGGGCCCCCAGGGTACTCATCGCCAACTCCAACCTCGTCCCGCAGTGGGCGACCTGGGAGGAGTTCCGCCGCCTCGAGCAGCTCGGCCTGACCATGTACGGCCAGATGACGGCCGGGTCCTGGATCTACATCGGCACCCAGGGGATCCTGCAAGGCACCTACGAGACCTTCGCCGCCATCGCGGCCAAACGCTTCGGCGGCACGCTCAGGGGCACGATCACCTTGACCGCGGGCCTGGGCGGGATGGGCGGCGCTCAGCCGCTGGCCGTGACCATGAACGGCGGCGTGGTCATCTGCGTGGAGTGCGACCAGTCCCGGATCAGCCGCCGGATCGAGTTCGGCTATCTCGACGAGCAGGCTCAGGACACCGACGACGCCGTCCGGAGGGCCACCGTCGCCCGCGACCAGGGTCAGCCCCTGTCCATCGGCCTGCTCGGCAACGCCGCGGACGTCTTCCCGCAGCTGCTCAAGCACCACGCGCCCATCAACATCGTCACCGACCAGACCTCCGCCCACGACCCGCTCACCTATCTGCCGCGCGGCGTCGCGTTCGAGGACATGGCCGCCCTGCGGGCCGAAGACCCCGCCGGATTCACCGAACGCGCCCGCGACTCGATGGCCGAGCAGGTCTCGGCCATGGTCGGCTTCCTCGACGCCGGGGCCGAGGTGTTTGACTACGGCAACTCGATCCGCGGCGAGGCCCAGGTGGCTGGGTATGACCGGGCCTTCGAGTTCCCCGGCTTCGTTCCCGCCTACATCAGGCCGCTGTTCTGCGAGGGCAAGGGCCCGTTCCGCTGGGCCGCGCTGTCCGGCGACCCAGCCGACATCGCCGCCACCGACCAGGCCATCCTCGATCTGTTCCCGGGGAACGAGGCCCTGGCCAGGTGGATGCGGCTAGCCGGCGAGAAGGTCCACTTCCAGGGCCTCCCGGCCCGGATCTGCTGGCTCGGCTACGGCGAGCGGCACCTGGCCGGCCTGCGCTTCAACGAGATGGTCAAGCGTGGCGAGCTCAAGGCCCCGATCGTCCTCGGCCGCGACCACCTGGACTGCGGCTCGGTCGCCTCGCCCTACCGGGAGACCGAGGCCATGGCCGACGGCTCCGACGCGATCGCCGACTGGCCGCTGCTGAACGCCCTGGTCAACACCGCCTCCGGCGCCTCGTGGGTGTCCATCCACCACGGCGGCGGGGTGGGCATCGGCCGCTCCATCCACGCCGGCCAGGTCTGCGTGGCCGACGGCAGCGACCAGGCCGGGCAGAAGCTGGAACGCGTCCTGACCAACGACCCCGCGATGGGCGTGCTCCGGCACGCGGACGCCGGCTACGAGCTGGCCTCGACCGTCGCGGTCCAGCGCGGCGTCCGCGTTCCCATGGCCGACGGATGAACAGTGTCGGTCCGGGGGGACGTCCCTCCCGGTCCGCCCCGACGTTCGCCGACTTGTGGCGCGAGCTCGAACCGATCGGCCGCGACCCGGAGACCGGCGGTTACCGCCGCTACTCCTGGACCCCGGCGGACGCCGCCTGCCGGGCCTGGTTTACCGCGCAGGCCACCAAGCGCGGTCTGGACGTGGAGACCGATAACAACGGCAACTTGTGGGCCTGGTGGGGTCCGAAGCGCCCGGGCGCCGTCGTAACCGGCAGCCACCTGGACTCGGTCCCCAACGGCGGCGCCTTCGACGGCCCGCTGGGTGTCGTATCGGCCCTGGCCGCCGTGGACCTGCTAAAAGAGAAGACCTTTTCTCCTGAACGGCCCGTGGTACTTGCCGCCTTCACCGAGGAAGAGGGCGCGCGGTTCGGCCTCCCGTGTCTGGGCAGCCGCCTGCTGGCCGGCGCCGTCGATCCGGACGCCGCGCGGGTCCTGACCGATGACGCAGGCACCACGCTGGCCGACGCCATGATCGCCGCGGGCCACGATCCCGGTTACCTCGGCCCCCGCGACGACCTGCTGGACGGCATCGGCGCCTTCGTCGAATTGCACGTCGAGCAGGGCCGCGCGCTCGCCCCCATGGGTGCCACCCTGGGCCTGGCTGAAGGGATCTGGCCGCACGGCCGGTGGCGGTTCGTCTTCGAGGGTCGCGCCGATCACGCCGGGACGGCCCGGCTCACCGACCGCCGCGACCCGATGCTGCCCTATGCGGCCACGGCACTGGCCGCCCGCCAAGCCGCCGCGGACAGCGGAGCGGTAGCCACGTTCGGCAAGGTCATCGTCGAACCGAACGGCACGAATGCAGTTCCCTCGGCGGTTCACGCCTGGCTGGACGCCCGCGCCGCGGACGAAGCAACGGTGCTGGACACGGTCACCACGGTCCGTTCGGCCTCAGAAGGCTTTTGCGAGGAACACGGGGTCGCGCTCAGCGTGCGCCAGGAGTCGTTCACCCCCCTCGTGCGTTTCGACGAGGCGCTGCGGGACCGGATCGCCGCCACCCTCGCCGCGACGGGCTTCAGCGTCCCGACCCTGCCTACCGCCGCCGGCCACGACGCCGGGATCCTCGCCGCCCGCGTCCCCACCGCCATGCTGTTCGTCCGCAACCCGACCGGCGTCTCGCACTCGCCCGCCGAGCACGCCGACCTGGCCGACTGCGAAGCCGGCGTCCGCGCCCTGGCCGCCGTCCTGGAAAACCTCGCAGGCCCGGCATGACCCAGCCCTGCCAGGACCCGCCGCCCGCCTCCGGCCCGTCCGTCTCCGGCCCGTCCGTCTCCGGCCCGTCCGTCTCCGGCCCGTCCGTCTCCGGCCCGTCCGTCTCCGCCGGCCCGTCCGCCCGTCGGCGCTGGCTCGCCGACCTGGCCTGGCTCCCCGGCCGCGGAGTCCGACGCGACGTCCTCATCGAAGCCGACGGCGACCGCTTTACTCGCGTTACCCCCGCCTACCCCTACCCCGCCTCCTCGCCCGCCTCATCAGCTGCACCCGCCCCTGAGCACCTCCACGGCCTCACCCTCCCTGGTTTCGCCAACGCCCACTCGCACGCCTTCCACCGCGCGCTGCGCTCCACCACCCAGGCCGACCGCGGTACGTTCTGGACCTGGCGCGAGCGCATGTACGACGTCGCGGCCCGCCTCGACCCGGACAGCTACCTCCGGTTGGCCCGGGCGGTGTTCTCCGAGATGGCGCTGGCCGGCATCAGTTGTGTGGGGGAATTCCACTACCTGCACCACCAGCCGGGCGGGCGCCCCTATGCCGATCCGAACGCGATGGGCCGCGCCCTGGTCCAGGCGGCGGCCGAGGCCGGCCTGCGCATCACGCTGCTGGATACCTGTTACCTGGCGGGCGGGCTGTCTTCCGAGGGCCCGCTGCCGCTGGCCGGACCCCAGCTGCGGTTCGGCGACGGCGACGCCGGGCGCTGGGCGGCGCGCGTCACCGAGCTCGGCTGTGACTCCCACGGCATGATCGGGCCGCACGCCCAGGTCGGCGCGGCGATCCATTCCGTCCGGGCGGTGCCCCGCGAGCAGATGCACCCGGTGGTGGCCTGGACCCACCGGTTCGGCGCCCCGCTGCACGCGCACATGTCCGAGCAGGTCGCGGAGAACGAGGCGTGCCTGGCGACCTACGGGCTGTCGCCCACCCGGCTGCTGTACGAGCAGGATGTGCTCGGGCCGCGGGCCACAGTGGTGCATGCGACCCACCTCGACGACCGTGATCTGGAGTTGCTTGGCGGCGGCCAGACGTTCGCCTGCCTGTGCCCCACCACCGAACGCGACCTGGGTGACGGGCTGGCCCCGGCTCAGGCGCTGGTCGCAGCGGGCTGCCCGCTTACCCTGGGCAGCGACAGCCACGCGGTGGTGGACATGCTGGAAGAGGCGCGCGGCGTCGAGTATGCCGAACGGCTGGCCCGCCGCGCCCGCGGGCACTTCACCGCCGAGGCCCTGCTCCAGGCCGCGACCACGGCCGGGCATACCAGCCTGGGCTGGCCCGACGCGGGGGAGATCGCCTCCGGCGCCCGGGCCAACCTGGTCACCGTGTCCCTGGACAGCGTGCGGACCGCGGGCGCCGCCGACGGCGTAGCCCTGGAAGCGGCCGTGTTCGCCGCCACCGCGGTGGACATCACGAACGTCGTGATCAGCGGCCGCGACGTCGTCCGCGACGGCGTCCACCTGCTCGTGCCCGACGTCCCAGGCGAGCTGTCCCGTTCCATCCACGCCGTCCTCGGCTAGCACCCCCTTTCCTCCGCCCTCGTTCCGGCCCCGGCCAGAATTGAGTCCATGACCGACATTCCCGCGGTGGACCTGGGCGGCGGCGCCGTCATGCCGATGGTGGGCTTCGGCACCTGGCAGCTGGGCGGCCGGCGTGGCTACGAGGCCATCAGGTACGCCCTCGACATCGGCTACCGGCACATCGACACCGCCACCATGTACCGCAACGAGCACGAGGTCGGCCAGGCCATCCGGGACAGCGGCCTGGACCGCGGCCAGGTCTTCGTCACTACCAAGTTGCTGCCCGGCAGCGCCGGCCGCGCCCGGGCCACCCTGGCCGAGAGCCTGCGCGCCCTCGGCACGGACTACGTGGACCTGTGGCTGATCCATTGGCCGCCGCGCCGCCAGGCCTCGCTGCCGCTGTGGCAGGAGTTCCTCGCCCTGCGGGGCGAGGGCCTGTGCCGCAGCGTGGGGGTGAGCAACTACGACATCGCCCAGATCGACGAGCTGATCGCGGTGACGGGGGAGCGGCCGGCCGTCAACCAGATCTCGTGGAGCCCGTCCCGGTACGATGCCGCGCTGCTGGCCGCGCACGCCGACCACGGCGTGGCCGTCGAGGGCTACAGCCCGCTCAAGGGCACCCGCCTGCGCGATCCCGGCCTGGCCGAGATCGCCGCCCGGCACCAGGTAACCCCCGCCCAGGTTGTCTTGCGCTGGCACCTCGACCACGGCATCACGGTCATCCCGAAGTCCGCCAAGCCCGACCGCATCCGATCCAACTTCGACCTGTTCGCCTTCTCCCTCACCCCCGCCGAAGTCACCCGCCTAGACCACCTCTGACCCGCGCCGCCTCCCGAACCAGGTGAATCCCGGGGTTCACCACGCTCTAGGGCGTGTTGCAAAAGTCTGCTGGGTGTTTTGCCTGGCAGGATGGGGTTTATGAGCCGCAAGTACCTCCCGGTGAACCGGGAGAAGCCGATGTTTTTGCCCCTGGATATGCAGGAGTGGGTGCCTAGGGACCATTTTGTCTGGTTCCTGATTGACGTGGCCGGGCAGCTGGATACCTCGGCCGTGGAGGCCGGCACGAGCCCGGGCAAGGGCCGGCCGGGCTATGACCCGCGGATGCTGGTGACGCTGCTGATGTACGCGATGTCGTGCGGGGAGCGGTCCTCCCGTCAGATCGAGGACCGGACCCGGGTGGATGCGGCGTTCCGGATCGCCTCGGGGAACCAGTTCCCGGATCATTCGACGCTGTGCCGGTTCCGGCAGCGCACCGGGGGGAGGACGGGCCGCTGGAGGACCTGTTCACGCAGGTGCTGTATGTGTGCGCGGTCGCGGGGCTGGGCCGGCTGCGGGTGATCTCGGTGGATGGCTCCAAGATCTGGGCGGACGCGTCGAAGGAGGCCAACCGGACCCTGGAGTGGCTGCGGAAGCTGTCCCGCCAGGTGCTGGCGGAGGCCGCCGCCGCGGACGGCAACTGCGGGTGCGAGAGCCACGGGCACGGCGAGGCCGCCGGCGGCTGCGGGTGCTGCGACCAGGGGATGCTGCCTGGGCTGGGGCTGTGCGGGCCGGCCGTGCTGCCGGCCGGATGGGGCGGGGCGTCCCGGGCGGAGCGGATCGCGGCCGCCCTGGCGGACCTGGAGGCCGTGCGGGAGGCGGAGGACGCGGCGCGCCGCCAGCAGGCCGAAGCCTACCTGGCGAAGGCGCGGGCCGGGCAGGCGCCGCCGGGCCGGGTCCCGGAGGAGGCGGCGGTCACGGTCGCGGAGATCGCGCTAGAGCAGGCGACCGCCGCGCAGCAGGCCCGGTGCGACGCCTACGACCAGCGGGTCGCGGCCTCCGCCGGCCGCGGCGTGCCCGGCGCACGGCCCGCCCCGCCGGAGCAGGCCGCGGCGGTGCGGCGTGCCCGGGAGCGGCTGGCCGCCGCCCGGAAGGCCGCAAAGGCCCGGGCCGTGGCGCCGCCCGGCGGCCAGGACCCGCCGGGCGCCGCGGGGAGGGGGAAGCGGAACAAAAAGCCGCCCAAGCCGGTGCGCAACATCACCGACCCGGACTCCCGCGCGATGCACTGCACCCGCAACGGCACCGTGCAGGCCTATAACTGCCAGGTCCCCCGCTGCGATGACGGGCTGATCCTGGCCGCCCGCGCCACCCAGGACGTCAACGACGCCGCCCAGGTCGAGCCCACCCTGGCCGGCATCACCGCCGCGCAGCAGGCCATCGCCGCCGGGCACCAGGCCGGCGGGCACCCCCCGGCCTGGTCCCGCATCGGCACCGTCGTCTACGACGGCGGGTACTTCAGCGAGAAGAACTGCGCGGCCGAGGGCCCGGACCGGCTGATCAGCCCCGGCTCCTGGGAATCGGCCGGAAGCAGCGGCCCGCACACCCCCGCCTGCCGGCACCACGACCCCCGCGACCAGATGGCCCACAACATCTCCACCCGGCAGGGCCGCGACATCTACCGCCGCCGCGCGCCGCTGTCCGAGGGCGGCTTCAGCTTCCTCAAAGACAAGATCGGGCTGCGCCGGTTCTCCATGCGCGGCCTGCCCCTCGTCCAGGCCGAGCTCACCCTCGCCGCGACCGTCAGCAACCTGATGCTGCTGCACCGACAGCTCCCCAGCCTTCCCAGACCCGCAATCCAGCCGGCGTTATCCACAGCACTACGCGTCACCTGGCCAGCCGGCATGCCCGGAACACGATCTCCCGCCACGCCGGCCCGGCCCCGCAGGCCCGCGAACACCAGCAACCGGCCATCCCCAGCCTCGCGCGGCCATCGAAGGCCCGCAACCCGCGGCCAGCACCCGGCGCGGCCGCTCACCGGCCCCGCCCACGCGAAAGTTCCGCAACACGCCCTCTAGCAAAGTGAATCCCGGGATTCACTTTGTTGCGAGCCTCCGCCACCCGCAGCCGTGGGGCTCACGCGGCTGTTGTGGCGTCCCGGCGGACGAAGCCGCGGAATTATCCCGCAACGCGTTGCGCATGGCAACTGATTGTCCACAGGTAAGCCTGTCGCGGCCGAGTTATCCACAGGGGTGCGGCGGGTCCATCCAGAGGAGGCGCGGGTCGGTCAGCGTGAAGGGACCGGCGGCGTCGGGCTGCCGGGCATCCCAAGGAGGATCGTGATGAGCCAGGGCGGATACGTGACGCTCGTGGGCTTTGTGGCCCAGGACCCAATTCAGCGCCCGACCAAGAACGGCGTCCTGGTCACCGACCTGCGCGTGGGCGCCACGCCCCGTGTGCAGGACCGCGTGACCAACGAGTGGCGCGACGGGGATACGGCGTACTACAACGTCAGCTGCTGGCGCAGGCTCGGCGATAACGTCCGGGCCAGCCTGCGCAGGGGCGACCCGGTGATGATCAAGGGGAAGTTCAGGTCCCGCACGTTCACCGACAAGGCCGGGGTGACCCGGACCGTGATCGACATCATGGCCGACACCGTCGGGCATGACATGAACCGCGGCGTGGCCAACTACCTGCGTCAGCAGCGGCCGGCAGCCACCGAAACTGGTCCGGCGGCCGAAACGTCCCAGGACATGGCCGACGACCACGAGATGTCCGAGGACCGGGACATGATCGATGAAGAGACGATCGAGCAGTTCGGACGGGATCTCGACGGCCTCGGCGAATCCGAGGTCGCCACGCAAGCTCTCGAGGAGGACGAGGCGGCCTCAGCGCCCGCGCCCTTCTGAGGGTTAGGTCCAGACGCTTGGCCTCCGGCCTGCTGTCCTCAGTTCGGGTGCCGCAAGGGGCGGGTACGCCACGCATCGTGGTGTAGTCCGCTCCAGCGGCGCCAACCGTACCGTCCGCCACAACAATGGGCCTGGGCCAGGAGAGTGACCAGCCAACCGGCGCGTGCCCGTGGGCTCAGCTTCCTCGATCGTCACCCAAGCGGCAAGCCTACGGTCTGTGACATGATGGCAAGACAAAGGACACCGCGGATTCCCGTGGTTGTGGACGGCTTGCCGGGGTGACTGCGATGGCGGGTGACAGTACCGACGGCCGGGTCAGCCGGATGCTGAAACATGCTGCCGGGATGGCTGCGGCGGCGGGCGCTTACAAGGGACTCCAGCTGACCTGGAAGCAGGTAACCGGCAAAGAGCCACCGCTGGCCCCTGACGACCAGCGGGAGCCGCTGGGCCGCGCCCTCGCCTGGACGCTGGTGATGGGGGCGGCTATCACCACAGCGCGCATGATCGCCATCAGGTTCACGTCCAAGCTGCTGCCTGGCCAGCAGCAGAGCATGACGGAATCAGCATCGCAGCCACTTGCCGACAACCCGGCGGCCGAAGACTGAGACCCACCCGCACAGGTATCTGCGGGGTCGGAAGGTTAGATGCCGGGGCCGGAGATGGCCCGCTTAGTGTCCGTGTCCGCCCCTCCAGCCTGATACGTGAGTGGGCCTCATCCACCCGGAGGCGGCCCGCAGGGCCCATCAAAATCTAATGGGGATATGGCAGGCCACGTTCATGGGTCCAGCTTGGCCCGGTCACCGGCCTGGTGGTGCCACTGCGAGGATGCTCATACGTATTCGCGGCGGCGCATCCAGGTCAGGGTGAACCAGCCCCAGACCGGGGGCAGGTAGGCGGTGAAGAACCGCTGGATGAGCACGGCCGCGACGGCCTGTTCTTCGGGTACGCCCGCGGCGGTGAGCCCGGCGATCAGGCCGGCCTCTACCACGCCGGCGCCGCCGGGCACGGGCACGGCGCTGCCGATGAGGGCGGCCAGCGTGTTGACGGCGACCAGCGTCGCGAAGCTGGCATGCTGCCCGACCGCGTGCAGCGACGCGCCGAGAGCCAAGATGACCAGCAGCTGGGCCAGGGTCGAACCCGCCAGCACGTACACGATCTTGCGCGGCTCGGTGGCGATGATCTTGACGTTGGCCCAGATGGTCAGCAGGTGCGGGCGGACTTGCCTGCTGGCCAGCCGCCGCAGCCGCGGCACCAGGGCGGTCACCGCGGCGGCGATCCCCGCGGCGAGGATGACCGCCAGGATGATCCGGACCGCGGTCGAGTTGCCGCCCGAGCTCGACGGGGCGTGGAAGGCGCTGGCGGCGAACGGGATAGAGATGAGGAACAGCAGGCCCTTGACGGTCCAGCTGGCCGCGGTCGCGATCGCGCCGGCGCTGACCGCGGCCTCGGAGTCATACCCCTGCCGCTGGAAGAACCTGACCCGGACGGCGAACACGGCGACGTCGCCACCGACCAGCGCGATGAAGATGTTCGACGTCTCCAGCGCGACGCACCGGCCGAACGGAAGCTGCCCGACGGCGGCCCCGAGCAGCGCCCAGCCCTCGGCGACCACCGGCAGCTGGGCGAAGATGAACGCCAGCGCCACCCACCCCCAGCTCGCGCCCTTGATGGCCTCCAGGGCGCCGCCGGCGCCGGACAGCACCCCGATGATCGCCCAGATCCCGATCAGCGAGCCGACGGCGAACACCAGGTTGGTCCAGCTGACCCGCTTGACCTCCGCGAGTTGCGGCACCTCGATCCCGGCCCCGCCGGCCACCGCTGCGCGCAGCCGGGGCAGCAGATCCTTGTCCTCCTTGAGCGCGGCCACGGTGCCCGGGTCCAGCGCCGAGCGCTGCAGGTGCACCAGCGCGCCGCGGGCCGTGTCGGCGTGGAGCACCCGGGCGGCCGCCGCGGCCGTGCGCTCGGCGCCCGCCCGCACGGCCATCGCGGCCAGCGCGGCCGCCAGGTCGGTATCCAGCCGCTGGCCGGGGCCGAGGCGGACGCACGGCGGAAATTCCGGATGCAGACGCCCTGGCCGGACACGATGATGGTGTCGCCGCCGAGCGCCCCGTGGGCGATGCCGGCCTCGCGCAGCCGCC
This sequence comes from uncultured Actinomycetes bacterium, assembly GCA_963722055.1. GTDB lineage: Bacteria > Actinomycetota > Actinomycetes > Streptosporangiales > Streptosporangiaceae > Palsa-504. The sequence continues at coordinate 25,077 of CAVRLA010000009.1, read as the reverse complement.
GCACGGCCAGCAAGATCTCATTCAAGATGCCGTCCGTCAGATTGGCGCCGTCGGCCTGCGCCAGCAGCGGGCCGTCGGGCACCCGGGTGACCAGCGCCGCATCGCTGCTGGGCCCGAACCGGCCGGCGGCCAGCACGTCGGGCACGCCGACCCCGGCGCGCTGGGCCATCAAGGTGAGATACGCCTCGTGCTCGACCTGCTGCAGGCGGTCCATGATGAGGGTGGGCCCGGAGTCCCGGTACACACCGAACCGCCACAGCTTGGCCAGCACCCCGGCCTCGGACGCGTCACGGCCGTAGACCGACAGCTCGACCGGCCTGCCCGCCGGGTCACGGCCGGTGAACTGCTCGACCCCCCAGACCTGGCGGGGCGCCCGGGTGATATCGGCCACTTGGACGTGCAGGTCCGCGATCCATTCGGTGACCTCGGCCGCCGACGGCAGGCCCAGCGGCGAGCCCACGGCCAGGTGCAGGCCCGCAGCCACGCCCCAGCCCAGCGCGACACTGGAGATGGCGTTGACCGGCAGCGCGGTCCCGCCGGAGACCGCAGCAAGCACAGCCACGGTGATCAAAACCCACACCGTCCGGTGCACCGGACGGCTCAGATACGGCAGCGCGGTGGCCGCCACGGCGATCGCGACCGCGATCTGGGTGACCGGATAGCTGGCGTCCACCCCGGCAAGCTCGCTGACCGGCGGGCGCCCGGCCGCCGACCCCAGCAGGACGCCGAGCACGATGCACACGCCCCAGGTCACCAAGGCGGCCACCGCTGCCCACCGGACCGCGGTCAGCCGCGGGACCAGCAGCCCGACGACGACCAGCAGCACGCTGACCCCGGCCGAACCGAGCCAGAAGACCAAGGTGACCAGCCAGCTGATCGCCGCAGGCGGCGGGTGCACGGCGCGCACGATGCTCAGCTCGGCAGCCGAATTGGCCCTCATGACCGGGATGGACACCGCCACCACGACAACCGCGAGCCCCAGCCGGAACGCATCAGATGCCCGCCGCCTGGTCGTGCCGCCGCCCCGCGGTCCCAGCACGGCCGCGCGAAGCCGCTCGGCCAGCCGACGGTGGGCTGCGGGAACACCCTCGCTGGTCGCCGTAGCCATCGGGCTGCTCCTACGCGGTGCCCTGCGCGAGCGCGGCTGCGGCCGCTTTCGCGGCCGTTATGACCCGCCGCCAGGCTCGGGGCCGGTCTCGGGGGTCCGGACCTTCGCGGAGGCGTTGCGGCCGTCCGCTGCCCGGTCTACTGATGGCTCTCATGTCGCCCCCTGGCGTGCCCGCGGCGGGTACCGGCCAGATGGCGCAGCCTGGCCCAGTTCACCGGGGGCTTGGGCGCGGGGACGCCGGGCCGGTCCCGCGGCACGCGGACGCGCAGCGCCCCCGGGGAGATGCTGCAGGTCACCGGCACCGGCATCACGAGCGCCTCGCCGTCGACGCCGACCGGGATCTGGGCCGTGTCGGCGGTGATCTCGACCTGCTCGGTGGTCAGCACGCTCAGCCCGGCGGCGTGCCTGCCGCCTAGCAGGCCGGCGGTCTGCCTGGCACTGCTCACCGTGACACCGACGACGCCGAGGACGCCGCGATCGAGCCGGGTGCGGCGGCCCAGCCCGGCGATGTCGCCGGTGCCGTACGGGTTGTTGGCCACCAGCAGCGCCTGTGGCCGGTCGATCTGGGTGCCGTCCGCCCGGGCGGACAGCCGCGCCCCGCGGTGGCCTTGCAGCATGTCCGGCAGTAGGTCCAGGGTCGTGTTCCGCTTGTCGTCCCGGTAGGCCGGGCTCTGGACGATCTCGGCGTACGCGCCGAACGAGGCATTGTTGACGAAGGTCTGCCCGTTGATCACCCCGAGGTCCACCCGCAGCTCCACCCCATCGGACAGGGCGCCCAGGCAGGCCGACGGATCCTCGCGGTCCAGCCCGAGATCGAGGGCGAAATGGTTGCGCGTGCCCGCGCTGATCACCACGAACGGCAGGCCGTGCTCGGCGGCGATCCCGGCGACCAGGGCCTGCGTGCCGTCCCCGCCGGCCACCCCGAGCAGATCGGCCCCTTTGGCCACGGCCTGGCGGGCCACCTCGGCGACGTCGACCGGTTCGGGCCCGCCGATCAAGAACACCTCGGCGCCGAGGGCCTCAGCCTTGCGGACCAGGTTGAACTTTTCGACCTTCCCGCCGCCGGACCTGGGATTCATGATCAGGTACGGGTGCCGGGCCGGAGGTTGGGCGGGGTACTCCGGCATCCGCCAGTCCGGCTGGCCGCCGGCCAGCGCCAGGCGCCCGGTCATGCCAGCGCCCAGCCACGCCGCGGCCGCCACGACCGCCACCCACAGCAGGTCCCGGAACGCGTACACCACGATCACCGCGACCGGCGCCAGGACGAAGACCGCCAGCGCCAGCCAGCGCAACACCCCCCGCCGGGACAAGAACACGTACCCGGCGGCCAGGCTCACGGCCGCGGCCACCACGCCCACAGCGAGCATGGCCAGGCTCTTCAGCCCGGCCACGACCACCACGATCACGACCGCTAGGGCGGCGAGCACCAAACTCAGGCGCGCCAGCCACCGCTGAGCGGGCGTGCCCTGACCGCCCGGCTCCGGCGTCACGGCCGCGCCCGGCCAGCTCGGCCCTGGGAACGCACGGTCTTGCCCATGGCCCGATTGTCAGATTCCGGCGGTCCCGCCGCGTCACCCTGCCCGGGTGAACTCACGATGAACAAGGCAGAAACCAACTCGTTCCGCGTGATGCGCCTCCCAGACCCCGCGCCCACCGGGACCGTCGAAGAGATGGTCTTGGGCTGACTTGCAGCCAGCGAACCGGGACCATGGCGACAGCGGCTTAGAGCCGCCCGATCGCACCTGTCCGATCCTGCTACCGGGCACCGGCGGGCCGGGTAAGCCTGGTCAGCCTGTGCGCCGGGCAGGGCCACGACGTCATCGGGTCCTGCCGTATCATCCCCGCCCCGATGTCCACGCCGTGCTGGCCGAGCCCGTGTGCGCAACGTCGGCGGGAATCACCCTCGCAGGGATGACGACATCCCCCGCGGCCCAGATCAGACTGTGGAAGCGGTCTCGGACAGGGCGGGGACCGCGGCGACGGTAACGGCAACAAGCTCGCCGCGATCACCGAGGGAGGAGATAAGGATGCGGATCGTTATCGCTGGGCGGCGATACGCCGCCGCGGCGCCATGACCCCGACGACCACCCATGTCCAGCGACGCAATATCGCGGTCGCGACGCGGGCGATCGGGGCCGCTGGCCGCCGGGCGCAGCATCGTGGCGCATGGCATGGCCCGCAGATGGCCCCGCTGCCCGAGCGCCTGCTAGGCCGCCGGGTCGTTGGTCTTGCCTTGAGCCCGGCCGCGATTGTCCGTCCGGGCCAGCGCGAGGCCGGCTGCCTCCGGTAGTACCTGCCAGGACCCGGAGGTCACCGATGAATGCGGAGGGCGAGTGAGATCATGAGCGTTTCGGACCTGGCCATCGTGGCAGCGCTGGTGTTCGGGTGGGGCGCGCTATCGGCCCGCCTGGAACGGTTCGAGGTCACCGCGCCGATCACCTTCGTCGTTGCCGGGGTGCTGCTTACCCACTGGCCGCTGGCATTCCTGAGCGTGACACCTAGTAGAGAGGTGATCAAGGAACTGGCGGAATTCACCCTCGCCCTGGTCCTGTTCTCCGATGCGTCCCGGGTCGGGCTGCACGAGCTGCGGGTGGATGCGGGCCTGTACCTGCGGCTGCTCGCCGTCGCCCTGCCGCTGACGATCGGCCTGGGCACCCTGCTGGCGTTCGCCCTGGACCGCAGCTCGGGCATCTGGCTGGCGCTGCTGGTCGGAGCGGCGCTGGCGCCCACCGACGCCGCGCTGGGCGCGGGCATGATGACCAACCCGGCGGTACCAGCACGGATCCGCCGGCTGATCAACGTGGAAAGCGGCCTCAATGACGGGATCGCCACGCCGTTCGTGTCGGTCGCGCTGGCCGCAGCAGCGACGGCAGGCCAGGCCGCCGGCCATGGTCCAGCCGCGGCGGTCGCCGAGCTGGCTGGGGGAATTCTCGTCGGCATAGCCGTAGGCGGTGCGGGTGGCCTACTCGTGAACGCGGCGCGTAAGCGCGGCTGGATCGCCGAAGGCTTCGCCGGCGCGGCGCTATTGGGGCTGGCGGTATGCGCCTACACGTCCTCGGTGGCGCTGCACGGCAACGGGTTCATCGCCGCGTTCGTCGGCGGGCTCGCGTTCGGCACCACGGCGGGCCGGCGCGGCCAGCCCCTGATCCCGTTCGTCGAGGAGACCGGTGCCCTGGTGTCCCTGCTGGTCTGGCTGACATTCGGCGCTGTCGCCGTCGTACCCGCGGTGGACGTGCTGAACTGGCAGATCATCCTGTACGCAGTCCTCAGCCTCACGGTGATCCGGATGGCGCCAGTAGCGGCAGTACTGATCGGCTCCGGACTGGACCGGGCCACGATCACCCTGGTGGCCTGGTTCGGTCCCCGCGGCCTGGCGTCGGTGGTGTTCTGCCTGCTTGCCCTGGAGGAACTGGGCAGTCCGACTGCCGATCACGCCGCTGCCGTCATCACGATCACCGTAGTGCTCAGCGTGCTCGTCCACGGTGCCACGGCCGATCCGCTGGCCACCCGGTACGCACGTTATCTCACCCGTCAGGCATATCAGCATGCCGGTGCCGAAATACCCGGCATACCCGAGCGCAGGCTCACCCACCGGACCGCCCCCCGTGAGCCGAACCGGGCCGACTCGTCCCAGGGCGAGGCATCCTGACGCGTCCGAGATCGATAAGCTCACGTCACGTGGTTGACTCGGGACAGCTTGTCCTTGAACGACTTCTCGACCTGCTTGCCGTTGACCCAGTAGCGCAGTGTCCAGGCGTGCTGGCAGCGCTCTGGGATATCGCACGTATGCTGACACGTGGAAGATGCGCAGCCCTTGTTCGAGTCGGGACGGTGGTTAGACCTGTCGCACTTCTTGAAGATAGTGCCGCTGCCGTTGACCGCTAGAGCCATGACGTGCGGCCTTCCCTGACTTCACCAGGACTGAGACCAGAGTTGCAGGCCACTGACCTGCAACAACAGCTAGGATACTATAAATGCCGGAGTTCATCTACCAGATGCGAGCCGTGCGCAAGGCGCATGGCGACAAGGTCATTCTGGACAACGTCACGCTGGCCTTCCTGCCCGGCGCCAAGATCGGCGTCGTGGGCCCGAACGGCACCGGCAAATCGACACTGCTCAGGATGATGGCCGGGCTGGAGCAGCCGTCTAACGGCGAGGCACGCCTGATGCCCGGCTACACCGTGGGCCTGCTCGCCCAGGAGCCCCAGCTGGACGAGACCAAGACGGTGCTTGGCAACGTCGAGGACGGCGTGGCCGGCACCAAGCGGCTACTCGAGCAGTACTACGAGATCGCCGAGAAGATGGCGACCGACTACTCCGACGAGATGCTCGAAGAGATGGGCCGCCTGCAGGAGCTGCTCGACCACAAGGACGCCTGGGACCTGGACAGCCAGATCGAGCAGGCCATGGACGCGCTGCGCTGCCCGCCGCCGGATGCCGACGTAACAAGCCTGTCCGGCGGCGAGAAGCGCCGGGTGGCGCTGTGCCGGCTCCTGCTGTCCCAGCCGGACCTGCTGCTGCTCGACGAGCCCACCAACCACCTGGACGCGGAGAGTGTGCAGTGGCTGGAGCAGCACCTGGAGAAGTATCCGGGCACCGTCGTCGCGGTCACCCACGACCGGTACTTCCTGGACGACGTGGCTCAGTGGATCCTCGAGCTCGACCGCGGCCACGCCTACCCCTACGAGGGCAACTACTCCATCTACCTGGAGACCAAGGCGGCCCGGATCAAGGTCGAAGGGGCCAAGGACGCCAAGCGGCGCAAGCGCCTGGAGGACGAGCTCGAGTGGGTCCGTTCTAGCCCGCGGGCGCGCCAGACCAAGAGCAGGGCGCGGCTGGACCGGTATGAGGAGATGGCCGCCGAGGCGGACAAGAACCGCAAGCTGGACTTCGAGGAGATCCAGATCCCGCCGGGCCCGCGCCTGGGCAGCGTGGTGGTCGAGGTCAGCCACCTGGTCAAGGGCTTCGGCGAGCGGTGCCTGTTCGAGAACCTCTCGTTCACCCTGCCCCGCAATGGCATCGTCGGCGTCCTCGGCCCGAACGGGGTGGGCAAGACCACCCTGTTCAAGATGATCGTGGGCGAGGAACAGCCCGATGAGGGCACCATCCGGATCGGCGAGACGGTAACCATCTCCTACGTGGACCAGGCCCGGGCGCGGATGGACCCGAACAAGAACGTCTGGGAGGTGATCTCGGACGGTGAGGCGCACATCCGCGTGGGCAACGTCGAGATCCCCAGCCGCGCGTATGTAGCCGCGTTCGGGTTCAAGGGCAGTGACCAGCAAAAGCCGGCCGGTGTCATGTCCGGCGGTGAGCGGAACCGGATGAACCTGGCTCTTACCCTCAAGCAGGGCGGCAACCTGCTGCTGCTCGACGAGCCGACCAACGACCTCGACGTCGAGACCCTGGCCAGCCTGGAGAACGCGCTGCTGGAGTTCCCTGGCTGCGCGGTCATCACCAGCCACGATCGCTGGTTCCTGGACCGGGTAGCCACCCACATCCTGGCCTGGGAGGGCGGCGCGAACTGGTTCTGGTTCGAGGGCAACTTCGAGGCCTACGAGAAGAACAAGATCGAGCGCCTCGGCGCCGAGGCCGCCCGGCCGCACCGCGTCACCTACCGCAAGCTCACCCGCGGCTAGCCGAGCCGCGCGACCACCATCTGAAAGCTGACGAGCCACCGCGGCTTCATTCCCGGTGTTACCAAGGTCATCAGCAGCTGATCTAGGGCTGTCGTGACGGGCGAGTCATCCTCGAGGATGACTCGCTCCGCCGCCGGTCGCAGCCGAAGATCGCCGTCTGCGCCGATGCGCGCCCCGGCGCCTTCCGGGTTACCTGGATGCAAGCAGAACGCCTAGGAACCTACGGAGGGAACGGGGATGATCGAGGCACGGGGCCTATCGAAACGTTACGGGGACAAGCTAGCCGTCGATGACCTGTCATTCACGGTGCGGTCCGGCCGGGTGACCGGCTTCCTCGGGCCGAACGGCGCGGGCAAGACCACGACCATGCGGATGATCCTCGGGCTCGACCGTCCGACCGCCGGGTCGGTCACCGTCAACGGCAAGTCGTTCGCCGAGGTGTACAGCGCGATGCGCGAGGTCGGAGCGCTGCTGGACGCCAAAGCGGTGCACGGCGGCCGCAGCGCGTATAACCACCTGCTATGCCTGGCCGAGACCAACAGCATCCCGCGCAGCCGGGTCGACGAGGTCATCGGCATCGTCGGGCTGGAGGACGTGGCGCGTAAGCGGTCCAAGGGGTTCTCGCTCGGCATGAGCCAGCGGCTGGGTATCGCCGCGGCCCTGCTCGGCGACCCAGATGTGCTCATGTTCGACGAGCCGGTCAACGGCCTGGACCCCGAGGGCATCCGGTGGATCCGGCTGCTCATGCGCTCTCTGGCCGCCGAGGGTCGCACCGTGTTCGTCTCCAGCCACCTGATGTCGGAGATGGAGAACACCGCGGACCACCTCATCGTGATCGGCCGCGGCAAGCTGATCGCCGACTGCCCGATCGCCGAGTTCACCGCGGACGGAACGACCCTGGCCACGAACGTGAAGACCCCGGACGACCAGCGGCTGGCCGCCGTGGTAACCGCGGCCGGCGGCCGGCTCGAACAAGGCGAGGGCGACGAACTCACCGTCCGCGGCCTGTCCGCCGAGGAGGTCGGGCAGCTCGCGCTCACCAACGGCATCCTGCTGCGCTACCTGGCCCCGGCCCGGGTGTCCCTGGAGGAGGCGTTCATGGAACTGACCGCGGACAGCGTTGAGTACCAGGCCAAGACGGGAGCCCAGAAATGACCACGGCCGCCATAACCACCCGGACCCGGGCCGTCCCCGCCGCGGCCAAACGGCCCGGCCTGCCGGGCACGCTGCGCTCGGAACTGACCAAGATCCTCTCGGTCCGCTCCACCTACTGGACGCTGCTGGCCTTTGTGGCGGCAAGCATCGCCTGGGCGGTCCTGGACTGCGCGGGCATTGCCTCGCACGGACACGGCCCGGACTTCAACGCGGCGGAAGCCAGCCTGACCGGGCAGGTCGCCCTCGGCGAGCTGATCATCGTGGTGCTCGGCGCGCTGGTCATCACCTCGGAGTACTCCACCGGGATGATCCGCACCTCGCTGGCGGTGATGCCGCGCCGGGGCGTGCTGTACGCGGCCAAGGCGATCACGTTCGCCGCCGTCACGCTGACCATCTCCCTGGTCACCAGTTTCGTCGCCTTCTTCGTCGGGCAGGCCATCCTGTCCAGCAAGCACTACAACACCACACTGACTCAACCCGGCGTGCTGCGTGCGGTGCTGCTATCGGCGGCGATTGTCACCGTGTTCGGGCTGTTCGCGTACGGCGCCGGCGCGATCATCCGGAACACCGCGGGGGCGATCAGCGCGATCCTCGGGTTTATCTTTCTGATCCCGCTGCTGGCCCAGGCCCTGCCGAACGCCTGGTTTGCGGACCTGCAACGGTGGCTGCCCGGCGGCGGGGCACTCGAGCCCATCGCCAGGTCCACGCCGCCGATCGACGGTCACCTGTTCTCCGCCTGGGGTGAGTTCACCGTGTTCTCCGGCTACGCGGCGGTCCTGCTCGCCGTCGGCGCCTGGTTGTTCATCCGCCGCGATGCGTGACGAGACGGCGCAGGACCAGGCTGATTACCCTGGATCCATGGAAGGGGTCTATGCCTGGCTGCGCCGTCACCCCTGGCTCGTGGACGGGACGCTGGCGATCGTCCTGCTGGCCGGTGCCGCCAACGCCTATCTTCTCGATGCCGCCGTCCTGCCGGCCAGCCTGGTGCTGGCTGGCGCGGTGGCGGTACGCCGGCGCTTCCCGGTGTGGGCCTACGCCGTCGCGCTCGCCATCGGCACCGCCCAGGTCGTCTTCGGGATCGGGCCGACGTTCACCAACAGCCCGCTGCAGCCCACGTTCGCCGATGCTGGCATCCTGGTCCTGCTCTACACCGTCGCGGCCGAACGACCCAGGTGGATCTCGCTGCCGGGCCTGGCGGCGTGTGTGGTGCTGTTCGTGGCCGTGGCCGCACGGTATAGCCCGGGCGTGAACCAGCCGCGGCACCTGGAGTTCTTCCTCGTGACCAGCTTGCTCTACCTACTCGCCCCGGTGAGCGCCTGGGTGCTCGGCGACTCGATGGGTACCCGGCGGGCCTATTCCGCGGCGCTGGAGGAGCGTGCCGCCCGGGCCGAGCGGGAACGGGATACCCGGGCGGAGATCGCCGCCGCGGCCGAACGCGCCCGTATCGCCCGCGAGCTGCACGACGTGATCGCTCATAACCTCAGTGTCATGGTGGCGCAGGCCGACGGGGGCGCCTACGCCTTTGACGCCACTCCCGAGCGGTCACGTCAGGCCCTGGCCGAGATCGGCCGCACCGGCCGTCAGGCCCTGTCCGAGATGAGCAGCCTGCTTGGCGTGCTGCGGACCGGCCCGGAGACGGAGGCGGCCCCGCTGGCCCCCGCTCCCGCCGCGGCCGAGATAGAGCAGCTGGTGATGCAGGCGCGCGAAGCCGGCATGCGGGTCAGCCTCACGGTGGAAGGCCCGGTCCGGCCTGTGCCGGGCGGCCTGTCGCTGGCCGCGTACCGGATCGTGCAGGAGGCCCTCACCAACGTCCGCAAGCACGTCGGCCCGGAGGCGACGGCGGAGGTGGCGCTCCGCTACGGTCGCGATGACCTGCTGGTCTGCATCACCGACGACGGCCGCGGGCTCGGCCGAACACTGCCCCGCTACGGCCCGCAGTCAGCAGAAAAAGTGGGTCACGGCCTGACCGGGATGCGCGAGCGAGCCGCGCTGTACGGCGGAACGGTTCAGGCCGGCCCGCGTCCCGCCGGCGGTTTCGAGGTCACCGCCAGGCTGCCCCTCCCGCCCGCCAGCGAAAAACCCACCGGCACCCCTTCGTACCAGGGCGTCGCATGACGATCCGGGTGCTGCTCGTCGACGACCAGGACCTGGTCCGGGCCGGGTTCGCCATGGTGCTCGGCAGCCAGCCCGACCTCACCGTTGTGGGCGAGGCGGCCGACGGGGCTGCCGCGATACGGCTGGCCCGGGAGTGCCCGGCCGACGTCATGGTGATGGACGTGCGCATGCCCGGGCTGGACGGGGTGGCCGCGACCCGGGAGATCTGCCAGGCCGCCGAACGCCCCCGGGTCCTCATTCTCACCACGTTCGACCTGGACGAGTACGCGTTCGCCGCGCTGCGGGCCGGGGCCAGCGGGTTCCTGCTGAAGTCGGCGCCGCCGGAGGAACTCTTGTACGCCATCCGCTCCGTGCACAACGGCGACTCGGTGGTGGCGCCCTCCACCACGCGCCGCCTGATCGGCCGCTTCCTACCGCACCTGCCTGCGGCGGGCGCCCCGGAGCGCGACGACCTCGCCGAGCTCACCGTCCGGGAGCGTGAGGTGCTGGCCGAGGTCGGCTCCGGCCTGTCCAACGCGGAGATCGCGAGGCTGCTGCACATTTCCGAGGCCACGGTCAAGACCCACGTTGGCCATATCATGGCCAAGCTGGGCCTGCGCGACCGGATCCAGGTCGTCGTCTACGCCTACGAGACCGGGCTCATCGCCCCTCAGGGCCGTCGGTTAGGCCGGCGCCAGTCCGAGGTCCCCGCGATGTGCCGGCTCGACGTTGACCAGGCTGTGCGCGGCCATCACCAGGTAGTCCCAGAGCTGCGCGTCCAGCGCCTCGTCCAGGCTCAGCTCGTCGAGCGCCTCGCGCATGTGGCGCAGCCAGGCGTCCCGCTCGGCCTCGCCGATTGCGAACCGGGCATGGCGCATCCGCAGCCGGGGATGCCCGCGCAGCTCGTCGTAGGTGCGCGGCCCGCCCCAGTACTGCATGAGGAACAGCCGCAGGTGCTCCTCGGCCGGGCCGAGATCCTTGGCCGGGTACACCGGCCGCAGCGCGGGATCGTCCGCGACGCCCTGGTAGAACCGGTGGACCAGGCGGCGGAACGTCGCCTCCCCGCCCACGGCCTCATAGAAGCTGGTCGGCTGGCTCTGTTCTTCCACTCGCCTCCGGCGGCGCCTTTCAGGCGCCTCCTTCCCTCCTCGCTCGTTCCTCGCTCGCCAGTCCACTCGGCGCGGCGCCCGTTCGGCTCACGGGCGGTCGTCGCTCGTTCCTCGCTCTTCCTCCGAGGCTATCGCGGGCGGCGCCGTGATCACGATGGTGTCCGGGTCGGCCTGGGCCACCTCCGCCACGATCAACCCGGTGTAACGGGCGGCGAACGCGAGCGTATCGGCGGCCAGTTCGGCCGTCCGGCTCACCGCCCGCGCCCCGTGGCCGACCTGATCCTCGGCGCGTAGCAGCACCGGCCGCGACGCGGCGGACGTGGCGTACTGCAGGGCCGCGCACATCTTGTACGCGTGCACCGGGTCGACCCGGGTGTCGTTGGTGAACACGGTGAACAGCACGGCCGGATAGGCCGTCCCGGGCACGACGTGATGGTAGGGCGAGTACGACAGCAGCCACCCCAGCTGCGTAGCATCTGACGCACTGCCGTATTCGACGTTCCACGTCTGCCCCAGGCCGAACCGTTCGTACCGCACCATGTCGAGCAACGGCGCCGAGCAGATCACCGCCGCAAAAAGCGAAGGCCACTGCGTCAGCGCCGCGCCCACCAGCAGGCCGCCGTTCGACCCGCCTGAGATGGCCAGCTGCCCGGCTGTCGTCCACCCGTCCTGGATCAGGGTCTCCGCCGCCCAGCGGAAGTCGTCGAACACGTTCTGCTTGCGATCCAGCATCCCGGCCCGGTGCCACTCCTCGCCCTCCTCGCTGCCGCCGCGCAGGTTGGCCACCGCGTACACGCCGCCCGCCTCCACCCAGGCCAGCGCGGATGGCGCGTACGCGGGCGTGAGGCTGATATCGAACCCGCCGTATCCGGTCAGGATGGTCGGCCGCGGGCCGTCCGGGGCGCCGGAGACGCCGCTGATGACCAGCATCCGCACCGGCGTCCCGTCCGAAGACCGGTAGGTGACCTGCCGCGCCGTCACCGCCGGGACCGCCACGGCCCCCGGCGCCACCGCCCACGTCCCCACCGAGAAGTCCCGGGCGTCGAATCGCAGCACCAGCGGCGGCGTGGTGTAGTCCGTGTACCCGAACCATGCCTCGTGCCCGCCCTCGGGCCGCTCGCTCAGCCCGCCCGCGGTGCCCAGGCCCGGCAATTCCACCGCCGCCAGCCATGCGCCGGAAGCTAGGTCGTGCACGGTGATCTCGCTTACGGCGTGCCTGGTCCAGCTGGCGACCAGGATCGGCCGCGCCAGTTCCGTCCCGTCCAGGATCGCGTACCCGCGCAATACCGCCTCGGGATCCTCCCGGATCAGCTCCCGCCAGCTCGCCGGGTCGGCCAGGTCCTCAGCCGACGGATCGGCCACCGCGACCCGCCCTCGGGGCGCGCCAAGGTCAGTGAACAGGTACAAGAGCCCGTCCCGCCCCGTCCGCACCGAGGTCTGCGCATCCACTCCCTCCTGGACCACGCGCAACTCAGGCGCCATGGCGTCAGACAACGACAGGTCGGCCAGCCACAGGTCGTTGCGCGGCGCCGTACCCCGCGACGCGGACAGTGCCAGCCAGCGTCCGTCCCGGCTGACCGAGGCGTAGTAGTAGTCCGTCTTGTCCCGGCCCGAACCGAAGATGAGCACGTCCTCGTCCGTGGACGTGCCGACCTGATGCAGGTAGACCCGCCGGTGGTACTGGCTCTCCCCGACCGGCACCTCCGACGGCGGCAGGCGCCGCGTGTAGTAGAAGGCCTTCCCGCCGGGTAGCCAGGCCACGTTGGAGTACCGGCACCGGTCGATCGGCCCGTCCACCATCGAGCCGGTGCCGACGTCGAGCACCCGCAGCAGGGATTCCTCGTCGCCGCCCGCAGACAGCTGGTAGGCCAGCAGCCGACCCTCCTTGTCGGGCTGCCAGGCGTCCAGCGTGGTCAGCCCGGACGGGTCGATGGCGATCGGGTCGATGAGCACCTCGACCGGGCCGTCCGCGACCCGTGTGCACAGCACGGCGTGCTCCTGCCCCGGGTCACGCCTGATGAAGAACGACCGCTCCCCGCGCCAGACAGGCGTCCCCACGACCCCTACGCTCAGCAATTCACGGAGCCGTTCGGCCAAAATATCCCGCCCTGGCCACCTGGCCCGCTGCGCCGCGAACAACCCGGACTCCGCCCGTAGCCACTCCGCCCGTTCGGCGCTGTCGGCCTCCTCCATCCACCGGTAGGGGTCACTGACCTGGTACCCGAGGATCTCCTCGGTCAAGTCCAGCCGCCGCGCCTCCGGATAGTCAAACTCGCGTGTCCCGCTCATGCTCGCACCCTACGGCGTCTGTTTGGATGTTCGGGTTATTGAGGTCACGCGATGGTCCCCGGAGGGCAAACCGCAGCGACCGCTCGCATGGACCCGCGGGCCCGTGCGCTGCTCGCTTCCTCAATAACCCTTACGGGCTCGCCGACCTTGTACGCTTATGTGGTGGCAGAAGCGTGTACCAGGCGACACACTGGGAGCACGAGCTTCTGCTAGACGGTCGGCGCCAGCGGGAGGTGCGGTGCGACGAGTGCTGCTGCTCAACGTGACGTATGAACCGCTGACCACCGTCGGCCTGCGCCGCGCCGTGTGCCTGGTGCTATGCGGCAAGGCCGAGGTCGTCCACCATGACGCCGACGGAGCGGTCCTGCACGCGGCGTCGGTGGCGCTGGCGACCCCGTTGGTGATCAGGCTCAGCCGCTACGTCCGGGTGCCCTACCGCAACCGGGTGCCGCTGACCCGGGCCGCGCTGATGCGCCGGGACAACTACCGGTGCGCCTACTGCGGCCGCCGCGCGGAAACCATCGATCACGTGGTGCCCCGCAGCCGCGGCGGCCAGCACGCCTGGGAGAACTGCGTCGCGTCCTGCACCATCTGCAACCACCGCAAGGCCGACCGCATGCTCGAAGAACTCGGCTGGACGCTGGCGGTGCCGCCCGTAGTACCACGCGGCGCCCACTGGAGACTGGTGGGCGCACAGCACGACGGCGACCCCCAGTGGGCCGCTTATTTGCGTGAGCCCAGTGCCGCCTTATCTCCCCTGGTCGCCGTACCGCACGCCCTCGCCGCACTCCGTTGCGGCTCTTTTCTTTTTACGGAACGGATCGTGGTGTCAGCCCTGTTATCCCCACTCGCCTCCGGGCGCTCTTGATGCGCTGCCTTCCCTCGTCGCTCCTGCGTCGCTCCTCAGTCCAGACAGCGCCGCGCCCTTTGGCTCGTGGGGCCCTATTACCCCCTTTGGCTCGCGGGGCTTGGCCCCGAACTCCCGGAATTCGCGCTGGGTCAGGCCGCCCAGGATGGCCACCGCCACCAGGCCGCCCGCGACCGGGAAGAACAGCGACGGCCCGATGTGCCGGACCAGCACCCCGGAGATCGCTACTGACAGCGGGTAGCTGCCGAAGGCGCACAGCATGATCGCGCTCATCACCCGGCCGAGCAGCGCCGGGGGCGCCCACTTCTGCAGCACGGTCAGGAAGGTGACGTTACCCAGCCCGTTGGCGGCGCCCGCGGTGAACAGGGCCGCCGCCGCCCCGGCCTGCCCGCCCAGGTACGGGGTCAGTGCGAGCGCGGTGGCGTCGATCAGGAACACGATCGAGGCGAAGATGGCGGGCCTGCGTAGCCCGCCGGTGCGGGCCGCGGATAGCGTGCCGAGCACGCTTCCGGCCGCGAAACAGGCGAGCAGCGCCCCGTAGCCGGCCGCCCCGAACCGGGCGTGCGCCAGCGAGGGCAGGGCCACGCCGTCTATCCCGCCTCCGGCCAGGTTCGCCGCGACGACCACCACCAGGATGACCTGCAGCGCCCGCGACCTGCGCAGCAGCGCCAGCACCCCTCCGCCCGCGCCCGCCGTCTCGTCGGCATCCGTCGTCCCGCTCGCGTTCTCCGCTCCTGTCGCTCCATCAGCACCAGCGGCTACGGATCCGCTCGCTGGACCCCGGGGATCAGCGCCAGCGTTACCGCCGATACCGCGAACGAGGCGGCGTCGACGGCAAAAGCGGCGGTCGACGCGTGGGAGACGGCCACCAGGACGCCACCGAGCGCCGGGCCGACCAGCGATCCGGTCTGCACGGCCGCGGTCGATATCGCGTTGCCCGCCGCGAGTCGCTCCTCGTCGAGCAGCGACGGCATGATCGCGAACGACGCCGGGAGGAACAGGCCCTCGCCCGCGCCGATGCCTGCGGCGATGGGCCCCAGCAACGCCAGCGAGGTCGTCTGCCGGGTCGCGAGCACGGCCAGCCCCGCCACCAGCACGCACCGGGCCACGTCGGCCGCGAGCATGACCGTGCGCGCTCCGACCTTGTCGGCCAGCATCCCGCCCACCGGGATCAGCACGGTGCGCGGCACGCCGTAGCAGGCCAGCACGGTGCCTAGCAGGATGGCCCCGCCGTGGCTCGACAACACGAGCCAGGGAAGGGCCACCGCGTAGCAGTAGTCGCCGATCGTCGACGCGACCTGCCCGCCGGTCAGCAGCCGGAAGCTGCGCACGCCCAGCGGCCCGGCCGCCAGGCGGCTCAGTGTTCTTGCTCGCTCGCCTCCGGGCCGCTTTTTAGGCACCGCCTTCCCTCCTCGCTCCTTCGTCGCTCGTCAGTCCAGGCGGCGCCGCGGCCCTTTGGCTCGCTCGGTTCGCCTCCTCCGGCCTGAACCACGGGAACAGATCGACCATCACCCGTACCGGCAGCGCCCCCGGCGACCGTTCGGTCTCCTCCAGCCGTATGTAGGGTTCCAGTACGTCCAGCACCTTCGCGCGCAGTTCCTGCAGCTCCTCCGGCGTCACGTGGGCCACGCTGAACATCTCACCCGCCGCGGCCTGCCAGTCCGCCGGATACTCGGACTTGCGGTCCAGGTAGCGGGTGCGGATTTCCTCTGCCGCTTCCCGCAGGTTCTCCACCAGCAGCCGGCTGGCCACCCGGCCGGCGGGCGGGGTGTCGGGGCGGTCCTCCATCGTGAAGGCCAGCAGCCGGGCCCGCCACGGCCGTTCCCGCCCGTCCGCCGCGCTGGCCCGGTCTTCCTCGATGAACCCGTACCGGGCCAGCGTGCGCAGGTGATAGCTGCACGCCGAGGGGGAGAGCCCCGCCACCTCCGCGCACTCGGTCGCCGTCGTCGGCCCGCGCATCGCGATGTGCGTCCAGATCGCGATCCGCGCCGGATGCGCGAGCGCCCGCATCATCTTCGGGTCGGTGAGCTTGACCGGGTTCCCCGGCATCCCCGGCTCGACGCTGGTCCCCGGTTTCCCGTGCTCGGCGCTGCCCCCCGCCATCCCGTGCTCGGCGCTGCTCCCCGGCCGTCCGCCTTCCCCGCTCATCCCCGTCTCCTCCTCTACGCTTCCGGCCTCTCCCGCCATATGTGAAAGAGTACTTTCGAAGTAAATGCTTCGCAATACGCTGGGGTACGATTCTGGTGGAGGTCGAGGTCGATGCAGCGGGAAATCTTCACCGAGGAACACGACGCGTTCCGTGACATGGTGCGGGCCTTCATCGCGAAGGAGATCACGCCCTATCACGAGCAGTGGGAACACGACGGGGTCGTGTCCCGCGACGTGTGGCTGGCGGCCGGCCGGGCCGGTCTGCTCGGCATCCACATCGACGAGAAGTACGGCGGCGGCGGCGACCCCGACTACCGGTACTACGTGATCCTGAACGAGGAACTAGCCCGGGCCGGCGCCAGCGGTCCGATGTTCCAGCTGCACAACGACATGATCGGGCCGTACCTGGACCGGCTGTGCACGCCGGAGCAGCGGGAACGCTGGTTGCCCGGCTACTGCTCGGGGGAACTCATCGCGGCCATCGCCATGACCGAGCCCGGAGCAGGCAGCGACCTGCAGGGGATCCGGAGCACGGCGGTCCGCAACGGCGACCACTACGTGCTGAACGGCCAGAAGACCTTCATCTCCAACGGCCAACTTGGCGACATCGTGATCGTGGTGACCCGCACCGACCCGGCCGCCGGACACCGCGGTATCAGCCTGCTCGTGGTCGAGCGCGGCATGCCCGGCTTCAGCCGCGGCCGGAACCTGGACAAGCTCGGCATGCACGCCCAGGACACCTCGGAGCTGTTCTTCACCGACGTCCGGGTCCCGGCCGCCAACCTGCTCGGCGAAGAAGGCGGCGGCTTCGTCGCGCTGATGCAGAACCTGCCCCGCGAACGCGTCACGATCGGCGTCACCGCGCTGGCTATCGCCGAACAGGCCTTCGCCGACACGCTCGCCTACAGCAAGGAGCGCCGGGCGTTCGGCCAGCCGATCGGCAGCTTCCAGCACAGCAAGTTCCTGCTGGCCGAGATGGCCACCGAGATCGCCGTGGCCCGTGCGTTCACCGACCGCGCCATCATGGAGCACTGTGCGGACCGGCTGAGCACGGACGAGGCGTCCATGGTCAAGTGGTGGAACACCGAGCTGTGCAACCGCGTCACCGACCGGTGCGTGCAACTGCACGGCGGCTACGGCTACATGCGCGAGTATCCGGTCGGCCGCTTCTGGGCCGACAGCCGCGTGCAGTCGATCTTCGGCGGCACCACCGAGATCCAGAAAGAAATCATCGCCCGTAACCTCGGCCTGTAGCCTGACCAGGCAGTCTACGAAGTCCGTGCTCCTGATTTCTAACTTGATGTGAGGCGCCATGTTAGAACGGGCGGCCTGCGTTAAATCCGTGCCGGGCAGTGGAGGTGCGTGCAGTCGTGTCGCGAGCCTGCCGGCGGCAGGTATCTGACCGCCCTGAGATTTGCCCGCGGCGGCTGCACCTTGACGGCACGTCGGCGCCGTCCCGGTGCCGCGGAGGGCGGCGTCATCCCTGGCAGCGGCATGGCCAGGAGCCAGCGCCCGGTTCCGTGCGAGAGTGGCTGCATGCGCAAATACGTCATCATGGGCATCCAGGGCAGCGGCAAGGGGACGCACGCGAAGATGCTCACCACGGGTTTCGACCTGGAGCACATCGCTGTCGGGGATATCTTCCGGTGGAACGTGCAGCACCACACCAAGCTCGGCGCGCAGGTCAAGCGCACGATGGCGGCGGGACTGCTGGTCGGTGACGACCTCGTCGAGAGTGTCGTGAAACAACGGCTCAGCGAGCACGACTGGAACTACGGCTTCATCATCGACGGCTTCCCGCGTAACGAGCGCCAGGCGGAGTTCTTCCTGGAGAGCTACGACATCGACGGGGTCATCCATCTCGACCTGCCCGACAGTGAGGTGACGCGCCGGGTGCTCGCCCGGCGGCTGTGCGCGGGCTGCGGGATGGACTACAGCCTGATCGACAACAGCCCGTCCCGCGACGGGAAGTGCGACGCCTGCGGCGGCGAGCTGATCAGGCGCGAGGATGACACCGAGGAGGCGCTCGCCGTCCGGTTGCGGGAGTACCACGAGAAGACCAATCCCGTACTGGAGATCTTCCGCCGCAAGGAGTACGTCATCACGGTGGACTCCCGGCCAGCCCAGCAGCAGGTCCAGCAGGCCATCAGGGACAGGCTCGGGCTGCCGCCCGCCCGCCCGGCGGCGCCGAGCAGCCCGGCTGGCGCGCGGTAGCGGGCACCAGCCCCCGATGTGAATCCTGATCGCGCCTGGCTCCTTCAAGGCCAGCATCGGCCGCCGAGGCGGCCGATGCGCCGGTAGCCGATCCGGCTGACGCTGAACGATCAGCGGTCGGCCAGCGACCTGACAATCGCCGAATACATGCAGCTACTGGATTGACGATCCCGGCAGGTGGAGTCGGCAAAGATTGAGCCTTTTCCATCCTGGTTATGCTTCGCGTAGCTGCAGTACGTGGATGGCCTTGGCTCGCTGACCGGCGCGCCCGGGGGCCGAAGGTCCCGACCCACCCGAAGCACGATCGGCAGGTCCAGGCTCTTCGGTGCGGCATCGCTGGCATCGCTCATGGGTTCCCAGCGGCGGGCGGGGCCGGGCGGGGCGTCGGCATGGCCGGCGGACCGCAGCGGGGACAGCTCATCGTCGGCTTGGCCCGCATGGGGATCCGGATGCAGCCGGGCCTGGCGCCGGTCGTGGGACCACGCGAGGAATCCGGCCGCCTCGACCAGCAACGCGCAGGCCCCGCCAAGGATCAGCATCGTGAGCGGATCTGGGCTCGGGTTGGCCATCCCCGCGATCAGGAACACCCCGAAGATCAGCACCCGCCGCCACCGCCGGAATCGTTCGTGGGTCAGTATCCCGGCCAGGTTCAGCATCACGATGAGCAGCGGCACCTCGAACGCCAGCCCGAAAGCCAGCATCATCGACATCACGAAGCTCAGGTACTGGTCGACCTGGATCAGGTTCTGCACGCCGCCCGGTGTCAGGCCGAGCAGGTAGTGCATGGACCGGCTCAGTGACAGGTAGCACAGCGTGATGCCGATGCCGAACAACGGGATGGCTGCACCGAGGAAGATGTAGCTCCATCGCTTTTCCCTGGTGTACAGGCCGGGCGCGACGAATGCCCAGATCTGGTAGAGCCAGATCGGCGAGGACAGGATCGCCCCGGCGATCAGCGCGACTTTCACCCGCAGGTAGAACGCGTCGAGCGGGCCGTTCAGGACGAGCTGGTTGACGCCGAGGGTGCGGCAGCCGGAGTGCCCGCGGATGGTAGCCGAGCACAGCGGGCGCTCGATGACGTGCCAGGCCGCGTTGAAGAAGATGAACCCGGCGGTCATCCCTGTGGCCAGGGCGAGCGCCGTCTTGACGACACGGCGGCGCAGCTCGCGGATGTGATCCAGGAGCGGCATGCGGCCTTCGGGGTCCTGCTGCCGCTGGGAGTGCACGAAGCGCTCGCCGACGATGCGGGCGCCCGCGATGGCGCCGGGGAGCCTGGCCATGACCGGGTCCAGGTGCGGCTAGACGGGCTGCCCGGCCGGGCGGGAGGCCCTGGCTGCGGCGAGCGCCTCCGGCGCGGCGTCCGTGGCGGCCGTCCGCTGCAGGTCACGGAGCTGCCGCTGCAGCGCGTCGATCTGCGCCTGCTGGCCCGGCCTGGCCCAGACCCCGCCGGTGATCTCGGCAGGCGCCTGGGCTGCTGCCTGAGCGGTCGCGGCGCGCGATTCCGGCTCGTCCTCGTGCAAGCCGCGCACTTCCTTCTGCAGGATGCGCATCGACTGGCCGAGCGAGCGCGCCGCGGACGGGAGCTTCTTCGACCCGAACAGCACGATGATCACCAGGGCGACGATCAGGATCTTCCACGGGCTATCGAACAGGTCACCTATCATGTGCGTTCTCCTCAGCGGATCGTAGTTTCCCGTATGATCGGGCGCGCTCGCTGCCGCCTTGCAGGGGCGAGCAGGCGGGTTAGGCATGCCGGACGGCTTCGGCATAGTCCAGCCTGGGCAGGCGTTCGTACCAGGGGCTCTGGCCGGGGTAGCCGATGTTGACGATGAGGAATGACCGCCAGTTCCCGGATGGGAAGAACTCGGCATCGAGGCCTGCGCTGTCGAACCCTCCCATCGGCCCGGCGGCCAGGCCGGCGGCGCGGACGGCGATGATGAAGTAGGCGGCCTGCATCCATGCGCCGCCGGTGCCGATCTTGTCCCGCAGTCCTGGGTTCGTTTCGAGAGCGTCCCGCATCCCGGCGCGGAAGGGGAACAGGCGGGGAATTTGGTGGTGGAAGGCGCTGTCAGCGGCCAAGATGGCGTTGACCGGCGCCTGGGTCGCCTTACCGAGGTTCCCGGGTCGCAGGTGCGTTAGCAGCCGGGCCTTTCCGTCTGGTGTAGTGACGTAAACGATCCGCAGGGGCAGGGTGTTTGACCATGTCGGCCCCCATTTCATGAGCTCGTAGATCTCCCGGAGCTGTTCGCTGGTCACCGGGCGGTCGCTGAAGGTGTTTGCCGTGCGGGCTTCGGTGAAAAGGAGGGCGCGGCCGTCGTCGCCGAGCCTGGTAAGGCTGGTCTCGAGGCTTGCCTGTACAGAGGTAGCAGCCATTTGTCCGCTCCAGAAGATCAAGGGAGGTCGATTCACGGCCGATCCGGCCCGGCAGGCAGCTGGCCGGTGCCAGGTCGGAACCCGGGGTAGCTAGGGATGGATCCCGAACGCGCCCAGGTGGCCGTAGTCGATCCGCAGCGACTCGACGAGCTGGTAGGCGTTGGGCAGGGTGTAGACGTCGGCCCCGCCGAGCCGGTCGATCCAGCGGGGTGTTACCGCGTTGGCGGCCTGGGCGGCGACGCCGTCCAGGTAGCCGCGGAAGATGGCCCACGGGTTAGCCGGATCGACGGACTTGTAGACGCCGGCGATGTTGAAGGTATCGATGGCGCGGGCGGCCTGCGCCTTGAGATCGGCCACGTACTCCTGCTGGGTGACCACGTCGTCGCGGGTGCCCAGCCGGGTGAGGTGGCCCCCGATGAATGTGTGGAACGGGTAGCCGAGCGCCTGCGCCGGGGCTTCGAGCCAGCCTGGGATGTTCTGGGACTCGGCGAGGTAGGCGAAGGGCACCCAGCCGGGGAAGACGACATCGACGAGCATGAGGATCCGCTGACCCGGCAGGTAGGTGAAGATGTTGCCGGGCGAGTGGTTGGGGCCGTGGTAGGCCAATTCGACGGAATCGTCGCCAGCACGGACGGTCAGCCGGTCGTCGAACGTGACATCAGGGAGTGGGCGGTTCGGGTCTCCCGTCTGCCTCAGCAGGCCCGCGACCTCGCTCTGCGCGTAGAAGCGGGCGCCCGTGTAAAGGATCATCGCGCCCGTATGGTCGGCATGGTGGTGGCTGTAGATGGCATGGGTGACATGTGACTTGGTCACGGTCGCGATGGCCCGCAGGATGTTGTGCCCGATGGTGGGCGGGGCGTCGACCGCGACGACTCCCTCCGCGGTTGTCACGAAGATCATCTGGTAAAGGCCGTCAGTCAGCCAGAAGACACGGTCACCGATCTCCTCGACCAGGTACCCGGACTTGGGGATGGCCGGGCCCTTGGCCGATGACGGGACCGGCGCTGTGGTTTCCGGCGGGCACGTGGGGGCGACTGCGGCTTCGGCTGTGCCCCGTCCGAGCAGCGGCGCAACGGTAACGGCTGCCGCTACCAGCCCTGTTGACGCGATCAGGTTTCGGCGGGTCAGGAGCTGGCGGCCCGCGGAGGCGCCTGGCTCTGAGGCAGATGTGGTCATTCGTGTCACCTTCCTGGGTGATGACGGGCTGCCGTGATCCGGGGGGTGGCTAGGCTCGTGTGGCGCGGGCGGCGACCTGGACGGAAAGCCGGCGAGCGGCCATCCCGGGCAGCATCGTGATGCCGTGCGCATAGCGGTCGACGGTGCACTCGGCCCGGACGATGATGGCCGCGTCCTCGGCGGAGACACCGGTGACGGTCAGCTCAACGGGCGCCGCATGTCCCTTTACCGTGAGGACGCCGGTAACCGACCAGCCTCCCTCGTGCTGCTGGATGCCGTCGGAACGGAACGAGATCGCCGGATGACGGCGGGCGTCGAGGAACAGGCGGGAGCGTACCTGCGGATCACGCATGAGGTTCCTGGTCGAGAAACTTGACGCGGAGACCCCGGCCTCTACCCGCGAGTCCTCCGGCGGATCGGCGATGGCGATCATGCCGCGGGTCACCTTCAGCCTGCCGCGGACCTTGCCCAGCCCGAACATGTGCCTGGTAACGAACGTGACTGATGACCCGGCGGGGTCGATGGCGTACCGGCCGGCTGGCGGTGCTTGCACCACCGTGCTGGTAGTCGACATGACAGCGGTTCCTTCCTGGTGGTGGGATCAGGGCGCGAGAGGCCCGAGCTGGATGCGGCCAGCCTAACATACTTACACGCGCAAGCAAGTAATGCAGCGTCAGCATTACGAGTAGTGCCATCCGTCTCCGACGGTAAGCAGGACTTAGGCCCACAGTCATGAAGGCTGATCGAGCAGGACAACCCAGATTAAGATGGCATATCTGCATTCTCGTTCGACCTGAGGCCGGCAAGACAACCCTTGATAATTTACTTGCTTGCGCGTGTAAAATTACGGTGCGTCGAGTGAACGTAGCCATGCCGGATGGCATCCTGCACGAGGTGAGCAGAGACGATGAGCCCGCATGAGTGACGCACCTAGTCCCGGACATGGACATCCCGCCAGCCGAGGACGCGGCCCGGCCGCTGCTCACAGCCCTGTGGCAAGATCCATTATGGTGGCGCATGCTGTCTGGGTGTCATCGCCGCGGTATCGTAATGTTCGGCGCGCCCACAGCTTGCCCGCTCAAGTAGTCCTGCCTGATAGGGTCGAACTTCGCCGAGGTGAGTACACGTAGTGACGTCGAAGGGACAGAACGAAGCGGTCCAGCAGTCTCCGCGCGCAGGCCCCACGCGCCCGGCGGAGGTAGCGGATGAGCTTGAAGAGGCGCTAGCACAGCTGAATCAGCAGACCCCCCTTTGGCAGTCCTTTCTGGCTGCGCACCGGCAGATCATCGAGCAGCTTGCCGATGAGATGCTGCGTGAGCACCAGCTGCCGCTGGAGTGGTTCGACGTCCTGGTGCACCTCGCCGACCTGCCTGGCATGCGGGCGCATCAGAAAGAGCTGCGGGATCGCGTACTGCTCAGCGAAAGCGGTGTGAGCCGGCTGCTGGTCCGGATGGAGAAGGCGGGCCTGATCACGCGCAGCACGGCCGACGACGACCGGCGCAGTATTGAGATCGCGGTCACCGACGACGGGCGGGCCGCCCTGCTGGCTGCCATTGAATCGCACCTGCGGCTGGTGGCGGCGCTGTTCAGCGACCGCCTGACGGCGACCGACCAAGCCGCGCTCAGCTGGGTACTGTCCAAGCTGCTGGCTAGGGCGACGCCAGACTATGACGCCTCACAGAAGGAGTGAACTGCGTGGTGACGACCTTCGCGCCCGTCCGTCTGCCCAGGCCCGGTTACCACGCTGTCGGCGCGCCAGTCCCTGGGCGGCCCTCGTCACAGACCTGCACACCCAAGATGCACCTGATCGTGAATACACGCCCAGGACGATCCGCGCCATGACTGCCGCTTGGTCTCCGGACGATCTGGAGCGGATCGGATCGGCCCGCGAACTGCAGATCGCCGTCAAACGTGATGATGGCACCTTGCGGCGCTGGGTGCCGATCTGGGTCGTGCTCGTCGATGAGCAGATCTACGTACGGACGTGGTACCGGCGGGAGACGGGCTGGTTTGGTCATGTGCTGAGCTCGCGCCGGGCCCGAATCCGCGTGCCCAGTCTGGAGGCAGACGTCGCTGTTAAGGACGTCGGCAGGGGAACAGATCCGCTACGCACAGGTGTCGATGCCGCCTATCGCACCAAATACGGCAGCTCGTCGTCGACCGCCTCCATGGTGACACCCGAAGCCGCAGCCACAACCCTGCAGCTGCGTCCGGAAAAGTGCTAGCCAGCTCCAGTCAAGCGAATCGCTGATCGCCTACGACCACCGAATCCATCCGCTAGCGGAAAAATTGCATCGTGATTGACGTCACATCAGCTTCGCTTCGCTCGCGTCCCTTCGGACGCAGGCCCTGCGGACGCCGGGCTGCTGCCGCGCACGGCTCCCTCGCCGCCGGCCTCGCGGTTTCCGGTAGGGCGCAGCCGCCGAAACCAGCGGCGACGGCGATGAAGGCAATGGCCAGGGTCGGCTTCCCGAGGATTGGGCGAGGTTGACCAGCGCCAAGCGCGAGGGCACCGGGCCGCCCGGGACCCCTGCGAGCCGGCCCGGGAGGCGACCGCGAGCGCCGCGCCGATGGCCATGGCGGCGATGCCGCGCGGGACCCAGGGGTCGGTGGCCACCGGCACGACCACCAGGACCAGCACGAAGGTGCCGGCCGCCTCGGCCGTGACCGCCCGCGCCGGGTTGCGGTCAAGCTGGTGGCCGTGCAGGAGCACCACCGTGCTGCTGGTGGCGGTCTGCTGCCCTGACCGGGGGCTCATGCTGGTTGCTTTCATGATCACCACTCCGCCAGTAGCCGGCTGAAATCGGTGGGGGAGGATCTGTTCGCGGTCGCCGGCTCTGCGGGCCTGTCCTCTCAGGGCCGTCTGCGGCTACGCTAAGGCGTTCTGCGGGGCCGGTGTGCCGC